>NZ_JBCGFD010000006.1:0-202971 GCF_038739755.1 Aeromonas sp. SE22
TCTACTCAACCGCCTTCTCGAGTCAAGCCTTATTTGCAAAGGCTTTTCGAGGTTACCGACCCGGTTGTTTGCGTTGCCGCTTGCCGTGTCGATGGAGGCGCATTATAGGGAGTGAATTCGTTCTGGCAAGCGGATAATTGCAAAAAGATGGCTTTCGCTGTTCGTTCGCTCACAAAGCCACCAATCAGCATGTTAAACCGGCGGGATCAGCTTGCTGTAGGTGCCGCGATGGCAAAATCGTGCAGGTTGTCATAGATGGCATCTGCCAGTGCGCTACCCGTTTCGGTAACCGGCTTACCAGTTCTGACCATGATCTTGTGACCGACCCCGGCATTGCTCGCTGCTTTCAAATCGGAAGGCTTGTCACCCACCATATAGGAACGGCTCATGTCGATGTTCAGTTCCTGCTTGGCGAGCAACAACATTCCCGGTTCCGGCTTGCGGCAGTCACAGGGAGCTCCGTGAT
Source organism: Aeromonas sp. SE22 (assembly GCF_038739755.1). Taxonomy (NCBI): domain Bacteria; kingdom Pseudomonadati; phylum Pseudomonadota; class Gammaproteobacteria; order Aeromonadales; family Aeromonadaceae; genus Aeromonas; species Aeromonas sp. SE22. The sequence goes on from NZ_JBCGFD010000006.1 coordinate 467, forward strand.
CCGGATGGTGTGGGCAGAAGTAGATACCATCGAGATCCACATCGCGATCGGCCAGCGACCAATCCATCCACTCAGTCAGGTTCATGAAATCATCTTCGGTGAAATAACCGCGGGCAATCCCTGACTGGTTGGTCACTACAACCAGCAGATAGCCTTTCTTTTTGAGGAGCTGCAGGGCGTCTATGACTTCGGGCAGAAAATGGAAGTCATCGACCTGGCTGACATAGCCAGTGTCTTCATTGATGACACCGTCACGATCCAGAAAAATGGCGGGTTTGCTCACGGAAACTACCTCAATCAATGGTTTTGCCCAGTATCTCACAGGGCAGATAAAGCCCAAAAACAAAAGGGGCGGCCGAAGCCACCCCTTTCATGTGTGCATTTAAAGTATCGATTAAGCGATAACTTTAGCTACAACACCAGCACCTACGGTACGGCCACCTTCACGGATAGCGAAACGCAGGCCGTCGTCCATCGCGATCGGCGCAATCAGGGTAACAACCATCTTGATGTTGTCGCCCGGCATTACCATCTCTACACCTTCCGGCAGTTCGATGGTACCGGTCACGTCGGTAGTACGGAAGTAGAACTGCGGACGGTAGCCTTTGAAGAACGGGGTATGACGACCACCTTCTTCTTTGGACAGCACGTACACTTCAGATTCAAACTTGGTGTGCGGCTTGATGGTGCCCGGCTTGGCCAGTACCTGACCACGCTCTACGTCTTCACGCTTCACGCCACGCAGCAGTGCACCGATGTTCTCGCCTGCACGACCTTCGTCCAGCAGTTTGCGGAACATTTCAACGCCGGTACAGGTGGTCTTGGTGGTATCTTTGATACCAACGATTTCCACTTCTTCACCAACTTTAACGATACCGCGCTCTACACGACCGGTAACTACAGTACCACGGCCAGCGATAGAGAATACGTCTTCGATAGGCATCAGGAACGGCAGGTCGATTGCACGCTCCGGCTCCGGAATGTAGCTGTCCAGGTGGCCAGCCAGTTCCAGGATCTTCTCTTCCCACTGAGCTTCGCCTTCCAGCGCTTTCAGTGCGGAACCACGGACTACCGGCAGGTCATCACCCGGGAAGTCGTACTCGGACAGCAGTTCGCGAACTTCCATCTCGACCAGTTCCAGCAGCTCTTCGTCATCTACCATGTCACACTTGTTCATGAACACGATGATGTACGGAACGCCTACCTGACGACCCAGCAGGATGTGCTCACGAGTCTGCGGCATCGGGCCGTCAGTCGCTGCTACTACCAGGATCGCGCCGTCCATCTGGGCAGCACCGGTGATCATGTTTTTAACGTAGTCGGCGTGACCCGGGCAGTCTACGTGTGCGTAGTGACGGGTAGCGGTGTCGTATTCTACGTGAGAGGTGTTGATGGTGATACCACGCTCACGCTCTTCCGGTGCCTTGTCGATCTGGTCGAAGGCGAAAGCTTTACCACCGAAGTGCTTGGCCAGCACGTTGGTGATAGCTGCAGTCAGGGTGGTTTTACCGTGGTCAACGTGGCCGATGGTGCCGACGTTTACGTGCGGTTTATTACGCTCAAATTTTTCTTTAGACACGACGTAGTCCTTCTAGGTTAAACCCGCCTACCGTCGTAGGCGGGGAATCTTAAATTACTTGGATTTGCGCTCTTCGATCACGGCTTGTGCAACGTTGGTCGGTGCATCGTGATACTTGGCGAATTCCATGGCGTAGGAAGCACGACCTTGGGTAGCGGAACGCAGTGCAGTTGCATAACCGAACATTTCGGCCAGCGGCACCAGAGCACGTACGATCTTGCCGGACGGGCCATCTTCCATACCTTCGATCAGGCCACGACGACGGTTCAGGTCACCGATAACGTCGCCCATGTAATCTTCCGGAGTTTCAACTTCTACTTTCATGATCGGTTCGAGCAGAACCGGGTTGGCCTTCATGAAGCCAGCCTTAAAGGCCATGGAAGCAGCGATTTTGAACGCCAGTTCGGAAGAGTCGACATCGTGGTAGGAACCGAAGTGCAGACGCACACCCAGATCCATAACCGGGTAACCAGCCAGCGGGCCAGATTTGAGCTGCTCGCGGATACCTTTATCAACACCCGGGATGAATTCACCAGGAATGACGCCGCCTTTGATGTCGTTAACGAATTCGTAGGCTTTGCCTTCTTCCAGCGGGTACATGTCGATCACAACGTGACCGTACTGACCGCGACCACCAGACTGCTTGGCATGTTTGCCTTCGATGTCTTTAACGGCGGTACGGATGGTTTCACGGTAGGCAACCTGCGGCTTACCTACGTTCGCTTCTACCTTGAACTCGCGACGCATACGGTCAACGATGATGTCCAGGTGCAGCTCACCCATACCGGCGATGATGGTTTGACCTGACTCTTCGTCAGTCCATACGCGGAAGGACGGATCTTCCTGAGCCAGACGGCCCAGAGCCAGACCCATCTTCTCTTGGTCAGCCTTGGTTTTCGGCTCAACCGCGATAGAAATTACCGGCTCCGGGAATTCCATACGCTCGAGGATGATCGGTGCGTTCGGGTCACACAGGGTGTCACCAGTGGTCACGTCTTTCAGACCGATAGCAGCAGCGATGTCACCAGCGCGTACTTCTTTGATCTCTTCACGCTTGTTGGCATGCATCTGAACGATACGACCAAAACGCTCGCGCTTGTCCTTGACGGAGTTCAGTACGGTGTCACCGGAGTTGATTACGCCAGAGTAGACACGGAAGAAGGTCAGGTTACCAACGAACGGGTCGGTAGCGATCTTGAACGCCAGAGCAGAGAACGGCTCGTCATCGGAAGCGTGACGCTCGTCTTTGGTCTCGCCGTCCATTTTCAGGCCGTCGATAGCAGCAACGTCAGTCGGCGCCGGCAGATACTCGATCACGGCATCCAGCATTGCCTGTACGCCCTTGTTCTTGAATGCGGAGCCACAGGTTACCAGGATGATCTCGTTGTTCAGCACACGCTGACGCAGAGCACCTTTGATCTCTTCCTCGGTCAGCTCTTCGCCGCCCAGGTACTTTTCCATCAGGTCTTCAGACGCTTCAGCAGCGGCTTCAACCAGATTCATGCGCATTTCTTGCGCCTGTTCCAGCAGCTCGGCCGGGACGTCTTCGTAATCGAAGGATACGCCCTGATCAGCTTCATTCCAGTTGATGGCCTTCATCTTGACCAGGTCAACAACGCCCTTGAAGTTCTCTTCAGAGCCGATGTTCAGCTGAAGGGGAACCGGAACGCCTTTCAGACGGGTCTTGATGTGCTCAACGCAGCGCAGGAAGTTGGCACCGGTACGGTCCATCTTGTTGACGAACGCGATACGGGGAACCTTGTACTTGTTAGCCTGACGCCATACGGTTTCAGACTGTGGCTGTACGCCACCTACGGCACAGTACACCATCACGGCACCGTCCAGAACACGCATTGAACGCTCTACTTCGATAGTAAAGTCAACGTGGCCGGGGGTATCGATGATGTTGATACGGTGCGGTTGGAACTGTTTACCCATACCGGACCAGAAAGCGGTGGTCGCGGCGGAGGTGATGGTGATACCACGCTCTTGTTCCTGTTCCATCCAGTCCATGGTGGCAGCGCCATCGTGAACTTCACCGATCTTGTGACTTACACCGGTGTAAAACAGTACGCGCTCGGTAGTAGTAGTCTTACCGGCGTCAATGTGAGCGGAGATACCGATATTACGATAACGCTCAATGGGGGTTGTACGAGCCATTGTCATCCTCTTACTAAGGCGCTTGTCCCTAGATAATTAAAGGTGCGCAGAGCCAAAAGACCCTGCGCAAGCGGATTACCAGCGGAAGTGAGCGAAGGCTTTGTTCGCTTCAGCCATACGGTGAACGTCTTCACGTTTCTTGACAGACGAACCCTTATTGTCAGCGGCATCCAGCAGCTCGCCAGCCAGACGCTGAGCCATTGATTTTTCACCACGTTTACGAGCGGCATCAACCAACCAGCGCATTGCCAGAGCATTGCGACGTACCGGACGAACTTCTACCGGCACCTGATAGGTTGCACCACCGACGCGACGAGATTTAACCTCGACCGCCGGACGAATGTTATCCAGAGCTTCTTCGAATACGGCCAGGTGCTCTTTGCCAGATTTGGTGGCAATGATGTCCAGGGCGCCATAAACAATGGCTTCTGCAACAGATTTCTTACCGTCAACCATTACTACGTTGACAAATTTAGCCAGCAGCTCTGATCCGAACTTGGGATCTGGCAGGATTTTACGCTGACCAACAACACGACGTCTTGGCATTTCAAATTCTCCGTAACTTCAGGGATTACCCAAAACTAGAAAGCTATCTAACTAGAAACGAATTAACGTTTGGCCTTACTTAACGGAGAACCATTAAGCTTTAGGACGCTTCACGCCATACTTGGAGCGAGCCTGCTTACGGTCTTTAACACCGGCACAGTCCAACGCACCACGAACGGTGTGATAACGAACACCTGGCAAGTCTTTTACACGACCGCCACGGATCAGAACAACAGAGTGCTCTTGCAGGTTGTGACCTTCACCACCGATGTAGGAGGTGACTTCGAAGCCGTTGGTCAGACGTACACGGCACACTTTACGCAGTGCAGAGTTAGGCTTCTTCGGGGTGGTGGTATATACACGAGTGCATACGCCACGCTTCTGAGGGCACGCTTCCAGCGCCGGCACGTTGCTTTTCACAACGAGCTTGATGCGTGGCTTGCGAACCAACTGGTTAATAGTTGCCATCAAAAGGCTCCTGATAATGACTTCATAAACGTGTGGAAAATCCTCCCCGCATATACGGGGACGCGAAATTTTATGCCCTGTTGTCTGGGGAGTCAAGATTTATACAGTTTGTGGCATGGAAGGGCAAATCGGATCCGCATGGGTTTTCCATAATTCATTGAATTAACGTAAAAATATGGAAATCAGCCAGCCCAGGTTCTGGGGGAGCCTTTTTGTGCAATCAGCTCAACCAGACCGGCCATATCCAGCAGATCGCCCACTTGATGACGCAAACCACGCGCCTGCAGATCCTCGGTCATGACGTGTAGCTGGATCCCGGCCAGCTGTTCGCACCACTGAGGCGCACAGGCCGCAATGACGGCATCCTGCATCAACACCAGTTCATCGCCAGATTGCATGTATGAGAGCGCCTGAGCCAGTGTCTGACTCTGGAAAGGGGAATTCAAGATCAGATGCAACATGGGGACCTCAGAAGCTGATGTGCGTCGCGCATTGTGACCACTGGCTCGCCATCTCTGCCCGCGACAGGATTTCGACCGGGATCAGCAGATCCTCGACCGTCACGCCGCGCTCGGCCAGCGAGTCGGCACAGACGTACACCTCCTCGATGTCATAGAGTTCGAGCATCTTGAAGGTTGGCGCATAGTGGCGCTGCAAGATACCCTGCGGCTGTTGTTCTTTAAGCAGTTGCAACACGCCGTCACCAATCAGGAAGAGTGCCAGCTCATCGGTCATGGCCGAGGTGGCCAGCAAGGCATCCAGTCCCTCCCGACCGGCAGCGTGGCCATGGGGGCCACGACTGCAAATAAATGCGATTTTCTTGTTCATGGTCACTCCCTAGAACTGAACCAGCCGATCGGCGGTCAGGGCAGCTTCGGCCAGCTGGCCAAGCCCGCTCAGACAAAATGGCGCTTGCAGATTGAAGTGGGCCTGCCCTGCCCCTTTGGCCTCCTGCTCATCGACCACCCCGCGCCGCATGGCGGCAGCGACACAGACATCGATGCGGATCCCCTGCTCCTCTGCCAGCTCTCGCCACAGGCGCACCAGGTCGGTCTCATCGGTGGCGGGAAGATGCAGACCGTTGGCGTTGCAGACCCCCTCCTGATAGAAGAAGAGGTGAGAGAGGGTATGACCCTGAGCCAACAGGCTGCGGGCAAAGCGGTAGGCGGTGCTGGCGGACTGGGTGCCATAGGCAGGCCCGGTCACCAGCAGGGCAAAACTCAGACTCATAACATGGCTCCTGTACTGATGCCTGTCCATTTTACGCCAAAAACAAAAAAGCCCCTGCCATGAGGGGCTTTTTAGCAGTTGCCGATCAGAGATGGGCGATGGCCTCAACCTCGACCAGCACATCTTTGGGCAGACGGGCAACTTCCACGCAGGAGCGAGCCGGTGCGGCATCACCAAAGTAACGGGCATAGACCTGATTGAAGGCTACGAAGTCGTTCATATCGCTCAGGAAGCAGGTGGTTTTCACTACCTTGCCAGCATCGGCACCGGCAGCCTGCAATACGGCGATCAGGTTCTTCATTACCTGCTCGGCCTGAGCTTCGATGCCACCGGCAACGATCTCCATGGTGGCAGGATCAAGCGGGATCTGCCCGGAGGTGAAGATCATCTCGCCTACCTTGGTCGCCTGAACATAAGGACCAATGGCGGCAGGCGCCTTGTCGGTTGCAATCACTTCTTTAGCCATTCATCTATCCCCTTATGGAATTGAGTTACTCGTTTTCGTCTTCACCCTGCTTGCGCTGTCGGATGTAGAGATAAACGGTATGTTTCGAAATATTGAGTTTGTCCGCCACCATGTTGATGGAGTCCTTGATGTCAAAAATACCCTTCTCGAACAATTGGGTGACGATGAAGCGGTTTTTGGCATTGTTGGCCACAGTGGGATCGCGGTTGATCTCGTCGATGGTATTGTCCACAGTCTGGGCAACAAGCTCTTCGACACTGTTGGCAAAGGTCTCTGGTGACTGGCGTGCCGCCTGCTGGGGCGTCGGGAAAAATTCGGCCACGAACTCGTGGAAAGGTGCATTGATATGCAGGTTGATGCAGATAAGACCGATCACCTGGCGTTCACTGTTCCTGATGGCGATGGTGCTCGACTTCATCAGGGCGCCGGTGCGGCTGCGAGCAAAATAGCTCTGGGTGTAATCCTGGCCGGTGCTCTCGATGTCTTTGAGCATCCGCAGTGCCAGATCGGTGATGGGCGCCCCGAGGGTGCGTCCGGTGTTAAAGCCGTTGGCGATCTTGATCACCGACTCGTGCAGATTTTCCAGGGAGTGGAGCACCACTTCACAATGCTTGCCGAACAATTCGGCCAAGCCGTCGATGAGCCCATCGTATGAGCGCAACAATTCCCTGTCTTCATCTGTAAAAGTGCGGCTGATCAGCTGTTCTTCGGGAAGCATGGCTTCCTCGATACCGACAGTCATGTTCTACCCCTGTAATAACCATTCAACTTTGCCGAGTGTCAAATCGCAGGAGAGCAAAGTCAACTTTTTTTGATTTTTTACTCTGCAACTTTGCTCTGGATCATCCTGAAACCCGCGTGGCGTCAGTCTTTGCCGATCAAATGGCCAACAAAAAGGGCTCCTTGAAGGAGCCCTTTTTAATCACTGTTGACGAGTTACTCTTCGTCGAAGCTACCGGCAGCGTTCAGCAGATCCGCCAGGTTCTGCTCAGCTTCATCTGCGGTCACCTGCGGGGTGCCAACAGCACGAGCTGCAGCAGCACGCTGGTTGATCCGGCTGTGGTGGTAGGCAAAGCCGGTACCAGCCGGGATCAGACGACCCACGATGACGTTCTCTTTCAGGCCACGCAGTTCGTCACGCTTGCCACCAACGGCGGCTTCGGTCAGAACGCGAGTGGTTTCCTGGAAGGAAGCCGCGGAGATGAAGGACTCGGTGCTCAGAGATGCCTTGGTAATACCCATCAGAACATGACGGTAGGTCGCAGGGGTCTTGCCCTCGGCAACCAGCTTACGGTTGGCAATCTTCACGCGAGCCACTTCAACCTGTTCGCCTTCGATCAGATCGGTGTCGCCAGCAGTCAGGATCTCGCACTTGCGCAGCATCTGACGAACGATGACTTCGATGTGCTTGTCGTTGATCTTAACGCCTTGCAGACGGTAAACGTCCTGCACTTCGTTGGCGATGTAGTTGGCGACCGGGCTGATACCGCGCAGACGCAGGATATCGTGAGCAGACTCAGGACCGTCCGCCAGCACTTCACCCTTCTCAACTTTTTCACCTTCGAACACGTTCAGGTTACGCCACTTCGGAATCATCTCCTCGTAGACGTTGCCACCATCGGTCGGGGTGATGACCAGACGGCGCTTGCCTTTGGTCTCTTTCCCGAAGGAGATGGTACCGGAGATCTCGGCCAGAATAGCCGGTTCTTTCGGTTGACGTGCTTCGAACAGATCCGCAACGCGCGGCAGACCACCGGTGATGTCCTTGGTACCGCCGGACTCTTGCGGGATACGCGCTACCGCGTCACCCACGCCCACGTTGGCACCATCTTCCAGGTTCACGATCGCCTTGCCCGGCAGGAAGTACTGGGCGGCTACATCGGTACCCGGGATCATCACGTCGTTGCCGTTCAGGTCGACCAGTTTAACGGTCGGACGCATCTCTTTACCGGCGCTCGGACGCTCGTTGACGTCCAGCACGACGATAGAGGAGAGACCGGTCAGCTCGTCGGTCTGACGAGTGATGGTCACGCCATCGATCATGTGTTCGAAGTGCAGACGACCTGCCACTTCGGTGATGATCGGGTGAGTGTGCGGATCCCAGTTAGCAACGGTTTCGCCAGCGTTCACTGCCTGGCCGTCCTTCACTTCCAGCACGGAACCGTAAGGCAGCTTGTGGCTTTCCTTGGTACGGCCCATGTCGTCCATGATGGTCAGTTCGGTAGAACGGGAGGTGATAACCAGTTTGTCATCGCTGTTGTGAACGAACTTGGCGTTCTGCAGCTTGATGCTACCGGTGTTCTTCACCTGGATGCTGCTCTCGGCTGCGGCACGAGATGCGGCACCACCGATGTGGAACGTACGCATTGTCAGCTGGGTACCCGGTTCACCGATGGACTGGGCGGCGATAACACCGACAGCCTCACCCTTGTTAACCAGGTGACCACGGGCCAGATCACGGCCGTAGCAGTGAGCACAGTTACCGAAGTCAGTTTCACAGGTGATGGCAGAACGTACCTTCACACGGTCAACGGAGTTGCGTTCCAGCAGGTCACACAGCTGCTCGTCGAGCAGGGTGTTGCGAGCAACCAGGATCTCGTCCTCGGTACCCGGCTTGATGACATCTTCTGCCACCACACGACCCAGCACGCGCTCACGCAGCGGCTCGACCACGTCGCCACCCTCGATCAGCGGTGTCATCCACAGACCTTCAGTAGTGCCGCAATCGTCCTCGGTGATCACCATGTCCTGCGCCACGTCTACCAGACGACGAGTCAGGTAACCGGAGTTCGCAGTCTTCAGTGCGGTATCCGCCAGACCCTTACGAGCACCGTGAGTAGAGATAAAGTACTGCAGTACGTTCAGACCTTCGCGGAAGTTCGCGATGATCGGGGTCTCGATGATGGAGCCATCCGGCTTGGCCATCAGGCCACGCATACCGGCCAGCTGACGGATCTGGGCTGCGGAACCCCGCGCACCAGAGTCGGCCATCATAAAGATGCTGTTGAACGATGCCTGCTCTTCTTCATCACCCAGCGAGTTGACGTTACGCTCTTTGGACAAGTTCTCCATCATGGCCTTGGAGACGCGCTCGTTGGCGCTGGCCCAAATATCGATAACCTTGTTGTAACGTTCGCCCGCAGTTACCAGACCGGACAGGAACTGGTCCTGGATCTCGGCAACTTCGGCTTCGGCAGAAGCGATGATGTCTTTTTTGGCATCCGGGATGACCATGTCATCGATACCAACGGAAGCACCGGACAGCGCCGCGTAGTGGAAACCGGTATACATCAGCTGGTCAGCGAAGATAACGGTGTCCTTCAGCCCCTGCTTGCGATAGCAGGTGTTCAGCAGACGGGAGATGAGCTTTTTGCCCAGCGCCTTGTTGGATACGGATTTGATCCAGTTCTGCGGATTGGCGTCCAGATCGGCCTGCTCGGCAGCAGTCAGCACCTTCGGCTCGTCGATCAGGGCGTATTCCATGCCTTTCGGCAGGATCAGGCTCAGGATCGCACGACCAACGGTGGTGTTCTTCATCTCGGTCTTGGCAACCAGTTCACCGGCTTCGTTCTTCACGTACTCGGTGATGCGGCACTTGACGCGAGCATGCAGGTCGGCCAGACCGGCACGGTACACTTTCTCGGCCTCTTTCGGGCCGGACAGCACCATACCTTCACCCTTCGCATTGATGCGGGCGCGGGTCATGTAGTACAGACCCAAGACCACGTCCTGAGAAGGAACGATGATCGGCTCACCGGATGCAGGCGACAGGATGTTGTTGGTAGACATCATCAGCGCACGCGCTTCCAGCTGGGCTTCCAGGGTCAGCGGTACGTGAACAGCCATCTGGTCACCGTCGAAGTCCGCGTTATACGCAGCACAAACGAGCGGGTGCAGCTGGATTGCCTTGCCTTCGACCAGAGTCGGTTCGAATGCCTGGATACCCAGACGGTGCAGAGTCGGTGCACGGTTCAGCAGAACCGGGTGTTCGCGGATAACTTCGTCCAGGATATCCCAAACGACAGCTTCTTCGCGCTCCACCATCTTCTTGGCGGCCTTGATAGTGGTCGCCAGACCGCGGGTTTCCAGCTTGCCATAGATGAACGGCTTGAACAGTTCCAGCGCCATCTTCTTCGGCAGACCGCACTGATGCAGACGCAGAGTCGGGCCTACGGTGATAACGGAACGACCAGAGTAGTCGACACGCTTACCGAGCAGGTTCTGACGGAAACGACCCTGCTTACCCTTGATCATGTCGGCCAGGGATTTCAGCGGGCGCTTGTTGGAACCGGTGATGGCACGACCGCGACGGCCGTTATCCAGCAGCGCATCGACGGACTCTTGCAGCATGCGCTTTTCGTTGCGCACGATGATGTCCGGAGCAGCCAGATCCAGCAGACGCTTCAAGCGGTTGTTACGGTTGATCACGCGACGGTACAGATCGTTCAGATCGGAAGTCGCGAAACGGCCGCCGTCCAGCGGTACCAGCGGACGCAGGTCCGGCGGCAGCACAGGCAGCACTGTCATGATCATCCACTCCGGCTTGTTGCCGGACTGCAGGAAAGCTTCCATCAGCTTCAGACGCTTGGTGGTCTTCTTGCGCTTGGTCTCGGAGTTGGTCTGATCCAGCTCCTCACGCATCGCTTTGACTTCACCTTCCAGATCGATGGCGCGCAGCAATGCCAGGATTGCTTCGGCACCCATCTTGGCGTCAAATTCGTCGCCCCACTCTTCCAGCGCATCCAGGTACTGCTCTTCAGAGAGCATCTGGCTGCGTTCGAGGTTGGTCATGCCCGGCTCGATAACTACGAAAGATTCGAAGTAGAGCACGCGTTCGATGTCGCGCAGGGTCATGTCCAGCAGCAGACCGATACGGGACGGCAGGGACTTCAGGAACCAGATGTGGGCAGTCGGGCTGGCCAGCTCGATGTGGCCCATACGCTCACGACGGACCTTGGTCTGGGTCACTTCAACGCCGCACTTCTCACAGATCACACCACGGTGTTTCAGGCGCTTGTACTTGCCGCACAGACACTCGTAGTCCTTCACCGGTCCGAAGATACGGGCGCAGAACAGACCATCACGCTCCGGCTTGAAAGTCCGGTAGTTGATGGTCTCAGGCTTTTTGACCTCACCGAATGACCAGGAGCGGATCATGTCAGGAGAGGCCAGACCGATCTTGATACTGTCAAACTCTTCGGTCTTGGTCTGAGCCTTCAAAAACTTGAGTAAGTCTTTCACGTGTTTCCCCTGTCAGGAGTCTAACCTCGGCGCCCCTCTCGGGGCGCCCACGTCAATTCTCGAACAATAAGAGCGAGCTCTTACTCTTCGTCCAGCTCGATGTTGATACCCAGAGAGCGGATTTCCTTCAGCAATACGTTGAAGGATTCGGGCATGCCCGGCTCCATACGGTGGTCGCCATCCACGATGTTCTTGTACATCTTGGTACGGCCATTCACATCGTCAGACTTGACGGTCAGCATCTCCTGCAGGGTATATGCCGCACCGTAAGCCTCCAGGGCCCACACTTCCATCTCACCGAAACGCTGACCACCGAACTGAGCCTTACCACCCAGCGGCTGCTGGGTAACCAGGCTGTAAGAACCGGTAGAACGCGCGTGCATCTTGTCGTCGACCAAGTGGTTCAGCTTGAGCATGTACATGTAACCAACGGTTACTTTACGCTCGAAACGGTTACCGGTACGGCCGTCGAACAGATCAATCTGACCGGACTCCGGCAGATCGGCCAGCTTCAGCAGGGCTTTGATTTCGCGCTCTTTGGCACCATCAAAGACCGGAGTAGCAACCGGCAGACCCTTACGCAGGTTACCCACCAGGGTACGTACGTCGTCGTCAGACAGTTCGGCGATGTTCACTTGCTGGGTGTCCTTCTCGCCCAGGTCGTAGACCTGCTGCAGGAAGTTGCGCATCTCGTGCAGCTCGCGCTGCTCTTTGACCATGCGATCGATCTTCTCGCCGATACCCTTGGCCGCGAGGCCCAGGTGCACTTCGAGGATCTGACCGATGTTCATACGAGACGGTACGCCCAACGGGTTCAGTACGATGTCGACCGGACGGCCGAACTCGTCATGAGGCATATCCTCGACCGGACAGATCTTGGAGATAACACCCTTGTTACCGTGACGGCCCGCCATCTTGTCACCCGGCTGGATGCGACGCTTGACTGCCAGATAAACCTTGACGATTTTCAGTACGCCCGGCGCCAGATCATCACCCTGGATAATCTTGCGACGCTTGTTCTCGAACTTCTTGTCGAACTCGGCTTTCAGCTCAACGTGCTGTTCAGCGATCTGCTCCAGTTCGGTCTGCTTGGCTTCATCTTCGATGGCCAGTTCAAACCACTTGGAACGCTCCAGCTTGTTCAGACGATCTTCGCTGTAACCGGCGGCCAGCAGCAGGTTGCGGGAGCGGCCGAAAATGCCGTCTTCCAGGATCTTGAACTCTTCGGTCAAGTCCTTCTTCGCTTCCTTCAGCTGCATCTCTTCGATTTCTTTGGCGCGCTTGTCTTTTTCCACGCCATCGCGGGTAAAGACTTGTACGTCAACCACGGTACCGTACACACCGTTCGGTACACGCAGGGAGGAGTCCTTCACGTCGGACGCCTTCTCACCGAAGATGGCGCGCAGCAGCTTCTCTTCCGGAGTCAGCTGGGTTTCACCTTTCGGCGTTACCTTACCGACCAGAATGTCGCCGCCCTTCACTTCGGCACCCACGTAGACGATACCGGACTCGTCCAGCTTGGACAGAGCGGCTTCACCCACGTTCGGGATGTCAGCAGTGATCTCTTCCGGACCCAGCTTGGTGTCACGGGAGATACAGGCCAGTTCCTGGATATGGATGGTGGTCAGGCGATCTTCCTGAACAACACGCTCGTTCACCAGGATCGAGTCTTCGAAGTTGTAACCGTTCCACGGCATGAACGCGACGCGCATGTTCTGACCCAGAGCCAGTTCACCCAGATCGGTGGACGGGCCGTCAGCCAGTACGTCGCCAGCCATGACCGGCTCACCCAACATCACGCAAGGACGCTGGTTGATACAGGTGTTCTGGTTGGAACGGGTGTATTTGGTCAGGTTGTAGATGTCGATGCCGGCTTCGCCTGGCATCAGCTCATCTTCATTTACCTTGATAACGATACGGGAGGCATCGACGTAGTCGATCATGCCGCCACGCTTGGCAACTACGGTTACACCGGAGTCAACGGCCACAGCGCGTTCCATACCGGTACCTACCAGCGGCTTGTCAGCGCGCAGGGTCGGTACAGCCTGACGTTGCATGTTTGAACCCATCAATGCGCGGTTCGCGTCATCGTGTTCCAGGAACGGGATCAGGGCCGCTGCCACAGATACGATCTGCTGCGGGCTCACGTCCATATACTGGATCTGGTCGGCGTTCATAAAGGTGGATTCACCTTTGTGACGGCACGGGATCAATTCATCTTTCAGACGGCCATCTTCGGTGGTCGCGGCGTTAGCCTGTGCGATCACGTACTTGCCTTCTTCAATAGCAGACAGGTAGTCCACTTCGTCGGTGATCACACCGTCAATGACCTTGCGGTACGGAGTCTCGAGGAAACCGTACTCGTTGGTACGAGAGTACACGGACAGGGAGTTGATCAGACCGATGTTCGGACCTTCAGGAGTCTCGATCGGGCACAGACGACCGTAGTGGGTCGGGTGTACGTCTCGGACTTCAAAGCCGGCACGCTCACGAGTCAAACCGCCCGGGCCCAGCGCAGAGATACGGCGCTTGTGGGTCACTTCGGACAGCGGGTTGTTCTGGTCCATAAACTGGGACAGCTGGCTGGAACCAAAGAACTCTTTGACTGCGGCGGAGATCGGCTTGGCGTTGATCAGATCCTGCGGCATCAGGGTGTCCAGGTCGCCCAGGGAGAGACGCTCCTTGACCGCACGCTCGACACGCACCAGACCGACGCGGAACTGGTTTTCAGCCATTTCACCGACAGAACGGATACGACGGTTACCCAGGTGGTCGATATCGTCCACTTCGTCGTTACCGTTACGGATGTCGATCAGGCGCTTCATCACATCGACGATATCGTCTTTGGTCAGTACGCCCGCGCCAGTCTCGTCTTCACGACCCAGACGGCGATTGAACTTCATCCGACCTACGGTAGACAGGTCGTAACGTTCGGCAGAGAAGAACAGGTTTTCGAACAGCTGCTCTGCTGCTTCACGTGTCGGCGGCTCGCCCGGACGCATCATGCGGTAGATTTCTACCAGCGCTTCCAGACGGTTGGTGCTGGAATCGACGCGCAGGGTCTCGGACATGTAGGCACCGTGGTCCAGTTCGTTGGTGAACAGAACCTCGAAATGCTTGAAGCCGGCCTGGGACAGGTTGGCAATCGCTTCCAGACTCAGAGCCTGGTTGGCTGCCACTACCAGTTCGCCAGTTTGCGGATGTGCGTAGTCCTTGGCAGCAACTTTGCCAACAACGTACTCAACCGGTACCTCAATCTGGGTAACGGCATCTTTTTCCAGCTGACGGATGTGACGGGCAGTCACACGACGACCGGTTTCAACAACCACGGCACCATTGGCCACGATGTCGAAGGTCGCAGTTTCGCCACGCAGGCGCTCCGGCACCAGATCCATCATCAACTTGCCATCTTTGACCTCGAAACCGATGGTTTCGAAGAAGGTGGCCAGGATCTCTTCGGAAGTGAAGTCCAGGGCGCGCAGAATGATGGATGCCGGCAGTTTGCGACGACGGTCGATACGGACAAACAGGTTGTCTTTCGCATCGAACTCGAAGTCCAGCCAGGAGCCACGGTAGGGGATAACGCGAGCGTTATACAGCACCTTACCGGATGAATGTGTTTTGCCTTTATCGTGGTCGAAGAAGACGCCCGGGCTGCGGTGCAACTGGGAAACGATAACCCGCTCGGTACCATTGATAACAAAGGTGCCGTTCTCGGTCATGAGCGGAATTTCGCCCATGTATACTTCTTGTTCCTTGATGTCTTTGACGGTGCCGGCAGCTGCTTCACGGTCGTACAGAACCATACGAAGCTTGACACGCAGCGGCGCGGAGTAGGTCACTCCACGGATCTGGCATTCTTTTACGTCAAATACCGGCTCACCCAGGCGATAGCTGACATACTGAAGCTCAGCACTACCGGAGTAACTGGTGATCGGGAAAACGCTACGGAAAGCGGCCTCTAGGCCATATTCACCTTCCGGGTCAGCCTCGATGAACTGCTTGAAGGAGTCCAGCTGAATGGACAACAGATAAGGCGTGTCCAGTACCTGGTCTCGCTTACCGAAGTCCTTACGAATGCGTTTTTTTTCGGTATAAGAGTAAACCATAGGGTTCCTCAGCTCGCTGATAAGTGACCCACTCTGTCCCGCGGGACAGCTCTGTCTCAACACCGTTTTGTGTTGGCCCGGACGAAAGAAGACAGTCCGGATTGCTGGTGCACCGAGAGTCGTAAACGGTGTGAAATGCTCTCAGTCTACAGCGCAAAAAGGCTGGTGAACAAAAATTCACCAGCCCTAGCCTGTTTTATCAGGCTAATCTACATAAATGCAGATTATTTGATCTCAACAGAAGCACCGGCAGCTTCCAGCTCTTTCTTCAGAGCTTCAGCTTCGTCTTTGGAGACGGCTTCTTTCAGGTTAGCCGGAGCAGCTTCTACCAGATCTTTGGCTTCTTTCAGGCCCAGACCGGTAGCGCCACGAACGGCTTTGATAACGGCAACTTTGTTAGCACCGGCAGCAGTCAGAACTACGTCGAACTCGGTCTTCTCTTCTACTGCTTCAGCAGCAGCCGGGCCAGCCATTACGGCAGCAGCGGCAGAAACACCGAACTTCTCTTCCATAGCTTCGATCAGCTCAACAACTTCCATTACGGACATGGAAGCAACGGCTTCGATGATTTGGTCTTTAGTGATAGACATGACAAAAATTCCTGATGTTGAATAAACTCAAACAGCCTAGATAGGCGAGAATCAAGCAGCAGCTTGTTTCTGGTCGCGAACAGCAGCGATAGTACGAACCAGCTTGCCAGCAGAGGCTTCCTTCATGGTAGCCATCAACTTCGCAATTGCTTCTTCGTAAGTCGGCAGCGTGGCCAGACGATCAATTTGTGCTGCGGCGATAAACTCACCGTTAAAAGCGCCAGCCTTGATTTCGAACTTTTGGTTCGCTTTGGCAAACTCTTTGAACAGACGAGCAGCAGCGCCCGGGTGTTCATTAGAGAAAGCAATCAAGGTAGGACCGGTAAATGCGTCGTTCAGGCACTCGTATTCGGTACCTTCTACCGCGCGACGCAGCAGGGTGTTACGCACAACGCGCATGTACACACCGGCTTCACGAGCGGTTTTACGCAGGACGGTCATCTTGTCTACAGTTACACCGCGAGAATCGGCAACAACTGCAGAAAGAGCGCCTTTGGCAGCTTCGTTGACTTCAGCAACAATTGCCTTTTTGTCTTCGAGTCCCAATGCCATTGGCTTAACTCCTGGATTGAATCCGGGTCAAATGACCCAGTACTGACACATCCCCCCTACCTTTACAACAGAGGGGAACGATGCGGTAGCAGGATTCCAGAAGAGAAAGAATCTTTCTCGCTGGGTTTCCGGCACCGTCTACGCAGGAAACATTAAGGCTTTGCAGCCTCCTGCGGTCTTGGACGGAGGTCGAAACCCCCAACCAATCAAGGCGCAAAATTATAGATTAAATTTTGCGCCTTGTAAAACCCATCAATTAGGCCTGAGCTTCCAGAGAAGCTTGGTCTACGGCAACACCGGCACCCATGGTGGTGGAGATGCTGACTTTCTTGATGAATTGACCTTTGGCGGAAGAGGGCTTGCCTTTTTTCAGGGCAACCAGCAGAGCTTCCAAGTTTTCTTTCAGCTGAACTTCGTTGAAAGAAACCTTACCCAGAGTGGTATGGATGATACCATTCTTGTCGTTACGGTAACGAACCTGACCAGCCTTGGCGTTCTTGACGGCTTCGGCAACGTTCGGGGTTACAGTACCAACTTTCGGGTTCGGCATCAGACCGCGCGGGCCCAGGATTTGACCCAGTTGACCAACAACGCGCATGGCATCCGGAGATGCGATAACTACGTCGAAGTTCATCTCGCCTTTCTTAACCAGATCGGCCAGGTCATCCATACCTACCAGGTCAGCACCGGCAGCTTTAGCAGCTTCGGCGTTGGCACCTTGGGTAAATACGGCAACGCGAACGTCACGACCGGTACCGTGCGGCAGTACAGTTGCACCACGTACGTTCTGGTCAGATTTACGAGCGTCGATACCCAGGTTGACAGCAACGTCAACGCTTTCAACGAACTTGGCGGTAGCCAGTTCTTTCAGCAGGGCAATGGCTTCGTTGATGGAGTACTCTTTGGTACCGTCAACTTTTTCGCGAATAACGCGCATACGCTTGGACAGTTTAGCCATTGTCTTACTCCTCCACTACCAGACCCATGGAACGAGCGGAGCCGGCGATGCAACGTACTTTTGCATCCAGATCGGCACCGGTCATATCCGGCTCTTTGGTCTTGGCGATTTCTTGCAGCTGGGCAACGGTCACCTTACCAACCTTGTCTTTGTTCGGCTTGGAAGAACCAGACTTGATGCCAGCAGCTTTCTTCAGCAGGAAGGAAGCAGGCGGAGTCTTGGTTTCGAAGGTGAAGGAACGGTCGCTGTAAACGGTGATCACGACCGGAGTCGGTGAACCTTTTTCCAGCTTCTCTGTACGGGCGTTGAACGCCTTACAGAATTCCATGATGTTCACACCGTGTTGACCCAGTGCAGGACCAACGGGAGGAGACGGGTTTGCTGCACCAGCAGCAACCTGCAGCTTGATATAAGCTGTGACTTTCTTAGCCATTAGGAAATTACCTCAAAAATGGGTTCTAGCGCCTCGGAGACATGCTCCTGCAAACGGCTCCCCAACTAATAAAGGGGCAGCGAATTATAGAGATATTCGCTGCCCCTGACAACTGTTGAGTGAACAGAAATCAATCAGCCCTTTTCGACCTGACCAAAATCCAGCTCAACCGGAGTAGAACGACCGAAGATCAGTACAGAGACCTTCACGCGGCTCTTCTCGTAATCCACCTCTTCAACGGTACCGTTGAAGTCGGCAAACGGACCATCGGCAACCCGCACCATTTCGCCCGGTTCAAACAGGGTTTTCGGACGCGGCTTGTCGTGGGCATCCTGCAGACGGTTCAGGATGGCATCGGCCTCTTTGTCGGAGATCGGTGCCGGGCGGTCGGAGGTACCGCCGATGAAGCCCATTACACGCGGTACGTTGCGTACCAGGTGCCATGTGGTTTCATCCATGATCATCTGGACCAGGACATAACCCGGGAAAAACTTGCGCTCACTCTTGCGCTTCTGGCCTGCACGCATCTCGACCACTTCTTCGGTCGGGACCAGTACTTCACCGAACATGTCTTCCATGCCATGCATCTTGATATGTTCACGCAGGGATTTGGCAACACGGCCTTCATAGCCGGAAAACGCCTGCACGACATACCATCTCATACGCTGTTCACGTTGTTCAGTCATGGCTTATCCTTACACACCGGTAATCAGGTTGACCAACCAGACCAAGGCGCCGTCCAGAACGAACAGCAGCAGCCCCATCACGGCGGTCACCGCCAGCACAATCAGGGTTGTCTGAATGGCTTCCTGACGGGTTGGCCATACGACCTTGCGGACTTCCAGGCGAGACTCACGGGCGAATGCCAGCGTAGCCTTTCCCTTGGTGGTTTGCAGGGCTACTGCACCAGCAGCAGCAACGACAACGACCACACCCAGGGCGCGGACGGCAGCGACAACATCGTTGAGCAGGTAATTACCCACTACAGCAGCCGCCAGGATAATGAAAACCAGGCCCCAAAGCAGGGTATCCTTGCTTCCGCCCTGGCTCTCAGAACTAACACTCATACAACCCACCTGTATCTGACGTAACCAAAGACACAAAAGCCCCGTACGAGACGAGGTATATGGCAGGGGCGGCAGGACTCGAACCCGCAACCATCGGTTTTGGAGACCGCTGTTCTACCAATTCGAACTACGCCCCTGCATAAGAAAGCCCCTATTATAGGGGCTTTGCTTTATTTATGTAAGCCAAAGATTAAGCGATAACTTTAGCTACAACACCAGCACCTACGGTACGGCCACCTTCACGGATAGCGAAACGCAGGCCGTCGTCCATCGCGATCGGCGCAATCAGGGTAACAACCATCTTGATGTTGTCGCCCGGCATTACCATCTCTACGCCTTCCGGCAGTTCGATGGTACCGGTCACGTCGGTAGTACGGAAGTAGAACTGCGGACGGTAGCCTTTGAAGAACGGGGTATGACGACCACCTTCTTCTTTGGACAGTACGTACACTTCAGATTCAAACTTGGTGTGCGGCTTGATGGTGCCCGGCTTGGCCAGTACCTGACCACGCTCTACGTCTTCACGCTTCACGCCACGCAGCAGTGCACCGATGTTCTCGCCTGCACGACCTTCGTCCAGCAGTTTGCGGAACATTTCAACGCCGGTACAGGTGGTCTTGGTGGTATCTTTGATACCAACGATTTCCACTTCTTCACCAACTTTAACGATACCGCGCTCTACACGACCGGTAACTACAGTACCACGGCCAGCGATAGAGAATACGTCTTCGATAGGCATCAGGAACGGCAGGTCGATTGCACGCTCCGGCTCCGGAATGTAGCTGTCCAGGTGGCCAGCCAGTTCCAGGATCTTCTCTTCCCACTGAGCTTCGCCTTCCAGCGCTTTCAGTGCAGAACCACGGACTACCGGCAGGTCATCACCCGGGAAGTCGTACTCGGACAGCAGTTCGCGAACTTCCATCTCGACCAGTTCCAGCAGCTCTTCGTCATCTACCATGTCGCACTTGTTCATGAACACGATGATGTACGGAACGCCTACCTGACGACCCAGCAGGATGTGCTCACGAGTCTGCGGCATCGGGCCGTCAGTCGCTGCTACTACCAGGATCGCGCCGTCCATCTGGGCAGCACCGGTGATCATGTTTTTAACGTAGTCGGCGTGACCCGGGCAGTCTACGTGCGCGTAGTGACGGGTAGCGGTGTCGTATTCTACGTGGGAGGTGTTGATGGTGATACCACGCTCACGCTCTTCCGGTGCCTTGTCGATCTGGTCGAAGGCGAAAGCTTTACCACCGAAGTGCTTGGCCAGCACGTTGGTGATAGCTGCAGTCAGGGTGGTTTTACCGTGGTCAACGTGGCCGATGGTACCCACGTTAACGTGCGGTTTATTACGCTCAAATTTTTCTTTAGACATGATCGTCCCTCTAAACTAACGCTGAGTACGCGGTGGCAAGCTAACCACAGAACAGTTTATATGATGGATTTGAATCTGGTGGGGAAGAGAGGCTGGTGCTGACAGACAGGTTCGACTGCCGACTTCACCCTGAGGGCGTAGCTCTTGGTATCGCCTGAGCCATATCAGCATCTTGGAGCGGGCAGCGGGAATCGAACCCGCATCATCAGCTTGGAAGGCTGAGGTAATAGCCATTATACGATGCCCGCATTTCTCTAACCCAAAGAACTCAAACCGCAGAGAAATATGGTGGAGGGAGAAGGATTCGAACCTTCGAAGGCAGAGCCGTCAGATTTACAGTCTGATCCCTTTGGCCGCTCGGGAACCCCTCCAGATGCCAGATTGTCACAGTGGTAATTCTGCTTGCACCCACTGTTTTTTTTATCGCTTTTGCCGAGCAAACAGGCGACAGACATCCAAGCGTCGCGCATTTTATTGTAAGGATTTGGGGGATGCAACCATTGCACCTTGCAAAATGTGGATTATTGCCGGGATCCGGGCAAAAAAGTGGAGGGATTCAGGCCAATCTGGATGCGTCCCTTGTCGCTCTCCACCCCTTGGTGTATGGTCGCCGTGCCAAAGAAACAGTGATGACACCATGACGACAGAGCATAACCCCTATCTGCAATTCACCCGCGAAAAATGGGCGTTATTGCGCGATTCGGTCCCCCTGACCCTGACCGAACACGATCTGCAAACCCTGCGCGGGATCAACGAAAAGGTGTCATTGAAGGAGGTAGAGGAGATCTATCTGCCCCTCTCCCGCCTGCTCAATCTCTATGTCAAAGCCAAGCAGCGCCGTAGCCGGGTACTGGAACAGTTCCTCGGCCAGTCACGCGGCAAGGGTACTTATATCATCAGCATTGCCGGCAGTGTAGCGGGGGGCAAAAGCACCACGGCTCGTATCCTGCAGGCGTTGCTGGAGCGCTGGCCGGAGCACCCGCGGGTGGAGCTGGTCACCACCGATGGCTTCCTCTATCCCAACAAGGTGCTGGAGGAGCGTGGCCTGATGCGCCGCAAGGGGTTCCCAGAATCCTACGACATCCGCCATCTGGTGGAGTTTGTTGCCAATATCCGGGCTGGCCACGAGAAGGTGGAAGCGCCGGTCTACTCCCACCTTATCTACGACATCATCCCTGACGAGAAGAAGGTGGTGGAGCAGCCGGACATCCTGATCCTGGAAGGGCTCAATGTACTGCAGAGCGGTATGGATTATCCGCAGGAACCGCACCGGGTGTTTGTCTCCGATTTCGTCGACTTCTCCATCTATGTGGATGCCGAAGCCGACCTGCTGCGCACCTGGTATATCGAGCGCTTCCTCAAGTTCCGCAGTGGCGCTTTCTCGGACCCGGACTCCTACTTCCACCACTACGCCAAGCTGACCGAGAGCGAAGCGACCCAGATCGCCAACAACATCTGGCAGGATATCAACTATCTCAATCTGCAGGAGAACATCCTGCCGACCCGGGAGCGGGCCAACCTGATCCTGACCAAGGGCAACGAGCACGCCATCGAACAGATCAAGCTGCGCAAATAAGCACGGTAGTTCCCACCGTTGCAGATAGCCGGATAAAAGAGAGGGGACCCGCAGGTCCCCTCTCTTTTTTGTCGCTAACGGTTATCGCCATGCGCAATGCTTAATCACCCCGACGCAGGGATAGTTCGCCACCCAGATAGAACTTGGTGCCCTCCTCCGTCTCCAGCCGCAGTGCGCCGCGATCGTCGATACCACGGGCGATACCGCGGATCTCCTGCTCCCCCATCAAGAGACGGACAGGGCGACCGGCAAAGTGGTCGAGCCGGTTCCACTGATCGACAAAGCTCGCCAATCCGCTCTGCTCGAAGGTCTGCATCGCCCGCTGCAGATAGGCGATCATCCGGGCAGCGAGCTCATTGCGATCAACCAGCTCGGGATTGATGTGGCGCAACTCGGCCCAAGCCTGATCGATCTTCTCCCCTTCGCGGGACGGCATCGCCAGATTGAGGCCGATACCGATCACCAGATGGCAACTGGCTCCGGCGCTGCCGCTCATCTCCACCAGAATGCCCGCCAGCTTGCGCCCCTGATAGTAAAGATCGTTGGGCCACTTCAGCTCGACACCGTGATAACCGAGCGACTCCAGCGCCTCTACCACGGCAACACCGACCGCCAGACTCAGCCCCATGGCGGCAGCCATGCCCTGCTCCAGCCGCCAGTACATGCTGAGAATCAGCTGGCAACCGAACGGCGAGACCCAGGGCTTGCCACGACGACCGCGCCCGGCGGTCTGGCACTCGGCAAGGCAACTCTCGCCAGAGCGCAGTTGATTGACCCTCTCCAGCAGATGCTGGTTGGTCGAACCGATCACCGGGAAGCAGTGCACCGGCGCCATCGGTGCCAGCGCCTGCAGCTTCGCCTCATCATAGAGCGCCATCGGCACCGCCAGCCGGTAACCTTTGCCGGTCAGGCTAAAGAGATCCAGCCCCAGCTCCTTGAGTGCAGCCATGTGCTTGCTCACTGCCGCCCGGCTGATGCCGAGCTGCTCGCCCAGCTGTTCGCCGGAGTGAAACTGGCCGTCACTGAGCAGGGTGATCAAGGTCTGTCTGATAGGAGTCAACGTCATGAGAGCACCTCATCGAGCCAGGTTTCACCCTGCGCGTCCATGAAGCGCACCTCGTGTTCCAGCACCACACCAAACTTCTGCTCCACGCTGTCGCGCACGTGGGCCGCAAGCGCGATCAGCTCCATGGCGCTGGCGCCCCCCAGATTGACCAGTACCAGCGCCTGCTCCTGATGAACGGCGGCGCGGCCGATGGCAAATCCCTTGAGACCGCACTGATCGATGAGCCAGCCAGCCGCCAGCTTGGCTTGCCCCTCCCCGGCCGGATAACAAGGCATCTGCGGATATGTCAGTTTGAGCGAATCGGCCAGCGCGGCGGACACCACCGGATTCTTGAAGAAGCTGCCGGCGTTGCCGAGTACGGCGGGATCCGGCAGCTTGGCCATGCGAGTTGCACAGACGGTGTCGAAGATGGCCTGCGCGCTCGGCTGGTCGCCAAGCGAGGCCAGCTGGCCATAGCCCAGCACCGGTTGCCATGCTTTGGGTAGCTTGAGGCCGACTGCGGTGATCAGATGGGAGTCCTGATACTCGTGCTTGAAGATACTGTCGCGATAGCCGAAGCGGCACTGCTGCGCCTCAATCCGCTCGATCTCGCCGCTCTGCCAGTTGAAGGCCTCGACATAGGCACAGAAGTTCGCCAACTCGACCCCGTAGGCGCCGATGTTTTGCACTGGAGCCGCACCGACCGTGCCGGGGATGAGCGCCAGATTCTCCAGTCCGTACCACCCCTGTTGCAGGCTATGGCAGACCAGTTGATGCCAATCCTCACCCGCTGCGACATGGAGCAGCCAGTGATCGCCCTGATCCTGAGCTGTAATGCCCTTGAGGCGGTTGAGCACCACCAGACCGTGGAAGTCGGTAGTAAACAACACATTGCTGCCACCACCAAGATTCAGACGGGGCAGTGTGTTCAGCTCGGCATCACTTCGCAGGGCAGCCAGATCAGCGATCAGCTCCACCTCGGCCAACCAGAGGCAGTAAGCATCGAGGGCGAGGGTGTTGAGTTTCAACAAGGAGGCGTTGGCATTCAGTTTCATCTGTCTATCCCGGCTTGGTGCAAGGACGCAGTCTACCTCAAGTTGCCGGTGACGAAAAATCTGTGCTCTTTTCGGACGAATAACAGTGGTTTAGAGTAGTCAGCTTCAACTGTTGAGGAATAACTCATGAACAACCAGTTTGCCGTCATCGGCCTGGGCCTGTTTG
Source organism: Aeromonas sp. SE22 (assembly GCF_038739755.1). Classification (NCBI taxonomy): domain Bacteria; kingdom Pseudomonadati; phylum Pseudomonadota; class Gammaproteobacteria; order Aeromonadales; family Aeromonadaceae; genus Aeromonas; species Aeromonas sp. SE22. The sequence goes on from NZ_JBCGFD010000006.1 coordinate 25,083, forward strand.
GCAGCGCGCTGTGCGAAGAGCTGCAGCGGCAGGATGCCGAGGTGCTGGCTATCGATATCGACGAGAGCAAGACCCGCCAAATCGCCACCCTCTGCAACCACGTCGTCGTGGCTGATGCCACCGATGAGGCCACCGTCGCCGAGCTGGGGCTGGCCAACTTCGACATCGTCTTCGTCGCCATCGGTGACAACCTGGAGACCAGCATCCTCACCACCCTGGTGCTGAAAGAAGCGGGCGTGAAGAAGGTGTGGGTCAAGGCACGCGACAAGTTCCACGCCAAGATCCTGCAGAAAGTGGGCGCCGACAAGGTGATCAACCCCGAGTGGGACATGGGCCGCCGGGTCGCGCAGAGCATGCTCGACAACCGCCTGTTCGACTATCTCGAGCTGGGTCACGACATGGTGCTGACCGAGTTCGTCATCGGCTTGCAGCAAAATGGCAAGGCGCTCAGCGACTTCCACCTGTTGCAGCAGAACGACTTCCAGCTGCTCGCCATCAAGCGCGGCGAGGTGCTGCACAACGTACTGACCGGCAAGATGGAGCTGCAACTGGGTGACATCCTCATCCTGGCAGGCAACAAACACGCGATCGACCACTGGCTGGAAACCCTATGACCCGTTGGCGCAACAGCTTTGCCTTCGCCCTTCACCGGGAGGATGACTCCCGCTGGAGCGAGGCCAAGCTGATCCTTGGCAGCTTTCTGATCATCCTGCTGATAGGCACTATCTTTCTGGTGCAGCCCTCCAGCCATAACGGCGAGGTGAGCTTCATCAACGCCCTGTTCACCGCCACCTCGGCCATCTGCGTGACAGGTCTTGGCGTGGTGGACACCGGCACCGCCTTCACCCTGCAGGGGCAGATCTTTCTGATCATGTTGATGGAGATTGGCGGGCTGGGGCAGATGACCATGACCCTGCTGCTCATCGCCATCTTCAGCAAGCGGGTCGGCCTGCGCCAGCAGGTACTCGCCAAGGAGGCGCTGGGACAGGAGGGCTCGGTCAACATCATCCAGCTGGTGAAGCGTATCGTGCTGTTCGCCTTCATCGCCCAGCTGATCGGCACCGGCCTGATGGCCATTCGCTGGGTGCCCGAAATGGGTTGGAGTCGCGGCCTCTATGTCAGCTTCTTCCACGCTGTCTCAGCCTTCAACAACGCAGGTTTCTCGCTGTTTGCCAACAACCTGATCAGCTACCGGGATGACCCCCTCATCTGTCTGACCATCGCCGGCCTGCTGATCCTCGGCGGTATCGGCTTTACCGTTATCGTCGATCTGGTGCGCAACCGTCGCTGGCGCAAACTGAAGCTGCACAGCAAGCTGATGATCCTGATGACGCCGGCCCTGCTGCTGCTGGGGACCGTGGTCTTCTGGCTGCTGGAGCGCAACAACCCGGGCACTTTTGGCAACGCCGGTATTGGCGGCCAGCTGCTGGCGGCCTTCTTCCAGTCGGCCAGCGCCCGTACCGCAGGTTTCAACTCCATCGACATCGGCCAGATGGTGCCCGCCTCGCTGCTGTTCATGATGATGCTGATGTTTATCGGTGCCGGTGCCACCTCCACCGGTGGCGGTATCAAGGTGACCACCTTTGCCGTGGTGCTGCTGGCGACCAAGGCATTTCTTACCAAGCGCCCTCACGTCACCGCCTTCGGCCGCACCCTGTCGCCCCAGATCGTCACCCGCTCGCTGGCCATCATCATCGTCAGCACCATGGTACTGATGCTGGCCATGTTCCTGCTGATGATCACCGACGCGCTGCCGTTCGACAAAATCATGTTCGAAACCATTTCGGCCTTTGCCACCGTCGGTCTCTCCACCGGCATCACCCCGAGCCTGAGCGGCCCGGGCAAGTTCATTCTGGTGCTGGTGATGATCTGCGGCCGTCTCGGCCCGCTCACCCTCGCCTTTATGCTGGCCCGCCCGAGCGAGACCCGCATCAAGTATCCGGAAGAGAGTGTCTACACCGGCTAATGGCTGCTGATCATTACGCCGACAAAAAAGAGGGGCCATCATGGCCCCTCTTTTTTTCCTGCCAACACCCCATGGTCAGGCCGCCTGGCTTTTGGTCGTCCGCTTGCCCGTGCTCCTGCCTGCACTTTTGCCTGAACTCTTGCGAGCTGCAGCGCCGCCAGCAGCCGGACTCTTGCGCTTGGCAAAGCGCCGCTTGCCGGCCCCCGGCGCCTCCTTGGGCAGGGCGCTGAAGCTGGCGCCAGAGTCCTGCCGCGCCCCCTCGATCAGACCGTGCAGCTGCTCGGTGAGCGGCCCCATAAACTGCTGGTAACTGCCGTGACGCTCGGCGATCTGGGCGAGGCTCTGCTCCCACAGCGCCGTCATATCCGGCGTGGTGGCGGTGGCTGGCAACGCCTGCACCAGTGCCCGCCCGGTCGGGGTCGCCTTGATGCTCTTGCCCTGACGCACCAGAAAGCGGCGCTTGAACAGCAGATCGATGATACCGGCCCGGGTCGCCTCGGTGCCAAGGCCGTCGGTGTCGCGCAGGGTCTTGCGGATCTCGGGATCCTGCACATAGCGGGCGATGCCGGTCATGGCCGCCAGCAGGGTGGCATCGGTGAATGACTTGGGCGGCTGGGTCATCTTCTCCTGCAACTCGCCCCGCTCGCAGAGCAGCTGTTCGCCCTCCTTTAGAGCGGGCAGCGTGCCTGCCTTCTCTTCGTCGTCATCCTCCTCCACTCCGAGCAGCGCCTTCCAGCCCGCCTTCAGAATGCGGCGTGCCTTGGCCTGAAACAGGCCACCGGCGATGCGCAGCAGCACCTTGCTGTCGTTGTATTCGAACGGGGGATAGAACTGCAGCAGGTACTGACGGGCAATCAGGCCGTAAAGCTTCGCCTCGTCGGCCCCCAGTGTGGCGGGATTGCCCTGCTTCTCGGTGGGAATGATGGCGTGGTGGGCATCCACCTTGCTGTCGTTCCACGCCTTGCTGCGGATATTGCCATCAGCCTCGGCAACCGCCCTGGCCAACGCTGGAGCAGTGGCGGCGATGGCGCTGCGCACCTGCTCGGCCCGCTTGAAGTGGTCGGTCGGCAGATAACGGCTGTCAGAGCGCGGATAGGTGATGAGCTTGTGGCGCTCGTAGAGGCTCTGGCAGATGTCGAGCACCCGCTTGGCATCCATGCCGAAGCGTTTGGCGGCATCGATCTGCAGGCTGGATAGGTTATAGGGGAGCGGCGCCGCCTGCTTGCGGGCCTGCTCCTCCACCGATTCGACCTGTGCGGATTGGCCATTGATCCGGCTCACCACCTTGTCGGCCAGCGCCCGGTTGAGCACCCGCCCCTCCTCGTCCTGCCACGGCAGACAGGCTTCGGACGGCAGCCACTTGGCGGTGAAACGCTCGTTGCCGTCGGTCAGCAGATGGGCCAGCACCTCGTAGAAGGGTTTGGGGACGAAGGCCTCGATCTCGAGATCCCGCCGTACCACCAGCCCGAGCAGCGGGGTTTGCACCCGACCAACCGAGAGCAGCTCGCTGCAACCGGCCTTGCGTCCAAGCAGTGTGTAGGCGCGGGTCATGTTGATGCCGTAGAGCCAGTCGGCCCGACTGCGAGCCAGCGCCGAGACCGCCAGCGGCACGAACTCCTTGTTGTCTCTGAGCTTGTCGAGGGCACGGCGCACCGCGGGCGGGTTGAGATCGCTGATGAGGCAGCGCTGCACCGGCCTGGTTTTCGGGTAGCCGAGAAAGTCGATCACCTCGTCCACCAGCAGTTGTCCTTCCCGGTCCGGGTCACCGGCGTTGACCACGCAGTCAGCCTGCTTGATCAGCCGCTTGATGACGGTGAGCTGGGTTTTGGTCTTGGGTTTGGCCACCAGCTGCCACTGGGCGGGGACGATGGGGAGATGCTCCATCCGCCACTGCTTGAAGGCGGCGTCATAGGCATCGGGCTCGGCCTGCTCCAGCAGGTGGCCGATGCACCAGGTGACCACATCCCCCTGGGCGGTCTCGATAAAACCGTCGCCCTTCTTGTGGGGCTTGGGCAGGGCATCGGCAATGGCGCGCCCCAGAGTGGGCTTCTCGGCGATGAAGAGTCGCATCGGTGACTACCTGAAATACTGTATATGCAGACAGTATACAGCGCCTACCGGTAAAGCCCAACCGCGACTATTCGTCGAACGGATTGTCGTGAATGGCGGCAAACAGCCGCGCCTGATTGAGCACGGGGGCATAGTGGAAGGCGTTGTCGCCATCCTCCGTCAGCAGATAGTCGGTCAGCTGCTCGCGCACCGCCTCTTGCAGGGTCTCCAGCTTCCACGGCTTGGCGAGGTAGTAGTGCAATCCGCCGCGATTGACCGCCTCTATGGTCGCCTCCAGCCCCGCCTGTCCGGTGAGCAGCAGCTTGCGGCTGGCCCGGGTCGCGCTACGCCGGTTCAGCTCTACCAGAAAGTCGACCCCCAAGGTTCCCGGCATGATGTGATCGCAGAGGATCAGCGCCAGCCGGCCCCCCTCCCGCTCCCACTCGTGCACCACCTCGCGCGCCTCATCGACGCTCTCGGCCCCATCCAGCTCGAAATGGCTGCGAAACGGCGCGAGGTCGTGGAGCACCGCCTCCAGCACCTCCCGCTCATCGTCCACGCACAGGATCAGATAGTGTTTGTTCATTGCTCCTCCTTGGCGGCGCACCACGGCACGCCCTCTGTTGGCTGATGCGCCCGCTCAGGCCGCATGCTCGTTGTGGCGGGGCTCCCCCCCGTAGTCGGCCATCCCGATATCCCCCAGCGGCAGGCAGACCCGCATCCGGGTGTAACGCCCCGGCTCGGAGGCCACCTCGATCCGGCCGTGATGCTGCTGCACTATCTGCAGCGAGACACTCAGGCCAATGCCGAGACCGAAGTGCCCCTCCCGCTTGGTGGTGAAGTTGAGATCGAAGATCCGCTGCCACAGCTCGGGCTCGATGCCGCAGCCGCTATCCTCCACCTCCACCATCACCCAGCCGGGCTCCGGCAGGCCGGTGCGCACCGTCAATCTACCCGGCTCGCTCATGGCATCCAGACTGTTGGCGATGAGGTTGGTCCACACCTGCTGCAGGGCGGCGGGATGGCAGCGCACCAGCGGCAGGGGTTGGTACTCCTTGCAGAGCTCATGCTGCTTGAGGCGGTTCTCGAACATCAGCAGGGTATCTTCCAGCCCCTCGTGCAGATCCACCAGCGAGGGCTCGTCCCTGTCCTGCCGGGCATACTGCTTGAGGCTCTTGACCAGATCGCCGATGCGGCGGGCACACACCTCGATATTGCGCAGGAAGCTGCCGGTCTGCTGGAACAGCTCCAGCTGCACCAGCAGCGCCTCCCGCTCACTGGCGGTGCGCCCGGCAAACCAGCGCTGCCAACTCAGCTCGTCATCCAGATTCATCTGCACTGCCAGCCGCGCCTGCTGACGCTCGCCAAAGCGCCGCTCGGCCTGCCGGGTCTTGTCGCGGATCTCGCTGGTCGAAACCGGCTGGGAGGAGAGCGCCTGACAGAGGGTCTGATTGCCCAGCCCCTTGAGGGGGGCGGGCAGTTCGAGGTTGATGAGATCGGGGATGGCGGCGCGCAGGGTCTCGCTGCCGCGAATGATGGCCGCCACCGGATTGTTGAGCTCGTGGGCAACACCGGCCACCAGCTGGCCCAGCATCGCCATCTTCTCGCTCTCCATCAGCTGAGCATGAGCCGCTTCGAGGGAGTCGAGGGTCTGTTGCAACCGCATCTCGGTGCGGATGCTGTTCTGCAGGCGGCGGTTGAAGTGACGCAGCAGCAGGTTGGTAAAGGAGGGGAGCAGCTCGCTGCGCGCCTCCATGACGCGGGAGAACTGCAGCTTGTCGAGCTTGATCACCTCGGCGCCGGTCAGGGTCACTCCGGTGGTAAAGGCGGGTTCGCCGGTGACGAAGGACATGCCCCCTACCAGCGCGCCTGAGCGGTAGTGCACCACCTCCTGATCGACCCCATGGGCGTCGCGCTTGCGCAGCACCACCTCCCCCTTGGCGATAAACCAGAGGAAGCTGTTGGGCTCCCCCTCGCGGGTCAGCACATGGCCCGGGCTGTAGTGGCGGCAGACCCGCGCCTCGTCGTTGCCTTCGAAAAACTGGTAGAGGCCGTCGATCACCACCCGCGACAACTCCTCGTCGCTGCAGCGGGTGTAATCCATAAAGCCCTGACGATACTCGGCCAGCTGGCGATCGACATGGGCCCGCAGCAGCCGCTGGTTATCGAGCACGGTCGCATAGCTCAGCAGATCCGCCTCCGGGCAGTGCAGCACGAACTGGCTCGCCTGCTCGATAACGGCGCGGCGCAGGCTGCCATCGCGCCAGGGGCGCTGCAGGTAGTAGTCGAGGCGGCCGAGGTTGACCGCCTCGATGATCGATTTCATCTCGGGCTGGCTGCCCAGCAGGATCTTGCGGCACGCCTCGTGCTGACTGCCTAGGCGGATCAGAAAGTCAGCCCCGCGCCCATCCCCCAGATCGCTGTCGCACACCACCACGGCCGGCGGCTGCCCCTTGCGCTCCAGCTCCTCAAGCGCCAGCTCGGCCGACTCCTGCCCGGTGGCGACCACCAGCGCAAAGCGGCTGAGCAGCGGGGCCAGCTCCTGTTCGAACTCGGCCAGCAGCTGGACATCGGCGGCGACACACAGCAGGGAGAAAGGGCTCATCAGCGACACTCCGTTGAGGCTCGATCCCGACTATATCAACGAATCCGTCAGGGTTTTGCGAGTGGGCTAACAGCGGCAGAAGAAAGTAAAACAATCATAAAATCGACAATTTACAGAACTAAATTCGACAAATCAGTCAATAACAAAACATTAATCACAATGTGACGCGCATCTTAAAATTCAAACCATGATTGAGGTCAACGCCCCCTGCGCCTCCGATGACTACTATGTACCTACTACTATGTTGGTATTCATCGACCACAGGACACAGCCCCCATGATTGGAAAACTGATAAGAAAACCCTGGTTCTGGCTCCTGCTGCTGGGCGCCATGCTGGGTATCGCCGCCCTCGGCGTCACCGTGACCGTGCTGCACAAGACCAGCTCCACCGAATTCTGCGTCTCCTGCCACTCCATGCAGACCCCGCTGGCCGAGTATCAGGGCAGCGTCCACTTCCAGAACACCAAGGGGATCCGCGCCGAGTGTGCCGACTGCCACATCCCGGGCGACCCCACCTCCTATCTGTGGACCAAGATCCGCGCCGTGAAGGATATCTATCACGAGGCGATCGGCACCCTCGACACGCCCGAGAAATACGAGGCCCACAAGCTGCGGATGGCCCAGACCGTGTGGGACGAGCTGAAAGCCAATGACTCCGCCACCTGCCGCAGCTGCCACAGCTACGCAGCCATGGACATTCTGGCCCAGCGCCCCAACGCCCGCGCCGAGCACCCCATCGCCATCAAGGATGGCCAGACCTGCATCGACTGCCACCGCGGCGTCGCCCACATCATGCCCGACATGAGCGGTCTGGCTGCCGCCGGTGCCAGCGAACTGGCGCAAGCCGCCGCCCAGACCCCGGCCAGCGTCACCACCCGCTACGCCATCGCCACCACCCCGCTCTATCTGGATGCCAGCGCCAAGACCGATGAAGGCACCCTGATGCCCTCCACTCAGGTTGAAATGATGGGCAAGGAGAATGGCCGCGCCCGGGTGCGCATCGACGGCTGGCAGCAGGATGGCGTGAGCGAAGTGTTCTACGCCGCCCCCGGCAAACGGATCCTCAGCGTGCTGGTCGGCGATGCCGCCAAGAAAGCGCTGGTCACCGGCAAGAGCGAAACCGACAGCGCCACCAACCTCACCTGGCATCAGGTCAGCCTGACCGCCTGGGTAGACGAGAGCCAGCTCATCGGCGATCAGGGCAAGCTGTGGCAATACGCCTCCACCCTGATGTCCAACAACTGCACCGGTTGCCACGGCCTCACCGCGCTGGATCACTTCAACGCCAACCAGTGGATCGGCGTCATCAAGGGGATGGAGTCTCGTACCTCCCTCACCCCGGAACAGGCACGCATGCTGACCCAGTATGTCCAGAAACACGCCAGCGACATGAACGCGGCCCACTGAGGCTGGTAGAGGAGAATCCCAATGACCCGTTTTAACGACAAGCAGACCAATCTCTCCCGCCGCAACCTGCTCAAGGGGCTCGGTGCCTGCGCCGCCCTGCCCCTGCTTGGCGGCATTTTCCCGAAAAGCGCGCTGGCGCAAGCCATCAGCACCGCATTGAGCCAATTCCCGACTCTGGTGCCCGCCCAGAAGGGCATTCTGACCGGCGCCCACTGGGGTGCCTTCGAGGCGATCGTCGAGGATGGCCGCATGGTGCGCGTCCAGCCGGTGGCCGATGACCCGGCGCCGAACGATCTCATCGACATGGCGCCGTTCCAGGTGCACGCCAAGAACCGCATCAAGTACCCCATGGTACGCAAGAGCTGGCTGGAGCATGGCCCGGGCGCCAAACCCGAGCTGCGCGGCGCCGACGAGTGGGTACGGGTGAGCTGGGAGAAAGCCATTGAACTGGTGGCCGGCGAGATCCAGCGCGTCCAGTCTGACTTCGGCCCGCAGGCGATCCACGCCGGTTCCTACGGCTGGAAGAGTGTCGGCATGTTCCACAACAGCCGCACCCTGCTGCACCGCCTGATGAACCTCTCCGGCGGCTTCACCGGTTATGCCGGTGACTACTCCACCGGCGCGGCTCAGGTGATCATGTCCCACGTGATGGGCTCCATCGAGGTGTACGAGCAGCAGACCGCCTGGCCCAACGTGGTGGAGAACGCCGAACTGGTGGTGCTGTGGGGGGTCAATGCTCAGGTCACCCTGAAGAACAGCTGGAACATGCCGGATCACGAAGGTCAGGCTGGCTTCAAGGCGCTGAAAGAGAAAGGCACCCGCGTCATCAGCATCGATCCGGTCTACAACGAGACTGCCAAGCTGGTCGGTGCCGAGTGGATTGCCCCGAACGCCTACACCGACGTGGCCATGATGCTGGGGGTGGCCCACACCCTCTACAGCGAGAAGAAGCACGATCAAGCCTTCCTCGATCGCTACACCGTCGGCTTCGACAAGTTCCTCGCCTATCTGCTCGGCAAGGATGATGGTCAGCCGAAGAGCGCCGAGTGGGCGAGCAGCGTCTGCGGCGTCGATGCCAAGGTTATTCGCCAGCTGGCCCTCGACATGGCCGCCAAGCGCACCATGATCATGGCCGGTTGGGGCATGCAGCGTCAGCAGCATGGCGAACAGCCTAACTGGATGCTGGTCACTCTGGCCTCCATGCTGGGCCAGATCGGCCTGCCAGGCGGCGGCTACGGCTTCAGTTACCACTACTCCTCCGGTGGCAGCCCCACCGCCAAGGGCGGCATTCTGGCGGGCATCTCCGCCGGCAACGCGCCGAAGAACAGCCCGGCCCCGATCCCGGTAGCGCGCATCGCCGACTGTCTCGCCAACCCGGGCAAGACCATCGACTTCAACGGCCGCAAGGTGACCTATCCGGACATCAAGCTGGTCTACGTGGCGGGCGGCAACCCCTTCCACCACCATCAGGACACCAACAACCTGCTGCAGGCGTGGCGCAAGCCGCAGACCGTGATCGTCCACGAGCCCTACTGGACCGCCACCGCCAAGCACGCCGACATCGTGCTGCCGGTCACCACCAGCTACGAGCGCAACGATCTGGAGATGGGCGGCGACTACTCCCAGCGCTATGTGTTCCCGATGCACCAGTGCGTGCCGCCCCAGTTTGAAGCTCGCAACGACTTCGACATCTTCAGCGCCATCGCCGCCAAGCTGGGCGTGCAGGAGCAGTACACCGAAGGGAAGGACGAGATGCTGTGGCTCAAGCAGATGTACGACGGCATGGCCGCGCAGGCTCGCGGCGCTCGCGTGGCGCTGCCGCCGTTCAATATGTTCTGGGAGTCCAACAACTACATCCGCTTCCCGATCCCGGAGGCCAACCGCCAGTGGATCCGTCACGCCGATTTTCGCGAGAACCCGCTGCTCAACCCGCTCGGTACCCCGTCCGGCAAGATCGAGATCTTCTCCAACACGGTGGCGGGGATGGGTTATGCCGACTGCGCCGGTCATCCCAAGTGGTATGAGCCCAAGGAGTGGGTGAAGAGTGAAGTGGCGGCGCGCTATCCGCTGTCGCTCAACACCTCCCACCCGACCCAGCGGCTGCACTCCCAGCTCGACAACACCCCGCTGCGGGACAAGTTCGCCATCGCCGACCGCGAGGCGATCATGATCCATCCCGCCGACGCCAAGGCTCGCGGCATCGCCCAAGGGGATCTGGTGCGGGCCTTCAACGAGCGCGGCCAGATTTTGGTGGGCGCCCTGCTCTCCGAAGATGTGCGTCAGGGGGTAGTGCGGATCTGCGAAGGGGCCTGGTATGACCCGGCCAAGCCGGGCGAAGCGGGCAGCATCTGCAAGAACGGCAACGTCAACTGCCTCACCTTCGACGAGGGCTCGTCCAGTCTGGCGCAGGGCAACTGCGGCCACATGGCCCAGCTGCAGATCGAGAAGTACACAGGCCCGATGCTGGCCAACACCGCCCACGTGGTACCGGCCAACGGCTAAGGCGGTTGCAACCGGACAAAACGGCGCCATCATGGCGCCGTTTTTTTATCCCGGTTGTGGCGGGAGATCCCTTGTCGGGATAAGCGCCACCGTCAGCACCAATCCCGAGGATCGGCAGATCCCCTTGCGGGGCGCTGGCATAGTTCGCAGGCACCGTGAGGGAGCCTGATTATCCTACATAAATTTAATTTATGACTTTTCCGATAATGACCCGATTTTTACTTATACCAATGACCAACCGCCCTCTGGCTGCCCTGCCCGGCTCTTCTACTGCCCCACAGGGCTGCGCCCGATCACCATAAGGACGCGCCATCCGCGCCAATAGAAACGGCGCCCGAAGGCGCCGATCCTTTATCGCTGCGATGACAGGAGAGAGGGAAATCAGAACTCGCCCTCTTCCATATACTCCTGCGCGCACTCCACCAGTTGCGGCCAGAGCTCTTCCGGCACCCAGGCATCCGGGTCATCTTCGTCGCCATCGTACTGGCTCCAGAAGTAGCGGCGCAGGCCGGAGGCAAAGTCGTCGCTGATCTCGGCAAGCTCCGAGAGCGGCCCCAGCCAGGCGATGCGACGCAGGCCGGAGGCGAGATCGTTGATGGCATCCATCAGGGTACGATCGTCGAAGCTCTGCTCCACCAGCAGGGTGAAGCGGTCGCGCGCCTGCTCGGTCTGCTCCTCTTCCAGCTCGCCCACGTCGGCCAGCAGATCGACATAATCCTCCAGCAGGTAGGCAATCAGGCCATCCCGATCTTCAAACCACTGGATCTGGGCACCCTTGATCCCCAGAACCGAAGCATCGAATGAGTCGTCGAGGTGACACAGTGCCCATGGATCATCAGTCATGGTTCTCTTCCTCAGGCTAAAACAGGTGCCATATCTTATGCCTAGCTCTCCACTCTTGCCACCTTGGGCAGCGAGAGTGAAGCAGCCAGCCCGCCCAGTTCGGCGCGCCCCATGATGAAGCTGCCGCGGTAGGCTTCCGCCAGATCGGAGACGATGTTGAGGCCAAGGCCCGAGCCCGGCACCTTCTCGTCGAGCCGCACCCCGCGCAGCACCGCCTTGGCGATCTGATCCTCGCTCATACCGGGGCCGTCATCCTCGATGCGCAAGGTGATCCAGCCCCCCAGCTCGGCGCTGGAGATGCGCAGCTCGCTGGCAGACCACTTGAAGGCGTTCTCCAGCAGGTTGCCCACCATCTCGTCGAAGTCCTGCTCCTCCACCCCGACCGCCAGTTCGGCCGGCACCTGCAAGTCCACCGTCTTGCCCGGATAGAGGCGGGAGAAGGCGCGGCAGATGTACTCCACCCGTGCCCGTACCGGGGTCGAGACACCGAGGATCTTGGCGGCGCCGGTCACCCGCGCCTTGCCGAGGTGGTAATCGATATGGCGCTGGATCTGGTCGAGCTGCTCGCTGATGGCGGCCTGATCCTCGGGCGAGAGCTGGGCCACCTGATTGCGCATGATGCTGAGCGGCGTCTTGAGGGCGTGGGCCAGATTGCCGGTGTGGGAGCGCGCCCGCTGCAACAGCTCGCCGTAGTGGTGCAGCAGCCGGTTGATATCCTCCACCAGCGGCTGGATCTCCAGCGGATAGCGCAGCCGGAACCCCTCCTGATGGCCCTGATGAACCCGCCCCAGCTCCCGCCGCAACAGGTTTAAGGGGCGCAGACCGTAGACAATCTGGAACATGAAGCCCAGCACCAGACCGGTCGCGGCAAAGCCGAGGCCGAGGAACAGGCTGATGCGGGTCTTGTTGAGGGTCTGGGTCAGGGCGCTGCTGTCTTTCGCCATCACCAGGGTAAACAGCCGATCCGAACCGGGCAGCAGCACGGCGCGGGTCATGATCAGCAGCGGCTCCTTGTTGGGCCCCTTGCCAAAGAAGAGGTCGGGGTCGCCAAAGGCGGACTTGAGGCCGCGGCTCTCCAGATGGGTGTCCCACAGGGAGCGGGAGCGCCCCACTACCTTGTGATCCAGCTCCAGCTGCCAGTAGTAGCCGGAGTAGGGCTGGCTGAAACGGGGATCTGACATCGGCTCGGTGACCACCGGCAAGCCGGTTTTCGCCACTTCCAGCCGGGAGAGCAGATCATAGAGCTGCAACCGCAGACCGTCGGCTTCCGCCTCCTGCCAGTAGTTGCGCATCATGGTCTGCAGGCTGAAGCCGGTGGCGAACAGAAACAGCCCGCACCACACCAGCGCGATGGCGAGCAGTCGCCCCCGCAGGGTTCTCACCAGTCTCATTCGTTGATCCGGTACCCGAGGCCGCGCACTGTCTCAATCAGATCGGGGTTGGTCTTCTTGCGGATCCGGCCGATGAACACCTCGACGGTGTTGGAGTCGCGGTCAAAATCCTGGGCGTAGATGTGGTCGATCAGCTCGCTGCGCGACACCACCTTGCCCCGGTGCTGCATCAGATAACCGAGCACCCGGAACTCGTGGGCGGTCAGCTTGATGGGGGTCCCTTCGTACCACACCTGCGACGCCGCCATATCGAGGCGCACCCCACCGATCTCCAGAATGGAGCTGGCGTTGCCCGCCGCCCGGCGCACCAGCGCATGCACCCGCGCAACCAGCTCGGCCACCTGGAACGGCTTGGTGAGGTAGTCGTCGGCACCGGCGTTGAGCCCCTCGATCTTCTCGTGCAACTGGCCACGGGCGGTCAGCACCAGCACCGGGGTATCGATCCCCTTGCTGCGCCACTCCTTCAGCACGCTCAGGCCATCGCGCCCCGGCAGACCGAGGTCGAGAATGATGGCGTCGTAGGGCTCGGTCTCGCCGAGAAAACCGGCCTCGTTGCCATCGTGGCAGAGGTCGGTGACAAAGCCGGAGAGGCGCAGCTGTTCAGCCAGCTGGCCGGCCAGAATTTTTTCGTCTTCAACAATCAGAATTCGCATGAACAGGCTTCCACAAAGAGGTTACTCATCATCCTCGACCGGGGGCTTGGGTGGCTCGAACAGCCGCTCCAGATGGTGGCCCTTGGCCCACACCATCTCCAGGTTGTCGGCCCGATAGGCCACCTTGAGCACGCTGTTCTCCCGATCGATCACGCGCAGTTCATAGAGCCAGATACCATCCTCTTCCCCCAGATCGACCCGCAACACCCGCACCGGCAATCTGGATGCCACCTCCATCATTTCGTGGAAGGGCCGAACCCGTCCCTCATGGACAGCTTGCTGCAACAGGGCTTCGTCAGGCGTCAGCGCCTGCGCCAGCACTGGCAACAACAACCCGATCAGAGGGAGCGCTCTATTCATGGATGATTCATCTCCAAAAACCTAACATAATGGCGTTTATAGTCTGCCAGCCATGAATCCGGAATGAATATGATCCCGCGCAGTTTCCTGCTGATCCTCTGCCTGCTGAGTGCCTCAAGCTGGGCTGCCCAGAGCCGCCTCGACATGGCCGGGCTGGTCAAACTGTTGCTGGCGCAAGGGTACCACGACATTCGCGAAGTGGAGCTGGAAGGGGACAAATTCGAGGTCAAAACCCTCGACCGCCAGAATGAAAAGGTACATCTCATCGTCGATGCCTACACTGGCGAGATCAAAAAACAAGAGGCCGATTAGGCCTCTTTTGCTTTCCAGCGCAGCCGCCACGGGCGCAGCAGCTTCTCCCGCCGCGGCCAGAGCAGGGCGCAGGCCAGCAGCAGATAGATGAGCGGCTCCAGCCAACCACTCTTGAGCGACCACCAGTAGTGCACCGGCACCAGCAGGGCCACCGCATAAACCCAGTTGTGCAGCTTCTGCCACGCCGCCCCCATCCGCCGCTGCAACGCCGGCAGCGAGGTGATACCCAGCGCCAGCAACAGCAGCAGCGCCACCATTCCCACCACGATATAGCGGCGCTTGACCAGCTCGCCGCCAATCAGCCCCCAGTCAAACTGCAGATCCAGCCCCAGCCACACCATGAAGTGGAGCAGCGCCCAGACCATGCACCAGAGCCCGAGGGGGCGGCGAAGCTTGATGAGCTGCCCCTGCCGCCAGCGTTTGGCCAGTGGCGAGACCAGCAGGGTGAGCAGCAGCAGGTTGAGCGCCCCCTTGCCGAGGTAGTGGATAAGCTCGGGCACGGGGTCGCCCCCCAGCAGACCGGCCGGCAGGGCGTACCCCAGCCAGAGCAGAAAGCCGAGGGAACCCAGATGCACCAGCGCCCGCAAGCCGCTGATATGTGAGGGTTTCAGTTTCAGTACCATTGGTGCAGATCCATCCCCTGATAGAGCGAGGCGACCTCATCGCCATAGCCGTTGAACATCAGGGTCGGCTGGCGCTTGGCACCGAACAGCCCGCCCTCGCCGATGAACCGCTCGCTAGCCTGGCTCCAGCGCGGGTGATCCACCTGCGGATTGACGTTGGCGTAGAAGCCATATTCGTTGGGGGCGAGCAGATTCCAGGTGGTGGGCGGCATCTCCTCCACCAAGCGGATGGAGACGATGCTCTTGATGCTCTTGAAACCGTACTTCCACGGCACCACCAGCCGGATTGGCGCTCCGTTCTGGGCGGGCAGGGTCTTGCCGTAGAGTCCCATGGCGAGGAAGGAGAGCGGGTGCATCGCCTCGTCGATGCGCAGCCCCTCGACGTAGGGATAGTCGATGCCGCCGCCCAGCGAGGCAGAGGCCTGACCGGGCAGCTGTTTCGGATCGAACAGGGTCTCGAAGGCGACAAACTTGGCGCGGCTGGTCGGTTCGGCACGGCGGATGATCTCGGCCAGCGAGATGCCATTCCAGGGCAGCACCATCGACCAGGCTTCGACGCAGCGCAGCCGGTAGATCCGCTCCTCCAACTCGGTTTTGTTGATGAGATCCCACACATCGAGAGTGAAGGGTTTGGCGACCTCCCCCTCCACCTTCAACGTCCAGGGTTCCGGTTTGAGGTAATGAGCGTTGCGGGCCGGATCCGTCTTGTCGGTACCCAGCTCGTAGAAGTTGTTGTAACTGGTCGCCTTCTCTTCCGGTGTCAGCACCAGACCGGCTGGCCGGGTGGCCTGCTTGCTGTTGAGCGGCTTGGTGGGTAGCTGGGGCGCATCCTCTTTACCGCGTAGCAGGTCGAACACACCGGCCTGAGTGGGAAACGCCAGGGTGGCGGCGCCCAGACCCAGTCCCTTGAGAATGAGACGGCGATCCTGATAGACGGCTTCCGGGGTGACATCCTGTTCGGTGAGATGATGGGGGGCACGACGTTTGATCAACATGAAAAACTCCCGGGGCAGTTAGAGGCGACAGAGATAAGACCCGCCCCGGCAGATTTTTATTTCACACCGGATTACATCAGGTGGTACAGGGGCAGCGCCTTGGCCATGGTTCCGACCAGAAACAGCACTACGAATACCAGCAGGGGAACGATCACATTTGGCACCATCAGACTCACTCCATGAGCAGGACAGGGCCTCTAACTATGGTCGAGGGTTTGGCCGGTCACCAATGAATTTTTTTCGCGAGCGCAAGCGTATTCCTGAGTTGAAAAAGGTGATGGAGATCACACACAATTCCGCCCCCGCTTGCCGCCCCGATTGCCAGGGGTAGGCTGCCCGTTTTCGTGAAGCCAACTGAAGAGTCACGCCATGAGCCCACTGATCGCCATCGCTATCACCACAGGTATTCTCTCCGCCGTATGGGGCTGGCTGGCCGTCGCGCTAGGCCTGCTCTCCTGGGTCGGCTTCCTCGGCTGCACCAGCTATTTCGCCTCCAGCGGCGGCTATAAGGCGCTGCTGCAGACCATCTTCTGCAACGCCAGCGGCATGCTGTGGGCGCTGCTGCTGATCCATGGCGGTGACCTGTGGGGGGCCGGCGTGGCGGGTTATGTGATGACGGGCGTAGTGGCGACCCTGATGTGCGTGCAGGCCAAGCAGCAGTGGCTCGGCTATATTCCCGGCACCTTCGCCGGCTGCTGCGCCACCTTCGGGGCGGCGGGTGAGTGGCGGCTGGTGCTGCCCTCGCTGGTGATAGGTGCCCTGTTCGGTTATCTGATGAAGGCGAGCGGACTCTGGCTCTCCCAAAAGACCCTGAAGCCCCGCAACGCGGATGGCGTCACCGACCCAGCCTGAGCGATATCCACGGCGAAGCGGCCCTCCCATTCAGGGCCGTTTCGCACAGAGTTACCCTTTCGATTTGAAGTTTGCCGCCTCGATGCCGTGCCGGTTCAATAGCTTGTAGAAATCGGTACGATTCCTCCCCGCCATATTGGCTGCCAGAGTCACGTTGCCCTCTGTGGTGCGCAGCAGCCGGATCAGATACTCCTTCTCGAACTCGGCCCGCGCCTCGTTGAACGAGGGGATGCCACCGCCACCACCGCTCAGGGCAGACTCCACCATGGATACCCCGATCACCGGGCTGCAGCAGAGGCTGGCCAGCTGCTCCACCACGTTGCAGAGCTGGCGCACGTTGCCGGGCCAGGCCGCCGCTGCCAGCATCGCCAGCGCCTCGGGTGAAAAGCCCATGGCGGCGCAGTCACTGTTGCGACTGCGGTAGTCATCGAGGGCCTGACGGGCCAGCAGGGGGATATCCTCGCTGCGGGCGCTGAGGGATGGCAGGGTAATATTGGCGACGTTGAGGCGGTAGAAGAGATCTTCGCGAAAGCGCCCCTCCTCCATCGCTCTGACCAGATCCTGATGGCTGGAGCTGAGCACCCGCACCTCCGGCGTACCCTGACCATACTCCTCCATCACCTGCAGCAACTTGGCCTGCAGCGACTCCGACAGGCTGCCGATCTCGTCGAGAAAGAGGGTCGCCCCCTTGGCCTGCTCGAACAGACCGGAGTGACCATCTTCCCCGAACAGCTGCAGGTCGAGGGCTGCCCAGGGAATGGCGGCACAGTTGATGGTATGCAGCGGCCGATCACGCCGCTGGCTCGCCTGATAGAGCGCCTGTGCCATCGCCCCCTTGCCGGAACCGGACGGCCCCATGATCAGCACGGGCACCTCCATGGTGGCGATGCTGTGCGCCTGGATCAGCAACTGCTCCAGCTGGGGATTGCGGGTCAGGATCAACGACTGCCACTCCAGCTGCTGCTTCGGGCGGGTCAGGCTGAGGGCCTGCTCTATGGTGGCCAGCAGCTCATCCTTGTCGATGGGTTTGGTCAGAAAGCTGAATACCCCGGAACGGGTCGCCTGAATGGCATCGGGGATGGTGCCGTGGGCGGTCATGATGATGACCGGCAAGCCGAGCCACTGGGCCTGGATCCGCTCGAACAGCGCCAGCCCGTCCATGCCACCCATGCGCAAGTCACTCAGCACCAGATCGGCGCGCTGCTGCCGCAAACGGTCGAGCGCCCCCTCCGCACTGTCGGCGGTATCCACTTCATAACCCTGACTGCGCAAGCGCATGCTCATCAGTTTGAGCAGGCTGACGTCGTCATCCACCAGCAGGATCCGGCTCATGGTACTACCTCGCGATGTTCATTCAGCTTGCGCTGGTTGAGCTGCTCGTCGATGGCCGAGAGCTGCTCGATCTGGCGGCGCAGCTTCTGGATCTCCTGACTCTGGTCATCGCGCCGGCTATCGCGGGCCAGCAGCTCCTCGCCAAGGGCGATCCAGCTGCGCAAAAACGCCTGAGCGTCGAGCCCCAGCTCCGGCAGCATCTTCTTCAGGCGCGCCAGGCCGGCGCGGCGAGTGGCGACTGCCTCGGCGGGGTGGGAATCGACCATCGCCAGACTGACCCGGCTCTCGAGATCGTCAGCCCCCTTGAGGCGCTGCCGCTCCTGCACCCGCTGCTGGGGATGGCTGGCCAGCAACCAGTCGGAGTATTGCAGGCGCACCTGCATCTCCTTGTTGGCAAACTCCATTCGCTTGGCAAAAGCGATATCGGAGGACTCCTGCCGTGCCTGCGGCGGCAGCCAGGAGCAACCCGCGAGCAGCCCGGCTAGCAGGGCTGGAAATACGCGCTGTATTTTCATAGACCTCATTTCAACGTCAACCTGAAGCAGACATCTGCCTGTTCATCCTTCACCAGAACCAACTCCCCTCCCAGGCTGGAGGCAGACTCGCGAGCGATGGAAAGCCCCATGCCAGAGCCTTTCAGGACACCTTGCCGCACTGTGCTGCCCTGCTCGAAGGGTTCAAAAATGCGCTGCCGATCTGCCTCGGGGATCTCGGGCCCCTCATTGGCAACCTCCAACCAGCTCGCCTGCTCCTCTGCTCCGGCGCGGATCCAGATATTGCCACCCTGGGCACCATAACTGACGGCGTTGGAGAAGAGGTTATCGAGGATCAACCTCAACCGGTAGGGCTCTGCCCACAAGGTAACCGGTTCGGTCGGCAAGTGTACACGGATCTGCTTGGACTCCAATGCCAGCCGATACTCGGCAGAAAGTTCTGCCAGCATGGGCAACAGGGGAACCGGCTCCAGTTCGAACGTCTCCTGCTGGGTGAGTCGGTTGAAATCGAGCAGCCGCTCGATAAGGGTCTGCAAGCGGCGACTGTTCTCATCCAGCATCTGGCAGATCTCCAGCTGATCCGGTGTCAAAGGCCCGACCAGCTGCTCGCAGAGCAGATCCGAACCCTCGCGCAACACCGCCAGCGGGGTCTTCAGCTCGTGGGAAACATGGCGCAGGAACTGGTATTTTTGCAGCTCCAGCTCCTTGAGTTTGTCGTGCAACCAGAGGATCCGCTCCCCCAGCAACACCAGTTCGGCGGGGCCATCCACCGGCTGCGGATCCGGCTCGACCCCCGCGCCCAAGCTCAAGATACGCGACTCAATTTGTCGTACCGGATGGGTGATCAGGTAGGTGAAGATAAAGACCAGCAGCAGGCTGATCACCGCCACCACCGCGCTGACCCACCAGAGCTCTTTGGTCAGGGCATCAATGGCCAGACGCACCCGATCCATCTGCTCGTCAACCCGGCTGCGGGTACCCACCTCCAGCTGCTGACTCAAGCGATTGAACTGGTCGAGGATGTCACCCGCCACCGCTTTTTTGGCCTGCGCCCCCTCCTGCAACGAGCCAAATTGCGCGAGCAGCTCATCAAGGCCACCATAGAGCTGAGGGTCGGAGAGGGAGTTGCGATGCTCCGCCAGCAGGCGGTGATACCCCTCAAGCTGCAGCCGGTAGCTGGCCAGACTGCGGCTGTCCCCCAGCACCGCAAAGCGGCGCAGGGTGCGCTCGATATCGATGGCTTGTGCAGTAAGCAGGGTGGCACGGCGGGTATCCTTGACCGCCCGCTCCATCTCGTCGCTGGTGAGCTGGCTCAGGTGGGTCAGGGCATTGGTGTTGTGCCAGATCATCCCACCGAGCGGCATCAGCACCAGCACAAACCCTATCAATACCACCTGCAGCAGGGAGCGTGGGCGAACCTTGGTCATCGTCTCTTCTCTTGCGTTCTCACCGGTGCGCCAGCATAGCCCTCAGCGCCCAAAAAACAAAACCGGCCAACAGGCCGGTTCGGATTATCTGGATTGTGGTGACTCACGCCAAAGCGACAGAAGCCAGACAGATGGTCAGGATCATCGCCAGCGCGCCCGAGGCGGTCAACAGCGCCCATTTCAGCTCAACACTCATGCAAACCTCCTTTCTGCCAATCAGTGCCGGATCACAATAGATAAGACAATGTTACGCCATAGTTAATCCGATAACCGTGAGCTGCGTATACATTTCAGATGAGCCCCAACCAAGGATGGTGAACATGTTCTATCTGTGTAGCATTGGTTCCAATCTTGACCCAAATAGCCATGTCACCAAGGTGCTGGAGGAGCTGCTCAGCCGTTTTGGCCGTCTGCAAACCAGCTCGGTGATCAGCACCAAGCCGGTGGGGATGCACTCCAGCCATGACTTTCTCAACTGTCTGCTGATCCTGGAGAGCGAACTGGATGCCTCCGCCCTGAAACAGACCTTTGTGGCCATGGAAGTGGGTCATGGCCGCGACCGCAGCGATCCCCTCTGCAAGGTGCACGACCGCCCGCTCGACATCGACATTCTCGCCAGCAACCCGCACGGCGACTTTGCTGCTGAGCAGGTCGACTCCTACCTCATCGAGCTGCTGGCCGAACTCTACGGACGCGGCGAGGTGCACGATCCCAAGGTTGCGCTGGAGCTGCATCTGCCCGCCGGCTCGGGTAAAACCGTACATATCCAGTCGATAGGTCTGGAGCCAACCACGGTTTGCATGCCATCAGAGCACGGCCAGAGCGCGCCCCCCATCCACCTTGATGCTGGCCCCGGTCATATAGCTGTTCGCCATCAGTAACTGCACCGCCTGCCAGATAGGCTCCAACCCTCCCTCCCGCGCCAGCGGCGTTTTCGCCAACACCTGCTGGCGCCACGCCTCGTCATGCTCGTCGAGAAACAGGATTGGGCCCGGCTCTATGGTGTTAACCCGGATTGCCGGGGCCAGCTCGCGAGCAAAGCTCATGGCCAGCGAATGGGCTCCCGCCTTGGTGGCCACATAGCTGGCAAAACGCGGGGCTGGGGCGTGGATGTAGATATCGGTGATGTGGATGATGCTGGCGTTGGCGTTGCTCGCCAGTTGCGGCGCCAGCGCCCGATTGAGCTGGAAGGGGGCCGCCATGTGCACCCGGTAGAACTGATCAAACTGGGCCAGCTGCGCCGCGGACTCGGCCGCCTGCGACTCGAACGCCGAGGCGTTGTGGATCACCAGCGCCAGATCCTGATGGGATGCCAGCACGTCGATCAATTTGCCCACCTGCTCTTCAATTGCCAGATCGGCCTGCACCAGCTCGACACCCAGCGCCGCCAGTCTGGCCAGCTCCGGCCGCTCGCTGCGATAGCTGCCGGTCACCTGCCAGCCCGCAGCCACCAGCTGCTCGCACAGATAAAACCCTAGCCGACGGCCACAACCGGTTACCAATGCACGCATAAGACCTCCCTCTCCTTTCATCCTCATCCATGAGTTGCGCCGTTAACGCAGTATCAGCCGAGTCGCACCGACGCCACTTCCGGTAACAGAACTAGATCTGGTAACGCCTCTTGTCACCAATATCAAAATGGAGGGGCATCCGCCACTTGGCCAGCGCCAGCAGGGTGAGCAGAGCCCCGCTCACCAGTGCAACCAGAGCAGCGGCCCATGCCACTTGCAACCACTCCAGCAACCACAACAACGGCAGCAGCAATGGCACCAGCTTGATCCCGGGGATCGCAAAACAGAACTGCTCCTTGAAGGCCAGCCCGGACAGGGTGACCAGGGCGGCCCCCAGCACCAGTGCATCCGGTGCTCCGATGGACAGCAAGGCCAGTGCGGCCCATCCAGACCCCTGAAGTATCAGCCGAATCCGTTTGTCATAGATGTGCAGCGAAAAGGCGCAGATAGCGCTTGCCAGCGCCAGCAACATCAACCATTGTGCCGGTGGCAGCAGGTCACCATGACTCAGCAAGGCCGCACCGAGACAGAGTAGCAACAGCGCCGCACCGCTCAAGCCAAGGCGATACAGGAGGACGGTCAATTTGTCTATCCCGTCCAGCGGGCTCTCGATTTCAGGATTTGCCATAACGAATCCCCCCTTACTTATGATGCACAACCCAATATACTGGGGCCCGACGATGCAATAGGCATAATGGATTCAGGAGAGGTAGTTTGCGTGTGATCCAGCGATTGTGGCTACTCTTTCCACTCTTGTTTCCGCTCGTCCTATCCGCCAAAGAGCTTGTTCTCTGTGGCATCCCCGAGCCTATCTTCAAGTATCTTGATGCAGACAAACAGCCCCGCGGCATCGATATCGACATCGTCACCGCCATCTTTGGCAAGCTGGGGATCCCTGTCCGAATCGAACTGATCGACTCCGGCGCCCGCCTCACCCGCAATGCCGAAACCGGTCTCTGCGATATGGTACTGACCCACTCCTACAATACCGCACGCGAGCGCTATCTCCTCTACCCCCAGCAGGCCCACGTTCGCCACAGCTGGCACTTCTTTGTACGCAAGGCAGACCTGCTGAAGATCCGTTACGAGACGCTGGCCGACCTCAAACCCTGGCGCATCGGCGTGACCAAAGACTTCTCCTATACCCCCGAGCTCACCGCGGCCATGGCCGATCCAACCTACCACTTTCAGCAAATTCCGATGAATCGGCTGCAACTGCGCAAACTGCTTGCCGGACGAATCGATACCGTGCCCATGCCGCTGGTCGCCGCCTTTGCCCAGATCAGGGAAGAAGGGCTGGAGGGCAAGCTCGACTACCTGCCCAAATCGCTCAAAAGCAGCCCCTACTTCAACACCTGGACTCGCGCCAAAGCGGACAAGAATACCCCGGCCCAGATGGCCGCCTACGATGCCGAACTGCTGCGCATGAAACGGGATGGCCGGCTCAAGGCGCTCTACGACAAGTACGGCATTCCCTATATCGAACCCTGATAAGCCGGTCAGGGCTTCACATCCCGCAGGATCGGATTCTGCAGCGAGATCAGGGTTTCAGTGGACTGGATCTCGTCGATAGTCTGGATCTTGTTGATCAGCACTATCTGCAGCTCATCGATGGAGCGGGTCATCACCTTCATGAAGATGCTGTAGTGGCCGGTGGTGTAGTAAGCCTCCACCACCTCGTCCAGCGCCTGCAGCTTGGCCAGCGCCGAGGGGTAATCCTTGGCACTCTTCAGATTGATCCCGATAAAGCAGCAGACGTCATAGCCCAGCTTCTTGGGGTTAACCTGCACCCGCGTCCCCTCGATGATCCCCGCCTGCTTCATCTTCTCCACCCGCACATGGATGGTGCCCGGGCTGACCGCCAGCTGCTTGGCCAATTCGGCATAAGGAATACGCGCATTCTCCATCAGGGCGGTGAGGATGGCCTGATCGAGATTATCGATCCGGTAATTTTCCGGCATTTTTTTGCCCTCCCGTTAGCGATACATCATTAAAAACACCATTATTTTGAAGAAAAAAACACACAAAGCCTATTTCTATTATCGAATATTGAATTTAGTTGGCGATCCGTTGAAGAATCACCACATCCAACGAGATTTGAAACAGGAATTCAGCATGAAACAGCACTACATTCGCAGCCAACAGCAGATCAGCTTCGTCAAAGAGATGTTCTCCCGCCAACTCGCCCAGCAACTGGGTCTGATGGAGGTACAAGCCCCCATCCTGAGCCGGGTCGGTGATGGCACTCAGGACAACCTCTCTGGCCACGAGAATGCGGTGCAAGTCAAGGTGAAGACCCTGCCTGAGCACAGCTACGAAGTGGTGCACTCACTGGCCAAATGGAAGCGCCAGACCCTGGGTCGCTTCGGCTTCGGCCCGGGTGAAGGGATCTACACCCACATGAAGGCGCTGCGCCCGGATGAAGACAAGCTCACCCCCATCCACTCCGTCTATGTGGATCAGTGGGACTGGGAGAAGGTGATGCCGAGCGAGCGCCGCGATCTCGCCTATCTGCAGGAAACCGTGCGCGGCATCTGGGCTGCCATCAAGGCCACCGAGCGCGCAGTCTGCGCCGAACATGAGCTGACCCCCTTCCTGCCGGCCGAGATCCAGTTCCTGCACAGCGAAGAGCTGCTGGCCTGCTACCCGGATCTCGATGCCAAGGGGCGTGAGCGGGCCATCGCCAAGGAGCTGGGTGCCGTATTCCTGATCGGCATCGGTGGTGCCCTCTCCCACGGTGAGCGCCACGATGTACGCGCCCCGGACTATGACGACTGGAGCAGCCACAGCGAGCTGGGTCTGGCAGGTCTGAACGGCGACATTCTGGTGTGGAACCCGGTACTGCAAGACAGCTTCGAGATCTCCTCCATGGGGATCCGGGTCGATGCCGAGGCGCTGCGCCGCCAGCTCGCCATCACAGGTGACGAGGATCGCCTGCAGTACGACTGGCATCAGGATCTGCTGGCAGCACGGATGCCGCAAACCATCGGTGGCGGTATCGGCCAATCCCGTCTGGCCATGCTGTTGCTGCAAAAAGAGCATATTGGTCAGGTCCAGGTCGGCGTCTGGCCAGCCGAGATGAAAGCCGCCGTGCAAGGCATGCTGTAACGAATGAAGGCCATGCCGGCGCCATCGCAGCCGGCATGGCAACAGGCAGGTGGCCGTCGGGGTTGAGCGAGCGCATCCCCGGCAGGCTGTAAGAAGCGAGGCCAGCTGTGGCCACGCTTCGCAATCGGGGGCTTGCCCCTGCGACCCGCTCAACCCACGTCAGGTCGCTTCACTACATTCCTCCCGGCAATCTTCGGATTGCCGTTTTTTTTACGCCGAAAACAGGTGCTCAAAACCCGCCCCGATCTGGCGCTGGCGCGGCAACCCCGCCTTTCTGCTGCCGGTACAGTGGCAGGCAAACAACTGCTCTACCGCCTCTCCCTGCAGATAGGTGCCGAGCGCCGCCGCCCGCTGTGGGCCGGAGAACTTCAGGTGCAGGCCGCCGATGACGGCGTGGATCCGCTCGTCGCCACACACCTCCTTGGCCCGTTCGATGATGTTTTCGACCCCAGCATGACCGCAGCCGATAAAGACGATAAGCCCCTGCTCGCTCTTGTAGGCCAGCGCCGAGTCGTCGCTGATAAGGTCTTTCTCCACCCGCCCACCCCGCACTATGTAGCCAAGCAGCGAAGGCACAGCCCGGTCACGCCGCATGATGCTACTGAGAAACACCAGACGATCCGAGAGCCACACCGGCTCGGCCGAGCAATGGGGGAGCAAACCTCTGGCCGGCAGCGACTCCCGAGCCAGCTCCCCCGACAGGCGATAGAGGTTGCGCCGCCAGAAGGGAAGCGACAAGAAATAGCCCCGCTCGCAGAACACATCCGGACAGGCGATGAGCGGGATGGGTCTTGGATAGACGGGCAGCGAGCCGACCCCACCCACGTGGTCGTAATGACCGTGAGAGAGCACCACATGGGTGAGCGAGGCGAGATCGATCCCCATCACGGCGGCGTTGTGGCACAGCGCCCGGCCACGGCCGCTGTCGAACAGCACCCTGAGGCCGTCACACTCCAGCAGCAGCGCCAACCCCCGTTCGGGCAGACAGCCAGGCAGATGAACGTCGTCATCCACCAGCACGGAAAACTTCAGCATCTCAATCCCTCAGAAAACAAAACGCAGGCACGAGGCCTGCGTTTTCCATCGACAATCCCGTTACTGGGTCATGGTGAGGCCGTTGCTGTCGGCTCCCAGCAGCAGTTTCTTGCCGGGAACGATGCGGCCGGAGAGCAGCGCCTGCGCCAGCGGGTTCTCCACCTTCTGCTGGATTGCCCGCTTGAGGGGTCGTGCCCCGTAGACGGGGTCGAACCCGGCGTGAACCAGCTTGTTGAGCAGCGCTTCGCTCACCTCCACCTCGTAACCCTGAGCCTCGAGACGGCCCATCAGGCTCTTGAGCTGGATGCGGGCGATGGACTTGATGTGCTCCTCGCCGAGCGGATGGAACACCACCGTCTCGTCGATCCGGTTGATAAACTCCGGCCGGAAACTGCGGGTCAGCACATCCATCAGCATGGCCTTCATCTCGTCGTAATCCTTCTCGGAGTGGTGCTCCTGAATCAGATCCGAACCGAGGTTGGAGGTCATGATGACCACGGTGTTGCGAAAATCAACGGTACGACCCTGACCATCGGTCAGGCGGCCATCATCCAGCACCTGCAGCAGGATGTTGAAGACATCGGGATGCGCCTTCTCCACCTCGTCCAGCAGGATCACCGAGTAGGGACGACGGCGTACCGCCTCGGTCAGATAACCGCCCTCTTCATAACCCACGTATCCGGGAGGCGCCCCAACCAGACGGGCCACGCTGTG
This sequence comes from Aeromonas sp. SE22, assembly GCF_038739755.1. Classification (NCBI taxonomy): domain Bacteria; kingdom Pseudomonadati; phylum Pseudomonadota; class Gammaproteobacteria; order Aeromonadales; family Aeromonadaceae; genus Aeromonas; species Aeromonas sp. SE22. Next base: position 51,262 of record NZ_JBCGFD010000006.1, read on the forward strand.
TTTCTCCATGAACTCGGACATATCGATCCGCACCATGGCATCCTGGGTATCGAACAGGAACTCGGCCAGCGCCTTGCACAGCTCGGTCTTGCCCACCCCGGTGGGCCCCAGGAACAGGAAGGAGCCGATAGGGCGATTCGGATCGGAGAGACCGGCACGGGAGCGACGAATAGCGTTGGAGACCGCATCGACCGCCTCTTCCTGACCAATCACCCGGCTGTGCAGCTGATCTTCCATCCGCAGCAGCTTGTCGCGCTCCCCTTCCAGCATGCGGGCGACCGGAATACCGGTCCAGCGTGCCAGGACGTCTGCAATCTCCACGTCGGTGACCCGGTTGCGCAGCAGACTGGTCTCCTGCATCTCGGCTTGCGTGGCGAGATCCAGCTGTTTCTCCAACTCCGGAATGCGGCCGTACTGCAGCTCGGACATCCGGCCCAGGTCGCCTGCGCGGCGTGCCACATCGAGATCCTGACGGGCCTGCTCCAGCGCAGCCTTGATATGCTGGGTACCGGCGAGGGCGGCTTTCTCGGCCTTCCACACTTCGTCCAGCTCGTTGTATTCCCGATCTTTTTCGCCAATCTCCTGATTGATCAGCTCCAGCCGTTTGCGGCTGGCGTCATCGTCCTCTTTCATCAGCGCCTGCTGCTCCAGCTTGAGCTGGATGATGCGCCGCTCGAGACGATCGAGCGCCTCGGGCTTGGAGTCGATCTGCAGCCGGATGCTGGCCGCCGCCTCGTCGATGAGATCGATGGCTTTGTCCGGCAGCTGGCGATCTGCAATGTAACGGTGCGACAGCTGGGCCGCAGCCACGATGGCGGGGTCGGTGATCTGCACATGGTGGTGCAGCTCGTAACGCTCTTTCAGGCCGCGCAGGATGGCGATGGTATCCTCGACTGTCGGCTCCTCCACCAGCACCTTCTGGAAACGGCGCTCCAGCGCGGCATCCTTCTCGATGAACTGGCGATACTCGTCCAGGGTGGTGGCACCGACGCAGTGCAGCTCGCCCCGCGCCAGCGCAGGCTTGAGCATGTTGCCCGCATCCATGGCCCCTTCGCCCTTGCCGGCGCCGACCATGGTGTGCAGCTCGTCGATAAAGAGGATGACGTTGCCCTCCTCCTTGGCGAGATCGTTCAGCACAGCCTTGAGCCGCTCCTCGAACTCGCCGCGATATTTGGCACCAGCCACCAGCGCCCCCATGTCCAGCGACAGCACCCGCTTGTTCTTGAGCCCTTCCGGCACTTCGCCATTGATGATGCGCTGAGCCAACCCCTCGACGATGGCGGTTTTACCGACACCGGGTGCACCGATCAGCACGGGGTTGTTCTTGGTACGGCGTTGCAGCACCTGAATGGTGCGGCGGATCTCGTCATCCCGGCCGATCACCGGGTCGAGCTTGCCGAGTTCGGCCCGCTCGGTCAGATCGATGGTGTACTTCTCCAGCGCCTGACGGTTCTCCTCGGCGTTGGCATCCTCAACCTTCTTGCCGCCACGCACCTTGTCGATGGCCGCTTCGAGTTTCTCTTTGGTCAGCCCCTGAGCGCGCAACAGCTCGCCCAGCGTCCCCTTCTCGTCGAGGGCCGCCAGAACAAACAGTTCAGAGGAGATGAACTGGTCCTTGCGCTGCTGGGCCAGTTTGTCGCAGACGTTGAGCAGGCGGCCGAGGCCGTTGGAGAGCTGCACATCCCCTTCCACACCGCTGACACGCGGCAGGCGATCCAGCTCCTCGCCGAGGCGGGAGCGCAGGGCATTGATATCCATCCCGGTCAGAGTGAGCAACGGACGGATGGAGCCGCCATCCTGATTGACCAGTGCGGTCATCAGATGAACGGGTTCGATGAATTGGTGGTCACGACCCAGCGCAAGAGACTGGGCATCGGAAATAGCAATCTGGAATTTGCTGGTAAGGCGATCGAGGCGCATTGCACTCCCCCTTCAAACAGGCAGACGCCGCTTGCGCGGCAAACAACATAACTTTCTGAGATGAAAGATGAGGCCCGTACGGGCTATTTCAAGGGGCTGCACTGGTTATTTTTTCTGCAAGACGGGGCGAGAGCAGGATCCCCGCCCTTGCCAGATGCAGGGCGGGAGCTTCATCAGGACGCCAACCAGATGATGGAGGCCATCCGGCCGGTCTGGCCGTTGCGACGATAAGAGTAGAACTGCTCGCTGTCGCTGAAGGTGCAGTATTCGCCACCATAGACGGCGGTGACGCCGGCGCGGGCAAGGCGCAGCCGGGCCAGCTGGTAGATATCCGCCAGCCATTTCCCCTCATTGGGCGAAGGGACGAACGCCGCTTCTGCTTCGGCCTGCTCGGCCATAAAGGCCTCGCGCACCTCGCCACCCACTTCAAACGCATTGGGGCCGATGGCCGGGCCCAGCCAGGCCAGGATCTCGCCCGGCTCGCAGCTCATGGCAGCGATGCTTGCCTCCAGCACGCCCTCTTTCAGTCCACGCCAACCGGCATGAGCGGCGGCCACCACTGTGCCGGCCCGATCGCAAAACAGCACCGGCAGACAGTCGGCAGTCATCACGATGCAGGCCTGATCCTCCTCATGGGCGCAGGCGGCATCGGCATCCGGCGCCTGCTCATAATGGCTGCTGACCGAATGAACGACGGTGCCGTGCACCTGATTGAGCCAGTTGAGGGGCCCCGGGATAGCGGCCACCTGCTGCAGCCGGGCCCGGTTGGCCTCGACCCTGGCCGGTTCGTCCCCTACGTGGGCACCCAGATTGAGACCGGCAAAGACCCCTTCGCTGACACCGCCATCACGGGTGGTCGAAAGAGCCCGGACGCGTGCTGGCGCCGGCCAGTCGGGTTCAATCCATTTCATTGCTCACTCCTTCACGCTCTATCGTTCAAATGAAAACGGGGCTCTTGGCTGCAACCAGTCAAGACGCCCCGTTTCAAGGTTCTGTGTGATCGGCGGGTTACGGCAGAAGTCGTCGCAACACAGCCAGATTCACCACTATTTCCAGACCAGCTCGTCCGGATTGGCCAAAGTATCCGCACGCAGCACTTCCATCAGATCCAGCATGTCCTGCGGCGTGGGGGAGTGCCACTGCATGACCTCACCGGTAATGGGGTGGGCCAGCTGCAGCATGGTGGCGTGCAGTGCCTGGCGACGGAAGCCGCGCAGCGCCTCGGTCAGTTCCGGCGTGGCGTTGCGCAGCGGCCGCAGACGGCCACCGTAGGCCGGGTCACCCACCAGCGGATGTTTGATGTGGGCCATGTGGACACGAATCTGGTGAGTACGTCCGGTTTCCAGACGCAGACGCAGACGGGTGTGGCCACGGAACTTCTCATGTACACGGTAGTGAGTCACGGAAGGACGGCCATTGGGCACGACGGCCATGTGGGTACGCTGGGTCGGGTGACGGCCGATGGGCGCATCAACGGTGCCGCCGGCGGTCATGTGACCGATGGCGATCGCTTCGTACTCACGGGTGATCTGGCGCGCCTGCAGCGCTTCCACCAGATGGGTCTGGGCCGGAACGGTCTTGGCAACCACCATCAGACCTGTAGTGTCTTTATCCAGACGATGCACGATACCGGCACGAGGCACCTCGGCAATGCCGGGGTAGCGGTGCAGCAGGGCGTTGAGAATGGTGCCATCCGGCGTACCGGCGCCCGGGTGGACAACCAGACCGGCCGGCTTGTCGATCACCAGAATGTGTTCGTCTTCGTAAACGATGTTGAGCTCGATATCCTGCGCATCGAAGCGGGTGTCATCTTCCAGCTCTACATCCACATGCACCTGTTGCCCAGCAATCACCTTCTCGCGCGGGGTGTTGGCAACCTGACCATCCAGGGTCACTTTGTCCTGTAAAATCCACTCCTTGATGCGGGTTCGGGAGTAGTCGGGAAACAATTCGGCCAGGGCCTGGTCGAGTCGCTGCCCGAATTGGTGATCCTGGAATTCGCCTGTCAGTTCAATATGCTGGCTCATGTATGGTCTCTTGAGCGGGGGGTATCAATTCGAAATAATCCGGGTATTCTAGCTTTTCTTTTAGCCAAGCATAACGGATACTTTGCCAATTTCGTGGAAATGGACCGGATGTTGTTGATGGGAAAGAAGTCTCACCTGCTGATGTCGCTCGCCTTGGTCGCTACCTTGATCACAGGCTGTTCCAGCACCAAACCCAAGGTACCCGACGAACCGCCGGAGACCCTGTACCAGAAAGCACGCCTCAAACTGGACGTTGGCAATTACGTGCAAGCCACTGAATTGCTTGAGGCCTTGGACTCTCGCTACCCGTTCGGCGCCTACTCCAACCAGGTGCAGCTTGACCTCATCTATGCCTACTACAAGCAGGATGATACCGCTCAGGCGATCGCCAATATCGACCGTTTTATCCGCCTCAATCCGGCGCACAAGAACATCGATTACGTCTTCTATATGCGCGGCCTGACCAACATGGCGGCGGATTACAACTTCTTCCAGAGCCTCTTTGGTATCTCCCGCGATGACAAAGACCCGGCCTATGCCCGCCAGGCATTCCAGGACTTCAAGACCCTGTTGCAGAACTACCCCAACAGCGTCTATGCCGCCGATGCTCGTGCCCGCATGATTGGCCTGAAGAACCGTCTGGCCAAATATGACCTGAGCGTCGCCGAGTACTACGTGAAGCGCGATGCACTGGTCGCGGCCGCCAACCGGGCCAAGCTGATTGTCGAAACCTACCCCGACACAGCCGAAACCGAAAAGGCGCTGGAGATCATGGTCGAGTCTTACGACACCCTGAAGATGCCGGAGCTGGCCAAGCATGCCCGCGAAGTGCTGGCCAAGAACTACCCGGAAAACCGCCTCGCCCGCAGTTGAGTGCGAATAAACCGGTAACAGTAAAAAACCGATGCCTTGGCATCGGTTTTTTTATATCTGCAATTAGCCCGGCCGGGGAAAACCCGTCATCAATAGCGGTAGTGCAACCCCACCCTGCGGGCATCCCACTGCATGGCAACCGGCGCTACCACAGTGCGATGACCAAACGAACATATTGCGTCATCCGACGATCCTGAAGTGGAAATAGACAGATCAATGGCACTGCTCTGCGGCAACCAGCGTCAGCAGCTGCCCCTTGTCCGAACGAAGCGAGGTCTGTGCCAGCTGCTGATAGGGGATCCCCTCCAGCAGATTTGCCATCTCCTGCGCCGTACCGTTGACCAGCACCGCATCGAATCTGGCATCGTGACAGGCAAGCACATTCCTCACCCCCTTCCCGTCCAGATTCACTACCTGCATCTCTTCATAGACAGAGAGCAGACCTAGCTCGGTTTCACCCAGCCGCCAGCCGGCGATGCGATCCCGCGTCTCGAGCGGTATCCCCTCCAACAGATGAGTCATCTTGCCCGAAACCCCCTTGGCGGCATCGATCAGCGGGTAGACCAGCGCAAAAATGAGCAGAAACATGATGGCCACCGAGCTGGTGACATGAATGGCGCCATGTACCTCCTTGCGCTGCAACAATAGCTCCAGCGCCATCACGAACAGGATGATGGCGGGAATGTACCGCCATCCCAGCTTGCTGGCTGCTTGCTGAACTTCTGCCGGAATCTGGCTGGCAAACGGCAGCGGCAGACCCAGCAGAGGGAGTGCAATGATGGCGACGCAAAACAGCAGCATGAAGTAGAGCCACCCCCGACCATAACGGGCAGTCCACAACGGCCAGCTCAGACTGACCTGACCCAGCATGATGGCAAATACCGGCAATAGCGGGAAAAGATAGAGGGTACGTTTGGTCGAAGAGAGAGTTAACAATAAAAGAGTCCCAAGCGCCCAGCACAGCAGAAGTAGCCGCTCACGGCTCCACTCCCGCTGTTTCACCGTTTGCCAGCCCCAATAAACAATGAATGGCAACCATGGGATGGTATATTCCACCATGCCCCACAAGTAATAGAGATAGGCACCTTTCTTGATATGACCCAGTTCGGTCGAAGTGCCGGTAAGACGGCCAACCTGATTCTGCCAGAACCACTCATGCCACAAGGCATCGCCATCGACATGATTAATTAGCTCACGAACCCAGGCTGCAACTGGCAATATAAAAAACAACAACACCAACAAGTGTTGGAATATAAAAACGGGAACACTTTTCTCGTTTACTGCTTTGCGGGCAGCAAAGAGAAAGAGGGGCAACCAGCCGAAAAACACCGTCAACGGCCCGATTGGTCCTTTTGCCATAAAACAGCCAGCCAGACCCAGTCCGGCAATAATCGCCATCAAGTTGCGATGCGCCAGATAATATTCGGCGAATGCCCAGAGGGTAAATACGACAAAGAAGGCAAGCGCACTGTCCGTCCTGATCCAGTGCGTATTGATAATAAATCCCTCCATGGTGCCCAGCGCGATGACCGACCAGAGTGCCGCTGACCTGTTGCCAAGCAGGCGATAGGCCAGCAGGCCGGTGAAGAGCAGCATGCCTGCCGCCCAGACCACGCCCGCCAAACGCAGGGTATTGGTTATCCCCAGCCAGGATGCAAACCCATCAAGAAACGGCAGAGCGGCCATGTAGAAGAGCGGCGGCTTCTCGATAAAGCTGCGCCCGCCCAGGGTAGGCACCACCCAGTCACCACTGCGGTACATCTCGAGTGCAATGGCCGCTTCGCGGGGCTCATCAGGCGTCCAGAGCTGATGATCAAACTGGCCAAACAGCAGCACCAGAGTCACCAGCAGCAACATCCAGCCGAGCTTGCGCCCCGATATCTCAGGGCGTGGCATGGCTCATTCCTTCTGCAATGGTCTCCCCGCGCCCGATGGCGTAGTAGGAGAAGCCCTGGCTTTTCATCTTGTGCGGGTCATAGAGATTGCGGCCGTCGATGATGAGCGGCATGGCCAGCATCTTCTTGAGCTGGGCAAAGTCAGGCGCCTTGAACTCGTTCCACTCGGTGCAGATGACCAGTGCATCGGCCCCCGCGAGTGCAGCCTCCTTGGTGCCCATCAGCGACAGCTCGGGCTGACAGCCATAGATGCGCTGCGCCTCCTTCATCGCCACCGGGTCAAAGGCCTGCACCCGCGCCCCCTCCTGCCACAGCGCCTCCATCAGCACCCGGCTCGGCGCTTCCCGCATGTCATCGGTATTGGGTTTGAAGGCGAGCCCCCAGATGGCGATGGTCTTGCCCGCCAGCGACTCGCCCCGCTCTTGAAAGTGAGTGGCCAGCGTATCGAAGAGCTTGAACTTCTGCCGCTCGTTGACCCGCTCCACCGCGCGGATGAGCGGCGTGTCGTAGTCGAGGGCGGCGGCTGTCGCCAAAAACGCCCTCACATCCTTGGGAAAACAGGAGCCGCCATAGCCGCAACCGGGATAGATAAACTGGTAGCCGATGCGCTGATCGGCACCGATCCCCTGCCGCACCAGCTCGATATCGGCACCAACCCGCTCGGCCAGCCCGGCAATCTCGTTGATGAAGCTGATCTTGGTAGCCAACATGCAGTTGGCGGCGTACTTGGTCAGCTCGGCACTGCGCACGTCCATGAAGAGAATGCGGTCGTGATTGCGGTTGAAGGGTTCGTACAACTCGCGCATCACGGCTCTGGAACGCTCCTTGCCGGTGCCGATGACGATGCGATCCGGGCGCTGGCAATCACGGACGGCCGCCCCCTCTTTGAGAAACTCGGGATTGGAGACCACATCGAACTCGAACTGCTTGCCGAGCTCTGCCTGCTGCTCCCTGACCCAGTGGAATACCTTGTCTGCCGTACCGACCGGCACGGTGGATTTGTTGACGATGATCACCTCGTCGACACGATGTTGGGCAATCGACCTCGCCACCGCCCTGACGGCGCTCAGATCGGCCGAACCATCCTCATCAGGGGGCGTACCGACGGCGATGAATTGCACGTCACCGTGGGTAACCGCCATGGATATATCCGTGGTGAATTTCAGCGAGCCATTTTGTAGCGTCTGATGCAGCAATGAATCCAGCCCGGGTTCATAAATAGGTAATTCGCCACGGGACAATCGACTTATTTTTTCTGCATCGAGATCAATACAAACAACCTGATGGCCGACATCGGCCAATACAATTGCTTGTACCAGGCCGACATAGCCACTGCCAAAAACGGTGATATTCATAACGACTATTCCATAATGCGTGATGCTGGAAACTTTACATCCTTTCCCCAATTGCACTACGGGCAATTTGTAACAAGCAATTTCAATGCTGAATGACATTGCAACTATTCAGCAATGGCCAATAAATCGAGTAACAACACTAAAAATAAGCGGCTAAACACCAATTCAAAATAAAACCAAGCAATATTTTGTTACGAGATATTTCCAGATTTGGTCATCCATAAAAACTCCAGCAATTGTTACCAAGTGTTGCTGTGCGCTTGAATAAAAACTCGCTATTCAGCTACTTTCGAAAATATATCGAGCGAAATAGATATCTGTGCCGTGCATATTTCCAATGAAAATCGGCAACACCGATTTTCATCGCCATTTGATCTCTTGCGACATTAAGACTGGAGTCGTATGAAAAACTTTCTGCCATTCTCGAAACCCGCCATGTGCGAGGCCGAGATCAACGCCGTCAGCGAGGTTCTGCAATCAGGGTGGATCACCACAGGCCCGAAAAATCATGAGCTGGAGCAGCGCTTCTGCGAGACCTTTGGCTGCCAGCATGCGGTAGCGCTCTGCTCCGCAACGGCCGGTATGCATGTCACCCTGATGGCACTGGGGATTGGCCCGGGTGACGAGGTGATCACCCCCTCCCAGACCTGGGTCTCCACCATAAACATCATCACCCTGCTGGGGGCCACCCCCGTCTTTGTCGATGTGGACAGGGATACCCTGATGGTCAGCGCCGGGCAGATAGCGCCGCTCATCACCCCCAACACCCGGGCCATCATCCCGGTGCACTACGCCGGGGCGCCGGTCGACCTCGACCCCATCCTCGCCCTGGGTCGCCAGCACGATATTCCGGTCATCGAAGATGCCGCCCATGCGGTCGGCACCCGCTATCGCGCCCGCTGGATCGGCGAGACCGGCACCGCCATCTTCTCCTTCCACGCCATCAAGAACCTCACCTGTGCCGAAGGGGGCATGCTGGTGACCGATGACAAAGCGCTGGCCGACAAGGTGCGGATGCTGAAATTCCACGGTCTGGGGGTCGATGCCTTCGACCGGATGACGCTGGGCCGCAAGCCGCAGGCAGAGGTGATCATGCCGGGCTTCAAGTACAACCTGGCCGACATCAACGCCGCCATCGCGCTGGTACAGCTGGCCCGCTTGCCCGAGCTCAACGCCCGGCGCGCCATCCTGGTTGCCCGCTATCGTGAGCTGCTGGAGGGGTTGCCGTTCGAGCCGCTCGCTATCCCCGATTATGCCCACCTTCACGCCTGGCACCTCTTCATGGTGCGGGTCGATCCGGCCCGTTGCGGCCTCGATCGCGATCAACTGATGCAGGCACTGCAGGAGCGCGGCATCGGCACCGGCCTGCACTTCAAGGCGGCCCATACCCAGAAGTACTACCGGGAGCGCTACCCGACGCTCTCGCTGCCCAATACCGAGTGGAACTCGTCACGGCTCTGCACCCTGCCCCTCTTCCCCGACATGACGCTCTCCGACGTGGATCGGGTCGTGGCAGCCCTGACCGACATACTGGAGTAACGACACGTGAACCATAACGATATCAAGCGGGTATCCGTCATCATCCCCGTTTACAACGAGGAGGATAGCCTGCCCGAGCTGCTGCGGCGCGTCACCGAGTCCTGCGAGCAGCTGAGTCAGGATTACGAGGTGATCCTGATCGACGATGGCAGCCGCGACCGCTCCGCCGCCATCATCAGCGAGGCCGCTGCCCGCGAAGGAAGCAAGCTGGTCGCTGTGCTGCTCAACCGCAACTATGGCCAGCATGCCGCCATCATGGCTGGCTTCGAGACGGCCAAGGGGGATCTGGTGATCACCCTGGACGCCGACCTGCAGAACCCGCCGGAAGAGATCCCGCGGCTGGTCGCCACCGCCATGGAAGGGTACGACGTGGTCGGCACCATCCGCCGCAACCGGCAGGATTCATGGTTTCGCAAGACGGCCTCGCGCTTTATCAACAAGTCGGTACAGCGGGCCACCGGCGTCCAGATGAGCGACTACGGCTGCATGCTGCGCGCCTATCGCCGCCACATCATCGACGCCATGCTCTGCTGTCAGGAGCGCAGCACCTTCATCCCCATTCTGGCCAACAGCTTTGCCCGTCGCACCACCGAGCTGGAGGTGGGCCACGCCGAGCGCGCCCACGGCGAATCCAAATATGGCCTGATGCATCTCATCAACCTGATGTACGACCTGGTCACCTGCATGACTACGGCCCCGCTGCGCCTGCTCAGCATCGTTGGCAGCGTGGTGGCGGGGATCGGCTTCACCTTCTCGATCCTGCTGATCCTGCTGCGCCTGCTGATGGGCGCCGACTGGGCAGCAGACGGCGTCTTCACCCTGTTTGCCATTCTCTTTACCTTTGTCGGCGTGCAGCTGATCGGGATGGGGCTGCTGGGTGAGTACATCGGCCGCATGTACACCGATGTGCGCGCTCGCCCCCGCTACTTCATTCACCAAATCGTTCGCTCCACCCCGGATGCTTCGCAACAGGAAACTCAATCATGAAAGTTGTCGTCTTTGCCTATCACGATATCGGCTGCACCGGTATCGAGTCCCTGCTTCAGGCCGGCTATCAGATCCAGGCAGTCTTTACCCACGCCGACGACCCGGGCGAGAACCGCTTCTTCGACTCGGTCGCCCAGCTCTGTGCCGAGCACGACCTGCCGGTCTTCTCCCCCGAAGACGTAAACCATCCGCTCTGGATTGAGCGCATTCGCGAGCTGGCACCGGAGGCCATCTTCTCCTTCTACTACCGCAACATGCTCAAGCAGGAGATCCTCGATATCCCGAGCGTCGGGGCCTTCAACCTGCACGGTTCCCTGCTGCCCGCCTATCGCGGCCGCGCGCCCATCAACTGGTGTCTGGTCAACGGCGAGACCGAGACCGGCATCACCCTGCACCGGATGACGGCCAAACCCGATGCCGGTGATATCGTCGCCCAGCAGGCGGTGGCCATTGCCGACGACGATACGGCGCTGACCCTGCATGGCAAGGTACGCCAAGCTGCCCATGCCCTGCTGGAAGGTGAACTGGTCAAACTCAAACGCGGGGAGAGCCGCTTCACCCCGCAGGACGAGAGCAAGGCGAGCTACTATGGCCGCCGCACCCCGGCCGATGGCGAGCTGCACTGGCACCGCCCGGCCAGCGAGCTCAACAATCTGGTACGCGCCGTCACCCAGCCCTATCCGGGGGCCTTCAGCTTTGCCGGCGATCGCAAGCTGACGGTCTGGAAGTCGCAGCCGCTGGCGATCCAGAGCGACCGGCAGCCGGGCACCATTCTCTCCCACGACCCGCTGCGCGTGGCTTGTGGTGAAGGAGTGCTGGAGATCCTGGCCGGTCAGGCCGAAGGGGGGCTCTATGTACGCGGCGCCCAACTGGCCCGCGAACTGGGGCTGGTCGAAGGAATGAAGATCGGCACCAAGGCGAGCAATGCCCTGCGCAAGGCACGCCTGACCCGAGTGTTGATCCTCGGCGTCAACGGCTTTATCGGCAACCACCTCACCGAGCGTCTGCTCCAGGATGGCGGCTACGAAGTGTATGGCCTCGACATCGGCTCCAGCGCCGTGGATCGCTTCATCGGTCACCCCAACTTCCACTTCGTGGAGGGGGACATCAGCATCCACACCGAGTGGATCGAGTACCACATCAAGAAGTGCGACGTGATCCTGCCGCTGGTGGCCATCGCCACCCCCATCGAGTACACCCGCAACCCGCTGCGGGTGTTCGAGCTCGATTTCGAGGAGAACCTCAAGATCGTCCGCTACTGCGTCAAGTACCACAAGCGCATCATCTTCCCCTCCACCTCCGAGGTGTACGGGATGTGTGACGATCACAGCTTCGACGAGGATGAATCCCGCCTCATCGTCGGCCCCATCAACAAGCAGCGCTGGATCTACTCCGTCTCCAAGCAGCTGCTGGATCGGGTCATCTGGGCCTACGGCAAGAAAGAGGGGCTCAACTTCACCCTGTTCCGCCCCTTCAACTGGATGGGGCCGCGCCTCGACAGTCTGGACTCTGCCCGCATCGGCAGCTCTCGCGCCATTACCCAGCTCATTCTCAATCTGGTGGACGGTACCCCGATCCAGCTGGTGGATGGCGGCACCCAGAAGCGCTGCTTCACCGATATCGAGGATGGCATCGAAGCCCTGTTCCGCATCGTCGAGAACAAGGGCGATCGCTGCAACGGCCAGATCATCAACATCGGCAACCCGGACAACGAGGCGAGCATTCGCGAGATGGCGGAGGTGCTGCTCGCCAAATTCGATGCCCACCCGCTGCGCGACCACTTCCCGCCGTTCGCCGGCTTCAAGCTGGTAGAGAGCAAGTCCTTCTACGGCGACGGCTATCAGGATGTCTCCCACCGTCGTCCGAGCATCCGCAATGCCCGCAAGCTGATCGACTGGGAACCGACCATCGAGATGGAAGAGACCATCGGCAAGACGCTGGACTTCTTCCTGCAAGGGGCGGTCACCACAGGAGTCGAGCATGACTGAAGTGGGTCTGCGGATCGACGTCGATACCTTCAGGGGGACCCGTGACGGGGTTCCCCGCCTGCTGCAGTTGCTCGACCGGCATCAGGTGAAGGGGAGTTTTTTCTTCTCGGTCGGTCCCGACAACATGGGGCGCCACCTGTGGCGCCTGCTCAAGCCCCGCTTCCTGCTCAAGATGCTGCGCTCCAACGCAGCATCTCTGTATGGGCTCGATATCCTGCTGGCCGGCACCGCCTGGCCCGGCAAGCCTATCGGCAGAGAGCTGGGCTCCCTGATGCGCGACACCGGCAGCGCCCGTCACGAGGTGGGGCTGCACGCCTGGGATCACCACGGCTGGCAGGCCAACACCGGTCGCTGGGACGAGGCCGAGCTGATCCGCCAGACCCGGCTCGGAGTCGATGCCCTGAGCGAGATCCTGGGGCGCGAAGTGGATTGCTCCGCAGCAGCAGGCTGGCGAGCCGATCCGCTCACCACCCAGGCCAAGGAGCAGTTCGGCTTTCGCTACAACAGCGACTGCCGCGGCTGCGGCCTGTTCCGCCCCATTCTGGAGGATGGACGGCCCGGCACCCCGCAGATCCCGGTCAACCTGCCCACCTTTGACGAGGTGGTGGGGCATCAGGTGACGGTCGACGGTTTCAACCACTTCCTGCTGGAGCAGCTGACCGCGACACCGCAACCGGGCCCCCATGTCTACACCATCCACGCCGAGGTGGAGGGGATCGTCATGGCGGCTCAGTTCGATGCCCTGCTCGGCGAAGCCAAAGCGCACGGCATCCGTTTCGTCCCCCTTGGCGAGCTGCTCCCGTCCGACCCGACTCAACTACCGACTGGTCACCTGCTGCGCGGCACCCTGCCGGGACGCGAAGGGTGGCTCGGCTGCAAGGCAGCCCCATGAACCAGCTCACCAGATTGCAACCGAGGATCTCATGAAGATGACCCGATGGGCCCTGCCCCTTTTCTTTCTGCTCTTTTACCTGCTGCCGCTCAACCAGCGGATGCTGTGGAGCCCGGACGAAAACCGTTACGCCGAGATCAGCCGGGAGATGGTCACCACGGGTGACTGGGTGGTGCCCCACTTCCTCGGCCTGCGCTACTTCGAGAAACCCATCGCCGGTTACTGGTTCAACAGCCTCAGCCAGCTGATGTTCGGCGAGAGCAACTTTGCCGTCCGCTTCGCCTCGGCTGCCTCGACCGGGCTAAGCGCACTGCTGGTCTTCTGGTTTACCCTCCAGCTCTGGCAGTGCCGGCGCAAGGCGTGGTTCGCCAGCCTCATCTATCTCTCGACCCTGATTGTCTACGGCATCGGCACCTACAGCGTGCTGGACGCCATGGTGACCCTCTGGCTCAACGCCGCCATGGTGAGCTTCTACCTCATCCGGCAGGAGGGGCCGCCCGGCCGCAGGATGGCGGGCTATCTGCTGTTTGGTCTCGCCTGCGGCATGGGTTTCCTCACCAAAGGCTTTATCGCGCTGGCGGTACCGGTCATCGTGCTGGTCCCATATATGCTGACCCGGGGACGCCTGCTCGAACTGGTGCGCTTCGGGCCGCTGGCCATCCTGAGTGCAGCCCTGCTGGCCGCCCCCTGGGCCATCGCCATTCATCAGCGGGAGCCGGACTACTGGCACTACTTCTTCTGGATTGAGCACATCCAGCGCTTCGCCTCGGAAGATGCCCAGCACAAGTCCCCCTTCTGGTACTACCTGCCGATGGGACTGCTCGGCACCCTGCCCTGGCTGGGGCTGCTGCCGGGCGCGCTGAAGCAGGGGTGGCAGGAGCGCAAGATTGGCCCGCAGACTCTCTATCTGCTGGCCTGGCTGGTACTGCCCTTTATCTTCTTCAGCATCGCCAAGGGCAAGCTGCTCACCTATATCCTGCCCTGTTTCGCCCCGCTGGCCATCCTGCTCGCCAACAGCGCAGTCAACGCCCTCAGGGAGGGGCGCGATCAGCCATTTCGCCTCAACGCCTGGATCAACGGCCTGTTCGGTCTCATCTGCGTAGGGGTGCTGGCGGTACTGGCCTTCTCGCCACAACATGCGGTCTACGGCCGCTACGAGATGGGCAAGCTGGCCATTGCCATGGCGATCTTCGCCGGCTGGTCACTGCTCGGCTTCATCCAACTGGTGGCTCCCGTCCGCAGCTGGCAGCTGAGTGCCCTCTGCCCCATGGTGCTGGCCGTCGCCCTGCCGCTGGCGCTGCCGTTATCGCTGGTGGACTCCAAACTGCCGGAGCACTTCATCAAGGCCAACCGGGAGATCCTGATGGAATCCCACACCCTGCTGGCCAACGAGGTGGGCACCGCCTCCTCCATCGCCTGGGAGACCAAGCGCAGCGAGGTCAACCTGTTCGACAGCATGGGCGAGCTGAGATATGGCCTTGGCTATCCGCAGGGCAAGGGACGCTACGTCACGCAAGAGGAGTTCCCGAACTGGCTGGCACAGGCTCGCCAGGAGGGGCAGGTCGCCCTGCTGCTGCGCACCGATGATGACGAGGAGATCGCTGCGCTGCCCCCGGCAGACAAGACCATCCGCAGCCACCGCTTCACCCTGCTCGTCTACCACGGGAATCGCTGATGGATATCCTGCTCCTCCTGCTGGTCAGCCTCCTCACCAGTGCGGGCCAGATGCTGCAAAAGCAGGCGGTCATCAGCTGGCAACGCACACCGCACGACCACTGGCAGAAGCTCGCCTCTCCCTGGTTGCTGGGGAGCATTGCGGCCCTTGGCTGCGGTATGCTGCTCTGGATCTATCTGCTGCAACGGCTGCCGCTGAGCATGGCCTACCCCATGCTCAGCCTCAATCTGGTGCTGGTGCTGCTCGGCTCGCGCCTCTTTTTCCGCGAGCCGGTGAGCAGCCGCAACTGGCTGGGGGCTGCCGCCATCATTGTCGGCGCCCTGCTGCTGGGAGGTCTGCTATGAAGGGTTATCTCTATGTACTGGGCAGCATAGTGCTGGTGACAGTGGCGCAGCTCTGCATGAAGTGGGGGGCGATAAGCCTCCCTGCGTGGCAGGCCGAGCCTGCCGTGATGCTGGCTCACCCCCTGCCACTCCTCACCATCGCCATCGGCATCCTCTGCTATGGGCTGTCGTTGCTCTGCTGGCTGGCGGCACTGCACTCGACGCCGCTCAATATCGCCTACCCGCTGCTCAGCACCAGTTACGGGCTGGTCTATCTGCTGGCGGTAAGCATGCCGGCCTTTGCCGAACCGCTGGTGGCGAGCAAGGCGGCAGGCGTTGCGCTTATCTTCTTCGGCGCCGTGCTGGTCGGCAGCAAACCGGCAACTGACAAGCCGGATCGGCAAGATCCCCCTGCCAATCCCTGAGGCAGCTTTAAGCAAAAAGAAGAGGCGGCACCCTGTGCCGCCTCTTCTCATTTTCCGCCTGACCAGCGCCTGTTACTTCGCGACGTTGCCCGCCACGTTCAGGGCATCCCAGGTGCGGGAGAAGGGCGGCGCGTAGGCAAAGTCCAGCATGCCGAGCTGCTCGGTGGTCACCCCCATGGTGATGGCAACCGCCAGTGCATCGATGCGGTGTACCGCCCCCTTGCGACCGAGGATCTGGCCCCCCAGCAGCCGCTTGCTGCCCGCCTCGTAGAGCAGCTTGACGTGAATGTCGGACTGACCCGGGCAGTAGTTGGTATGGCACTTGTCCTTGATCACCACGGTGCGATAGTCGATCCCCATCGCCCTGGCTTCCTGCTCGGAGAGGCCGGTACGGCCCGCCTCCAGCCCCAGCACCTTGAGCGCGGCGGACCCCAGAGTGCCGGGGAACTCCTGCTCTGCACCCGCCAGATTCTCGCCCACCATGCGCCCCAGCTTGTTGGCGATGGTAGCGAGCGGCACATAGACCTGCTGCTGCTTCACGCTGTGCCAGACGCTGGCACAGTCACCGGCCGACCAGACGTTGGCCAGCGAGCTGCGCCCTTGGCGATCCACCTTGATGGCGCCGTTGCCGAGCCGCTCGATGCCGGTATCGGCCAGAAACTCGGTGTTGGGCTTGACCCCGGTACAGACCACCACGATATCTGCCTCGTACTCACCCTGGCTGGTACGCACGCCGGTCACCCGGCCATCCCCCAGCAGCGCTTCAACCCGCTCACCAAGATGGAGGGAGACTCCCTGCTCGCGCAGCTCGGTTTCGATGTGCTGGGTGATCTCGCCATCAAACGCATCGGGGATAACCCGATCCGCCAGCTCGATGAGACGCACCTCTTTGCCCTGATGTACCAGCGCCTCGACCACCTCCAGCCCGATAAAGCCGGAGCCGATCACCACGGCGCGGCGATTGTTCTTGTCTTGTACCGCCGCCTTCAGCGCCAGTCCGTCGGCCATCCGGCGCAGACCGAATACCCCCTCCTGCTGCAAGCCGGGGATGGGTGGCATCACTTCGCGGGCGCCGGTGGCGATCATCAGCCGATCGTAGCGATCGGTGAAGGTGTCGCCGTTGTGCTCGACTGTCAGCGTCTGCGCGGCAGCATCCAGACTCAGCACCCGGTGGCCAATCTTGACCTCGATCCCCTTGGCGGCGAACTGCTCCGGGGTGAACTCGGCCATGTAGCCGGGCTCCTGAAACTCGTCGCCGACGAAGTAGGGCAGGCCGCAGGCACCGAAGGAGATCACCTCGGATGCCTCATACACCACGATTTCGGCATCGATGGCCAACCGGCGCGCCTTGGCGGCCGCACTCATACCGGCGGCTTCGCCACCGATGATCACGATTCTCATAGTTGCTCCTGTCAATGACGCAGGGAGGGCATGCCCTCCCTGTGGTTGATGGCGGGAAGGTTGCCCCTCCCGCAGCGGATCAGATGGTGGACTCTTCGCCGTCCAGACTCACTTCGTGATCGCTGTTGAATACATTCATGTCGGTCTCCCCCAGCAGGCGGCTGGTGACCGTGCCCGCGGTGATGGAGCCGGAGACGTTGAGCGCGGTACGGCCCATGTCGATCAGCGGCTCGATGGAGATGAGCAGACCGGCCAGCGCCACCGGGAAGTCCAGCGCGGAGAGCACGATCAGCGCGGCAAAGGTGGCGCCGCCGCCAATGCCGGCCACCCCGAAGGAGCTGACGGTGATGATGGCGATCAGAGTCATGATGAAGCTCGGATCCATCGGGTTAACCCCGACAGTCGGTGCAATCATCACAGCCAGCATGGCCGGATAGATACCAGCGCAGCCGTTCTGACCGATGGTGGAACCGAAAGAAGCGGCGAAGTTGGCGATCCCCTCCGGAATACCCAGCGACTTGGTCTGGGTCTGCACGTTCATCGGGATGGAGCCCGCACTGGTACGGGAGGTGAAGGCAAAGGCCAGCACCGGCGTGATCTTCTTCAGGAAGCGAGCCGGGTTGATGCCGACCATGCCGACCAGCAGCAGGTGCACGGCGAACATGATGGCAATCGCGCCGTAAGAGGCCATCACGAAGCTGAGCAGATTGATGATGTCAGCGTAGTTGGAACCGGATACCACCTTGGTCATCAGGGCCAGCACACCGAACGGGGTGAGGCGCAGCACCAGGGTCACCATCCGCATCACGATGGCGTGGGCCACGGCGATGAAGTGGCTGAAGCTGGCGAAGATCTCCGGCTTCTTGCGGGCAATGCCGGTAGCCGACAGACCGATGAAGATGGAGAAGATCACCACAGCGATGGTGGAGGTCTTGCGACCGCCGGTCATGTCGAGGAAGGGGTTGGCCGGAATGAACTCCAGCACCATCTTGGCAAAGGACATGCTCTCGACACTGCCGAGGGTGCTCTGCAGCGCCGCACCGCGAGCGCTTTCCGCAGCACCGGCAGTGAGCCCTTCTGCAGTCAGACCAAACAGGTTGGACATCAGGATGCCAGCCCCTGCCGCGATAGCGGTGGTGAAGATCAGCACGCCGATGGTCATGGCGCTGATCTTGCCAAGGGCGGTACCGCCGTTGAGCTTGAGGATGGCGCTGATGATGGAGACCATGATGAGCGGGATGATGATCATCTGCAGCAGCTTCACATAGCCGCTACCGACGATATCGAGATAGTCGATGGTCTGGCCAATCACCGCAGACCCCGCTCCGTAGAGCAGCTGCAGGGCAGCCCCGAACAGGATACCCAGCCCCAAACCGGCAAACACCCGGCGGGTGAAGCTCACATGTTTTTGCTGCAACCGATAGAGGAAGAACAGCAAGAAGGCCGCAATGGCCAGATTACCGATAACGCTAAGTGTCATGAGATGACCCCCCAAAAAGCGGGCAATGCCCGGGAAACAAGAGCAAGCACGACGCATGCCCTGGCAACCGTGTCGGACGGCCTGACCCGTCACGACATAAACAAGGGGGTCTGAGCCCCCTTTGTTTTACAAACTTATGGCTTCTGCTGTTTCGCTCGCATGATGTTGATGATCTCGATATCCGTATCCAGCATCCCCTCTTTGGAGAGGCGGCCCAGATTGGCGATGGTCTGGTCCACATCGTCGGAGACGATCCCCTCGCTCTGGGGCACATGCAGATTGTTGATGGCCATCAGGGAGGATTTCACCGCCGCCGAGGTCGAGGTCGAGACCTTCATGGAGCAGGCGCTGCCGGCGCCGTCACAGATGATGCCGGAGACATCGCCAATCATGTTGTTGATGCAGTGGCTGATCTGCTCGAACTGGCCGCCCAGCAGCCAGGTGATGGCCGCGCCGGAGCCCATGGCGGCGGTGCTGGCGGCGCAGAGGGCCGACAGCTTGTTCTGATAAGTCTTGATGTAGATGGCCACCAGATGGCTCATCACCAGCGCCCGGGTCAGCTGCTCGTCGCTCGCCTTGAGGAAGCGGGCGGCGGCGACCACCGGCATGGTGGCGGCAATGCCCTGATTGCCGGAGCCGGAGTTGGACATGGCGGGCAGCATGGCACCATCCATCCGCGCATCGGAAGCAGCGGAGGAGAGGCGCATCGCCAGCGTCATCAGGTCATCGGAGAGCAGCTTGCGCTCCACCTGCTCGGTGAGGATCTTGCCGATGCGCAGGCCATAACCCTGCAGCCCTTCGTCCGCCAGCGCCTGATTCATGGTGGCCGCCTCGCGGATGAAGTCGATCTCCGCCAGCGGTACCTGCAGGGCAAAATCGACGATCTCGCGCAAGGTCATGGTCGGTTTGGCGGATTTGGCTGGCTGGATCTGCACGCCGGGAGCGTTGTCCTGCTGCATCAGCACCTCGCCATCCTTCTCCATCAGGATGATGCGGGTGTGGTCGGTACAGATCACCACCCGGGCGCTGTGACCCTCCACCTCGGCCAGCACCTCGGCGTAGAGCACGTCCGGCACATCCTTCACGTCCACCTTGATGGCGGGCAGCAGCGCCTTGGCGGCTTCCACCTGCTCTGAAGTGAGACTCTTGAGCACCTCCAGCCCGGCATCCGGGTTGCCCCCTGTGATGCCGACCGCAGCGGCCACCGGCAGGCCGATCATGCCGGTGCCCGGCACCCCGACTCCCATGCCGTTCTTGAACAGGTTGCCGCTGACCCAGACACTGATACGGGTCGGATCCTGCCCCAGCAGCTTGCGGCAGTTGGCCGCAGCCAGGGCGACCGACATCGGCTCGGTGCAGCCAAGGGCCGGCACCACTTCACGCTTGAGCAGGGTAATAAAGTCGGTCCATTGTGCTTTCATCTGTGCAATCTCATCTTGGTGGCGCAATGCCTGTCATCGCCACAGGCAACAGCATGGCAAAAAGGGTGACCGGGGGTCAGCATCAATTCGGGGCGCGCCGCAACGGCGTCGCGAGAGAGGTAGCCGCCTGATGGCAGCTCCATGCAAATCAACTGAATTTGATTCTAATATCAATAAAATCAAATTAAGTTGCGCAATATCGCTTTTTTCAGCGCCATTATGCCCGTCTTTTAACAAAGTGCGACAAATTGTGAGGCAACGCACAGCGGGCGAGCCCGCCTAGAGGTGATAGCGGGCCAGCAGCTGCTTGTAGGCTGGGGTCTGCTTGAACTGTTTCAGGGCGGCGGAGAAACGGATAGCCAGCTGATCGTGGCCGGGTTTGTGGGTAAATCCGAGAAAGTTGCGGCTATCGTCGGTCAACATATAGGAGCCGTGGCTCACCTGATCCTGCAGCCCCTGGGTGTGCAGCAGATAGCGCCCGACCAGCTCGTTGAGCACCACTCCGTCCAGCCTGCCCGCCATCATCAGGTGGAGCTGCTTGACGGCATTCCCCTCCCCCGTCATCGGCACCCGGATCACCCCGGTATCGGTCAGAAAGGATTTGCTGTAGGCATAGTCGGCCTGAATGCCGACCCGCAACCCCTTGAGGTCGGCTAGCCGGGCAACGTGGAGCGGGCGATCCACCGGATAGAAGAGCACCTCGCCACTGTAGGAGAGCGGCTCTTCGGGATAGTGGAGCCAGCTCTTGCGAGCCTCGGCATAGAAGATGTCGATCACCGCATCTCCTTCACGCAGCATCGCCTGCTGCAACACCCGCTTCCAGGGGAGCACCCTGATTTCGGTGCGATAGCCAAGCTGCTGCAGCACGATTCGAGCCAGATCGAGATCGGCTCCCACCAGTCGACCACCATCATCACGCATCACGTAGGGCGGCCACAGCTCGGTCAGCAGCGTCAGGGTCGGCGGCTCGTCCGCCGCCATGGCCGAACCAGTACCAAACAGGGAGGCCAGCAGCCAGCCGTACAACCCGATCCTTCGCCAACCCTGACACCACATCATGGAGATCCCTCATGGTCCGTATGGATTGAGGATATACAAGGGATGGGCAATAAAAAAGGAGGCCGAAGCCTCCTTGATATCCACTCTCTGAATGGCACTTACAGTGCTTTCAGGATTGCCTCGACGCTGGCCTTGGCATCGCCAAACAGCATCTGGGTATTTTCCTTGAAGAACAGCGGGTTCTGGACACCGGCGTAGCCAGTGTTCATGGAGCGCTTGAAACCGATGACGTTCTGCGCTTTCCACACTTCCAGCACCGGCATGCCGGCGATCGGGCTGCCCGGATCTTCCATCGCGGCCGGGTTGACGGTGTCGTTGGCACCGATCACCAGCACGGTATCGGTATCGGCGAAGTCCTCGTTGATCTCGTCCATTTCCAGCACGATGTCATACGGTACTTTCGCTTCCGCCAGCAGCACGTTCATGTGGCCAGGCAGACGACCGGCAACCGGGTGAATACCGAAGCGTACCTTGACGCCGCGGTCACGCAGCTTCTGGGTGATCTCGGCAACCGGATACTGAGCCTGTGCAACCGCCATACCGTAGCCCGGGGTGATGATGACGGAGCTGGAGTTCTTCAGCAGGTCAGCCACTTCCTCGGCGCTGGTTTCGCGGTATTCGCCCATCTCCTGATCAGCCGTGGAGGCCACGCCATCAGAGCCGAAGCCACCGGCGATCACGGAGATGAAGGAGCGGTTCATCGCCTTGCACATGATGTAAGAGAGGATGGCACCGGAGGAACCCACCAGAGCACCGGTGACGATCAGCAGGTCATTGGAGAGCATGAAGCCCGCCGCCGCCGCCGCCCAACCGGAGTAGGAGTTCAGCATGGAGACCACGACCGGCATGTCCGCACCGCCGATGGAGGCAACCAGGTGCCAGCCAAAGGCGAAGGCGATCAGGGTCATCACCAGCAGAGCGAAGGTGGAACCACCGGCGTTGACGAAGTAGACCATCAGCGCCAGAGAGGCGACCACGGCCAGCAGGTTCAGCTTGTGGCGGTGCGGCAGCATCAGCGGCTTGGAGGAGATGAGACCACGCAGCTTGCCGAAGGCCACCACGGAACCGGTGAAAGTCACGGCACCGATGAAGACGCCGAGGAAGATCTCGACCAGGTGGATGTTCAGCATGGCGCCGGTCAGGTGCTCGACCTGGGCAACGCTGGCTGCCTGCTCGAACGCCGCACGGGCAGCTGCCAGAGTGGCATCCAGATTGGAACCGACGGAGACAACCACTTCAGCCGGTGCGGAGGGGTGCAGATCGATGAAGCTGTTGAAGCCCACCAGCACTGCCGCCATACCCACGAAGCTGTGCAGCACGGCCACCAGCTCGGGCATCTCGGTCATTTCGACCTTGAGCGCCAGACGCACGCCGATGGCACCACCGATCACCATGGCCAGAATGATCCAGTGAACGCCACTGGTCTCCGGGTTGAACACGGTCGCGATCAGGGCGATGGCCATACCCGCGATACCGAACAGGTTGCCATGTTTGGCCGTCTCTTGCTTCGACAGTCCCGCGAGACTGAGGATGAAGAGCACGGCGGCAACGATATAGGATGCTGTTACCAGTCCTTGAGACACGTTAAACCCCCTTAATCCTTACGGAACATCTTCAGCATGCGCTGAGTGACGGTGAAGCCGCCGAAGATGTTGATACTGGCAATCAGCACGGCGATGAAGGCCAATGCGGTAACCAGAGTCGACCCTTGCCCGATCTGCAGCAGGGCACCGACCACGATAATGCCGGAGATGGCATTGGTGACCGACATCAGCGGCGTGTGCAGGGCGTGAGAGACGTTCCACACCACGTAGTAACCGACCACACAGGCCAGGATGAATACGGTGAAGTGGGAGAGGAAGGCTGCCGGGGCAACGGAGGCGATCCAGCCGAAGGCGGCGATGCCGAGAGCACCGAACACGAACTTCTTGTTGGAGGGCTTGGCCTCTTCCTTCTTGGCTGCCGGTTTGGCGGCGGCCGGTTTCTGCGGGGCAGCAGAGACGGAGATGGCGGGCGGCGGGAAGGTCACTTCACCGGCCTGGATCACCGTCATGTTGCGCTGAACCACGTCTTCGAAGTTGATGGCGACGTTGCCGTCCTTCTCCTTGCACATCAGCTTCATCAGGTTGACCAGGTTGGTACCGTAGAGCTGGGAGGATTGGGCAGGCAGGCGACCCGGCAGATCGGTGTAACCAATCACCTTGACGCCGTTGGCGGTGACATGCAGTTCGCCCGGCACTGTGTATTCACAGTTGCCGCCAGCCTGAGCGGCCATATCCACGATGACGGAGCCCGGCTTCATGCTGTCGACCATCTCTTTGGTGATCAGCTTGGGAGCCGGCTTGCCCGGGATCAGGGCGGTGGTGATGATGATGTCCACCTCTTTGGCCTGCTGGGCAAACAGCTCCATCTCGGCCTTGATGAACTCTTCGCTCATCACTTTGGCGTAACCATCGGAGGAGGAACCATCCTCACCGCCGAAGTCGAGCTTGAGGAACTCGCCACCCATGGACTCGATCTGCTCGGCCACTTCCAGACGGGTATCGAAGGCACGCACGATGGCACCGAGGGAACCGGCAGTACCGATGGCAGCCAGACCGGCTACGCCGGCACCGATCACCAGCACCTTGGCAGGCGGCACTTTACCGGCAGCAGTGATTTGGCCGGTGAAGAAGCGACCGAACTGGTGCGCAGCTTCAACAACGGCACGATAGCCACCGATGTTGGCCATGGAGGAGAGGGCATCGAGGGACTGGGCACGGGAGATCCGCGGCACCATATCCATCGCCATTACATTGATGTTGCGCTCGGACAGCTTCTTGACCAGCTCGGGGTTCTGGGCAGGCCAGATGAAGCTAATCAGAGTGGCGCCATCTTTAATTTGTGCGATCTCGGCATCGGTCGGCGCATTGACCTTGAAGATAAGGTCGGCTTGCCAGACATTCGGCACCACGCTGGCACCGGCAGCCTCGAAGGCGGCATCATCGAAGCTGGCCGACAGGCCTGCGCCGGTCTCGATGGCGACCTCGAAGCCGAGCTTTTTCAGCTGCTCGACGGTAGCCGGGGTCGCTGCGACCCGGGTCTCACCGACGAGACTCTCTCTCGGTATTCCAATCTGCATGACTATTCCCTGATGGTTAATAAACAATCGCTGCCCAGTGTCTCATTTCTGGCGAAACAAGACATGACCAAAGTGCAGGTCTTGGGCTCTTTGTTATGAAAATCAGTAGGCTTTACCTCAACCTCCTGTCATGGTCAGGCCCCCGCTTTTCAGGCGCGAAGGTGATTAGTATCAAATTTTGGAGTTTTATTACAACCGCACGCCCGACAGCACGCGTACAGATTTCAGCCCATCCCCGCCGAGGATTAAAAAAAACAAACCAAATTAGAGGCTTATACCAGTAAAAACGGCTGAAAAAAGTGATCCAACCAGTCAAAAAAAATGTTTCACCGGCTCTCTATCTTAGCGTTTTTTGTTCTTACGAAATGCGCCGGAGCTCTGTACGGCTGCGGCAAAGGCCGAAAAATAACAATTTCACAACAATGACAGGGCCGCACTCCCGCCAGCTGGCAGGAGGCGGCCCTCGATATTCAATCGTTTCGCCGGTTGGCGCCCGATCCGGGGCTTTTACCAGGCAGCTTCATAAATATGCTGACTCTGCACCAGATCGATATCGCCGTGCTCGCCCAGACGGCTCATGCCGTGCTCACCCAGCTTGCCGATCAGGGTATCGATACCCAGATCTTTGAGACCGTAGTCGCGCAGTCGGGTCTTGACCCCCATCCGCTCGAAGAAGTCGCGGGTCGCGGCGATGGCATCGTCGATGCGCTCCGCTTCGCTGCCGCTGCGCAGACCCCATACCCGCTCTGCGTATTGCAGCAGCTTGGCATGCTTCTGTTTGCGCTTGGCCTGCAGCAGGGCGGGCAGCACGGCCGCCAGAGTCTGGGCATGGTCGAGGCCGTGCAGAGCGGTCAGCTCGTGACCCAGCATATGGGTGGCCCAGTCCTGCGGCACACCGGCCCCGATCAGGCCGTTCAGCGCCATGGTGGCACTCCACATGATGTTGGCGCGCACCTCGTAGTTGTGCGGCTCGGCCAGCGCCTTGGGGCCCTCTTCGATCAGGGTCAGCAGCAAGCCTTCGGCAAAGCGATCCTGCACCTTGGCGTTGACCGGATAGGTGAGGTACTGCTCCACGATGTGGACGAAAGCATCCACCACCCCGTTTGCCACCTGACGCTCGGGCAGGGTGTAGGTGAGCACCGGATCGAGCACGGCAAAGCGCGGCATCACGAACGGCGAGAAGAAGTGCACCTTGTCGCCACTGCTGCGACGGGTGATGACGGCACCCATGTTCATTTCGGAACCGGTCGCCGGCAGGGTCAGCACTGAGCCGAGCGGGATGGCGGAACGCACTTCGCTGCCGACGGTCTCGAGAATGTGCCAGGGATCCCTGGCCAGATCGTAGTGCGCGGCAGCAGCGATAAACTTGGTGCCATCGAGCACGGAACCACCACCAACGGCGAGCAGGAAGTCGACCCGCTCGGCACGGACCAGCTCCACGGCCCCCATCAGGGTCTCGTAGGCCGGGTTCGGCTCGATGCCGCCAAATTCAAACAGGGTCATGCCAGCCAGCTCGTTGCAGATCTGCTCCAGCAGGCCGCTGCGCACCACGCTGCCGCCGCCATAGGTGATCATGACGCGGGCATCGCTCGGGAGCTGCTCGCGCAACTGGGCGATCTGCCCTTGGCCGAACAGGATTTTGGTCGGGGTATGGAGAGTAAAGTTGTTCATCGACATTGCCTTCTTCTGATAGTCAGGGCGGCCTGGCCGCGAAATCGTGATTGCATTTTTCTCCAGAACACCCCTACCATCAAGACAACATCCTGCTTGATTCTTGCCTATTTCTACAAAGCAGTGAAAACCAAAACAGTCGAATCAAAGAGCCCCCATGCAAAACCGTTACAGCGACCTCGCCGCCAGAGTGGCCCGCCACGTCACCACTCCCGGCATCTCCCCGTCACCGGTGAAACAGGTCAATCTCATCTACACCACCGAGTACCACGGCCGTACTCCGGTGCTCTACCAGCCGCGGATGATAGTGATCCTGCAGGGGCACAAGGTGGGTTATCTGGCGGATCAGGTATTTCGCTATGACCCCAACCACTACCTGCTGATGACCCTGCCGCTGCCCTGCGAGTGCGAGTGTTTCGCCTCCCCCGAGCAGCCCCTGATCGGTTTCTCCATCGAGATCGATCTGGTCATCCTGCAGGAGCTGTTGCTTGAGCTGGGCGATGCCCTGCCCGCCCCCGCTTCGCAAAAGAGCGGCGTCCACTCGGTCCCCCTGTCGGAGACCATGTTCTGCGCCGCCGAGCGGCTGATCGAGCTGATGGACAATCCGCTGCACGCCAAGGTGCTGGGGCCGCAGACTGTGCGGGAGATGCTGTTTCACGCCCTCACCGAGGGGGGCGGCCCGGCGTTGCAGGCGCTCGCCAACCGCCACAATCATGTGGGCCAGATTGCCCGGGTGCTGCGTATGATAGAGCAGCGCTACGCCGACAACCTCACCATGGAGGAGCTGGCGCGGGAGGTGAACATGAGCGTCTCCGCCTTTCACCACCACTTCAAGGCAGTCACCGCCACCTCGCCGCTGCAGTACATCAAGTCGTTTCGTCTGCACAAGGCGCGCCTGATGATGTTGCACGACGGCATCAAGGCGGGGGCGGCGGCCGCCAGAGTCGGTTACGAGAGCAACTCCCAGTTCAGCCGGGAGTACAAACGGTTCTTCGGCAGCACGCCGACAGATCAGGCCTCCCGCTTTCGGGATGGCCAGCTTCGCATCATAGAGGGATAACGAGAGAGGGATTACCTATGCGTTCACTGCTTTGTCTGTTTACCGTCTGGCTGCTGACAGCCTGCACCGGCCTCGCCGACGGCATCCGCCCCGTCACCGGCTTCCAGCTCGACCGCTATCTCGGCACCTGGTACGAGATTGCCCGCCTCGACCACGGTTTCGAACGCGGGCTGGAGCAGGTGAGTGCCACCTACAGCCTGCGGGACGATGGCGGCGTCAAGGTGCTCAACCGCGGCAAGCAGAGCGATGGCAGCTGGCGCGAAGCCGAAGGCAAGGCCTACTTCGTCGGCAGCCCTGACGAGGCGCGGCTCAAGGTGAGCTTCTTCGGCCCCTTCTACGGCGGCTACAACGTCATCGACCTCGACCCCGATTACCAGCTCTCGCTGGTGACCAGCTACAACCACGACTACCTCTGGATCCTCGCCCGCTCACCCAACCCGCCCAAGGCGAAGGTGGATGCGCTGGTCGCCAAGGCGAAGTCGCTGGGCTTTGCCACCGACCAACTTATCTGGGTCAAACAGAGTCATTGACCCCGCTACCGGTGGCGAAACGCCTTCGCCACCGGCTTGTTTCTCATTTCCAGTGAATACCCCGCCCCCACCTTCACCGCCATAAAAATACCGCCGGTTGGTTGTTGCCAATATATTGCGAAGCTGCATCGTGCCATGCCAATAACGCAACAAATAATAGCCATATTGTCAGTTCTGCCTTGCCACGCAGGCACCGGCAATGATTGCCATAGCTGATTAAGGTGAAACGAAATAGCGTCGAAATAACGGGATTCACCGTTGACCAGAGAGCAATAAACCAACAGCGAAACGTAATTAAAAACCAAACGAATCCCACCAAAGTGATTATTTGTTGCCATCCCCGGAGTCTGGTGATAAACAACTCGGCTACCAAAAATTACACATAAATATTCACTTTAACGAGGTGGCTAATTGGAATGGATTAAACTGAGCGGCATTCTTATTATTTTGTTGGGTTTTTATTTCAAACTCGACACCCTGGCTGTCGTACTGGTGGCCGCCGTCACCACGGCGCTGGTCTCCGGTCTCTCCATGACCGATTGCCTCTCCCTGCTGGGGGAAGCCTTCGTCTCCAACCGCATGGTGACGCTGTTTCTGCTGACCTTACCGATGATCGGCATCTGTGAACGCTACGGCCTCAAACAGCAGGCTGTCACCCTGATCGAGCGGATCAAGAAGCTCACCCCGGGCAAGTTCATGACCCTCTATATGTTTATCCGCGAACTGGCCGGTCTCTTCTCGGTGCGGGTTCAGGGTCACACCCAGTTTATTCGGCCGCTGGTCAACCCCATGACTCAGGCAGCCGCCACCAAGGTGCACGGCAAATTAAGCGAAGAGGATGAGGAATATATCAAGGCGCGGGTTTCCGCCACCGAAAACTACGGCAATTTCTTTGCCCAGAATACCTTCGTCGCCTCAGCCGGGGTATTGCTGATCGTCGGTACATTTGAATCTCTTGGATATAGCGTCTCTGCCGTCGATATTGCCAAGGCATCCATGCCGATCGCCATTATCGCCCTGCTGATGGTGGCTATTTCCAATATGTGGTTTGACCGTCAGATGGCCAAGACATATACCGTGAGCAGCGACAAGGAGGGGCAACAATAATGGCGACCCTCATCCCCAACATGCTCGAACTCTTTTATGTGCTGATCGGCGTCATCCTGTTCAGCAGCGCCTGGCGCGTCCTGCGTGACCCCAACCACCCGGCCAAAATCGGCACCGCCCTGTTCTGGACCATTCTGGGTGTGCTGTTCGCCTTCGGCAGCTATATCCCCAATGTCATCAATGGCGTGCTGATCCTCGCCATGGGGGTCATCACCCTGCTCAAGCAGGTGAAGATCGGCAAGCTGGAGCAGGCGAGCGAGGAGGAGTCCCAGCGCCACGCCAACCGCATCGGCAACCGGATCTTCCTCCCCTGCATCCTGCTGGCCGTGCTGGCGGTGGTGATCGCCCAGTTCACCCCCCTTGGCGGTCAGGTCGGTATCGGTCTGGCGGCGGTCATCGCCTTCGTCATCACGGTACTGCTGACCCGTGCCACCCCCGCTACCGTAGTGGGTGACTCCGACCGGATGATCCAGCAGGTCGGCATCACCGGCATTCTGCCGCAACTGCTGGCCGCGCTCGGGGTGATCTTCAACAAATCCGGCGTCGGCGATGTCATCTCCCACGGGATCTCCACCGTGGTGCCGGTCGGCAGCCCCTTCGTCGGCGTGGTGGCCTACTGCCTCGGCATGATGGTCTTCACCATGATCATGGGCAACGCCTATGCCGCCTTCACCGTCATCACCGCCGGTATCGGCATCCCCTTCGTCATCGCCCAGGGCGGTGACCCTGTGGTGGCCGGTGCGCTGGCGATGACCGCCGGCTTCTGCGGCACCCTGATGACCCCCATGGCTGCCAACTTCAACGCCCTGCCCGCCGCCCTGCTGGAGATGAAGGATCTCAACAAGGTGATCAAGGTGCAGGTGCCGATGGCGCTGACGCTGGTGCTGATCCATATCGCACTCATGTATTTCTGGGCATTCTGACCATTCGGGAGAAGATGATGAAAGTACTGATTACCGGTTTTGACCCCTTCGGCGGCGAGCCCATCAACCCGGCATGGGAGGCGGTCAAGCGCCTGCCAGAGACCATTTTGAACGCCACCGTGATCAAGGCGCAGATCCCCACCGTCTTTGGCAAGTCAGCCACCCTGCTGGCGGAGCTGATGCGCCAGCACCAGCCTGACGTAGTGATCAACGTCGGTCAGGCAGGCGGCCGCTTCGCCATTACCCCGGAGCGCGTCGCCATCAACATCGACGATGCCCGCATCCCCGACAACGAGCAGCTGCAACCCATCGACGAAGTGATTCAGGCCGATGGCGCACCGGCCTACTTCTCCCGTCTGCCCCTCAAGGGGATAGTGCAGCGCATCAAGGAGAACGGCATTCCGGCGGCGGTCTCCAACACTGCCGGCACCTTCGTCTGCAACCACATCATGTACCAGCTGCACTACCTGATTGAGAAAGAGTTCCCGGCGGTGCGCGGCGGCTTTATCCACGTTCCCTACATCACCGAGCAGGTAGCGGACAAGGTGAACCAGCCCTGCCTCGCCATGAGCGAGATTACCCGCGCGCTGGCGCTGGCCATCGAGGCGGTAGTGCTGCAGCAGGATGGCGATATCAAGGTCGTGGGCGGCGAGATCTCATGAGCCTTTGCCAGCCACGCCCGTTGTTCGTCTACGGCAGCCTGATGGACGGGCTGTTCAACTACCGCCGCTATCTGGCTCACCACGTGAGCCAGACGCCCCGGCGCGCCCGGGTGCGCGGCGCCCTCTATCACCTGCAGCACAAGGGCTACCCCGCCCTGCTGCAAGGGGATGACTGGGTCTATGGCGAGCTGTTTGTGCTGGACGACTTCCCTGCCGCCATCGCGGCGCTCGACGAGATGGAGAACTTCCACGGCGAGGATGATCCCCAGAGCGAATATCTGCGCCAGCTCATCGAGGTGGAGATCTTCGACCCGGCGCAAGGGCGTTATGTCGGCCAGCAGCAGGCCTACCACTACCGCTACGTGGTGCAGCACGATCCCAAATGGCAGCAGGGCAAGCACTACCTGCCCGACGGCAACTGGCGAGCCTTCTATCTGGCGCAGCTGGAGAGCGCAGCCTGACGGTCAGCGACAATAACAAAGGGCAGCCCGCGGGCTGCCCTTTTTCATGGAAGATGGTCTGAGGATCAGAGCCGGAAACGGCCGATCTCCTGTTCCAGCCGCTCGGTCAGCGCCTTCAGCTCGGCCGCCTGCGCCGCCTCCTGATTGGCCTGCTCGGCCAGCTCTTGCGAGACGTGACGAATATTCTCGGTGTTGCGGCTGATCTCGCTGGTCACCGAGGTCTGCTCTTCGGCCGCCGCCGCGATCTGGGTCGCCATGTCGCTGATGGAGCCGATCGCCTCGTTGATCCGCGCCAGACTCTGGTTGGCGGACTCCGCATCCTCGACGCTGGTACCCGCCAGCTGGCGACTGGTCTCCATGCCCCCCACGGCGCGACGGGTGGTCTGCTGCAGGGTCTCGATCATCTGCTGGATCTCGTCGGTGGAGTCGTGGGTGCGGCGCGACAGCACCCGCACCTCGTCCGCCACCACCGCAAAACCGCGCCCCTGCTCACCGGCCCGCGCCGCCTCGATGGCCGCGTTGAGCGCCAGCAGGTTGGTCTGCTCGGCAATGCCGCTGATGGTGGCCAGAATGCCGCTGATCTTCTGGGCGTGGGCATCCAGCTCGTTGATGATCTGGCTGGCGTCGGCCACCTCATCCGCCAACCCCGTAATGCTGCGCTGGCTCTGACCGACCTGCGACTGACCGGCGACCGCCAGTTTGACCGCCTCGCCGGAGGTGGTAGCGGCAAACTCGGCGTTGCCGGCGATCTCCTGCGTAGCGGAGGCCATCTCGGTCACCGCGGTCGCCACCATCACGATCTCGTCCTGCTGCTGACGCACCCGCTGGCTGCGGGAGTGGGCGCCAGACGCCTGAGCGCGGGACTGGGCCGCCAGCTCGACGGTGACATCGCGCAGCCGGCTGACGATGCCGTGCAGCCGGGCCACGAACTGGTTGAAGTTGCGCGCCAGCTGGCCCACCTCATCCTGACTGCGGGTGTCGATATGGACGGTGAGATCCCCCTCGCCGTGAGCGATGTCGTGCAGCGCACCGGCCACCCGGCCCAGATCGGCAAACAGATACTTGAACATGGCGGTGAGCAGGGCGCTGAACACCAGCATCAGCACCAGCGTCAGCCCCACCAGCTGCCACAGCAGGGAGGCGAGCGGCGCCTCCAGCACGTCGCGATACATCACCATGGCCAGCAGCCAGTCGGTGCCCGGCACCGGCTGTACCGCCAGCAGCACGTCGCGCCCGTCGAGGGTAGCTGCGTGCAGTTCGTTGTTCTCGCGACCCCACTGCTGGAAGGTAGCCGCCGACAGATCGGGGGAGAGCTCGCCAATCTGCTTGAGCGCCAGCTCCTTGTTGGGGTGGCCGACGATGAGGCCGCTGCTGTCGAGCAGCATGGCGTACCCCTCGCCCTGCACCTGCATCGCCAGCACCTCGTCGATCAGCTTGTCGAGCGCCAGATTGGCCCCCACGGCGCCGACCAGCTCGCCCTGATGGCGCACCGGCTCGGAGAGAGTGACCACCAGCTTCTGCATGGTGACGCTGACATAGGGGGCGGTGACGATCAGCTGTCCCGCCTTCACCGCATCCTGATACCAGGGGCGTTCGCGCGGGTCATAGTTGCCGGTGTTGAGGGAAGGATCCTGGCGGGTCATCACCCCCTGAGTCGAACCAAAGTAGGTGAGGCCGAAGCCGCCCGAGGTATAGGCCTGCTTCAGGTGCGGCACCAGCTCGGCCTGCGGGTTGTCGGCGATCAGGTTCACCAGCGCGTGCACCGTGTTCTTGCGATCCGCCATCCAGTCGCCGATGGCGACCGAGTAGGCGTGACCATAGTTGACCGCCTCGCTCTGGATGGCGCTCATGGTGCGGGATTTGAGGGTGTGAAAGGCAACGATGCCGAGCAGTGATGCCATCAGCAGCACCACCCCCAGACTGGTTGCCAGCAGCTTGCCGCGCAAAGAGAGGGTCATGACGACAGATCCTTGTTGTTGTGACGAAGCAGGGAAAGACCCTGATGTAATAGAGGCTATCGGCCACTCTCTGAACAGACTTTAGTGAATCTGTATATTTTTACATCTATCAACAACAGAAGCCGCTATCCGTGTGAGCAAGATCGCTATTCCATGCTGCTGACCATCACAACAACAAAGCAGCAGGCCGCCCGAAGGCGGCCTGTCACTTACCCCTGATATGCACCGGCGGAGTAGGTCAGCTCATAGCTGTGGCTGTAGATCTCGATGATGTTGCCGAAGGGATCTTCCATGTAGACCATGCGGTAGGGCTTCTCGCCCGGGTAGTACTCGCGCACCGGCATCCGCTGCTTGCCACCCGCCGCGACGATGCGCGCCGCCAGCCCCTCGACATCCGGATCCTGCACGCTGAAGTGGAACACCCCGGTCTTCCAGAATTCGAAGTTGTTTTCGCGCTGCTCGCTGTTGGGGAACTCGAACAGCTCGATGCCGATCTTGTCGCCGGTGGAGAGGTGAGCGATGCGGAAGGAGCCCCAGCCAGGGCCAAACACGTCGTTGCACATCACGCCGATGGCGGAGTCATCCTCGCTGATGGTGGTCGCCGGCATGATGAGATACCAGCCCATCACCTTGGTATAGAACTCGACTGCCTTGTCGAGGTCAGTCACCGTGATGCCGATGTGGGAGAAGTTGCGCGGGTAAGTCATAAGTCACCTTGAAATTGTGTGTGGGAAACAGGTGACATGATAGGAAGAGGCGCCATAATGAAAAATAAGGTCAAACTAATGGAAGGCATAAATTAAATTTATGGTTAATCCACTCTGGCTCCACACCCTGGTGGTGGTGCATGAAACCGGCAGTTTTACCCGTGCCGCCGATCGGCTGGATCTCACTCAGGCCGCCGTCAGTCAGCATATCTCGCGCCTCGAGGCCGAATTTGGCCCCCTGCTGCTGCGCAAACCCCGTCTGCTGGAGCTCACCCCGCGCGGGCTGGTGCTGCTCGACTTCGCCCGCCAGCAGGAGCAGGCCGCCGAACAGCTGCGAGCCCGTCTCTCTGACGACGATCCTCACCGCGGCGCCATCACCCTCAGCACACCCGGCAGCATCGGCCTGCTGCTCTATCCCCTGCTGCTCGACCAGCAACAGGAGCATCCCGGACTCACCATCCAGCACCGCTTTGCCCCCACCCCCGACATAGTGCAGGCGGTACTGGCAGGGCGCAGCGATCTGGGACTGGTGGATCAACCGCCGGAGCACCCCAGCATCGCCGCCGAGCCCTTCGCCCGCGAGCCCCTCTGTCTGGTAGTGCCCAACGATGGCGAGGAGCAGAGCTGGCAGCACCTCTGTCAGCTCGGCTTTATCGATCACCCGGATGGCCGCAGCATGGCTCAGCGCCTGCTGGGACGACGCTATCCCGGCCAGCGCTTCGACGAGATCCCGCTGCGCGGCTTTACCAACCAGATCGGCCTGATCCTGGAGCCGGTCGCCCGTGGCCTCGGCTTTACCGTGCTGCCCCGCTTCGCCGTCACCGCCTTTGCCAAACAGGAGAAGATCCGGGTGCTCCAGAGCCGGATCGAGGTGATCGACACCCTCTGGCTTATCTACCGCGCCGAGTGGCCGCTCCCCGCCCGCCACCAGCGGCTGGTGGAAACCCTCAAGACGCAGGTCGGCGCCAGCTGATGCACAAACAAAAAGGCCGCCTCAAGGGCGGCCTTTTACTGTCCGGCGGCAGGGTTATTTGACCCGCGCCAGCGCCGTATTGATCCTGAGGTTGGTCGCCTCCAGTCCCGGCTGCTGGCCATAGAAATCGAACTCCAGCTCGACCCCGGGGCGGAACAGCAGGCAGTGGGTGGAGCCACCGAAGTGGAACATCCCGAGCTGTTCACCCTTCTCGATCCGCTGCCCCGGCTGCACCGTCACCTCGCAGCTCGACACTTCGGCCATCCCGACCGGCACCACGCACATCAGACCGATTTTGGGATTGTCCGCCTCGATAAAGATCAGGGCGCGGGTCGCCACCGCGGTGAGGAAGGGTTGCGACTGGTTGGGGGCGCTCGGGTCGGCGCCGTCGAGGTTGCCGAAACCCTGATGGCGGTTGGCCAGGTAGTAGCTGCCGTTGACCACCTTGACCGAGCGCACTGTGCCGCTCACCGGGCTGTGCCAGCGGTGATAGCTGAGAGCGCTGAGGAAGGCCTGATAGATGGTGCCCCCCTCGAACTGGGCGGCGCGCGGGTCGAAGTCGAGCAGGTTGTCCAGCGAGTAGGGCTGCCCCTTGAGCCAGAAGGAGTCCTGCCGGCGCACTCTTTTGGCCACCTGCAGCGGGGCCGATTCGCAGGCGTTGGCGATCACGTTGTCATCGTCGGGGGCAGCTACCGGCCGCACGCCGGGGCGAAAGCGGCGGGTGAAGAAGTCGTCCCAGCTGGCAAACCCTTCATATTCGGCACCCGGAGTGGAGTGGAAGATCCCCTCGAAGCTGTCCGGTGTGGGGTTGTCACCGGCACCGAGCGCCCCTTGCGCCACCTTGACCATCTCCCGTTTCGCCACGTCCCCCAGCCAGGGGACGATCAGGGTCTGACGATCGAGCGGACTGACCGACTCGGTCAGCACATAGCGTGACGCCGGGCTTTGCAGGAAATTGGCCCAGTAGCCGAGGATCTTGCGCAGCTGCTGGTTCACCAGCTCGTTGGCAAAGAAGCCGTAACCGGCGGCCGTCGCCATGGGCCAGTTGAGCAGGGCATTGATGGGAAAGCCGATGAGCCCGGCAGGTTCGTGGCTCTGCACATCCTGATAGGCTTCCGGCGCCGTGGTCATGATGCCGTTGAGCAGCAGCAGAAACTCTTCGAAGCTGCGTACCTCGACCTGACCGAGCGGGGTTCTGTGCTTGTGCTGCCACGCCTCGTCAAACATCGCCTGCGCCTGCAGATGCAGCGCCGGCTCCTGTTCGACCAGCGCCTTCAGCTCGGCGATCGGTGCCACCAGCGGGCGGGGCTGACGGGTAACCGCCTGCCGCAGCCGCTGCACCCAGCGCTCCACATGCACCTGATCCCGGGGTACCCAGCCGCCAGCGTGGGTGTGATTGTGACGAGTCTCCACCGCTTTGTTCATCGATCTGTCTCCTTGGATTGAAGCGCCTCAGGCCAACCGGATGCAGTACAGACGCCGGGCAACAGGGCACCATCTGACAAGAAGCAAGGTGTAGCACAGGGGTAGAGGGGCCTCAATTGACAGATGTGGCAGAGGCAAACGGCAAGAAAGAGAGCTAGCAGGGAGAGTGGCAAACGCCAGAAAGCGAAAAGCCAGCTCAATGAGCTGGCTTTTCTTGAATTAAATGGCAGGGGCGGCAGGACTCGAACCCGCAACCATCGGTTTTGGAGACCGCTGTTCTACCAATTGGAACTACGCCCCTGCAACAAACGAGGCGTAGTATACAAAGCGGGTTTCAAAGGTAAAGGCTTTTTTCACACTTTTAATGCGATTGCACAAATCCCGAACAAGTCGCGCCGATTTGTGCAGCAACGAGGGGTAACTTGCTGTATTTCCAGACTCAGCGGGGTAGGAATGGGGCATAAATGGGGGTAGGGTGAAAGCAGGTACCGGGAGGCTGCTTATGCTCAATTACCGACTGCTACAACAACTTGCGCCCCTCAACTTCAGGGACGAACGCAAAACAGAGTCCCTGCCCGACTACCTGGCCCGGGTCGCCCCGCTGGTGCCCTTCATCCCCGAAAATGTGCTTTCCCAGTGGATTTACCGTCATTGGCGCGGTTTTGAGTCCAACTGGAGCTTTATCGATCTCGCCAGCCACCAGTTCGCATGCGAAAGCTGGCCCACCGCGCAGATTATCGAGCAGATAGACTCCCGCCATATGGAGGTGATCGAGCGCTGGGGCGAGATGCTGCGCAGCAATCGCTATGTCCGTCGCTCCTGGCTCGGCGAGAAGATGCTGAGCGAAGGGAGTTGGCCCGAGCCGGTCATCGTGCTGGCGCCGGAGGCGGGAGCCAACTACCCGAATGGCCATCCCCTGCCCCACCCCTTCTGCCTGCTGGAGGGACACCACAGACTCGGTTATCTGCGCGCCATGGCCCGCGATGGCGAGCCGTTGCAGGCAGTGCATCAGGTGTGGGTTTGCCGTCCCATTCGCGACACTTAAACGTTTTTCAGGCCAAAACAGGCATGGAAAATAAAATTTTGACAATTAAAAATGCAGCCCTATAATCTGTCCGGTTTTGAACAAGGTCGGGACAGGAAGATGCCGTTTTTGATGAAAAAAACAGCTTTGCAAACGGGTGGAGCGCACCAGAGCGGCCCCGTTGTTTCCGGTTTCCGACCCGATGTTCCCCAGTTATTTTTAAAAAAAGCCCCTGTTTCCAGGGGCTTTTTTTTTGTGCCCGAAAAACCTCCAATGATGTCAAAGGGAATGCAGACGATGACCAATCCACTCTACAAGAAACATGTCATCTCCATCACGGACCTGACCCGGTCTGAAATGGAACTGGTAGTCTCAACCGCACAACGGTTGAAGGCCGAGCCCGACACCCGCTTGCTGAAAGACAAGCTGGTTGCCAGCTGCTTCTTCGAAGCCTCCACCCGCACCCGCCTCTCCTTCGAGACCGCGGTGCAGCGCCTCGGCGGCAACATCATCGGCTTCGCCGACGGTGGCAACACCAGCGCCAAGAAGGGCGAGACCCTGGCTGACTCCATCAAGATCATCGGCTCCTACACCGATGCGGTGGTGATGCGTCATCCGAAAGAGGGGGCTGCCCGCCTCGCCTCCGAGTTCTCCCGCGTGCCGGTCATCAACGGCGGCGACGGCTCCAACCAGCATCCGACCCAGACTCTGCTCGACCTCTTCTCCATCCGCGAGACCCAGGGCAAGCTGGACGGCCTCAACGTCGCCTTCGTCGGTGACCTCAAGTACGGCCGCACCGTCCACTCGCTGGCGCAGGCTCTCAGCCTGTTCAACTGCCGCTTCTTCTTCATCTCCCCGGAAGCGCTGGCGATGCCGGACTACATCTGCGAAGAGCTGGAAGAGAAGGGCATTCAGTTCAGCATCCACGAGACCATGGAAGAGGTGATGCCGGAGCTGGACATCCTCTACATGACCCGCGTCCAGAAAGAGCGCTTCGACGAGACCGAGTACAAGCACATGGCCGCCAAGTTCATCCTTGAGCTGGCGACCCTGGAAGGGGCCAAGCCCACCATGAAGATCCTGCATCCCCTGCCCCGCGTCGACGAGATCGATGTGGCGGTCGACAAGACCCCCCACGCCTACTACTTCCAGCAGGCGGAGAACGGGGTCTATGCACGCCAGGCACTGCTGGCACTGGTACTGAACGAAACTGTCTAAGGGAAAGGGGAACAACATGTCTGACAAGAACCAACTGCAAGTCGAAGCCATCCGTCACGGCTCCGTCATCGACCACATCCCCGCCGGCCAGGGCATCAAAATCCTCAAGCTGTTCCAGCTGGTGGAGACCCAGGAGCGGATCACCGTCGGCTTCAACCTGAAATCCGGCGCGCTCGGCAAAAAAGATCTCATCAAGATCGAGAACACCCGCCTGACCGAGCAGCAGGCCAACCAGCTGGCGCTGTTCGCCCCGAAAGCGACCGTCAACATCATCGAAGACTTCAATGTGGTGAAGAAGCATCAGCTGGAGTTGCCGGAGTTCATCGCCGGGGTGTTCCACTGCCCCAACTCCAACTGCATCTCCCACAACGAACCGGTAGAGAGCTACTTCCGGGTACGCGAAGTGAAAGGTGCGGTGCGGATGAAGTGCAAATACTGCGAGAAGTCCTTCACTCAGGACATCGTCAGCGAACGCTACTGATAGCCAGACTCAAAAGATATTCATGTGGGCCCCAAGGGGCCCATTTTTGAACCCTGTCACATCACCAAATTCCCAGTCGGCTATAATTTGCCATCCAATATGGTAAGGCCCGCTCAT
This sequence comes from Aeromonas sp. SE22, assembly GCF_038739755.1. Taxonomy (NCBI): domain Bacteria; kingdom Pseudomonadati; phylum Pseudomonadota; class Gammaproteobacteria; order Aeromonadales; family Aeromonadaceae; genus Aeromonas; species Aeromonas sp. SE22. Next base: position 89,960 of record NZ_JBCGFD010000006.1, read on the forward strand.
TCTCTGCCAATCACACGATTGCCCCGATTTTCCGCTAACAAGCAGCAAATTTGGCAGATATCGAGCGCTCATTCCCGATCATCGTCAAAGGAAGTCGCCGTGGTCAAAACCCTCAGCCGTCCCGTTGCCCAAGAGCCCGATCTGGCCCAGCTGGATGCCTGTCGCCAGATCATCGGCCAGCACTGCTACAGCACTCAGGAAGAGATCCGCCGCGAGCTGTCGGAGCGGGGCTTTGCCGACATCAGCCAGTCCACCATCTCCCGCCTGCTGCGCCGTCTCGGCGTCGCCAAGGCGCAGAATGCCAACGGCAAGAAGGTCTACACCCTGGTCGACGAGCAGCTGGAGCCCGCCGGCAGCACCCGCTCCATCCACGACATGGTGCGCGAAGTGGTGCACAACCAGCAGATGGTGCTGATCCACACCACTCCCGGCGCCGCCACCGTGGTGGCCCGCCTGCTCGATCGCAACGCCAATCCCGAGATCATGGGCGCTGTGGCCGGCAACGACGTGGTGCTGGTCGCGCCGCGCCATATCAGCCGTACCCGTCAGGCCCACGCCGCCGTGGTGCGTACGCTGGAGCAGGCGCGCTAGCTACTGCCACACATAGAACAAGCAAAAGGCGACCTCAGGGTCGCCTTTTTGTTGGCCGCTACTTTGTGTCCATCACTACTTGCGCCCATAAAAAACGGGAGCCAGCGGCTCCCGTTTTCAGCGTTATCTTGTCTCTGGATTAGAGCATGGCACCCAGGCTCAGGCAGGCCACGATCAGCACGGTCAGGATACCGAGCAGCGGAGCCACCCACTTCAGGTAGCGCACATAAGGCACCTTGGCGATGGCCAGACCGCCCATAACCACGGCGGAGGTCGGGGTCACCAGATTCACCAGACCGGAGGCAGACTGGTAAGCAGTCACCACCAGCTCGCGGCCTACGTTGGCGAAGTCGGCCAGCGGCGCCATGATCGGCATGGTCAGCACGGCCAGACCGGAGGAGGACGGCACCAGGAAGGAGAGCACCACTTCCAGCAGGAACATCACGTTGATGAACACCACGGTGGAGAGGCCGGTCACGATCCCTTCTGCACTGTGCAGGATGGTGTGGGTGATCATGCCGTTGTCCATCACCACCACGATACCGCGGGCGATACCGATGATCAGGGCTACGCCCAGCAGGTCGCGAGCACCGTCGATGAAGTTTGAGGTCAGCTCCTCCTCGCTCATGCGGGAGATGAGGCCGACGATGATGGCAGCAGCCAGGAAAACGCCGGAGATCTGCGCCATCCACCAGCCCAGCACGGCCACACCGTAGATCATCACGGCAAAGGCGGCGACGAAGATACCCAGCACGATCTTGCGGGTCAGGGTGAACTCCAGCATCTGGTCGCTCTTGTTGCCGAGGAAATGGGCACGGTTTTCATCCCACTTGTCAGCCACCAGCGATTTGCTCGGGTCGTTGCGCACCATCTTGGCGTAACGCATGACGTAGGCAACGCAGATCAGCCAGCCGGCCACCAACATGGCGACACGCAACCAGATACCATCGGTGAAGGAGATACCGGCCGCGTTGGCAGCGATAACGGTCGCAAACGGGTTAATGGTGGAACCGAGAGTACCGATACCGGCGCCCAGCAATACGGTTGCAGCAGCCACCACCGGGTCGAAGCGGGCGGCCATCATCACCGGCACCAGCAGGGTGTAGAACGGCAGCGACTCTTCGGCCATGCCGTAGATGGTGCCGCCTGCGGCGAACAGCGCCATCAGGATCGGTATCATCCACTCTTCACGGCCACGCAGACGGTCGGTCACGCGTTCGATACCGGCATCGATAGCACCGGTCTTGGTCACAATGCCAAGAAAACCACCGATGATCAGGATAAACAGGGAGACGTCGATGGCGCCTGCCTGATAGGTGTCATGGTTGTAGAGACCATCGATCGGCGCCAGCAGCACGTCGACGATCCCCTGGGGATTGCCCTCTACCAGCTTGTAGGTACCCGCCACCGGCACTTCTTTGCCGAGGGCTTCGTTCATGGTCATCTCATATTTGCCGGCCGGCACTATCCAGCTCAGGGCGGCCACCAGGGCGATCAGCACAAACAGTATCGTGTAGGCTGACGGGAACTTGAATTTGGTCATGGTCCAGCTTCCTTCTGTGGGTGTGGTATCCATGCAGGCTGCGGGTTGTAGGGTTAGAGGTATTATGCCGCTGTCACATGGTCGAAAAGCCGGGGGTCACCCCCCGGCACCACTACTGCGACCTTAGTCGCCCAGCGTAGCAACCATCACTGCCTTGATGGTGTGCATCCGGTTTTCGGCCTCGTCGAACACGATGCTGTGCTCGGATTCGAACACGTCCTCGGTCACTTCCAGACCTTTCATGCCATATTTGTCAGCCACTTCCTTGCCCATGGTGGTCTCGTCGTTGTGGAACGCCGGCAGGCAGTGCATGAACTTCACATCCGGGTTCTTGGTGGCGTTGATGACATCCATGTTGACCTGATACGGAGTCATCAGTTTGACGCGCTGATCCCAGGCTTCTTTCGCTTCACCCATGGATACCCAAACGTCGGTGTAGAGGAAGTCGGTGCCCAGCACACCCTCTTTGACATCTTCGGTCAGGGTGATGCGTGCGCCGGTCTCTTCGGCGATCAGGCGGCACTTGGCAACCAGCTCCTCTTCCGGCCAGAAGGCTTTCGGAGCAACCAGACGGATATCCATACCCATTTTGGCGGCGCCGACCATCAGGGAGTTACCCATGTTGTTGCGGGCATCACCCAGGTAGGCGAACTTGATTTGATCCAGACGCTTGCCCTTGCCGTGCTCCAGCATGGTCATGAAGTCAGCCAGGATCTGGGTCGGGTGGAATTCGTTGGTCAGGCCGTTCCACACCGGTACACCGGCGTAGGCACCCAGCTCTTCCACGATCTCCTGACCGTAGCCACGGTATTCGATACCGTCATACATGCGACCCAGTACCCGGGCGGTGTCCTTCATGGACTCCTTGTGACCGATCTGGGAACCGCTTGGGCCAAGGTAGGAGACTTGCGCGCCCTGGTCGAAGGCCGCCACTTCAAACGCACAACGGGTGCGGGTGGAGGTCTTCTCGAAAATCAGGGCAATGTTCTTGCCGACCAGATGCTTGCGCTCGTAGCCACCGTATTTGGCTTTCTTCAGGTCGATGGCCAGATCGATCATGTATTGGATTTCGCGCGGGGTGAAGTCCAGCAGTTTCAGGAAGTTACGGTTACGCAGATTAAAAGCCATGATGAGTTCTCTCTATATTTGTTCAGACCAATTTAGGCAGTAGTGTTGACTACGCATTCTTCAGTACAGATTTGTGCAGACCCCGGAGGGCCGAGTTTCAATTACGCATTCACGGTACGGGTGGCGACGATATTGGTACCGGCTTCACCCTTGAGGATGGCGAGGCCATCTTCCAGAGAGCCGATGCCGACCATGCCGCCGGTCGCTTTGACAAATTCACAGGAGGCTTCGACTTTCGGTCCCATGGAACCTGCGTCGAACTTGACCCCGGCCAGCTCGTCCGGGCTGGTGACTCGCAGCGGACGCTGGGTCGGTTTGCCCCAATCCAGGTAGACGGCATCGGCATCGGTCAGGATCAGCAGGGCGTCAGCCTTGATCTGCTTGGCCAGATAGGCGGCAGACATGTCCTTGTCGATGACGGCTTCAATACCGGTCAGGCTCTGGCCATCCCAGGTCACCGGGATACCACCACCACCGGTACAGATGATGAGGTGACCCTGGGCAATCAGGGTTTCAATGGCGTCGCCTTCGACGATGCGCTGGGGCAGCGGGGACGGCACTACGCGGCGGAAGAACTTGCCGTCAGCCTTGACCACCCAGTGCTTCTCTTCTGCCAGGGTGCGGGCTTCAGCCTCTTCATAGACGGGGCCGATAAATTTGGTCGGGTTGGCGAATGCCGGATCCTTGGGATCGACCTGCACCTGAGTCAGCAGCGCGGTAACGTTGCGGCTCGGCATCAGGTTTTTCAGCTCCTGGATCAGCATGTAGCCGATCATGCCCTGGGACTCGGCACCCAGCACATCCAGCGGATAGGGGGATACCTTGGTGTAGGCGCTGTTTTGCAGGGCCAGCAGGCCGACTTGCGGGCCGTTGCCATGCACCAGCACCACGTTGTACTCCTGAGCGATCAGGGCGATGGTCTTGGCGGCGGTGGCGATGTTCTTGCGCTGGATATCCGCTTCAAGGGGCTCACCACGACGGAGCAGAGCATTGCCACCCAGAGCGACGACGACAGTTGGTTTTTTCATAGTGGTTAATCTCGAGTTTGGTTCTGTGTGGCGCCAGCTTCTGCCGGCGCCACGCCGTCTTGTTAGATGCCGTCGCGTTCCATCGGGCAGCTCATGCAGCGGGCGCCGCCGCGACCACGTCCCAGCTCTTCACCCGGGATGGGCAGCACTGTGATGCCAGCCTTGTCGTACTTCTCGTTGGTGTAGGTATTGCGCTCGTAACCCACCACCACGCCGGGGCGCACGGTCAGCACGTTGTTGGCGTCGTTCCACTGCTCGCGCTCGGCCTCGAAGGTGTCACCACCAGTGGTGATGAGCTTGAGCTGATCGACACCCAGCGCCTTCTCGATGGCGGTGACGAAGTAACCCTCTTCCTTGATGTTCATGCCGGTAGCGCCGCCCGGAGTCAGGCTCCAGCAGTTCACATCCTTGCGAATGACTTCCGGATAGACGGAGAAGGTGTCGATATCCATGTGAGTCATCACGGTATCTAGGTGCATGCAGCTGCGGTGTTTTGGCAGTTGCATGGCGATAACCTGTTTGGCCTGGCCATGTTTGAACAGGCCGCGAGCCAGATGCTCTACACCTTGCGGGGTGGTGCGCTCGGACATGCCGATCAGCACGGCGCCGCGGCCGATGACCAGTACGTCGCCACCCTCGATGGTGGAGTTGTCGTAGTCGCGATCCTCGTCACCGAAGTACTTGATGAAGTCCTGACCAGCGAACTGCGGGTGCCAGCGGTAGATGGCCTTCACATGGTTGGTCTCACGACGACGAGCGGCCTTGGCCATCGGGTTGATGGAGACGCCACCATAAACCCAGCAGGAGGTGTCGCGGGTAAAGAGGTGGTTGGGCAGCGGCTCGATGATGAAATCGGTCGGTGCGTGCATGCCTACTACCATGTTGACGCCGCTGTAGGGCATCTCGGAGTAGGTCAGGCCACCGGAGAGAATGCGGGCCAGCTCGCGGTGCGGCATGTCAGCCAGGAAGCAGCGCACGTCGTTGGCAAAAGAAGAACCGAGGCGATAGTCGGAGACCTGATGTTGCAGCAGCCAGGTTTTGGCTTCCGGCACATCCAGAGTCTCGGCCAGCAGATTGGTCAGCAGGAAAACTTCGACATTCTGATCGCGCAGTACCTGAGCGAATTTGTCGTGCTCCTGACCGGCGCGTTCAACAGACAGGACGTCATCGAACAGCAGATCCTGGCAGTTGGAAGGAGTCAGACGCTTCAGACTGAGGTTGGGGCGGTGCAACATGACACGGCGCAATTGGCCAACTTCAGAACCTACATAAAATTTGCTCATGATTATATTCCGTCTAGCAGTGGTCCCTGCGAGTGATTGAATAGATTCCTTCTATTCATGCTCGTGGCTAAGGCGGGATATTCTTTATGTAGGGTACTCGGCTTATGTTCTATCCTGCCCTTGCCTTTCGAGAGCGAGGTTAGACCTGCCAATCACTGCAAACTTAGAGATTGATCACATTCACTCAGAACTGAATAAATTCATGAAAAGATCTTTGATAAGGGTAACAGATCCCACATTCTCTTATTCACCAAGCCCGCATACATACTTAAAAAAAGCCCTTTATATTTCATATTGAAAGCCATTTCATTCATGTCATCACTCTCAAAATGGATAGAGATAAAAAGGCAATGTCATTAATTTCAATAAGTTAAGTTGAATCAAAAATATTCCGTGAATTTACCATGCACTAATATGAATAATGTCACCCTCTCATAGCCTCTAACCAACAAATAAAAAGTCACCCATCCTTCTCACTCTGCATAATTGTTTTCTTGTCCCAGATCATGGCATTCACGCCAGCTTGGTCGCACTGCGGCTCATATCATTACCCCCCAGCTATCTGTTGCTCATTAATATGCACAAAGTCAGCATCTTGGCCGCCAGAGATTCAGTACCTGCCATCAGGTTCCTTTTGAGAGTTTTTTCATTGGCTGAATTTATTCGCTCTTCCTTGCGCTGGGTCGAACCTCGGCTTAACTCAAAAAGTGATCCAGATCACGTATGAATGGTGTTACCAAGGAGTTGTTATGAAAATGAAGTCCATGCTGCTGCTCGCAACCCTGTTGCTGCCTCTCGTACCCAGCCTCACGCAGGCAGAAGGAGCCCCGGCCGTGCCCATGGTGGTATGCCATGTCGACAAGGCTCCCCAGACGCTGGTACCCGACTATGTGTGCCGCTCCAGCGGCGGTAGTCAGCACTACTAATAGATTGGGCGGGAGGCAAACCACCTCCTGCCTTGTTATGAGAGCAGCCCCTCCTATACTGAAAACAGCGGTTTTCTCATGGATAGGGGAACGTCATGATCTTGTTGGTTGGCGGAGAAAAAGGAGGGAGTGGCAAGAGCTGCCTGGCGCAAAATCTGGCGGTCTACCTCAGATCCCAGTTTCAGGGGGAAGTTTTGCTGGTCGACTGCGATCCCCAGCGCACCACCTCCGACTGGATTCAGGAACGCAATGACAATCCGGAACTGCCACAAATCAACTGCGTCCAGCTCTACGGCAATATCCGTAACGACCTGCTCAGTCTGAAAAACCGCTACGACTACGTTATCGTTGACTGTGGTGGACAAGACAACCGGGCGCTACGTTCTACCATGGCAGTCGCCACCCACGCTCTTATACCGCTGCGCCCCAAACGCCGGGATCTCAAGACCCTGCCCCATATGGAAGATCTCATCACCACCTGCAAGATGGTCAACCCTGCCCTCAATGCGGCTGTGGTGCTGACCCAGTGCCCGTCCCTGCCCAATCAGGTAAAACGGATTCTGGAAGCGAAAGAGGTTTGCTCCTCCTTTGGGGTAGATGTGCTCAATGCCATCACCTATGGACGCAACGTCTACGACGACAGCGAGGAGAAGGGGTTATCGGTGATGGAGATCGAGCCGGATGGCAAATCCGCCGAAGAGATCCGAGCCATTGCCAAAGAGTTCCTGCAAGTGGGGGTGTGAGATGGGTCTGGCCGATCTGAAGAAGAAGCACCAGCTTCATCACCAGAAGAACTTTACCGTCGACGAGTTTATCGAAGATGCGGAGTTCTACGCCAAAGGCAAGCCCAAGGTGGTCAGTCTGGAGCTGAGCCTGCACCGGGACGAAGCACTGACGGCACTGGCATTCATCGAGAGCGGTGAACACCTCAAGCCCAGTTACAAGAAGGCGACCTTCTCCATGAGTACCGTCGCCATCGATGAGTTAGGCAATCTGACCCAGCAGGACGGCATGAACAAATCTCTGCTACTGCGCCTCTTTACTCACTACTTCTCATCGCTCAGCCCTGAAGAGCGGCAGACCATATACGAACGGCTCAATCAGCGCTCCTGACACCGCCTTTTCTTGCTCAAATTCCCCTTTTCCTGCTGGTGAAAGACATCACCATCAGGACGACATATTGGTTTCCAAAGCAACCATAATGCCTCGTAAGAGATCAGCCATTAAGGATGTGAGCAATACGCTCAAAATGTTCTCGAAATAATCGGAAGATAACGTCTTAAAAACAGCAGTAAAATCCAATAACACAATGTTTTATATCAAATAAATCGAAAGACATTGCTTTCGTTAACTATCAACACAAAAACGTTTTCCATCTTGCCATTGTCGCCTCCTGGAAAATCCTTATAGTTACTCATGCACGGACGCAATGAAGTCGGTCAGGAAGACTGGCTGCCAGGGTTGGGCAAATGGACTAGTCACAGGATGTGGCAAAGGACACCTCCCAGGACGGAGAAAGTGCGGCGGGACAGGATGACTCGTCAGGCCAAGATGGCTAAAGGACACCCCAAAGGATTGGGAAGGGGAAACCTAAAGGAAGAGGTAAACAGTCAGGGATTGCAGGGAGCAACTTCGTTCAAGGATATGAGCGATACGACTACCGGGGGCGACGCAAGTCGCCCCCATCTTTTTATCTGCGTTTCACCGGGCAATTGCTTGCCCCACTCGCAGCTCTTTCTTGCCAAGACTTTCCAGCGTCACTGGCTCAAGCAAAAGACATGCATATGAAAGGGGCGCCACTGATGGCGCCCCTTTCTGTTTTCTGACCAGCAAGCAAAACTTATATCACGCGAGAGAACTGCTGCTGGCGAGCCTTGTTGCGCAGGTAGACGTCGAAGCACATGCAGATATTGCGGATCAACAGCTGCCCCGTGGAAGACACCTCAAGCCCCGTATCCGTCATACGCACCAGCCCATCGTCGATAAAGGTCTGTAGCAGCTTGAGATCCTCGGCGAAGTACTCTTTGAAATCCAAGCCAAATGTCCGCTCAATGGTGATGAAGTTCAAACTAAAGTCACAGATAAGCCGCTTGATCACTTCACGGCGGATCAGGTCATCCTGATTGAGCGAGCACCCTTTCCATTGTGCATGCCCCAACTCCTCGACCTGACCGTAATAGGTTTTGAGCTCTTTCTGATTCTGCGAGTAGGCATCGCCGATCATGCTGATGGAGGAGACGCCCAGCCCAAGCAGATCGCAATCCCCTTGGGTGGTATAGCCCTGGAAGTTGCGATGCAGCTTGCCTTCGCGTTGTGCCACAGCCAGCTCGTCATCCGGCTTGGCAAAGTGATCCATGCCGATGAACTGATAACCGCGGCCGGTAAGGAACGCGATAGTCCCCTGCAACATGGCCAGCTTCTCCTGCGGAGCAGGCATATCCTCTTCCTTCAGCTTGCGCTGCGCGGCAAAGCGGCTGGGCAGATGGGCATAGTTGAAGATGGAGAGACGCGCCGGATCCGTCTTGAGCACCTCTTCCAACGTATGATGGAAGCTCTCTTTGTTTTGATGCGGCAAACCGTAAATCAGGTCGAGATTAGTTGAGCGAAAGCCCAGCTTTCTGGCTCGTTCCAGCATGGCGCGAATGAAGTCGTTATCCTGCTCGCGATTTACGGCAACCTGCACATCCTTGTTGAAGTCCTGCACGCCCAGGCTGATACGGTTAAACCCGACTTCTCGCAACACATCCAGCATCGACAGTTCAATCTCGCGCGGATCGACTTCAATACTGAATTCGCCCTCATCAGCAAAATGGAAGTGCTCGCGCAGCATGGCCATCAGACGCCGGGTCTGGCTTTCATTGAGATAGGTAGGAGTGCCACCGCCCCAGTGCAGCTGGGTAACCAGCCGCTGTTTGAATAGCGGAGCCTGCGCCTTGATCTCCCGTTCGAGATAATCGAGGTACTCGTCAGCCTTGTGCTGATGACGGGTAATGACCTTGTTGCAGCCACAGTAGTAACAAAGTTTGTGACAGAAGGGGATGTGAACGTAGAGAGAAAGATGGCGCTCGGGGTACTGCCCGGCAGCACGAACAAAATCCGGATAACCGAAGTTCTCGTTGAACTCCAGTGCCGTGGGATAGGAGGTATATCTCGGGCCGCTGTAGTTATATTTTTCGATCAGGGCCTGATCCCACACAATCTGTCCTGCTTGCACGCTCGCTTCCTCTCTTTTTGTTATCAATGGCTTATCGGCTTAACTGAAAATCCTTCAGTTGTGCCACATCCTTGAGGATCTGGGCTTCCAGCTCGGCCTCATAACCGCTGCGCTCGAGATCCATCTTCATCACTTCATTGCGCTTGAGTGCACGCCGCGCCTCATGGGTCGGCATATCCTTCACCTTCTCGTATAACCCGTAGAGACCGGGAAATTCGCTGGCAAAAGGGCGCCCATCCTTGATCTGCAGCGCATCCAGCAGATTGGTCAGCCGAATGGCTCCTTCGGAGTAGTCGCACTGCCCCTCCTGCACCGCATGGGCAATAACCCGCACGCTCTCCAGGATTCGTTCATTGCGAGCTGCAATGGCCTGCCACTGCATCGCCTGCTGGCGTCGGAGTCTGGCCAGCAGCATACCTGCATAGATGGCCAGTCCGGACAAAATCAGGCCGCCCGACAGGGCGGCCAGCATCCATCCACTCATCACTTCTTCTTCGGCTCAGGCTTGGTCTCGGGCTGATAATCGACCTGGGTAAAGCGATCCCACAGCTCATCTTCGGAAGCCGGCTGGAACGACTCTTCATAGTCGCTCTCCTCGAAGGCTTCGTCGGTCTCTTCATCATCGTCGTTGTCGATGATGCCAAGCTCATCCATCAGCTCTTGATAGCGGTCAACCCGCTGGTCAACCCAGGCCTGCTCGGCCGCTTCCAGGGTTTCACCGGCATCGAGGCGATCCAGCAAATCATTGAGACGGTCATCATTCTCGATGGATGCCAGCTCCTGCTCCGGAGTCATCACCAGCTTCTTCTCTTTTATCGCTTTGGATACGGTGGACTTGGAGCCCTTCTCTTCAACAATCAGAGCGACCGGCTTGCGTGAACCGATACGCGGATCCTTGGCCTGTTTGCCGGCTGACTTGCCTTTCTGCTGCTCGACTTGCTGGCGAGAGCCCGCTTTCAAGCCCTTGCGCTTGGCCGCACGTTTCCGCTCACGACCTTCCTGAGCACTGGCTTCTGATTCTTTGCGCTTGCCAGCAGGCTTGCGATTGGGTTGTTTGGCAGACATGAATGGATAACTCCGAAAAATAACTGGATTGAGCCCGACTCCGGGATGATCTCACCCGGCGGGATGCAATTCTGGGGAACAGTGAAACCGGAACATCAGCAGGATCCCGCATCAATCCGGCCCGTCAGGGCCACTGAACACCGCAGGATCGGTATCCTCTGGGCATATTGCTGGTATTTTGACACAGAAAGGCTGATCGGGTTAATGACCCAATAAGAAAAAAGGCAGCCGAAGCTGCCTTGATATGTCTGTGTGAGGATCATCCTGAATGGCAAAACAGCCTGTTTTGTCCCGTCCATGACGACTTGTTGCCACATCATATCTTTATATGGTCATCCTGACCTTCTTGTGGTCGTTCCTGAATGTGCGTGTGCCTGTTTGACCCGTTCCGACCGCATCCTGCCATCGTGCCGGGGAGCCTGCATCCCGCAACTCCATCCCGCTCCGGAGATGGTCACCATCCTGATCTTTCAATCCCTTGCCAGTTCTTGCGAACCCATGGCATCCCGCCATGCCAAACATCCTGTGCTCACAGCATCCCACTGTGAAACCGCTATCCATTCCGTGGATAAATCCATTGAACTTAATGTATCAGCTCTATAAAGGCGCTCAATCTACCTGAATAGATCCCAATGCCTCAGAAAATCGCAACAAAGCAATAAGCCATTGATAAATATCTTTTATTTTAAATTTTATACAAATCTATGAGCCTTGGCCTGCCGCGGGAATGGAAGATCTCTTACATAACGAGAGGATTAAACCGAGAATGATCTGAAAACCATAAAAACAACGAGGAGCCCAAGCTCCCCGTTTCTCATCAATTGCAGGTAACGCAATCAGCTTAGTGCAGTCCTGCAACATACTTGGACAACACATCGATATCCTGATCAGTCAGCTTCTTGGCAACGTCGCGCATCATGCCATTCGGGTCGTTGTCCCGAGTACCGGCACGGAAACCGGTCAGCTGCGCTTTGATATAGGCAGGGTGCTGCCCGGAGAGACTGGGATATTTGGCCTGCTCCACCCCGGAACCTCGCGGTCCGTGGCAAGCAGTACAGGCTGGCAGGCCGCGACTCATGTCGCCACCCATATAAAGCGCCTTGCCTGCAGCAACAACGTCATCAGGAACGGCCACCGGAGTCACTTTCTGGCTGGAGAAGTAAGCCGCCAGGTCATCCATGTCCTGATCCGACAAAGGCAAAGCCATCGGCCCCATAACGGGCGCAACCCGACCAATTTGGCCAGAAGCGGCAGCCTTCAGTTCAACCAACTGCTTTTTGATATATGATGCGTGCTGACCAGCAATTTTGGGGTACATATCAATCAGGCTGTTTCCGTCCGGTCCATGACAAGCCGCACAAACTGCAGCCTTGGCCTGTCCCGCAGCGGCATCGCCTTTGGCTTGTGCCATCCCCGTTACGCCAACCATCAGAGCAAGAGTAATGACTAGGTTCTTCATGGCGTTCCAACTTTTAGTTATTAGGCTTCCAGATCCCATGCCGCTGAAGGCATGTTAAAATAAACGCGTTTAAGCGACGCCATTTTACACCTTTTTACAAAAAAGTAACTCTATAACCCTCTATCTCCATGGGGAATTTACGTTGGATACACAAACTCTCAATTTCAATAAGGTGCATTTTGTGACCAGCGCACCCGACATCCGCCACCTGCCAAATGATGGGGGTGTCGAGATCGCGTTTGCTGGCCGTTCCAACGCCGGTAAGTCATCTGCATTGAACACGTTAACCAAACACAAGAACCTGGCCCGAACCAGTAAAACCCCCGGCCGCACCCAGCTGATCAACCTGTTTGAGCTGGAACCGGGCAAACGTCTGGTCGACCTGCCGGGTTATGGTTATGCCCAGGTTCCACTGGAAATGAAGCTCAAGTGGCAAAAGTCACTGGCAGAGTACCTGCAACGTCGTGAGTCATTGAAAGGACTGGTAATCCTGATGGATATCCGTCATCCGCTCAAAGATACCGATATGAACATGCTGGAGTGGAGCGCTCATCGCGAGCTGCCGGTTATGCTGCTGCTGACCAAGGCCGACAAGCTGAGCCCCGGCCCTCGCAACAATCAGGTGATCAAGGTGCGCCAGGCCGTAGCCAGCCTGGGTTCCCAGATCCAGGTTGAAGCCTTCTCTTCCCTCAGCAATATCGGGGTAGAAAAACTGGCCCAGACCCTGACCAACTGGTATGTCGCCGGAGCCGATGACTCTCACATTGCAGCGGATGAGCAAGAACCCGCCGGGGAGTGATCCACTCCTCGCTAGTCTCGCAATTGGCGGAGTCCCCCTCCGCTGATTGAAAGACTTTCAGATCCCTACAGTCCTCACAACCCAGCCCACACATCAGATATCACTCCTGGCAAGAGCGAGTTAGTGGTTGAAATTCATATAGATAGACAATTAATTCTCGAGAATAATTAACTTTTCATGTTTTTGATATCGTTTTCATATCTGCCCCCACATCAGGGATGAAAATCACCAAAAACGACAAAAAATGAAATTTAATTACATCGCGAGCAGAGAAGGGATAAAAATGAGGCCGGACGACAGTTCTGCCATCCAGCCTTAAACAATAAGTTCAAAAAATTGGGAAGAAGCTGAATCTCGAGCACCAGACGACCGGTGTACCTCAAGAATCGACCCCATTTTAGCAAACGCATCGACAAATTAAAGCTTTTACTCTAAATGCTGCACATAAAAAAACACCCCGACGAGAAACTCATCGGGGCCGCTATTCAGCCACATTCAATTACGTGAAATAAAAGGTCTGAAAGATAGAACATCTTACCTCTGTACCCTACGCAGACAACTGTACAGCAAAGCAGCAAAAAGTGAAAGTAATTTATGTAATTTAGTTTCACGAGTTTTTGCTTTATAAAAAATACTTTTATTTCAAGTAGATAAAAAAATCCCCAGTACGAATACCGGGGAGTTATAAAGGTGACTAGCTAGCACTTCCTCAACTATCAAGTTAGTCAGCAGAAAATCGATGAAGTTCCGCTGCAAAGGAAAAAAACTTTGAAAATCTACAGATAGATGGCGCCATCTTCAGCAAATGATTGTTCTTCAATGAGTTTTTCCGCAAAATCCTCAATATCAAAACGTACGCTTTCGAACGCTCGCAGGATGTCATCCTCTCGGCTCAGAGCCAGACCAGTCATCTTCTCCAGCCGACGCAGGCTGATATAGCAGTTGATCAGAGCCCCCATCTGCTGGGCAGGAAAATGCACTCGCATCTCCTGGGCCTGCCACTCCATCAGATCAGGAAACAGAATACCCTGGTTCATATCACCCCCAAGTTACGCTTCAACTCTCTCAATACCTGTTTAGTCCCGGGACGGATTCCACGCCACACGGTAAACGCCTCGGCAGCCTGTTCGACCAGCATGCCGAGCCCATCCATGGTTTGACGGGCGCCATGTTGCTTGGCCCAACCAATGAAGGGGGTATCCGTTGCACCATACATCATGTCGTAGATAGCAATATCGGCGTGGATCAGACCGGGAGCCAGCGGCGGCAGCTCACCCTGCAGACTGGCCGATGTGGAGTTGATAACAAGATCGAAATGACCGGCCAGCTGTTCATACGTCAGGGCGCTGACACTACCCAGGTCGCGGAATTCGGCAGCCAGTTGTTCTGCCCGGGCGTGGGTACGGTTGACGATCACCACCTCGGCCGGATGTTCGGCCAGCAGTGGAGCCAGAGCACCTCGAGCGGCGCCTCCTGCCCCCAGCAGCAGGATCCGGCTGCCGGTCAATGTCACACCATGTGCCTTGAGATCCACCACCAGCCCGGCACCATCGGTGTTATCGCCAAGCAGCACACCGTCATCGGTCAGTTTGATGGTATTGACTGCCCCCGCCCGTTTTGCCCTTGGGCTCAGCCGGTCAACCAGCGCAAATGCCTGCTCCTTGAACGGCACAGTGACGTTGCAACCCTTGCCGCCCCGAGCAAAGAAGTCCCGCAGAGTGTTGGCAAATTCATCCACCGCAGGTTCGGCCAACCCGTACTCCAGCTCTTGCTGGGTCTGTCTGGCAAACAGGGTGTGAATGAAAGGGGATTTACTGTGGCGCACCGGGTGGCCAAAAACCAGATAACGATCCATCAAACAGTTCCTTTATAGGGCAATCTCCCGATTTAACGGTTTTTCCCCTGCGGGAACAAGTCGAATATCGGCTAACAAAAAGGGGCCGTTATGGCCCCTTCGTTCACAACCACTCGCGTGGCTTGAGGTAATCAGTGTAGAGCAAGGCTTCCGGACTGCCTGCGGCCGGTTGCCAGTCATACTCCCAACGAGCCAGAGGCGGCATCGACATCAGGATCGACTCGGTACGGCCACCGGTTTGCAGCCCGAACAGGGTGCCCCGATCGAACACCAGATTGAACTCCACATAACGTCCGCGACGATAGAGCTGGAACTCCCGCTCCCGCTCGCCATAGGCAAGATCTTTGCGTCGTTCGATAATCGGCAGATAGGCCGCAAGGTAGCCGTTACCCACCGCCTGCATAAAGGCAAAACTGTCGGCAAAGGGCCAGCGATTCAGGTCGTCGAAGAAGAGGCCACCGACGCCGCGTGTCTCGTCCCGATGCTTGAGGAAGAAGTAGCGATCGCACCAGGATTTGAATTCCGGATAGATATCCGCTCCAAACGGCTGACAGAGGTCGTGAGAAACCTGATGCCAGTGGCGAACATCCTCTTCGAACGGATAGAAAGGCGTCAGGTCAAAACCACCGCCAAACCACCAGATGGGCTCTTCGCCCTCTTTCTCGGCAATGAAAAAACGGACGTTGGCGTGGCTGGTCGGCACATAGGGGTTGTGCGGATGGATCACCAGAGAGACCCCCATCGCCTCGAACTTGCGACCGGCCAGTTCGGGTCGATGAGCGGTGGCAGAAGCCGGCATGGCATCCCCATACACATGGGAGAAGTTGACCCCACCCTGCTCGATCACTGCACCATGGCGCAGCACGCGGGTGCGACCGCCGCCACCGCCTTCACGACTCCAGGCATCTTCCACAAAGTGTCCGCTGCCATCGGCCTGCTCCAGGCCACGGCAGATCTCGTCCTGCAACTGCAGCAGAAAGGCCTTGACCCGGGCCACATCCGGTTTGCTCATCTTGTCTCCAGCTCAGGCGGGATCTACAGAGTCCCGCTCATTTTTTATAGTGATATTACAGGCGGGCTAGCCCGCCGGCATGGCCGCAAAGCGGTCTGCCACTCAGGAAGGGCGGATGATTGCGCCGCTTCTGGCATCCTTGATTTCGGAGGGGTTGGCTTGTCCACCCACCTCACCCGGCAGGATATAGGCCAGCTTGCTTGCCAGCAGTTCGCCGATATCGGCCACGCGGCGAGCCGGCTCTTCGCCAGTCAGGTTGGCGCTGGTAGAGACCAGCGGCTTGCCAAAGGCCCGACACAGCCCTTGTACCTGCGGATGCGCCGTGACCCGCACTGCCAACGTATCGAACTGACCGGTCAGCCATGAGGGTGTGTCGGGCTTGGCAGGCATGATCCAGGTAAAAGGGCCTGGCCAGCTGGCCTCAACCCGAGCCAGCTGCTCTGCGGTGAGCTGACTCAGATCGATATAATCGAGCAATTGCCCCAGCTCGGCCGCAATAAGGATCAAGCCCTTCTCCACCGGACGCTGCTTGATATCGAGCAGACGCTGCACGGCCAGTTCAGAGTCCGGATCACAACCCAGGCCAAAGACCGCCTCGGTTGCATAGGCGATCACCCCTTCGCTCTCGAGCGCGGCAACCGCTTGTTCAAATTCGTTTTGCATCAGAAAAAATGCGGCAGTCCAGCTGCCGCCTCATCATTGGGTTGCTATCAACACAATGGCCACCGTTGCAAACCCGGCATCCCGGAGGGGAAGGTCGTGTAACTGGCGGCCACCTAGAAACTTACTTGAGCTGCGCCTGCAGGGCAGCATCTTTCGCCATCACCTCTTCGGCGCTCTTCTGGCGTTCGGCACGCACTCTTGCGGCCAGCTCGTCGTCAGCGACAGCCAGCAGCTGGGCTGCCAGATAACCGGCATTCTTGGCTCCCGCCTTGCCGATGGCAACCGTCGCTACCGGTACGCCGCCCGGCATCTGCACGGTAGAGAGCAGCGCATCCAGCCCTTTCAGCGGGCCACCATCGATGGGCACCCCGATCACGGGACGCGTGGTGATACCTGCAACTGCCCCTGCCAGATGGGCAGCCAGACCGGCAGCACAGATAAATACCTTGCAGCCACGGGCCTCGGCATCGGTCACATACTGGTGGGTCGCAGCCGGAGTCCGGTGGGCTGAAGTCACTTTGACTTCCACTGTGATATCAAACGACTTGAGCACTTCAAGGGTGGCTTGCATCACGGGGAAATCAGAGTCCGAGCCCATCAGTACGGCAACAAAGGGTTTCTTCATGGTGGGAATTTCCTTACTCCAAGTGGGGGGTTGAAGTTCGCCGAAAACGTTTTAGTTCCGTTATGGCGGCGCGATTATACCCGCTCACTTTGATGGCCGCATTTCTTTTGCGGACAGACCCAGCGCAGCGTTCCCCGCACCTTTTTCTCCACCATGATGCCCCAGCCACACTGCGGGCAAGGCATGGGAACCGGCTTGTCATTCACCACATATTTGCAGTGTGGATAGCCGTCGCAGGAGTAAAACTGCTTGCCGTAGCGGGAGGTGCGGCTCACCAGATGGCCCTTGCCACACTCCGGGCAGAGGATCTGGGTATCGTCGCTCTCCTGCAGGGATTCGATATGCTGGCAGGCCGGATAGTGGGTACAGCCGACAAACAGACCATAGCGCCCCTTCTTGATCGCCAGCGGCTGACCGCACTCGGGACAGGCAGAGCCCTCGAGCACCTTCTCGATATCGCGGCCGGATGGCGTCAGCGAACGAATATAGTCACAGGCGGGGTAGGCAGAACAACCAAGAAAAGGGCCATGTTTGCCCTGACGGATCACCAGCTCGGCCCCGCACTGCGGGCACGTCTCGCGCTCGAAGGCATGTTCGTGGGCTGAAAAGAGGTGATGATCGATTTTTGACATGGGCCGCGCCTTTAAATCCAGATGGTCTGAATTCTACCAGCGCGGCACCAGACTGTCAGTGAATGACGCCGTCTGACTCGTCAAACACCAGCTCTTCCATCTGCTGGTAGGCATTTTCACTGCCCGGCACGTTGAATAGCACCATCATGACGACCCACTTGAGGTCATCCAGCTCGATGTCCGGCTTATCCAGCTCGAGCAAGCGCTCGATGCAGATCTCGCGGGTCTCGGCGTTGAGTACCTGAGCCTGCTCCAGAAACAGCAGGAAACCGCGGCACTCGGTGCTGAGACGAGCCAGCTCTTGCGGAGCATAGATACGCATGGAACCTTGCGCGCTGGCGGCTACATAGACCTCCCGCTCGCTGTCATGCAGATTGGCCAGCCGCTCCAGCCAGGTCAGCGCCTTGTCGATCTCTTCCTTGTCAAAGCCGGCACGGCTCAGCTCGTCGGTGAGTTCATTCTGCTCGACCATCACATCTGCATCGCTGTGGATGTAGGTCTCGAAAAGGTACATCAATACATCAAACATGATTCACCCTCCTCGCTCTGACGTATCCACCGGCGACCGCCGTGACTGCTCCGGCCAGCTCCAGCTCTACCAACCTGCCTAATACCACTTCGACAGGAAGCTGGGCCCGCTCGGCGACGGTATCCACACTTGTGGTCTCGTAATCTACGTTATCCAACAAATCTGCATAAGGCAATTCGCTATTATGCGATTGCTCAGATGATACGACCGGTTCCGGCAACCGCACAGCCCATTCGGGCAGCTCTTCCACTATATCGGCCGCACTCAACACAAGTTTGGCCCCCTGCTGAATTAATTTATTGCACCCGGTTGCCTGCCCGTTTTGCGGCGCTCCGGGCACCGCAAATACCTCGCGGCCCTGCTCAAGCGCATAGCGCGCCGTAATGAGCGAGCCACTCTGCTCGGTTGCCTCAACCACTAGAGTGCCAAGGGATAGGCCACTGATGATACGGTTGCGGCGGGGAAAATGTTCAGCCAGCGGCCCTTTGTCCGGCGCCAGCTCGGAAATCAATACGCCGCCCCGCTCGAGTATCGCCGCCGCCAGCGCGTGATGACGTTTGGGATAGAGCTGATCCAGACCTGACCCCAACACCGCCAGGGTCATGCCTCCGGCGGTCAGGGCCTGCTGATGGCAGACGCCATCGATGCCAAGCGCGAGACCCGAGGTAATTGCCAAGCCACAGCCAACCAGCTCGCTACAAAGACGGGCTGCATTATCCTTGCCGGCATAGGTTGGATGGCGGGTCCCCACCATCGCCAGCTGTGGAAGAGACAAAGCAGAAAGCTCGCCACGGCAGTAGAGCAGCAAGGGGGCGGCGGGGATCTCCCTGAGCAAGGGAGGGTAAGCGGGATGATCCTGCGGGAGTAGTGCATTGCCGTGCTGAGTAGCCCACATCAGGCTCTGCTCGACAACAGGTGATGGCCAGCGCAATTGGCGGATCTGCTCTGGCGACAGCCCCATCTGGTGCAACTGCGTTTCGTCACACTGAAACAGCTGCTGAATATCGCCGCTAACCCGCTCCAGCAGACGGGATGCCGTCACCGGACCAATCCCGGTGACGGCATCCAGCGCGAGCCAGAGTGCAAGGCGATCGTCAGGATAGTGCACGGTCAGAAGTGAGTTACCTGATAACCAGTACTCACCATGTCCTTGCTCTGCATGATGAGGCCGTAACTCAGCTTGTCATACACCTTGAACAGCATGACCCGGGCAATCGCTTCGGAAGGCAGTGGCGCCTTTTTGTTGCTGCTGTAAAACACCTTGTTGTAGACCGACGAGAGCTCTTTGTACTGGACAGTACCGTTCTTGGTCACCAGCGCAGCGCCGGGACGACGGATATCGAGCACATCGCCAGCCGACAGCTGATCCCGACTCCCCTTGTTGATGAGCACCACGTCGAACTTGCCACCACCTCGCGCCTTGCTTGGCAGGTCGACGACATAACCCGGCTGGATGGCAGGTGCCGCCTTGGGCATGAATACGGCAGGCATACTCTCCTGCTCGGGTAGCGGCATCACCTTGTCACCCTGCAACACCTCCCTCTGGTTGTGAGTCAGAGTAACTTCGGTGCGATCACCATCCAGGCGCGCCACCGCCCGAACTATGCCGGTGAGCACGGCCTCCTGCCCAAGCAGTTCGCCTGTATCGCGATCCTTGTAGATTGCACCTGGGTGGTACACACCATACATCTGGCCCAGGGTCAAAGCCCCCTGGACATAGAGGGTGTCCCCCTCCAGCATGCCGATATGTTTTTCATCCGACCCCAGCAGATATGGCAGTTTTTTGCCTTCCTGAGCGTTGGCTAGGATATGGTCGGTCTGCAAAAACGGGCCAATCTCGCTGATAGGAAGGGTAGGAATCGGATTGGCTTTGCTCTCGTAGCGGTTTTTCGGGCTCAGGCGGATGACCTGCTTGCCCCCTTGCATCGCCTTGCCAAGACGGGGTTCGCCATTGACCCAGCTCAGTTGCAGCACGTCACCCGGGTAGATCCAGTGGGGATTGGCAATCTGAGGGTTGATATTCCAGAGACGGGGCCAGAGCCAGGGCTCGGAGAGATATTTGCCGGAGATGTCCCACAATGTGTCGCCTTTTTGCACGACATAGCTCTCGGGATAGCCGGCTTTAAGCTTCAGCTGGTCGGCCAGCAGAGTCGGGCTCGCGGCAACCAGCAGACAGGCCAGGATGGTTCGCTTCAGATACATAACACTCCCTGTTACTTCTGCGCGCAAAGTGTTGCTGTTTTTTGTCGGCGTAAATGACTAGAATTACGCCAATATTGACTGCATTTATACGAAACTAAAGAAAAAACTATGGCCATTCTAGATGTATTGCGTTTTCCCGATGAGCGCTTGCGCACCGTCGCAGCCCCTGTCGAGACCTTTACACCCGAGTTACAGCAAATTGTAGATGATATGTTCGAAACCATGTACGCAGAGGAAGGCATCGGCCTGGCTGCAACACAGGTGGACATTCATCAGCGCATCATAGTGATCGATGTCTCTGAAAACCGTGAAGACCCTCTGGTATTGATCAATCCGGAAGTCATCTCCCAGTGTGGCAGCACCGGCATCGAAGAGGGTTGCCTCTCCGTGCCCGGCAGCCGTGCTTTGGTGCCGCGCGCCGAACAGATCAAGATCCGCGCGCTGGATCGCCACGGCAAGCCGTTTGAACTGGAAACGGACGATCTGCTCGCCATCTGCATCCAGCACGAGATGGATCACCTGATGGGCAAGCTGTTTGTGGATTACTTGTCCCCGCTCAAGCGCCAGCGCATTCGCCAGAAGCTGGAAAAGATGGCCCGTGAAGATCGCAAAGCCCTCTGAGGATCTGCCCCGTTGAATAAGTTGAAACTGATTTTTGCCGGTACTCCCGACTTCGCCGCCCGTCACCTGGCGGCGTTGTTGTCTTCCGACCACGAGGTCGTCGCCGTTTATACCCAGCCGGACAAGCCCGCCGGTCGCGGCCAGAAGCTCACCGCCAGCCCGGTCAAAGAGCTGGCGCTGGCTCATAATCTGCCGGTTTATCAACCGGCTAGCCTGCGCAAGGAAGAGGCGCAAGCCGAGCTGGCAGCCCTTGGCGCCGACCTGATGGTGGTGGTGGCCTATGGCCTGATCCTGCCCAAAGCGGTGCTCGATACCCCGCGTCTGGGTTGCATCAACGTCCATGGCTCCCTGCTGCCACGCTGGCGCGGTGCCGCACCGATCCAGCGCTCCATCTGGGCGGGCGATGCCGAAACCGGCGTCACCATCATGCAGATGGATGTGGGGCTGGATACCGGCGCCATGATCCGCAAAGTGACCTGCCCCATCGCCGCCGACGAGACCTCCGCCAGTCTCTATGACAAGCTGGCCGAGCTGGGCCCGCAGGCACTGGTCGACACCATCGATGCCATGGCCGCCGGCGACACTGCGGCCGAAGTGCAGGACGATGCGCTGGCCAACTACGCCGAGAAGCTCTCCAAGGAAGAGGCCCGCATCGACTGGTCGATGGAGGCCGTCGCCATCGAGCGCTGCATCCGCGCCTTCAATCCCTGGCCCATCAGCTGGTTCGAAGTGGCTGACCAGACCGTCAAGGTATGGCAAGCCGCCGTCATCGACAGCGACCATGGCCAGCGCGCCGGAACCCTGCTCAAGGCCGACAAGCAGGGGATCGATATCGCCACCGGCAAAGGGGTGCTGCGCCTGCTGACCCTGCAGCCGCCCGGCAAGAAGGCGATGTCCGTGACGGACCTGCTCAACTCTCGCCGCGACTGGTTTGAACCCGGCACGCAATTGAATTGAACTGGATTGAATTGACACAAGCGGGGCCCAGGCCCCGACTTGCGCATCTAAGGTAACTCTATGAAAACACGCGCACAGGCTGCTCTCGTTATTCAACAGGTGCTGGATCAGGGCCAGTCCCTCTCCGCCGTTCTGCCTGCTGCCCAGGAGAAGGTTGCGCCCCGCGATCGCGCCCTCCTGCAAGAACTCTGCTACGGTACCCTGCGCTGGCTGCCCCGCCTCGATGCGGCGGTCGACGAGATGATGGACAAGCCGCTCAAGAACAAGAGCCGCATCTTCCACTACCTCATCCTGGTCGGCCTCTACCAGCTCATCTACACCCGCATTCCGGCTCACGCCGCGGTGGCCGAGACCGTCAACGCGGTCAAGCTGCTCAAGGGCACCTCCCTGCGTGGCCTCATCAACGGTGTGCTGCGCAACTTCCAGCGCAGCGCCGAAGTGATTCTGCTGCGTATCGACCGCGTACCGAGCGTGCGCCTCGGTCACCCCGAGTGGCTCACCAAGCGCCTGCGTCAGGCTTATCCCGACGAGTGGGAGTTCATCATGGAGGCGAACAACCAGCGCCCCCCCATGTGGATCCGCAACAACAGCCAGCGCCAGAGCCGCGAGCAGATGCTGGCCCGCATGGCCGAAGCCGGCATCAATGCGGTGGCCGGTGAAGAGGGCGAGGATTGCATCCTGCTGGAGCGTCCCTGCGATGTGACCAAGCTGCCCGGCTTCGAAGTCGGTGACTGCTCGGTACAGGATGGCGCAGCACAACAGGCTGCCGCCCTGCTCGATCCTCAACCGGGTGAATGGGTGCTGGATGCCTGCGCCGCCCCTGGCGGCAAGACCGCCCACCTGCTGGAGCGTCAGCCCAAGCTGGCTGGCGTGGTCGCCGTTGATGCCGACGAGAACCGCCTCAAGCGGGTGCAGGAGAACCTGGATCGCATCGGCCTGACCGCCAAAGTGATCCACGGCGATGCCGCGGCACCGGAACAGTGGTGGCCGGAGGGCCAGTTCGACCGCATCCTGCTGGATGCCCCCTGCTCCGCCACCGGCGTTATCCGTCGCCACCCCGACATCAAGTGGCTGCGCCGGGATCAGGACATTCGTGAGCTGGCCGAGCTGCAACGCCGGATTCTCAATGCCCTCTGGGGCAAGTTGAAGAGCGGTGGCACCCTGCTCTACGCCACCTGCTCCGTCCTGCCGGAAGAGAACCGCGAACAGATTCGCGCCTTCCTTGCCGCGACCAAAGATGCCAAATTGGTACCGTTGCACGAACAGGACACTCCGGATTGCCCGGGTCGCCAGTTCCTGCCGGGTGAAGCCGAGATGGATGGCTTCTACTACGCCAAGCTGGTCAAGCTGTGACGCTGACATGCTTCTTCCGGGGCAATCGCCATGCTGGCGGAATGCCCCTTTACTGCCTCAACGTGAGTAGACGTTCCCTATGAAAATCATCATTTTGGGAGCCGGCCAGGTCGGCGGCACTCTGGCCGAGAACCTGGCCGGAGAGAACAACGACATCACCATCGTCGATACCGACAGCGAGCGCCTGCGCGAACTGCAGGACAAGTTTGACCTGCGGGTGGTCAACGGCCATGGCGCTCACCCCAAGGTGCTGCGCGAAGCGGGCGCTCAGGATGCCGACATGCTGGTCGCCGTCACCAACAGTGACGAGACCAACATGATCGCCTGTCAGGTCGCCTACTCCCTGTTCAACACCCCGAACAAGGTGGCGCGGATCCGTTCGCCCGCCTATCTGACCGAGCGGGATCGCCTGTTCCTGCCGGAATCGGTGCCGGTGGATCACCTGATCGCGCCGGAGCAGCTGGTGACCGACTATGTACGTCGTTTGATCGAGTATCCGGGCGCCCTGCAAGTGGTTGATTTCGCAGGTGGCCGCGTCGGTCTGGTGGCGGTCAAGGCCTACTACGGCGGCCCGCTGGTGGGCAATGCCCTCTCCACCCTGCGCGAGCACATGCCCAACATCGAGACCCGGGTAGCAGCCATCTTCCGTCAGGGCCGCCCGATCCGCCCGCAAGGCACCACCATCATCGAAGCGGATGACGAGGTGTTCTTCGTCGCCGCCGCGGGCCATATCCGCGCCGTGATGTCGGAGCTGCAGCGCCTCGAGAGCCCCTACCGCCGTATCATGATCGTCGGCGGTGGCAACATCGGCGCCGGTCTCGCCCGTCAGCTGGAGAAGCGTTACAGCGTCAAGCTTATCGAGCGCAACCAGAAGCGGGCGGAGCAGCTCTCCGAACTGCTGGAGAACACCATCGTCTTCTGCGGCGATGCGGCTGATCAGGAGCTGCTGGCCGAGGAGCACATCGACCAGATCGACGTCTTCATCGCCGTCACCAACGAGGATGAGGCCAACATCATGTCGGCCCTGCTCGCCAAGAAGATGGGGGTCAAGAAGACCATGGTGCTGATCCAGCGCGGCGCCTACGTCGACCTGGTGCAGGGCGGTTCCATCGATATCGCCATCTCGCCGCAGCAGGCCACCATCTCGGCCCTGCTGACCCACGTGCGCCGGGCCGATATCGCCAACGTCTACAGTCTGCGCCGCGGCGCTGCCGAGGCGATTGAGGCGATTGCCCACGGCGACGAGAACACCTCCAAGGTGGTCGGCAAGACGGTAGGCGAGCTCAAGCTGCCGCCGGGCACCACCATAGGTGCCGTAGTGCGCGGGGATGAGGTGCTGATCGCGCACGATCGCACCAGGATCCAGCAGGATGACCACGTGGTCATGTTCCTGGTGGACAAGAAGTACATCCCGGAAGTGGAACGGCTGTTCCAGCCCAGCCCCTTCTTCCTGTAACGGGCCCATGGCCGCTCACTGTCACGCCAGACCCGGCTCAGCCCCACCAGGGGGATGCTCCGGGTCTTTTTTCAATCACCGACCAGGTTATCGAACATGATCAAGCTGCGTCCCATCATCTTTACTCTCGGGCTGGTGCTCTCCAAGCTGGCGCTCTTCATGTGGCTGCCAACCCTGCTGGCTCTGCTGACCGGCTCCGAGGGGTTCGTCGAGTTTCTCAAATCGGTGCTCATCACCCACGGCGCCGCCCTGCTCTGCCTCCATTACGGGCGCAAGGCGGAGTTTCATCTGGGGGTGCGGGAGATGTTCCTGCTCACCACCTCGGTCTGGGTGGTGGCCTGTATCTTCGGGGCGCTGCCCTTTGTCTTCATCACCCACATCAACTTTACCGACGCCTACTTCGAGACTATGTCGGGGGTGACCACCACCGGCTCTACCGTGCTCTCCGGCCTCGACAACATGGCCCACAGCATCCTGCTATGGCGATCCATCCTGCAGTGGCTGGGCGGGGTCGGCTTTATCGTGATGGCGGTAGCTGTGCTGCCCTACCTCAACGTCGGCGGCATGAAGCTGTTCCAGACCGAGAGCTCGGACTGGTCGGATAAAAGTGCGCCACGGGCCAAGACGGTGGCCAACAACATAGTGCTGGTCTATCTGGTGCTCTCCATGCTCTGTATGATGGCCTACTGGGCCAGTGGCATGACGCTGTTCGAGGCGATCAACCACTCGATGACCACCCTCAGTACCGGCGGCTACTCCACCTCCGATCAATCCATGTCCCACTTCTCCAACTCGGCACACTGGATTGGCACCCTGTTCATGTTCCTCGGTGGCCTGCCCTTCCTGCTTTACGTGCAGAGCCTCAACCACCGGGATTACAGCCTGTTCAAGGATGCCCAGGTGCGCGGCTTCTTCTGGCTGGTAGTCTGGGTCACCGCCATCATGACCTTCTACCTGTGGGAGCGGAACCTGTTCGACTTCTGGGATGCCCTGCGCATCAGCTGCTTCAACATCGTCTCGGTGCTCACCACCACAGGCTTTGGCCTCGGTGACTTCGGCACCTGGGGGCCGCTGGCCAGCATCACCTTCATCGTGCTGCTGGCGCTTGGCGCCTGCTCGGGCTCGACTGCGGGCGGGCTCAAGATCTTCCGGGTACAGGTGGCCTTTGCCCTGTTCAAGAAGCAGATGCGCCAGCTGATGCACCCCTCCGGCGTATTTCCCCAGAAATACAACGGCCGGACGGTCAACGACGCCATCATCCGTTCGATGATCTCCTTCGTGCTGGCCTACTTCGCCATCATTCTGGTGATCGCGGCGCTGCTGGCAGCCATCGGGCTCGACCCCCTCACCTCCATCTCCAGCTCCATCACCGCGGTTGCCAACGTGGGGCCAGGGATGGGGCCGGTGGTGGGCCCCAGCACCAACTTCGCCAGTCTGCCCGACTCGGCCAAGTGGCTGCTGTCGTTCGGCATGCTGCTGGGACGACTGGAGATCCTGACGGTCGCCGTACTCTTCTTCCCCTCGTTCTGGCGCCAATAACGCGCAAGCAGCGACGCCCTCCATCGGTTGATAGCAACCGGTGGAGGGCGTCGTTTTTTATCCCCCTGATCGGGCACCGCCCTGTAACGGCCTGGCATAAGCCGCAGAGTGCTTCAGGCAGCCCACTTTGCTCACATAAGGTAGAGCTGGGTCATTAAGACAAAATCCATAAATTAAATTTATAGCGATTGCTTTGGCTCACCCATAAGAGCCCGCCCCTGCCAGCAGACCCGGTAAGACCATCTTCCGATCTGCAGAGCCTTGCTTTCAAGAACACGCCCTCATCATCCAGCCATAGCAAGCCAGATACAGCGCCAAAAAGAACGCCCATTGAGAGCCTGCCACGCCCGGCAGCAGCACTTATCCACAAGGCAAGGTGCAACCGAACCGCACAGCCCAACGCAGATAAAAAAAGGCCCAAACCTGAGGTTTGGGCCTTTCTATCAGCGAATCGTCAGCAACCGCGAGGGCTACCGAGACTCAGCACATGGGATTAACCACGGCCAGAGCGCTTGCGATCCAGCTCGGTCAGCAGCTTCTTACGGATACGGATGCTCTTCGGAGTGACTTCTACCAGTTCATCGTTGTCGATGAACTCGAGAGCTTGTTCCAGAGTCATGCGGATCGGCGGAGTCAGAACCTGAGCTTCGTCGGTACCGGAGGCACGCATGTTGGTCAGCTGCTTGCCTTTCAGGCAGTTAACAGTCAGGTCGTTGGAACGGGAGTGGATACCGATCACCTGGCCTTCGTACACTTCGGTCGCGTGACCGATGAACAGACGACCGCGGTCTTGCAGACCGAACAGGGCGTAAGTCAGTGCCTTACCGGTAGCGTTGGAGATCAGCACGCCGTTCTGACGCTCACCGATGCTGCCACCCTTGTGCGGACCGTAGTGGTCGAAGGTGTGGTACAGCAGACCGGTACCGGAGGTCATGGTCATGAACTCGGTCTGGAAGCCGATCAGGCCACGGCTCGGGATCATGAAGTCCAGACGGACACGACCCTTGCCATCCGGGGTCATGTTGGTCATTTCGCCCTTACGCAGACCCAGCTGCTCCATCACGGAACCCTGGTGCGCTTCTTCAACGTCCACAGTTACGGTTTCGAACGGTTCTTGCAGTTCGCCGTCAACGGTACGCAGGATTACTTCCGGACGGGATACCGCCAGCTCGTAACCTTCGCGACGCATGTTTTCGATCAGGATGGAGAGGTGCAGTTCACCACGACCGGATACGCGGAACTTGTCCGGATCATCAGTCTCTTCCACGCGCAGGGCCACGTTGTGGACCAGCTCCTGGTTCAGACGCTCCAGAATGTTGCGGGAGGTCACGAACTTGCCCTCTTTACCGGCGAACGGTGAGGTGTTGACCTGGAAGGTCATGTTCACGGTCGGCTCGTCAACGGAGAGCGGCGGCAGCGCTTCAACAGCACCGTTGTCGCAGATGGTGTCGGAGATCTTCAGCTCGCCCAGACCGGTGATGGCGATGATGTCGCCTGCTTGCGCATCGGCAACTTCGGTACGGGACAGGCCCAGATAGCCCAGCACCTGACCGACTTTACCGTTGCGGGTCTTGCCGTCGGCACCAACGATGGTGACCTGCTGGTTGGTCTTGACGCGACCACGGGTGATACGGCCGATACCGATAACGCCCACGTAGGAGTTGTAGTCCAGCTGGGAGATCTGCATCTGGAACGCGCCTTCGGTGTCAGCTTTCGGGGCTTCCACGTTGTCGACGATGGCCTGGAACAGCGGCTCCATGTTCTCGGACTCGACGTCCTGATCCATGGTGGCCCAACCGTTCAGTGCAGAGGCGTAAACCACTTTGAAGTCCAGCTGTTCGTCAGTCGCGCCCAGGTTGTCGAACAGGTCAAATACCTGATCCATTACCCAGTCAGGACGAGCACCCGGACGGTCAACCTTGTTGATGACCACGATCGGCTTCAGACCCTGAGCGAACGCTTTCTGGGTCACGAAACGGGTTTGCGGCATCGGGCCGTCTACGGCGTCAACCAGCAGCAGCACGGAGTCAACCATGGACAGAACGCGCTCAACTTCACCACCGAAGTCGGCGTGACCCGGGGTATCAACGATGTTGATGCGGTAGTCATTCCAGCGGATCGCAGTGTTCTTGGCGAGAATGGTGATGCCACGTTCCCGTTCCAGATCATTGGAGTCCATGATCCGTTCCTGGCCTTCCGTGGAGCGGTCCAGGGTACCGGACTGCTGCAGCAGTTTGTCCACAAGCGTCGTTTTGCCGTGGTCAACGTGCGCAATAATCGCAATATTGCGTAAATTCTCTAACATTCTCGCCTCAATCACCGGGTAAAATTGGGCGCTAATTGTACTCTTGCCTTTGTGATCTGCCTAGCAGAATTGCAGTACATTCGCGCATGACAACGGATCTGGATCATAGACCTCGTCTGTAAACCCTGCTTATATGGGGTGCGACCGCATCTTGCGCACTATTTCAGTGCACCAAAACGATCCGTGGTCGCACTATTTTGATGCAACACCAGTCGAGATTGCCTGCTTTTGGGGAACCACCGAGACGGGATTGCCCTGAAATCAGGCTGTCACAAACTTGGCACGATACTGGCTTATGTGAATACGACGACGCATTCACCCAGAGAGTTTTAACACCGGAGGTTATTTAGCATGTCAGTCCAGAACGTTTTGGCCCTGATCCAGGAACACGAAGTCAAGTTTGTTGATCTGCGCTTTACCGACACCAAGGGCAAAGAGCAGCACGTATCCATCCCTGCCCATCAGGTTGATGAAGATTTCTTCGAAGACGGCAAGATGTTCGACGGCTCCTCCATCGGTGGCTGGAAAGGCATCAACGAATCCGACATGGTACTGATGCCGGATGCCGCCTCCGCCAAGCTGGATCCCTTCACCGAAGAGACCACTCTGAACATCGTGTGTGACGTGCTGGAGCCTGCCACCATGCAGGGCTACGACCGCGACCCGCGCTCCATCGCCAAGCGCGCCGAAGATTTCCTGAAGTCCAGCGGCATCGCTGACACCGTGCTGTTCGGGCCGGAGCCGGAATTCTTCATGTTCGACAACATCACCTTCTCCAACACCATGGGCCACAGCTTCGTGAAGATCGAATCCGAAGAAGCTGCATGGAACTCCGGTACAGCCTATGAGCATGGCAACAAGGGTCACCGTCCGTTCGTGAAAGGCGGTTACTTCCCGGTTGCGCCGGTTGACTCCTCCCAGGACATCCGTGCCGCCATGTGTCTGGTGCTGGAAGAGATGGGCCAGGTTGTTGAAGCTCACCACCACGAAGTGGCGACTGCCGGTCAGAACGAGATCGCTACCCGCTTCAATACTCTGACCCTGAAAGCGGACGAAGTGCAGGTACTGAAGTACGTGATCCACAACGTGGCCCACGCCTACAACAAGACCGTGACCTTCATGCCGAAACCCATGTTCGGTGACAACGGCTCCGGCATGCACTGCCACCAGTCTCTGGCCAAGAACGGCGTCAACCTGTTCGCCGGCGACCTGTATGGCGGTCTGTCCGAGATGGCGCTGCACTATATCGGCGGTATCATCAAGCACGCCAAGGCCATCAACGCCTTCGCCAACCCGACCACCAACTCCTACAAGCGTCTGGTTCCGGGTTATGAAGCACCGGTCATGCTGGCCTACTCAGCCCGCAACCGCTCTGCCTCCATCCGTATCCCGGTGGTACCGAGCCCGAAAGCCCGTCGTATCGAAGTGCGCTTCCCGGATCCGGCAGCCAACCCGTACCTGGCCTTCGCAGCCCAACTGATGGCCGGTCTGGACGGTATCATCAACAAGATCCATCCGGGCGATGCAATGGACAAGAACCTGTACGACCTGCCGCCGGAAGAAGCCGCAGAAGTACCGACCGTTGCCGGTTCTCTGGACGAAGCGTTGTCCGCTCTGGATGCAGACCGCGAGTTCCTTACCCGTGGCGGCGTGTTCAGCGATGACTTCATCAACTCCTACCTGGAACTGAAACAGCAGGATGTTGACCGTGTGCGCATGACCCCGCACCCGCTGGAGTTCGAGCTGTACTACTCCGTCTAAGCCTGGAACAGCTGTCCGGTTAATCGAACCAGCTTGCCCAATCGTGACAAAACCCGCCATCTGGCGGGTTTTTTCTCTGATAGGATTAAGCAAGATACCGTCAAGGAGAGATGGATGAACAACAAGTATGGCATCGGGCTTGTCGCCCTCCTGTTGCTGACCTCGTTTGGTACGCATGCAGCCAAGGTCTACTCCTGGGTCGATGGCAATGGCGTCACCCACTACACGGATGCCCCTCCTCCCGGCAAGAAGGTAAAAGAAGTCGATCTGCGCACGGCCCCCTTCCTCAGCGGAGCCCCCCGTTCGGTACAGGTGCAGAACTTCAACTCCCTGACCGGCGTCGATGCCAACAAGAAGAAAGAGGCGACCAAGCTGGTCATCGCCCTGCTTTCACCGGAACAGGGCAGCACTCTGCGCGACAACACCGGCAATATCGTCTTCCAGGGCCAGATCAGCCCCAAACCACCCACCCAGTATGATGTGCGGCTGACACTGGATGGCAAAGCGGCTCCCCTTGTCAGCAACAGCCTCTCGATCCGGGTCGAAAACGTCGATCGCGGCGCCCACGAGGCCCAGCTAGAACTGCTCGCCAAAGACGGTACGATCCTTGCTAAATCGACTCCAGTCACCTTTTACCTGCATAGAGCAAGCGTGGATCCGGCTCCCAAACCCACCCCCAAAGCCAACCAGGGGTGATATAACGCACCGATGCGGGTAAACTCAATGCACCATATCGGTGCATTGCAGGTGCACAGCACCGTTTTAGGGAGAAACCTGTGCCAACCCGCTCGGACAATGCCAAAACACTCTTGGATAATTTGCTGACCGCCGTGATCCTGATGGATGAGCGGCTCTGCATCCAGTTCGTCAATCCCGCCGCCGAGCAGCTGCTCTCTCTCAGTGAACGGCGGCTGATCGGCATCGAACTGCCCCATCTGCTGGAACATATCTCCCTCGACCTGCAACGACTGAAACAGTGCCTCGTTTCAGGGCAGGGCTTTACCGATAGCGAAGTGACTCTGGTGGTAGAGGGAGAACCGCGGTTGGTAGAGCTGAGCGCTACCCCGATGGCCGACCACGAACAGCGTCTGCTGGTCGTGGAGCTTCGCAAGATCGACCAGCAGAAAAAGATCAGTCAGGAGCAGCAGCAACATGCCCAGCAGCTGGCAGCCAAAGAGCTGGTGCGCGGTCTCGCCCACGAAATCAAGAATCCCCTCGGCGGCCTGCGCGGCGCAGCCCAGCTGCTGCAAAAGGAGCTGCCCGACCCGGCCCTGCGCGAATATACCGGCATCATCATCGAACAGGCTGACAGGCTGCGGGTACTGGTCGATCGGCTGCTCGGCCCCCAACGCCCCGGTCGCCACCAGATGCACAATGTCCATTCGGTGCTGGAGCAGGTTCGCCGACTGGTGGAGCTGGAGCTGCCTTCCTCGATCCGCATCGAGCGGGATTACGACCCCAGCATCCCCGAATTCGAGATGGAGCCGGATCAGCTGCAGCAGGCGTTTCTCAACATAGTGCGCAACGCCGCCGAAGCGCTGGGGGATCAGACCGGGCTTATCCGCATCAAGACCCGCACTGCGTTCCAGATCACCATCCATGGCCAGCGTTACCGGCTGGCGGCGGAGATCAAGATCATCGACAACGGCCCCGGTATTCCCGATGCCATCCGCGACACCCTGTTCTATCCCATGATCACCGGCAAAGAGGGCGGCACCGGGCTTGGCCTCTCCATCGCCCAGAACCTGATCGACCAGCACAAGGGGAAAATCGACTGCATCAGCTGGCCGGGCCACACCGAATTCACCATTTTTCTACCGCTTCGCAAGTAAGGGAACACCATGACAGCCAAAGTGTGGATCGTCGACGATGACAGCTCTATCCGCTGGGTGCTGGAACGCACCCTCGGCAGCGAAGGCTTCAACTGCGAAAGCTTTGCCGATGGTGAAGCGCTGCTGCACGCCCTTGAGCTGCGCTCGCCCGATGTCATCCTCTCCGATATCCGGATGCCCGGTATAGACGGCCTGAGCCTGCTGGAGCAGATCCACCGCCGTCAGGCCGATCTGCCCATCATCATCATGACCGCCCACTCGGATCTCGACAGCGCGGTCAACGCCTACCAGCGTGGCGCCTTCGAGTACCTGCCCAAGCCATTCGACATCGACGAAGCGGTGACCCTGGTGCGCCGCGCCGAGAATCACCTCAAAGAGCAGCGGACCAAGCGAAAGTCTCGCCAGCAAGAAGCCACCGCCACTCCCGAAATCATCGGTGAAGCACCGGCGATGCAGGAGGTGTTCCGCGCCATCGGCCGCCTGTCGCGCTCAAGCATCTCGGTGCTGATCAACGGTCAGAGCGGTACCGGCAAGGAGCTGGTCGCCCATGCGCTGCACAAACACAGCCCGCGCGCCCACAAGAACTTCATCGCCCTCAACATGGCGGCTATCCCCAAAGATCTCATCGAATCTGAGCTGTTCGGTCACGAGAAGGGGGCCTTCACCGGCGCCAACAACATCCGCCACGGCCGCTTCGAGCAGGCCGACGGCGGCACCCTGTTTCTCGACGAAATCGGCGACATGCCGCTGGATGTGCAGACCCGGCTGCTGCGGGTGCTGGCCGATGGCCAGTTCTACCGGGTCGGTGGCCACCAGCCGGTGCAGGTTGATGTACGGATCATCGCCGCCACCCACCAGAATCTGGAGAAACGGGTCGCCGATGGCGAGTTTCGCGAGGATCTGTTTCACCGCCTCAACGTCATTCGCATCCATATTCCCGCCCTCAAGGAGCGCCGTGAGGATATTCCCCAGCTGGCTCGTCATTTCCTGCTGCGCGCCGCCAAAGAGCTGAATGTGGAGGCCAAGAGCCTGCACCCGGATACCCAGACCTATATCAGCCGCCTGCCCTGGCCGGGTAACGTGCGCCAGCTGGAGAACGTCTGCCGCTGGCTCACCGTGATGGCCTCCGGGCAGGAGGTACTGGTGAGCGATCTTCCCCCCGAGTTGCTTACCCCCATCACCCACAACGCCGAGCCCGGTCAACCGGCGTTGCCCGGTTGCTGGCAGCAACAGTTGCAGGAGTGGGTGGCCAGCAAGCTGGCGCTGGGAGAGACAGACATCCTGGCCGATGCCATGCCCCAGTTCGAACGGATCATGCTGGAGACGGCGCTGGAGCACACCCACGGCCACAAGCAGGAGGCGGCGCGCCTGCTTGGCTGGGGTCGCAACACCCTGACCCGCAAGCTGAAGGAACTCGATCTCTCCTGAGTCCCGGGGAAAAACGATTCCCATCACGCCTTGATAAATCACCGACCAATAAGACCCCGTTTGCCAGCAAACGGGGTATCTTTTTTGAAAGCCCCGCCTAGAATGGCAGGCTTTCAAACCCGACTCGAAGAAGGCGCCATCATGATTGACAGATCTCTCCCCCTGACCGACCTGCACCGCCATCTGGACGGCAACATCCGTCCGCAGACTATCCTCGAGCTGGGTCGCCAACACAATATTCAGCTGCCCGCCTTCGAGCTGGAGGCGCTGCGCCCCCACGTACAGATCGTCGAGAACGAGCCAAGTCTGGTCGCCTTCCTGAAGAAGCTGGACTGGGGTGTTGCCGTGCTGGCCGACTACGACGCCTGCCGCCGGGTTGCCTACGAGAACGTAGAAGACCTGCTGCGCGCCGGTATCGACTATGCAGAGCTGCGCTTCAGCCCGGCCTATATGGCGATGGCCCATAAGCTGCACCCGCAGGGTGTGGTGGAAGCCATCATCGACGGCGTGGCCGCGGGCAGCCGTGACTTCGGCATCAAGGCCAACCTGATCGGCATCATGAGCCGCACCTTCGGCACCGAGCAGTGCAATCAGGAGCTGGCCGCCTGTCTGGCCCATCGCGACAAGCTGGTCGCCATCGATCTGGCCGGTGACGAGCTGGGCTTCCCGGGAGAACTCTTTGTCGACCACTTCCGCAAGGTGCGCGATGCAGGCATGCGCGTCACCGTGCACGCCGGTGAAGCAGCCGGCCCCGAGAGCATGTGGCAGGCCATTCGCGAGCTGGGTGCCGAACGTATTGGCCACGGTGTCAAAGCGATTCAGGATCCGGCCCTGATGGCCTATCTGGCCGAGCACCGCATCGGCATCGAGTCCTGCCTCACCTCCAACGTCCAGACCACCACGGTGGCGAGCCTGACCGAACACCCGATCCGCCAGTTCCTGGCTGCCGGTGTGCTGGCCTGCCTCAACACCGACGATCCGGCGGTGGAAGGCATCGACCTGCCCCACGAATATGAAGTGGCTGCTCCGGCCGCCGGCATGACCGCCAGCGAAATCCGCACCGCCCAGCAGAACGGCCTGACCCTGGCCTTCCTGAGCGATAGCGAGAAAGCCGAACTGAGCGCCCGCGCCGCCAGCCGCTGATTAACACCGGCAATGCAAATAAAAACGGCCCACTTCGGTGGGCCGTTTTTATTTGTGGCGGAGATCCCGCAACTTCAAGCCCGCGGTTCGATTAACAGATGTCATATCGTATACATGAAAATATTCCTGCCGATTAGAGCATTATGGGGAGATGGTCATGTTGAAAAGTCTGGATCTATTTGGCAAGGCGCTGAAAGAGCACTATGAGAACAAGGGTGATGAAACCTTGCAGATCAACATCAGCGGGCAAGAACCATATTGTCTCCCGCTCGTTATCTTTTTTCGACCAGCCGACTACTACCAGATTGATCGCCGGGCGTTATCTTTATGCAGGGGAAAGACGCTGGATATAGGAGCTGGAACGGGTGAACACTCGCTCTTTTTGCAACAGCAGCTTTTTGATGTGACCGCCCTCGATATCTCTCCATTGGCCTGTGAGGTGATGCAAGCCAGAGGCGTCAGCAGAGTCATCAATGCCGATATCTTTTCGGCTAGTTTTGACGCCCCGTTTGATACCTGGTTGCTACTCGGTCGCAGTATCGGAGCCGTGGGCAACATTGAAATGTTGGGGAAATTTTTCGAACTTGCTCATCAATATATTTCGCCGAAAGGTCAAATCATTTTGAACTCAACGAACGGGAGTACTAACCAGACCGTTATACGAGAGCTCTCTTTTACCTATAAAGGAGAAACCGAGGCGCCCATCAGTTGGCTGGATATCGCTCAGGATCAGCTGAGCAGGGAGGCGGCTAAATATGACTTTTCTACTGAAATAATCGATATAGAAACTGATGGGAATTATCTGGCGGTGTTAAAGAAATAGTCCTACTTATCGTTCTCTTCTTAAAAACAGAGCCCAAATCAGCAAAAGGCCCAAACCGGGTTTGGGCCTTTTGCTGATGCCGATGCAGGGGAAAACTACTCCCGCTCCTTGTCGCGCTCCAGCGCCCGTTCCACCAGCGGCTCGGGCAGGCTCTTGGTCACCTCCACCCCCAGCTCGCGGAAACGCTCGACCTGCGCAATCAGGTTGCCACGGCCGTTGACCAGCCGTCCCATCGCCTTGTCGTAGCTCTCCTGCGCCTTGTGCAGGCTGCCGCCCATCTGCTGCATCTCCTCGACAAACAGCCGCAGCTTTTCGTAGAGGCGACCGGCCCGTTCGGCAATCTGGCGGGCATTCTGATTCTGCCGCTCGTAGCGCCACAGGTTCTCGATGGTGCGCAGCGCCACCATCAGGTTGGTGGGGCTCACCAGCAGGATATTGTTGTCGAGACCGTAACGCACCAGCGAGGGATCGGCCTCCATCGCGGTGAGGAAGGCGGGCTCCACCGCCACGAACATCAGCACATAGTCGAGGGTGCGCACCCCGGGCAACTGCTGGTAATCCTTGCGACCCAGCTCGCGGATATGGTTGCGCACCGAGGCGACGTGCTCTTTCAGCGCCACAGCCTTCTCCAGCTCGTCCTCGGCGTTGTACCAGCGCTCGTAGGCGGTCAGCGACACCTT
The DNA here is from genome assembly GCF_038739755.1 of Aeromonas sp. SE22. NCBI lineage: Bacteria > Pseudomonadati > Pseudomonadota > Gammaproteobacteria > Aeromonadales > Aeromonadaceae > Aeromonas > Aeromonas sp. SE22. The sequence goes on from NZ_JBCGFD010000006.1 coordinate 126,412, forward strand.
GGCGTCGATGATGATGTCCTTCTCCTGCGGCAGGTGGACAATAACGTCGGGCTGGTAGCGCTTACCCTTCTCCACCTCGATATTGACCTGGGTGTGGTACTCGTGACCCTCGCGCAGACCGCACTCGCTGAGGATCCGCGCCAGCACCACCTCACCCCAGTTGCCCTGCTGCTTGCTGTCGCCCTTAAGGGCTCTGGTCAGTGCCGCAGCCTCTTCGGTCATGCGGGCATTGAGCTCGGCGAGGCGCTCCAGCTCGAACTTGAGGCTGTGGCGCTGGGCCGTCTCCTGCGCGTGGGTCTCCCCTACCTGACGGCGGAAACCCTCCAGCTGCTCCTTGAGCGGAGTGAGCAGCAGATCGAGGCTGTTCTGGTTGAGTTCACGGAAGTTGCCGGAGTTTTGCTCGAAGATCCGGTTGGCAAGGTTCTCGAACTGCTGGCTGAGGCGCTGCTCCGCCTCCTGTTGCAGTTGCAGCTTCTCGGCGGCGGCCAGCCGCTCGCTGCGCAGGGTTGCTTCCGCATCCTTGAGACGGGCGGTGAGTTTGATCAGCAGGGTCTGCTGCTGATCCAGCTTCTGCTGCCCCTGTTGCCGCTCATCCTGCAGTTCGTCAAAACGCCCCTGCAGCGCCTGATAACGCTCCTGTGCCAGCAGCAGCTCCTGAGTCTGCGCCGTGCTGCTGCGCCGGCCAATCAGCCAGCCTGTTCCGAGTGCCAGCAGGGCGGCTGGCAGCAGGATGACCCAGAGCCCGGGCTCGATCATTTACGGCTCCGTTGGCGCAGGAAGAGTTCGAGATAGCGGTTGGCCAGCAGCCAGAGCAGCACGTAGATGAGGTAGGCGGCGAGCACCACCCACTTGTGGCTGTTGACCCCGCTATCGAGCTCGACGAACTCGATGCCCTTGATGCGGCAGTAGCCCCACATCAGCAGGGGAAAGATATAGAGCAGGGACGAACGCCAGAGAAATAACCACATATGTTTTCATTCAACCACGGAAAAGAGACCCGCCTAGCTTACACAAGGGCAACAGCCCTTGCGATCCTGACGGCTGCTATTCTCTGGCCTGCCCTCGCAAACTTCGATAAAATTAACCCCTAATAGGTATCAGGGGTGGGCATGACTCATTATTTCCTCCGTTGGCTGACACAAGGTTGGCAAGCTTCACGCAAACCCGCGGTGGTTTGCCATGAAGCGCGCCCGCCGTGGGCGATCGAGGAGTCCCAGTACCTCACCCTCTGCACCCGCTGTGGCGAGTGTTTCAAGGCCTGCCCGCGCGGTCTGCTCAAACCGGCCACCCAGGAGGAGTACGAGGGGAGCCCGATTGCCGGCACCCCGGTGCTCGATCTCGCCTGCGGCCAGTGCAGCTATTGCGGCAGCTGCGCCAGAGCCTGTCCGACCGGCGCACTCGACTTGCAACTGGGCCGTCAGGTGCAGACCCGGGTCCAGATTGAAGAGAGCTGTCAGGCCCGTCAGGGATTCTACTGCCTGCTCTGTGAAGATGCCTGCCCCCAGCAGGCAATCAAGGCCACAGCCGATGGCATCAACGTCAACATGGATGCCTGCAATGGCTGCGGTGCCTGTGGTCTCGCCTGTCTGCACGGCGCCATCACCCTGATCCGCCAGCCGGGCAATCGCTGACAAGCAAAAGGGGCCATCAGGCCCCTTTCCTATCTGTTCTTGTTTCCTGCCCATCAGGCCATTGCCAGAATGGACTCCTGCTCGATGCCCAGCAGATGGCAGAGACGGTTCGGATCGCGTACCGCATCGGCCAGGGTGTACTCACCCAGCACTTCGAGGAAGGCGTTCATGGCGCGGCGCAGGATGCCCTGAATGCGGCAGCCGCCGGAGAGACGGCAGTTCTCGCGCTTGCAGTCGACCGGACAGAGCACATGCTCCATGTCCATCACCACATCGCGCAGGTTGATGGAGACCGCGGAGCGACCGAGCCGGATACCGCCATGCTTGCCACGCACCGTCTCGATGTACCCCTTGATGCCGAGCTGGTGCACTATCTTGACCACGTGGTTGCGAGAGATGCCGAAGGTATCGGCCACTTCGGTAATGGTCGACAGGCGATCGCCCGGCTGCACCGCCAGGAAGGTCAGGGTACGCAGGGCGTAGTCGGTAAATCGTGTCAGTTGCATGGTCGCACTTGCCTCTTACTACAAGCCAGGAATCAGGACGACAACATTGAGCTAAGAGGCAGGAGACAACCGGTTTGCCTCTGTCCACCAGAGGGGGGGGCCTGTCTCTTAATCTGAGTTGCGGAGTGACAAGGTTAAGAGCAGCACAACCGGGTGTCGATGAAGATGCACATAAATCGACACTTTCTTTGATTGATCGCAAACTTGCCGGGTTAGCCCGGCGTTTACCTCCATTCTGGCGGCTAAATTTCCCGAAATTCCTCACCGCCGCACCCAACAGACAAGAGGGGAAATCCCCCTTCGAACAGTGAATGAACGGGGCGTCAGTGCGGCTGTTTCAGCCAGTTTTTCAGCGCGACCGAGGGGATGGAACTCTCGGAGGCGACGGCAAATGCGCCCCAGTCCACCGCACACTGCAACGCATCCTTGATCGCCATGCCTCGTGCCAGACCATGGATCAATCCCCCAGCGAAAGCATCCCCTGCCCCCGTGGTATCGACCACGGATACTGGCCGGGCGGCGACCCTAATCTGCTCCTCACCGTGGATGGCCACGGCACCCGCCTTACCCTCGGTCATCACCAGCCACTCCAGCTGCTCCCCCGCCAGCTGGCGGGCATGTTGCCAGGGGTCGCTCACCTCGCCAAGATCGGAACGGGAGGCCACCAGTACGTGGCAAGGACGGCGCGCTTGCCCCCCTTTGGGATACTGGGCCACCACGAAGCTCTTGCCGAGCATCTGGCGCATGTAGCTGATGATGGCGGTACCGGGATAGTTCACATAGAGGCAATCCACCCCTTCCAGCGGCAGATCACCGGGCAGATCGGGACGCCTCGGGCGGCGCAGTATGGTGCGCTCGCCGGTGGAGTCCACCAGAATCAGCAGCTCGCCGGTCTCGCCGCCAAAGCGCTCCACATGGCTGCAATCCAGCCCGTAACCAGCCGCCTGCTCCAGCAGCCAGTCGCCGGTCTCGTCCAGTCCGATGCGGGAGGCGATGGTCACCTCGTGACCCGCCCATACCAGCCCGATGCCGGTGTTGGCCGCGCCGCCCCCCAACCTGCGCCCCTGATCCACATATTGCAGCCGGGCCCCTGCCACCAGCGGTTCGGAGAGGGAGAGCACATGATCACAGTTGAGATTGGCAAGCAGCAGAATGCGCGACATAGAGACCTCGGACGATGGAGATAGCCCAAAAGAGACAGGCTGAACCCCGAGTAGAGCCCAGCCTGACAGAAGAGACAACCGGCAGCGATCGGGAATCCGATCGGGATCAATAGATGGGCAGCTCCACCCCGGCCAGCAGCTCGTCGATGCGCGCCTGGGTCGGCTGCTGCATCACGCTCTGGATCACCTCCTTGGTGAGGTGGGGCGAGAAGGAGCTGATGAAGTCATACATGTAGTTCTGCAGCAGAATACTCTTGCTGAAGCAGATCTGGGCCGGGCAGGGCTTGAACAGGTGCTCCAGATTGATGGAGACCAGCCCGGGGCTGTCGGTGTCGTTGGCCACCAGCGAGGAGATGATGCCAATGCCAAAGCCCAGCTCCACGTAGCGCTTGATCACTCCGGCATCCATTACCGTCATGTAGTAGCTCGGGGTCAGCCCCGCCGCCTGAAACACCTCGTCCTGCACCTGCCGACCGGTGGCTCCGCTCTCGTAACTGAGGATGGGGTAGTGGCAGAGCTGCTCCAGGGTCGGCTTCTTCACCTTGGCCAGCGGGTGATCCTGCGGCACCACCAGCGATAGGGTCCAAAGGTAGGCGGGCAGCGCGATCAGCTCCTTGTCGAAGCCAATTTCGTGGGCAACGATGGAGAAATCGGAGTAACCCTTGCTGATCTGCTCCTTGCTCGCCGACATTACCGGATGGAGGTGGAACGAGATCTTGGGGTACTTCTTGGTGAAGTAGGTAACCGATTTGGGCAGCAGATAGCGGGCGATTGTGTGGGTAGTGTGGATGTTGAGGGTGCCCACGGTCGGATCCAGATACTCGCGGGAAATCGCCTTGATCTTGCTCTCGATATTGAGCATCGCCTCGGCACACTTGATGATCTCCTCACCCACCGGGGTGATGCGGTGCAGATGCTTGCCACGGCGCTCGAAGATCCGCACTCCCAGCTCGCTCTCCAGCAGGCCGATCTGCTTGCTGACCCCGGGCTGGCTGGTATAGAGCGCATCGGACGCCACCGAGACGTTGAGGTTGTGGTCCCGGATCGCGATCAAGTACTTCAATTGCTGTAGTTTCAAGGCTTCACCCTCTCAAGCTGGTGCGGCGATCACGCCAGACAAACAGGCCGCCACAAAGGGCGGCCAGTGTATCATCCGATCCCGACATCGCAGCGCTTGATCCTTCATTTTGCTACAAAATCTAGCACCCGAAGGGGGTCGCTGACAAACCGGGCTCAGGCCGCGCCGGCCCGCAGCGGCAGGATCCCCAAAAACTGCAGCAACCACTGCATCATGGTTGTCGAATCCACCTCCCCCTCCAGCGAGGAGAGGCTGCTCTGGTAACGCTCGTCGGGCAGCAGGCCACGACGCCGTTCGATCAGCGCCCGGTTGTACTCCACCGAGAACTCGGGGTGCCCCTGAATGGCCACTATGTTGTCCCCCTGCAGGAACATGAAGTTGGGACAAAAATCGTTGCCCGCCAGCCGGGTTGCTCCGGGTGGCAGCAGCGCCACCTGATCCTGATGGCTCGCCAGAATGCGGATATGATCCCGCGCCGGCGCCATCCAGGGGGCATCTTCCAGCATGGGGTGAACCGATACCCCCAGCCCCCACCCCTTGGTGGACTTCACCACCTCGCCACCGAGCGCCTGGGCGATCACCTGATGGCCGAAACAGATCCCGGCCAGCTTGACGTCGGCATCGTGGGCACGGCGGATCCAGCCGCGCAGTGCCTGAATCCAGGGGATATCGCTATAGGCATCATGGCGCGAACCTGTGATGAGCCAGGCATCGCACTCATGCAGATCCTCCGGCAACTCGCCATCGATGGCTGACCAGACCCGAAACTCCAGCTCGGGTGCCAGCGGCTGAAACCCCCTGATAAACATCTCGGAGTAGACGGGGCCAAAACGATCCGCCAGATCGGGATCCAGCCGGTCACAATCGAGAATTCCCAATCGCATCTGTTGCTCCTTTACAGAAGTGCCCCCGCAGACCAGCGATCTGCGGGGGCAAGAGAATCAAATCATGGTGGTGAGCCTTTGGCTCATCACTTCATGGTTGGCATGGAGAACTCGGCACCACTGCGCAGGCTCTGGGGCCAGCGCGCCGTCACCGTCTTCATCCGGGTATAAAAGCGAACCCCGTCCGGCCCGTGCATGTTGAGCGGCCCGAAGATGGAGCGCTTCCAGCCGCCAAAGCTGTGAAACGCCATCGGCACCGGAATGGGGACGTTCACCCCTACCATACCGACCTGCACCCGCGCCGTGAAGTCCCGCGCGGTGTCACCATCACAGGTAAAGATGGCGGTACCGTTGCCATACTCGTGTTCGTTGATAAGGCGCAGCGCCGTCTCGTAGTCCGGCACCCGCACGATGGAGAGCACAGGGCCGAAGATCTCCTCGCGGTAGATGCGCATCTCGGGGGTCACCTCGTCAAACAGGCAGCCACCGATGAAGTAACCCTCGTCGTGGCTCAGCGTGCGGCCATCGACCCGCAGCGTGGCCCCTTCGGCCACCCCCTGATCCACGTAGCCGCGCACCTTGGCCAGATGCTCCTTGCTGATGAGCGGCCCCATTTCGTTCTCCGGGCTCTGGCCCAGCCCCGGACCCACCCGCAGTTTTTCCACCAGCGGCGTCAGCTTGGCCACCAGCGCATCGGCGGTCTCGTCACCCACCACCACGGCCACCGAAATAGCCATGCAGCGCTCGCCCGCCGCCCCATAAGCAGCCCCCATCAGGGCGGAGACCGCCTGATCGAGGTCCGCATCCGGCATCACCACCATGTGATTCTTGGCGCCGCCCAACGCCTGCACCCGTTTGCCGTGGGCCGAGGCGGTGGCATAGATGTACTGGGCGATGGGGGTGGAGCCGACAAACGACACGGCCCCCACTCGCGGGTCGGTCAGCAGCACATCCACCACCTCCTTGTCACCGTTCACCACGTTGAGCACGCCGTCCGGCAGACCGGCCTCCTTGAGCAGCTCGGCCATCCGCAGCGAGAGGGAGGGATCCTTCTCGGAGGGTTTGAGGATAAAGGTATTGCCGCAGGCGATGGCGACCGGAAACATCCAGAGCGGCACCATGGCCGGGAAGTTGAACGGCGTGATACCGGCGCAAACCCCGACCGGCTGCATCATGGAGTAGCTGTCTACCCCGCGACCGACGTTGAGGGAGTGCTCCCCCTTGAGCAGATGGGGAATGCCGCAGGCAAACTCCACCACCTCCAGCCCGCGGGTCAGCTCACCCTGCGCATCGGAGAAGACCTTGCCGTGTTCACGGCTGATGAGCTGGGCGAGCTCGTCCCTGTGCTGCTCCATCAACTCCTTGAAGCGGAAAAAGACCCGGGCCCGCACCAGCGGCGGGGTTTGCGACCAGTCGGCAAAGGCGCGCTCGGCAATGGCGATCGCCTCCTGACACTCGGCGGCGCTGGAAAGCCCCACGCTCCCCTGCTGCTTGCCACAGGCGGGATTGAAGATGGCCCCCTGGCGCTCGCTACGACTCTCCTGCGGCTGGCCGTTGATGAAGTTGCTGACCCTGTATGTCATGTATCCTCCGTGATGACTGATATCGTGGTAGCGCAGCGCTCGTCAAAACGAGGCAACGCAAGGCCCCGCCAGAGCGGGGCCACCAAATGGGTTAGGGTTGAGCCTGCAGGGCATCCTGCAGCAGGGTGAAGAGATCGTCGATCTGGCTGCGCTCGATGATGAGGGGCGGCGACAGGGCGATGATGTCGCCGGTCACCCGGATCAGCGCCCCCTTCTCGAAGCAGCGAACAAACACCTCGTAGGCGCGCTTGCCCGGCGCATCCGGCATGGACTCCAGCTCGATGCCCGCCACCAGCCCGTAGTTGCGCACATCCTTAACATGCTTGCAGCCCTTCAGCGAATGGGCCGCCTCCTCCCAGTAGCCCGCCAGATCGGCGGCGCGGCTGAGCAGGTTCTCGTTGCGATAGATCTCGAGGGTCGCCAGACCCGCAGCAGCAGCCACCGGATGGCCGGAGTAGGTGTAACCGTGGAACAGCTCGATGGCCCCCTTGCCTGCCGCCATCATGTCGTCATAAATGTGCTTCTGCACCAGCACCGCCCCCATCGGGATAGCCCCGTTGGTCAGCCCCTTGGCGCAGGTGATCATGTCGGGAATGACATCGAACTCCTGGGCGGCGAAGGCGGAGCCGAGGCGACCGAAACCGGTGATCACCTCGTCAAAAATCAACAGGATGCCGTGCTTGGTGCAGATCTCGCGCAGCCGCTTGAGGTAGCCTTTAGGCGGCATCAGCACGCCGGTACTGCCGGCGATGGGCTCGACGATCACCGCCGCGATATTGCTGGCATCGTGCAGAAAGACGATCTTCTCCAGCTCGTCGGCCAGCGCCACATCCTCCTCGGGCAGTCCTTTGGTGAAGGCATTCTTGGCGATATTGAGGGTATGGGGCAGATGATCCACCCCGGTCAGCAGGGAACCAAACCACTTGCGGTTGCCGGGAATGCCCCCCACCGAGATGCCACCGAAGCCGACCCCATGATAGCCACGCTCGCGGCCAATCAGCCGGGTGCGAGTGCCCTGACCGCGCGCCCGCTGCCATGCCAACGCGATTTTGAGCGCGGTATCGACCGACTCGGAGCCAGAGTTGGTATAGAAGACATGGCCGAACCCCTTGGGGGCGATCTCCACCAGCTTGTTGGCCAGCTCGAACGGCAGGGGGTGGCCCATCTGGAAAGTGGGGGCGAAATCGAGGTGGGAAATCTGCTGGGAGACCGCCTCGGCAATCTCGCGCCGACCATGGCCCGCGTTGCAACACCAGAGTCCGGCTGTGCCATCCAGTATCTTGCGGCCATCCTCTGAGTGATAATACATCCCCTCCGCCGACTTCAGGATGCGCGGCGCCGCCTTGAACTGCTGGTTGGCGGTGAACGGCATCCAGAAGGCGGACATGTCGGAGGGGGTATTGATGTCGCTGATCGGTTTCATGGTCACCTCATCCTTAAGGTGTTTAGCAACTATCGGCCATTGCCTATTAAATTAAACACCTGAATTCTTAAAAAAGGGCTCATTATGGCCCTATCTGATCTCACCCCAACTAGCTGTGCTGAACGGGGTGGTATAAGATATTTAACACAAATTTAATAATAGTAAACAGTCAAGGAGTGTCTATCGATGGATATCGGCCACCGCCTCAAGGCGGTTCGCACCAAAGCCGGCCTCTCCCAGCGCGAGCTGGCCAAACGCTCCGGCGTAACCAACGGATTCATCTCCCAGATCGAGAAAAATCAGGTGAGCCCGTCGGTTGCCTCCCTGCGCAAGGTGCTGGAAGGGATCCCCATGTCGCTGGCCAGCTTCTTTACCGACGAGACCGAAATGGACTCCGAAGTGGTCTTTCGCGCCGCCGATATGCCGGATCTCGGCACCCATCCCATCAGTTACCGACTGGTAGGCCACAGCCGTGCCAACCGCGCCATCGGCATGATGCAGGAGATCCTGCCTGCCGGAGCCGACACCGGTGACGACATGCTGAGCCACGAGGGTGAAGAGTGCGGCATCGTCATCAAGGGCGAGGTTGAGGTGACCGTCGGCGAGCAGATCTACCTGCTGACGCCGGGCGATGGCTACTACTTCGACAGCCGAACCCCCCACCGTTTTCGCAACGTGGGCGAGCAGGAGTGCGTGCTGATTTCAGCCAATACTCCCGCCAGTTTCTAACTGACTGGCATCGGTTAAAAACAGCCCAATGTTTAATGAATTGTTACATAATGGATTTACAAGCGGCAGGATGTTTAGCATATTGATACGCGGATAGTGACTTTTGCCGGTTCAAGGAGTGAACATGAGTGACCTGACCCTGGCCCAGTGGCAACACAAGGCCTCCCACCTGACCCTGCCCTCGCAAGCCTTTATCGATGGCAGCTATCGGGATGCCATCAATGGCGCCACCTTCGACTGCATCAACCCGGCCAACGGCAAGCTGCTGACCAAAGTGGCCGCCTGCGACGCCGCCGATGCCGAGTTGGCGGTACAGGCCGCTCGTGCCGCATTCGATGATAAACGCTGGAGCGGCCTGCCACCGAAACAGCGCAAGCAGATCATGCAGCGCTTCGCCGAACTGATGCGCCTCAACAAACTGGAGCTGGCGCTGCTGGAGTCGCTGGACATGGGCAAACCCATCGGCGATGCCATGGGCTATGACGCTCCGGCCGCTGCCAACTGCATCGCCTGGAACGCCGAAGCGATCGACAAGATTTACGATCAGGTCGCACCGGTCGAGGAGTCCGCTCTGGCGCTGGTGACCCGCGAACCACTCGGGGTGGTCGCCGCCATCGTGCCTTGGAACTTCCCGCTGGTGATGGCCTGCTGGAAGCTGGGCCCGGCGCTCGCCACCGGCAACTCGGTGATCCTCAAGCCTTCCGAAAAGTCCCCCCTGACCGCCCTGCGCATCGCGGGTCTGGCCAAGGAGGCGGGTATTCCCGACGGCGTATTCAACGTGCTGCCCGGCTTTGGCCATACCGTAGGCGAGGCGCTGGCCATGCACATGGATGTGGATTGCATCACCTTCACCGGCTCCACCAAAATCGGCAAGCATCTGGTGGAGTGCTCTGGCAAGTCCAACCTCAAGCGCGCCTTTATGGAGTGCGGCGGCAAGAGCCCCAACATCATTCTGGCTGACGTGCCCGATCTGGACGCTGCCGCCAGAAGCGCCGCAGGTGCCATCTTCTACAACCAGGGCGAGGTGTGTACCGCAGCCTCCCGGCTGCTGGTGCAAAACAGCATCAAGCCGCAATTTATGGAGCGACTGCTGGCCCATGCCCGCGAGTGGATCTCGGCCAACCCGCTCGACCCCGCTACCCGCATCGGCGCCATGGTGGATCACATCCAGATGGAGCAGGTGCTGCGCTATATCGAAATTGGCAAACAGGAGGGGGCCAAGCTGCTGCTGGGCGGCAACCGCACCAACACAGTGAGCGGCGGCTTCTATATCGAACCCACTATTTTCGATGAAGTCACTCCGCAGATGCGTATCTTCCGCGAGGAGATCTTCGGCCCGGTGCTGGCTGTGACCGGCTTCGATACGCTGGAGGAGGCTATCGCGCTCGGCAACGATACTGACTACGGACTGGCCGCGGCAATCTGGACAGCGGATCTCAACAAGGCGGTCAAGGGCTCACGCGCCCTGCGCGCCGGCACCGTCTTCGTCAACAACTGGGATGGCGGCGACATGACCATGCCGTTTGGCGGCTTCAAACAGTCCGGCAACGGTCGCGACAAGTCGCTGCACGCGCTGGAGAAATATACCGAGCTGAAAAGTACCTGGATCCAGCTCGAATAAGGGGATAAACAGCCATCATCATCAGCAAGGGGGGAGAAATCCCCCCTTTTGCATTTCGGTCTTCCATCAGGCGGCACAATCGATATAATCATCAAATAAGCAAGCCATTAAATATAAAGACAAAAATGCTATTTTTTCTGGGAAGTGTCCTGTTTCTAGTGATCGGTTTGCCCCTGCTGTTCTTCGTGCTGGGGCACGGCGAGGCCTACGTGACCTGGGGCCCCTGGATCTCCGCTATCGCCCTGATGCTGTGGCTGCTGATGGATGTGGACAAGATCCGCCGCGGTAAAGGCTGATCCCCCTCCTCCCCCAGACTGCGCTTTATTCGCTTCTTTCCCCGCACAAGGATCGCTACACTGATTTTTTGCGATGTTTTTCCAACATCCGCACTCCAGTGAAGGCTATCTGCATGTCGCAACAGACCCAGCGCGAGGGGATCATCTACGCCCTGAGCGCCTATACCCTTTGGGGCATAGCCCCGATCTATTTCAAAACCATTGCCGCCGTGCCGGCCATCGAGATCCTCACCCACAGGGTGATCTGGTCATGCGCCCTGCTGATGGTGCTGGTACTGCTGGGCCGCCAGTGGCACAAGGTGCAGGCGGTGCTGCGTCGGCCGAAAGTGCTGCTTACCCTCGCCTTTACCTCCTTCACGGTGGGAGGCAACTGGCTGCTGTTCATCTGGGCCATCAACAACGGCCATATGCTGGATGCCAGCCTCGGCTACTACATCAATCCGCTGTTCAACGTGCTGCTGGGCATGCTGTTTCTGAGCGAGAAGCTGCGCCGCCTGCAGTGGTGGGCGGTCGCCCTCGCCTTTATCGGTGTGGCAATCCAGCTCATCGCCTTCGGCTCCCTGCCCTGGATCGCGCTGGTGCTGGCGTCGAGCTTCGCCCTCTATGGTCTGGTGCGCAAAAAGCTGGCCCTTGATGCCCTCACCGGCCTACTGCTGGAGACGCTCATCATGCTGCCTGCGGCCGCTTTCTACCTGTGGGGCATCGCCGACAGCCCGACCAGCCACATGACGGAGAACGGCTGGCAGCTCAACCTGCTGCTGATCGCCGCCGGCGCCGTCACTACGGCTCCCCTGCTCTGCTTCACCGCAGCCGCCACCCGGCTCAAGCTCTCCACCCTGGGTTTCTTCCAGTACATAGGCCCCAGCATGATGTTCATCCTGGCCGTCACCCTTTACGGTGAGGCGCTGGCAATGGACAAGCTCATCACCTTCGCCTGCATCTGGAGCGCACTGGTGATCTTTACGCTGGATGGGCTGCGCAGCGGCAACACCAAGTCTGCACCGACCAAAGAGTAAACCCTGTCATCCTGCCCCGGCCGTCGTGCCGGGGCAAACCTCGGCAGCAGAATTTTTCTCGTCATCTCACGCCAGTCACGATTGAATCACCTTCCTGATAATGAAGCTATGCTATCCATGGACAACACCGCATGGAGGCATCATGTTCAGGCAAATTCACGATCGTTCACTGCTCTTTAGCCAGCTGCTTGGGGTGCTGGTCATTATCGTGCTGATATCCATCAGCTTTTTTGGCCTCTATTCAGTCAGAAGTGCAGCCGATCAGATGGGACAAGGCAAGGACGTGGTCGCCGACATCCTGCCACCTCCGCTCTATCTCATCGAATCCCAACTGCAGGTCTATACCCTGCTCCATGCCAAACCGGAGGAGCGGGAGGGGTTGCTACAGACTCTCGCACGCCTGCAAAAAGAGTTCGAAGAGCGCAACCGCTTCTGGCAGGAGAGCAACCTGAACGAGCCACTCAAGCTGCTGCTATTGGGGGAACAGAAACAGCAGGGGGAGCTGTTCTGGCAACTGCTCAATACGCAATTTGTACCCGCAATCAAGACAGGCGATTTGGTACAGGCGGGTGCCATCGCCGCACGCCTGCGAACCCTCTATAACGCCCACCGGATCGGAGTAGATGCCACCGTCATCAGCGGCAACCAGTATGCCGCCGAGCAGATGGCCCATCTCGCCAGTACAACCCGGCTCTGCTATGGCTTGTTGCTGTGCGCTGCTCTGCTGGGCGGCGGACTCATCTTCTGGCTGGGGCGACCCACCCAGCAGCGCCTGATGGCCGCCGGCAAGGCTACCGCCGCCATTGCCGAAGGGGAATTGAACCGTCCCATGCCGGAACCTGGCCTCGATGCCATCGGCGAGCTAATCCGCCAGATCGGAACCATGCGCGATCAGCTTGCCACCCTGGTCGAGTCGCTGCAGCGCAGCGCCAGCACTCTCGATGATCGTGCCACAAACCTGACGTCGATGGCACAACGGTACACCGATGACAGCCAGGCGCAGGTCGGGGCAGCTCAACATATCGAACAGGCTATCGAACAGCTCACTAACTCCATCGAGCAGGCGGGTAGCCAACTCCATCAAGTGGGGGACCGAACCCTCCAGTCAGCCGAGCGGGCACAAGAAGCATCGCGCGCCATGCGCACCGTGGAGCAGGTGATCGAGGAGCAAGCCACTGGAGTGAAGCGGGTATCCAGCACCATTTCAGATCTGGCTGGCCTCTCGCAGCAGATTGCCGGGCTGGCTGGCGCCATTCACGATATTGCGGAGCAGACCAATCTGCTGGCGCTCAACGCCGCGATTGAAGCAGCCCGGGCAGGCGAACAGGGGCGCGGTTTTGCCGTAGTGGCCGATGAAGTCCGCTCGCTGGCGACCCGCACCGGCAGCGCCACTACCGAGATCAATACCATCATCGGCAAGATCCAGGATGTCAGCCAGCGCGCCGCCAACGAGATGGATACCGAACTGACTCGGGTCGAACAGGCGGTCACCAACGCGGTGACAGCACGCCAGAGCGTCGCCCGGATAGAACAGAGCTGCGAGGAGATCAACCAGCGCATCGCTCAGGTCGATCAGCTGATAGGCGATGAAACCCGGCTTGTGCAGGGGATCCATCATCAGGTTAGCGAACTGTCCCGACTGGCAACCGAGGTAAATCAAAACGCCAGCCACGCCGCCGAAGAGGCGACCATGGTGGCCCAGCATGCCCGCATCCTGACCAAACAGACCCGTCATTTCCATCTCGACACTCTGCAGCACTGAATCACCCGGTCGGCCATAGCCGAGCGACTCCACCGCCCATTTTTTCAATCATTGGCAAAATGGGTGGTGTTGGACTCCCTGAGGGAATAGGATCCGCCCCTCCAATAACCAACTACAAGGATCAACTGGCATGAATCGAAAATGGTCGCTCCCCATCGTGGCAATCGCGGGGGGAGCGTTACTCTGGCTCGGCAACACCTTTGGTATGAAATGGGCTCTGATGGCCCTGATCGGATTCGGCTTCGGCTTCACCCTCTCCTTCAGCCGCTTCGGCATCGTGTTCGGTTGGCGCGAGATGCTGACCAAGCGCAACAGCTACTATGTGCGGGTTCACCTGCTCACCATCGCCATCGAAATTCTGCTATTCACCACCTTCCTCTCCTTTAGTCACGCCCTGTTTGGCGATGCCATGGTGGGTAATGTGATGGCTATCGGCATTCCTTTCATCGTCGGTGCCTTCCTGTTCGGCATCGGTATGCAACTGGCAGGCGTCTGTGCCACCGGTACTCTTTATTGCTGCGGCGAGGGGCAACCCCGCTTCTGGCTGGTGCTGATCTGCTACGGCATCGGCACCCTCATCAGCAACCAGTTCCGCCCCGAACTGGAGGCCACCTTCTCCAGCCATGTAGTGCTGGCCAAGGATCTGACCGGCAATATCTGGAGCGGCATGCTGCTCAACCTGGCGCTGGTCGCCGCGCTGTTCCTGCTGTTTCGCAACAGCGAACTCAAGCGCACCGGCGAGCTCAAGCCCCTCTTCAGCGGCGGCAATCTGTTCTGGCGCGATGGCCGCTTCACCGTGCTGACCGGCGGCATCATCATCGCCATACTCAACTCCACTGTCGTCGCCCTGCACGGCTCGGCCTGGACCATCACCGGCGCCGTCTATGACATGGCGCTGCGCGGCGCCTCTCTGTTCGGCCTGTTCGAGGGCAACCCCAAGCTGGCCCAGCCACTCTTCATCAATCCCATGGTCGGCATGTTCTGGCTCGGCATTCTGGGGGCCATGCTGGCGCGCTGCATTAACGGTGGTGGTAACTTCGCCCCGATGCGGATCGGCAACAGTCTGGCATCCATCCTCGGCGGCCTGCTGATGGGGATGGGCGCCATGTACAGCGCCTGCAACCTCGGCGGCTTCTTCGACGGTACCGCCTCCGGCAGCCTGCACGGCTGGGTCTGGATGCTGATGGCCCTCGCCGGCAGCCTGATCGGTATTCGCCTGCGCCCGCTGTTCAAGCTCTGAGCCACAGACCGGTACTCGCCAACAAGGGAGTCGGGTCACACCAAATAGAGAGAGCCAGTCCGCTTGCGCGGGCTGGCTCTCTTTTTTCTGTCGCGCCGGGATCACACCGGCCCGTCAGCTAGCACGTCATCAGAACCACTGGCCGTGGCGCTTGATGTAGATGGTCTTGACGGTCTGGGTCAGCCCCATGTAGGCCAGCATGGTGATCACCAGCCACATGAAGTACTTGGGCCCATCCAGAGTGATGAAGCCGAAGTGCTCAGCTACAGGCGAGAACGGCAGGTAGCAGCCGATGGCAATGGCGATCGAGGTGGAGAGCAGCACCGGCAGGGTAGCGGTACTCTGCAGGAACGGGATCTTGCGGGTACGCAGCATATGTACCACCAACGTCTGCGACACCAGCCCCTCGATAAACCAGCCGGAGTTCATGATGGCCTGACCGTTGACCAGCGGATCCATGCTGCCGTTGGCGGTGGCATAGAGGGCCCCGGCACCGAACACAAACCACATCAGGCAGTAGGTGCTGATATCGAACACCGACGAGGTTGGGCCAAGCCAGAGCATGAAGCGCTTGATGTTGCTCGCCTCCCACTTGCGCGGCCGCTTGAGGAACTCGGGATCCATCTTGTCCCACGGCAGCAGCATCTGGGAAACGTCATACACCAGATTCTGGATCAGCATCTGCATCGCCAGCATGGGTGCCCAGGGCAGCCAGGCGGAGGCGACCAGCACCGAGAATACGTTGCCGAAGTTGGAGCTGGCGGTCATGTTGAGGTACTTCAAGATGTTACCAAAGGTCTCGCGCCCCTTGATTACCCCCTCCTCCAGCACCATCAGGCTCTTCTCCAGCAGGATGATGTCGGCGGTCTCCTTGGCGATGTCGGCACCGCTATCCACCGAGATCCCCACGTCCGCATCCCGCAGCGCCGGCGCGTCATTGATGCCGTCACCGAGGAAACCAACGGTGTTGCCGTTGGCCTGCAGTGCCTTCACCACCCGCGACTTCTGCAGCGGGGTGAGCTTGGCGAAGATGGTGGTCTGTTTGACCGCTTCGCAGAGCGCCACGTCGTCCATCCCTTCGATATCCTTACCGAGCAGCGGCACGCCGGGCTCCAGCCCCACATCGCGACACACCTTGCTGGTAATGATGGGGTTGTCACCGGTCAGCACCTTGACCGCCACGCCATAGTCGTTCAGCGCGCGGATGGCTGGTGCAGCCGAATCCTTGGGCGGATCGAAGAAGGTGAGGAAGCCGCGCACCACCAGATTGACCTCGTCACTGGTGCGATAGCTCTGCTTGCGCTCGCCCGCCGGGATCTCGCGGGTTGCCACGATCAGTACCCGATAGCCCTCGGCGTTGAACTCCTCACTCTGGCGCAACAGGGCACGGCGATCGGCGTCGGTCAGTGCGCGGATCTCCTTGCCATCGGCGATATGGCCGGAGACGGCCAGCATCTCTTCCACCGCCCCCTTGGAGACCATCAGCTGCTGGCCCAGATCGTCCTGCACTATCACCGACAGACGACGGCGCACGAAGTCGAACGGCAGCTCGTCCACCTTGCCATAGTTGGCCGGCTTGCAGCTCTCACCCAGGGCATCGGCGTGTTCGATCACCGCGATATCCATCAGGTTCTTCATGCCGCTCTGGTGAAAGCTGTTGAGCCAGGCCAGCTGCAGGATCCGGTCGTCCCGGTTGCCACGCACATCGTAGTGGTGCTCGAGGATGATCTTGTCCTGGGTCAGGGTGCCGGTCTTGTCGGTGCAGAGCACGTCCATGGCACCGAAGTTCTGTACCGAGTTGAGCCGCTTCACCACCACCTTGCGCTTGGCCATGGCCACCGCGCCACGCGCCAGGTTGGCGGAGACAATCATCGGCAGCATCTCTGGGGTAAGGCCCACCGCCACCGCCAGCGCGAAGGTGAGCGCCGACATCCAGTCGCCACTGCTGATGCCGTTGAGCATAAAGACAATGGGCACCATCACCAGCATGAAGCGGATCAGCAGCCTGGTGACGCTGTTTACGCCGCGATCGAAGCTGGTTTCGATACGCTTGTGACTCACCACGTTGCGGGCCAGCGAACCGAAGTAGGTATCACTGCCGGTGGCCACCACCACGGCGCGGGCGGTACCGCTCACCACGTTGGTCCCCATAAAGCAGATGTTGGGCAGATCGAGCATCCCGCCATCGCCAGCACCGGTGCCTTCCGCCGACTTGCCGGCCACGGCGCCCAAGGTGTCGTACTTCTCGACCGGCAGCGCTTCGCCGGTCAGCACTGCCTGGCTGATGAAGAGATCGCGGGATTCGATCAGCTTGATGTCGGCCGGGATCATATCCCCCGCCTGCAGGTGCACTATGTCACCGACCACCAGCTCGGTCATCGCCACCTCCTTGCGCTGGGGTGTCGCCCCCGGCGAGGGACGGCGCTGCACGGTGGCGGTATTGCGTACCAGTGACTTGAGCGCCTCGGCCGCCTTGGCGGAGCGATACTCCTGCCAGAAACGGAGCAGGCCGCTCAGGCTGACCATCACGCCGAGGATAATCACCTTGACCCAATCCTCGTCACCCGGTTCGGCCATCAGTACATCCATGACGTAGCTGACCAGACCCAGCGCGATCAGCACCATTACAAAGGGGTTCTTGAACGCCTGCAGCAGCTGGATCAGCGCATGGGGCGGCTTGTCGTGATTCACCTCGTTGAGACCGAACTCGGCCAGCCGGTTGGCTGCCTCGGTCGCGGTCAGACCGTCGATGTTGCTGCGCACGGCGGTGAGGGTGTACTCGAGGGATTTATCGGCCTCGTCGAGCACCCGGGAGGATATTTTCTCTCTCTGCGTGCCCGGCGCAACAAAGCCCTTCTGCTTGTGCCGGCTGGCGGTATGTTGTTGTTTCATGACTCTTTATCCTGATTTTTACGCGCAAGCGGGCCCCGTCGCGGGCTTGGCCTGGCGTCAGTACTGATATCGAAGGCTGTGAACCCAACACGCTGCCGATGCGCTCAATCGCCGCGCACGGGGCGGCCCGTCAGACAAATGTCTGCCGTCGCGCTAACCAGCATGGTTGGGTCAGATCAGGGGTCAGGACACCGCATCCCGTCCCCGCAGGGGGATCAGGAGTGGGGAGGCGTGGACCCCGAGGGTCTAGGTTTGGGCTCTTCGGTCATCGATTTTCCTCCGAGTTTGCCAGGGCACATGGCCGGATATGGGTATCCGCCAGCAGTGTCAGTAAGTGATAATGAAAATCAGGATAACAATTGCGAACTACAAGATAATGGCGCGAGTCAAATAATATCAGGCATATTTCATTTGGCCATTCACAGAGAAGTGACAGACCATGGAATATATTTCAGCGGAAAATAAAAACCACCAAATATATATTTCACACACATCCAATATATATTTATTTGCAACCACGCCTATCGAAAACAGAGCCGTTTTCAATATGGTAGAATTCATCTTGTTCTTCGACGCCCGCTCGCGCTCCGGCTGCACAGCGGCCAGTCAGATGCTGCTCGACGGCAACACGGACTTGCGGCGCAACAGGGGCGACGATGAAGCGTGCGATTACATGATTCGCGAGGCGGTGCGGCTCGCAGATGAGTGGAACAATCCGGTTTGCAACGGCAATCCCTGTTAAAACGGGGCCTTGGCTGTTGCGGGAGTCATTGGTGACTCATTGAAATGCTGCACTCTAATGCTACGTTCGAGCAATCAGAGTGAGGAGGAAAAGAGAGAATATTCGGCCTCAGCTCTGGTAAACCCGCATCGCGATTTGCAATCGGCTACAACTGTCGCAGTCCATAATATTCATCCATCTGTTGATAACACGCAGGGATTCTAACCAAAAGGCTCTGCGGGAGCAAAGTTTAAATCGATATTTTTTCATCTATTTATTTACCTCCCATATCACCGATATTTTCCATATCGAAAATATTCGCTGATTCATTGTCTTGCACGACCTGTTGTCCATAAAAAAACGGGAGGCCAGGCCTCCCGCTTTTCTTGCCATCTTATTGAGCCGGATGGGAAACCCCTTCCAGATGGACTTCGACCCGGCGATCCGGCGCCAGACAGGCGATCAGCGCCTGTTTGGAGTGGCTGGCACAGCTGTTGCCAGTCACCGGATTGGCCTTGCCACGCCCCTCGACCCGAACCTTGTCGGCATAGAGTCCCTTGGCCACCAGATAGCTGGCCACACTCTGGGCCCGCTTCTCGGAGAGGGCGAGGTTGTAATTGTCGGAACCGATGCGGTCGGTATAGCCGATCACGGTGGCCACTCCGTCCTTCGGATTGGCGGCCACGATCTGGCTGAACAGAGCGTCAAGTGCCTCGCTGGCGGCCGGCTTGAGGGTCGCCTTGTTGAACTCGAACAGCACGTCGGAGCTCAGGCTGAACTCCTTGGGTGCTACCACCACGGCCGGAGCCGGGGCGGCAACTACCGGAGCTGGAGCCGGGGCGGCCTCCCCTTGCTGGCCGAAACGATAGAGCATGCCAAACGCCAGCAAGCCGTTGTCCAGCTCGATGCCTGAACGATCGATGGAGGTGTCGCCCAGCGGGGTGGTGTATTGATACTCCAGCCGCGCCGCCCAGTTCTGGTCGATGGTGTACTCGGCCCCCAGCGCCCCGACAAAGGCGGCACCATGTTTCTTGCCGGTATCGCTCGCGCCGCCAAAGCTGATCTTGCTATCCGTCCAGGCATAGCCACCACCCAGACGACCATAGAGATCAAGAGCACTGGTCGCCGGGAAGCTGATCTTCATTGTGGCCTGTACCAGCTGGCTCTTCGCCTCGCCATCGAGTGTCGTCACCCCGCTGCCGCCACTCATCTTGTACTTGCCGAGCCAGTCGTAGCCCAGTTCAAACCCGAGATTGGGATTGAGCTGGTAACCGGCGAATACACCCAACCCCAGATCGTTCTTGTCCTCGCTGTTGTTGCCTACAGCATTGAAGGCACTGGCGATATCCTGGTTTTTATCTACACCGTAGTAGTTTGACCAACCGGCCTTGCCACCGGCATACCAGGTGTTGTCCTGAGCAGCCGCCTGCACGGCGCCCGCAGCCAGCAATCCGCCGACCAACACGGCAAGCATCGATTTATTCATGTTCAGCCTCTGCAATAAGTCGTTTAGGCGCCTGAATGCGCACTCTCCCTGTGTGAAGCCGTCAGGCGGCCTCGCCGCATTCAGGTTATCCCATCCACTGCCAGCCTCAAATGACCAAGCCATCAGGAGTGTGAACTTGCCTGCAATATCTGCGCTAAAAACAGCCAGTTAGTGGCCTGCCAATAAAAAAGGGAGGCCAACGTCTCCCTCCTTCTTCATCGCGATCGCGCCATCAACTGGCCAGAAACAGTCGGTAGGCAGGGTCGTCGCTCACCTCTTTCCAGCCGTAGCCAATCTCGTGCAGGTAGTCGTGGAAGGCGGCCACGTCCTCGTCCGGCAGCTCGAACGCACAGAGCACCCGGCCGTAGTCGGCACCGTGGTTGCGGTAGTGGAACAGGCTGATGTTCCAGCGACAGCCCAGGGTCTCGAGAAAACGCATCAAAGCGCCAGGCTGCTCCGGAAACTTGAAGCTGTAGAGACGTTCGCCGAGGGGCCGGGCCGGACGGCCGCCAATCATGTAGCGCACGTGGTTCTTGGCCAGCTCGCTCTCGGTCATGTTGACCACCGGGTAGCCGTTGCCGCCGAGCTGATCGATGATCTGGCCGAGCTCCTCGTCACCGCCGGTGAGGCGCACCGAGACGAACAGCGACGCCTGCTCGGCATCGGCGTAGCGATAGTTGAACTCGGTCACCATGCGCGGCCCGAGCTGACGGCAGAAGTCGAGGAAGGCCCCCTTGCGCTCGGGGATGGTCACCGCCAGCATGCCCTCGCGCTTCTCGCCGATCTCGCAGCGCTCCGACACGTAGCGCAGGCTGTGGAAGTTGACGTTGGCGCCGGACAAAATGGCCGCCATCCGCCCCCCTTTGACCTGCTCCCGCTCGCTGTAGGCCTTGAGGCCCGCCAGCGACAGGGCGCCCGACGGCTCGGCAATGGCGCGGCAGTCATCGAAGATGTCTTTCAGCGCGGCGCAGATCTGGTCGTTGGAGACGGTCACCACCTC
Source organism: Aeromonas sp. SE22 (assembly GCF_038739755.1). NCBI lineage: Bacteria > Pseudomonadati > Pseudomonadota > Gammaproteobacteria > Aeromonadales > Aeromonadaceae > Aeromonas > Aeromonas sp. SE22. The sequence continues at coordinate 147,443 of NZ_JBCGFD010000006.1, forward strand.
GTCCAGATACTGGTTGCACAGGCGGAAGGTCTCCTCGCCGATCCGCTTGACCGCTACACCGTCAGCAAACAGCGAGACCCGCTCCAGATTGACCGGCTCGCCGGCCGCCAGCGCGGCCTTGAGACAGGCGGAGCCCTCCGCCTCCACCCCGATCACCTTCACATCCGGCAGCAGCTGTTTGATGTAGACCGCCACCCCGGCGGCCAGTCCGCCGCCACCCACCGGCACGAAGACGTGGGTGAGATGGGTATCCTGCTCCAGCAGCTCCTTGCCGATGGTGCCCTGCCCGGCGATCACCTCGACATCGTCAAACGGCGGGATCAGGGTGTAGCCCTCAAGCGTGGCGAGGCGGCGGCTCTCGCCGTAGGCCTCGTCGAAACTGTTGCCAAACAGCATGACGTTGCCGCCCTGACGGCGCACCGCATCGATCTTGATGTCCGGCGTGGTCTTGGGCATCACTATGATCGCCTTGATGCCGAGCTTGGCGGCCGACAGGGCGACCCCCTGCGCGTGGTTGCCGGCAGAGGCGGCGATAACGCCGCGCGCCTTCTGCTCCTCGGTCAGGGTGGCGATCTTGTGGTAGGCGCCGCGCAGCTTGAAGGAGTGGACCGGTTGCAGATCCTCCCGCTTCAGGCTGACATGGTTGCCGAGTCGCTCGGAGAGTTTCTTCAGGGTTTGCAAGGGGGTGACCCGCGCCGCCTCATAGACGGGAGAGAGCAACACCTTGCGTAGATAATCAGCCGCAGAGACCATGATTTATTCCCCCAACAGGGTGCGATCGCGCACCGCGCCCTTGTCGGCGCTGGTGGCGAACATGGCGTAGGCGCGCAGGGCAAAGGAGACCTGACGCTGACGATCGAGCGGCTTCCAGCCCCGAGCCTCGACGGCGACGCGGCGGGCAGCCAGCACGCTATCGGCCACCTCCAGCACCATGCTGCGGGCCGGGATGTTGATGCTGATGATGTCGCCATCCTCCACCAGACCTATGGTGCCGCCGGAAGCGGCCTCCGGCGAGACGTGGCCAATGGAGAGACCCGAGGTGCCGCCGGAGAAGCGGCCGTCGGTAATCAGGGCACACGCCTTGCCCAATCCCATGGATTTCAAATAGGTAGTGGGGTAGAGCATCTCCTGCATGCCCGGGCCCCCTTTCGGCCCTTCGTAGCGGATCACCACCACCTCGCCCGCTTTCACGGTACCGTCGAGGATGCCGTTCACCGCGCTCTCCTGACTCTCGAACACCCGGGCCGGGCCACGGAAGGTGAGGTTCTCCTCATCCACCCCGGCAGTCTTGACGATGGCGCCATTGACAGCGAGGTTGCCAGAGAGCACCGCCAGACCACCCTCCTGGCTGTAGGCGTTGTCCAGCGAGCGGATGCACCCTTCGGCACGGTCCAGATCCAGCTCCGGCCAGCGGCAATCCTGACTGAACGCCTTGGTGGTGCGGATGCCGGCAGGGCCAGCGCGGTAGAAGTCCACCACCTCCTGACTTGGCTGGCGGCTGACGTCATATTCATTGAGCTGTTCGACGAGGGTGCAACCCAGCACGGTACGGGCATCCCCATGCACCAGACCCGCTTTCTCCAGCTGGCCCAGAATGGCGACCACCCCACCGGCGCGGTGCACATCTTCCATATGGTATTTCTGGGTGGAGGGCGCCACCTTGCAGAGCTGCGGCACCTTGCGCGACATGCGGTCGATATCGGCCATGGTGAAGTCGACACCGGCCTCCTGCGCCGCCGCCAACAGGTGCAGCACGGTATTGGTGGAGCCGCCCATGGCAATATCCAGCGCCATGGCGTTCTCGAACGCCGCCTTGGTGGCGATATTGCGCGGCAGTGCCGAAGCATCGTCCTGCTCATACCAGCGCTTGGCCAAAGTCACGATGCGCTGGCCCGCCAGCTTGAACAGCTGCTCGCGGTCGCTGTGGGTCGCCAGCATGGAGCCGTTGCCCGGCTGGGAGAGGCCAAGCGCCTCGGTCAGACAGTTCATGGAGTTGGCGGTAAACATGCCGGAGCAGGAGCCGCAGGTGGGGCAGGCGCTGCGCTCCACCTGCTCGCTCTGGGCGTCCGATACCTTGGGATCGGCGCCCTGGATCATGGCGTCCACCAGATCCAGTTTGATGATCTGGTCGGAGAGCTTGGTCTTGCCCGCTTCCATCGGGCCGCCGGAGACGAAGATCACCGGGATATTGATGCGCAGGGCGGCCATCAGCATCCCCGGGGTGATCTTGTCGCAGTTGGAAATACAGACCATGGCGTCGGCGCAGTGGGCGTTGACCATATACTCCACCGAATCGGCAATCAGCTCCCGCGACGGCAGGGAGTAGAGCATGCCGCCGTGGCCCATGGCGATGCCGTCATCCACGGCGATGGTGTTGAACTCCTTGGCGACGCCGCCAGCGGCTTCAATCTCGCGCGCCACCAGCTGGCCCAGATCCTTGAGGTGGACGTGGCCCGGTACGAACTGGGTGAAGGAGTTGACCACGGCGATGATGGGTTTGCCGAAATCCTGATCGGTCATTCCGGTGGCACGCCACAGGGCGCGGGCCCCGGCCATGTTACGTCCGTGGGTGGTGGTGGCGGATCTCAACTTCGGCATTGTCTCTACTCCCTGAATGCCCATATGGGCTCGATGCGTTATGCGGTGATGATACGAGTGGATCGGAATCGATCCTGGTGAAGACTCCTCTGGGAAGCACTCACCGGAAGCGACTCGGGGAGGCACAGCGCCTCCCCTCTCTCATCAGTCATTGACGGGCGTCAGCCAACCCCACTTGTCCTCGGTCTTGCCATTGAAAAGGCCGAAGAAGGCGTTCTGCAGCCGCTCGGTCACCGGGCCACGGCTGCCAGCCCCTACCTTCATCCGATCGACGGAGCGCACCGGGGTCACTTCGGCGGCGGTGCCGGTCATAAAGATTTCGTCTGCGACATAGAGCGCCTCACGGGGCAACGCCTGCTCGCGTACCTCGTAACCCAAGTCACGCGCCAGCGTCATGATGGTGTCACGGGTGATGCCGGGCAGGATGGCGGCGGTAGCGGGCGGGGTAAACAGCACGCCGTTCTTCACCAGAAACAGGTTCTCCCCCGCCCCTTCGCTCAGGTAGCCGTTCACATCCAGCGCCAGCCCCTCGGCAAAGCCGTTGCGCTTTGCCTCGCGGCTGATGAGCTGGGAGGAGAGGTAGTTGCCGCCCGCCTTGGCGCCGGTGGGAATGGTGTTGGGCGCGAGCCGGTTCCATGAGGTGACGCACACATCCACCCCGTTTTTCAGCCCCTCTTCCCCCAGATAAGCGCCCCACGGCAGAGCGGCAACCATCAGGTCAGCCTTGGCATCCAGCGGCGGATGCAGCCCCAGCCCCACGCTGCCGACAAAGGCCAGCGGGCGCAGGTAGCCGCTCTTCAGGCCGTTCTCGCGCACCACGGTGCGGCAGGCTTCATTCACTTCGGACTCGCTGTAGGGGACGTCCATCCAGTAGATTTTGGCGGAGTCGAACAGGCGGCGAGTATGCTCCTGCAGACGGAAGATGCAGGTGCCCTTGGGGGTATCGTAGGCGCGTACCCCCTCGAACACCGAGGAGCCATAGTGCAGGGCGTGGCTCATCACGTGCACCTGGGCATCCTGCCAAGGCACCAGTTTGCCGTTGAACCAGATGTATTGGGGGTGAGTGGCGGATTGGGAAGGCTGTGACATTGGCTTGGCTCCTTAAGCTCTGATCCGGGGTTGCTGTTCCAGTGCATCGACCCGGGAGACGTCCACCAGCTTCACCAGCTGGCTCCACAACTGCTGGATGGGACGCACCGACTCGACAGTAACCGTGATCCGCAGCTGTTGGCAATCCTGCTCCATATTCAAGGCGCAGAGATTGAAGCCGCGGTGGCGCACCACCCGCAGTACCCGCTCCATCACTTCGGGTCTGGGCTGGGCGTGGATATGCAGGGTGTGTTGTGCAAATGCTGGCTGGGCAAGGGTGTGCGGGTTCATGGGCGTTGCTCCATCATCTGGTGGTTGGCGACTCCCGGCGGAACCAGGGGCCAGACGTTTTCTTCCTCTGAAATAGCCACATGCAGCAGGTAGGCACTCTCGCTTGCCAGCAGACGATCGAGGGCTCCGGCTATCTGCTCCTTGCATGTGATGGTCTCACCCGGAATGCCGAAAGCGGCAGCCAGGGCGACGAAATCGGGGTTGTCGGAGAGGATGGTCTCGCTGTAGCGGCCGTCGAAGAACAGCTCCTGCCACTGGCGCACCATGCCGAGGCGCTGGTTATCCAGCAGCACCATCTTCACCTTGAGCTGGGCGCGGCGGATGGTGCCGAGCTCCTGTACGTTCATCATGAAAGAGCCGTCACCGCTTACCAGCACCACTTCATCCTCCGGGCGCGACATCTTGGCGCCGATGGCGGCGGGCAGACCGAAACCCATGGTGCCGAGACCGGCGCTGGAGAGGTGGTTGCGCGGGCTGGTGAAACGCATGTGCTGGGCCACCCACATCTGGTGCTGACCCACGTCGCAGGCGACCACGCTGCTCTCCGGCAACTTGGCAGATAGCTGTTTGAGCAGAGCCGGGGCATAGATGGCCTGACCCGGATGGTCGTAGCGAAACGCATATTCGCGGGCCATGGCGGCGCAGTGTTCACGCCAGGGGGCAATGTCGAGAGTCATGGCGAGGCGTGGCAACACCTGCTTGAGATCCGTGGTGATACCCACCTCGGCGGCGCGGCGCTTGCCGAACTCGGCGGCATCCACATCGAGATGGATCACCTTGGCCTCGGGGGCAAACTCCTCCAGCTTGCCGGTCACCCTATCGTCGAAACGGGCGCCCACCACCAGCAGCAGATCGCACTGCTGCACCGCATAGTTGGCCGCCTTGGTGCCGTGCATGCCGAGCATGCCCAGATAAACGGTACTGTCGGGGTCGAGCGCGCCGATCCCCTTGAGAGTGGTGACCGCTGGCATGCCGGTGGCGGCGGCAAAGTCACGCAACTGCTGCTCGGCATTGGCCATGCCCACTCCGCCACCGACATAGAGCACCGGACGCTCGGCGGCAGCCAGCAGGGTGCGGGCGGCCGTCAGCTCGGCCGGATTGAGATGCTCGGGCTCCTCCACCGCAAACAGCGGGCTCTGGGGCGGCACGGCGGCCAGCTGCACATCTTTGGGGAGATCGATCAGCACAGGGCCGGGGCGCCCTTCGGTGGCGATGGCGAAAGCTTCTGCCAGCACCCGCCCCAGATCGGCGGCATCAGTCACCATAAAGGAGTGTTTGGTGCAGGAGAGGGACATGCCGAGTACGTCGACCTCCTGAAACGCATCGGTGCCGATGGCGGCACAGGGCACCTGACCGCTGATGGCCACCAACGGCACCGAGTCGAGCAGCGCCTCCGCCAGACCGGTCACCAGATTGGTGGCGCCGGGGCCGGAGGTGGCGATGCAGACCCCCACCTGACCGGAGGCGCGGGCATAACCGACCGCAGCCATGGCGGCGCCCTGCTCGTGGCGACATAGCTGATGGGCCAGACCACCGTCATACAGGGCATCGTAGACCGGCATGATGGCTCCGCCCGGGTAACCAAACACCTGGGTCACACCCTGTTTCTTGAGAGCCTGTACCAAAAACTGCGCGCCGTTCATGTGGAAAATCCTGTCCTTTGGTCGAAAAAAAACCCCCGAGCTGTGAGGCTCGGGGGTCGCTTGTTTCGTTCTGTCCGGTGGTGGGTCTATCCCTTGTTCCGTGCAGCTAAACGAGCCCCGAGCGGTGAGATAATAATCACCACTAGGACCACAATAATGCTGACGAAACGGGAGGCCATGTTCATAGTTACAACCGGAAATCCTGTGAAATTGGGGCGGTTTCTACCGCGAATGGCTATTAGAACTAGCACGGTGATTTTTATTGGGCAAGCCTTTTTTCTGTGACAACCCACTGATTTTGGCTATTCCTCAGCCGGAACTATGGAATAAAAAACCAACAATAAGCAGTTAGTCAGAACATATATCAACTCAAGGACGGGATTTATGTCATTAGCTGTGGTTTATAGCCGTGCCAGCCTCGGGATCGCGGCCCCGCAAGTTACAGTGGAAGTTCACCTCTCCAACGGCCTGCCCGCCTTCAACATGGTCGGCCTGCCGGAAACCTCGGTGAAAGAGTCGCGGGATCGGGTGCGCAGCGCCCTGCTCAACGGCAATTTCGAGTTCCCGAGCAAACACATCACTGTCAATCTGGCCCCCGCCGATCTGCCCAAGGAGGGGGGCCGTTTCGATCTGGCCATCGCCATCGGAATTCTCGCCGCTTCCAAGCAGATACCCGCAAAATATCTGCTCGATCACGAATTTTTGGGGGAGTTGGCCCTGACCGGCGAAATTCGTCCCGTGCTCGGCGTACTGCCTGCCGTACTCGCCTGCCGCGATGCGGGGCGCACCCTGCTGGTACCGCGGGAGAACGGCCCCGAAGCTTCCCTTATTCAGGATGCCGAGGTGCGCACCGCTCACCAACTGCTGGCCGTCACCGCCTGGCTGGCCGGCCAGTACGAGCTGCCACTGCCGGATCAACAAAGCGCGGAGAGCCTGCCCGATGTACCGGATCTACAGGATGTGATCGGCCAGTCACAGGCCAAACGGGCGCTGGAGATTGCCGCCGCCGGCAGCCACAACCTGCTGTTCATCGGCCCGCCCGGCACCGGCAAGAGCATGCTGGCGAGCCGTCTGCCCGGCATTCTGCCGCCGCTGAGCGAGCAGGAGGCGCAGCAGACCGCCGCCATCCACTCCATCGGGGGCCTCACTCCGCGCGCCGGCCACTGGCACCACAGACCATACCGCACACCCCACCACAGCGCCTCGGCGGTGGCGCTGGTGGGCGGTGGCTGTCATATATAGAATATTTCGCGACAACCTTAAAATTAGCTGCGATGTAACTCATACATACCCATTGTCAGACCCTCGAATCGAAAAGCACCGAGTGGCACCACAAATACTCGGGGGTATCTACTTATTGAGCATCATTGTCGTATTGAGATGTGGGCGAGTAATAAAGTGCCATACCAAGTATCAAAGTGTCATACCGAGCAATAAAGATTCATCCTTACTTAGGCCGTAGCCACGCCCCGTTGGTTTACCGTCTGAATCCGGTACAAATATCTATTGAACGACAGCCTCTCCGTCCAGTAATACGGGGGGAATTCCCAGACAACCATGCTCACGCCAGCCACAGGCGAGGGATACGATCTCTTTTGTGCTGTTAGTGTCTAAAAAGTGCCACGTCCTAATCATGCAAGCAACGTTGCAAAAGATGCCGATAGCTAGCTTTATCGGCATCAGCTCCTTGCTTTGCTTTAAGTACCCACGTACTACGAATACAGGCATATACCTGCTGTTCTCAAATCTGGCATGGCTAAACCTTAGCCAGCCAAGCCAATTTTCATTTTTTACAAGGATATCTCCATGACTAATGCCTATGACAGCCGAGACGGTGACAGGCTATACGTTCCCTCTGTTGGTGAAATTCGGTGTTTCCACGTAACTCCAAAACGCCCGCCATCAGCTCGATTTGAGGTGTTCATAATTCCCAGTATTGAGTCTAAAGACGCACTGATTCAGTTTTTCAAGGATCAAAAGAAGCTCCCAGCACAAGAACGCTGCTTCGTGACGGCAAGTCATAGGGATGGGACTAGCCTAGAACTTACGGTTACAGAAGGCGAAATTGGAGAGAGCTTGAGTAACGGGAAGTGTGAGCTTAGGACTACAATGGAACACCAAGGTTTCAGCAAAAAAGCCTCGACAGTTCAGGGGCATCCACCACGATAAAAAACTAATCTAGCAGCCTAGGGGCCTCTGGCCCCTTTGTTCTACCTACAGGTCTGACTGAGCATAATCAAACGTTCTGTTAAATAGGTTCAGGGAACAATAAAACAGGGCGGTATGACATTTTATTGCTCTTGGATGTTATCCAATGGACGTAGATCTCGCCAGTTGGCATAACACTATTACATCCGTGATGGGGTATTCAAAACCATGAAAAGTTGGCCTACCGTCAGATCTGGTATGAAACTCTATTACTCGCCCACATGAGACTGCTCGGATTTTTTAGTCAATATAGCCTGACGAACATCCTCAAGAGCTGCAGCCAGTAGTACTGGGTCATTTTCCTCTTTTGCAGCTTCAATGTAAGCTTCTGCCTCCCTGACGCTAGTCAGGTAATCAGCCACTTGAAATCTGCTAAACACCTCTTTTTCCATAACATTTCCTGCATTTCCACAAGTATGGGTATGCACTGTATCTTAACCCACCCCCCAAATTGTAGTGGGTTGAAGGGTATCTTCAATCCTTATCTCGCTTGAGTTCAGCCCCAAGCCCCTACAAGTGCTATTCATAGATAATTTTCTCTTGATGTGAACAAAGTCACCAATAATGGTATGAAAATTATTGCGACAAGCATTCAATACGAAGTATAAGGAAATGAGGATGCGTTTGATACTTAGAGCGATGTGATGGCAACAAAAAACCCTTACCCATTAAAGAGATACTCTCAAGTTATTAAGCTTCTAGGTGAGCTCTTTGAGGATGACAAGCCGAAAGTTGCATGGTGGTATCATGGTGTACACACAAATCCATTAAAAGGTTCTCAACCCCATGTGAAGATTATTTTCAGAGAACTAACGAATGGAATGCTAAGTGACTATTATTCACAAAAAGAAGTTCCTATAACTTGGTTAGGACAAATAAAAATTGGGAGTGTTTGGGAAAAAAACGTATCACATTACGCAATGATTTTTGAACAAGCCGAGTTTATCGTTGATTTTTCATTTGGTAACTATAGAAATAACTCTTTCTTTTATGCAAAGAGTCACAATATTACCCCTCCATTCCCTCCAGAACTTTACAAGTTAGGTTATCAGCCAGACAGCAATTGGATGATTGAATTTGATTTACCCTCTAAAGGGAAATTAGTCATTCCATGCTTAGAGTTTTTTTCTCGATGCTACGGTCGCTCTTCAGAAATAAAAAGGGTACTGACCACTTACGCATGGGATGTACCTGGTGATGGGGTTATCGATAGGTTTTATGCCACCATAAATGAGCCAGAAGTTAATGGCGTTTGGAAGGTAAAACTTAAACGTCGCTTTGTTAATAGCGATGTTGTGTTTTTAGCTCACCTGAAGTATGACAAATATGCAGAGAAGCAGGCAAAATTAATTTTTAGCACTATAAGCACAGCATCTAGTAATAAAAAAGATCCGTCTAAACGTGGCCCAATATTTTTAAAAATCAATCCTTGGTTTCAAGAGAAAACCAAGTTAATTGTTAGAGGAATCCCGTTTGATGATGGCAAAAGCTTTTTGGCCTTGCATGTAGTTGGTTGTGGTGAACCGGGGGGGCTTGATATTGAACGTTCGAGAGAAAATCCAAACAACCCCTTAACCAAAGGAGAAAATTTGACTCCAAAGGCATGGGCGGGCACCCCGAGAAAACACTTGATAACACCACCATCTATTATTGATCTAACTGGTGATATTGATCCACAGCATGCCGTATCAGCGATTGAACTTCATGATGAAGACTTTATTCTTACCGGAAAGCCAAGATATGTGATTGATATTCGGAATAAAGAGTCAAAGTCTATGGCAGGAAGCAAAGGAGAGGGTCTTGACGCAACAAACTATTCTGCGGGAGAGCCAGTGGGATCAAATGGTTCTACTGGTTATGCATCGATACATGCAGTACAAACCCTAGAAACACATGGTATTCTTCGCGATATGTGGAATGCAATGAAATATCTAAAACAAAAATATCCACAAAGAGTTAAATCTGTTTCGTGGTATTGTGCTGACCAGACATTCTCAGATCACGATGAGTTTGCACTTATTCCAGCTAAAGAGTTCTCAATTTATGACGATATAGAGACTAGCATACGAAACTGGGTTTACATTAACTCATTGAAAACACAGGCTCGAGGCTTTCTTGTCATAAGAATAGTTATTGATTCGATGTCAATTTTTATAGTTGAGATTCAGCGAAAGCTGAGAAGAACTAAAGATAAACATGGCAATACATATCAAGCTGAAGAACCATTTCAAGGTCTTGTATTTAAATTAAAAAATGAATCTGATCTACATGAATGGCTAGGCGATTTATTTAGTAACATTAGGTATGCTGAGGGTGTTTTTAAAAAAATTAGTGGTACATGCCCAGGGACAGCAGACACTTTTTCTCATGCAGAATCCAAAAATGAAGAAGTAACATGTGAAAACACAGTACTTTTAGCCCTACGAAAGCTAAGGATTAACTTGTAAAAATATATTACACTATTGACTGAATGGATAGGCGTAGCCTCATTAAAAACAATTCAATGCGAGACAATAATGGGTATCATTTTAAATAAAGTAATTATACATGAACTGGTAAAAGAACAAAGAGAGGGAATTAAACCTTCCGTAATCAGGGATAAGGTTATCGATGCAACCAATCCTTCTATTATTAGTTTGGTAGAAGGTGTTGTAGAGTTATACGGAAAGAAAAACAATAGTGCACAATATGGGGTTTTTAAAACAGGAGAAGGAAAAGGGGACTTTCCTTCCGCATTTGACCAATATTATAACCTTCAAAATTCTACAGATGATAATTTTCGGGATATATCATTGGTGGGTATGGATGAGCTCTTTACAAGAGCAGAGAACACATTACTTGCCAGTGGCGGCTACATACTATTTGCTGACTACATAAGCAATGATATTCGTTATTTCATCACCGCAATGATCAAACAAAAACCGGGTTATAAAATAACCGGTGAGCTAAGTATTGAGGACTTAGAATATATTGATTTAAGTCGCCTTCATCAAGCATCAAAGATAAGCTTTGAAAAATATGGCGAATATCAAAGTGCAAATGACCTAGAGCGACAAGACGTTAATTACCTTAGTTTTGTAAGCCCTGCTAGTAATAAAACTTCGGGTTACTTTATCCTAGCTTTCGGATGTCAGGCTGGAGCACCATCAGCACGAGCTACCCAGGCTGTTGTTACTGAAAGCGTTGCGTATTTCAAGCAAAATGATGACTTAAAAGACTACGCAATACCATTACGCTCCAAGCTTTATGACTACCTTGAAAGTAAGCGGGACACCCAAGACTCTGCTAAGCTTTCAGAGATAGAGAAGATTGCGAGGCAATTTTTCCCTGCTGATAGTGCAGATAAGCATGCAGAAAATCTTGTCGAGCATTTAAATAGTGACGAGATTGGTGTACCATATGAATTCGTGGTCAATAAGTCAAAACTCCAGAAAATGACACATATTGTGTATAAGGGGGACGACTTACAAATCATCTTTGATAAAGATGATCTGGGTAAAGACCATGGTGCTAAATATTGCTTTACTGGAGATAAGCTCGTGATAAATGAGCTTCCCGATGGACTAAAAAATATGTTAAACGAACATTTCAATCCGACGGCAAAGTAAAATGTCTCTACGTGATGTAGTTGCTATTTACAGAGCGTGTAATCGCCCCCCAGTGTGTAATAGTGTCTTTGAGGGGGCGTTTGCTATCTCAGATGAGACTCGAATTCATTTCGAGGCCTTACGCATAGCTACATCCACGGAGAGCAATAATGGTTATGGCAGACTAAAATGGGCAACCGCCAGCAATGGAGATGACCGGCTGGATGACTCTAGAGAATTGATTGACGGCGAGATAATTAACCTATCTTATCGCTTAGCATCAAGTTCTTCTGAAAAATTTTATAATGACGTACCATCCATCTTAACATCCCCTATACGGATGAGTTTAAAATTACCAGATTCATTTTATATTTTAGATAGGGACATTTTTTTCTCCTCTGATAGTGACAATCAAGAGAGCGCTGAGATTTGTCAACTACAGAAAATATGTACTCTTGTGCAAAGTCTATCGAAACTTGCACACTATCATGATGCAAAAATAATTGATGACAAAAATAAATTGGTGTTCCTATCTACCGAAGATAAAACACCACACCCAGTAGTTCTTGATATTGAACTTACCGATGATATTATGAATGCGAATCTTGACGACCTGTCTTTATTAACATCTATATTGTCATCAGATGCAGTTTTAGACCCTCACTACCAACCAAGGAAAAGCATTCTATATAGTTCAATTTATGAATTTGTCAAAGGCATGGAGCCAAAGGCTGCATTCAAAAAACTCTCTGAAAATTGGACCGCTTTTGCAGAAATATATCAAAACAATTTGGGTACCTATCTCAGTGGTTTTGCATTTCATAAAGTCAGAAAAGAGATTGCCGAAGCTGAGATAAAAATCGCAGAGCAGCTTTCAAAAATCACCAGCGACCTAATTGGTAAGTTGTTCTCGATCCCTGTATCTCTTGCAGCGATTGTTGCAATGCTTCATAAAGATAGCTCTTTACTTATTAGTATGTTGCTTGTTTTTGGCCTGTTGATTGCTGCGATTCTAGTTGTTGGCGTTATCATAAATCAATCAGCTCAACTTGAGTCAGTAAAGCATTCTAAGAACATGATGGACCAGTCTTTTGAGGGAAATAAAAACAATTATCCAGAAAAGCTAAAAAAAGATATTGATGACATGTCTGAAAGATTGAACTCAAATATCGAAACTGCGCGATGCTGGCTAACGCTATATAGATTTTTGGCTTGGTTCCCAGCGGTCTCTGGTGCAATATTATTTTGGGTTATGTATGGGTGAATCTAGACACTCCGTATCATAACCTATTGTTATGACTCATTTTGGATACATAGGCAGCCAATATAATTCATTATTCCACACAACAACCAATCCATCATCAGACTCACTAAGATATTTATTCAAAACCTGGAATCCGACCTTTCTATTTAACCCATGAAAATATGCCAACGAGACTGATAGCCACTGCTTTTTTAACTCACTGCTGTAACAGCCGGCTCTCATAAGTAATAGTAGCTCGATTTCTAGCTTCTTTCGCCGTTGCCGTAATGCTCTACCACGATTGGCTTTTGGTAAAGCAATCTTGGCGCCGTGTACCTCACGTAGATACCGTACAAAACCGGAGATGGTAGCCCGCTGACCTGGTCGCTTTGCTAGGTAGATATCAAGCACCCTTTGATTCGGTGGAATGCGATCCATCTCACTCGCCTTGCACAGTAGAGCGGCTGCGGGCGACAGGGCCAGCCTAATCGAGTGTAATGTCATCTTGCCTGCATTCATGTTCTTCATGAGAGTCTTGTAATAGCCCTCAAGGAGCGCTCGAGCCTTCATCCCCTTAGCAAACTTGTCTAGTGTGGCTGTAATACGCCGGCGATCGGAATCGTCAGCCTTTGCCGCCATATCAGGCACCACGAGGCCTGTTACCTCCATCCACCTCATGGGTAAAAACACGTGGCGCAGCTTGGCGGTACCGAAGTGTGCCAGCAACACTGCAAACTCGGGGAAATCCTTCCAATTACGTTCTACTTCCATGAAGAATGGTAGGTAACGATGGATTGTCTGAGCCGCCTTGTTTACGCCCACCAAAACCATTAGCCAGTGACCAAAGACCTCAAAATGCATCGCCATTCTGGGCAATGAAAAGGCTGTACAATCCATCTTGATGCGCTTTTCCAACACCCCTCGCCAATAACACTGCCGACATTGACTACCATATCCTGCAGGCATCTCTTCCTGGCACTTAGGGCAAGCCACCTCACCCTTCTCAAGGCACATCTTACATAACATCCGACCATCTGAAGTCCCTAGTAGCCACCGATAGCGGCGACAAGCTTGGCATGTACCATAATCAGCGCGAGCACATTTTGGACAGACTCGGCGGTCGTCCCCAAGGCGGCTCAGCCGGGTAAGCCTTGATGAAAGCACGCCGCATACCTCGCATTGTTCAGGCTTTCGGAAATATGGTGAGCAGGCATTGCAAACTGGGCCATAGATCGTGATCTTGCCTATGGCATAGCTGTTTTTTCCGCAACGAATGCAAGGCCTGTCATTCTCACACTTTCGGCACACTGCGACCGGCTCACTCTCAGGAAGCCGTGCAAAATCGCCACATTTCGGGCAAATACGGCGCTTGAACACGCGGGAATAACAGGTCGAGCAGTAACGATGTCCCTTGTAAATGCGATGTGCCTTGATCATTTCCCGACCGCACTGATCACAACTCAGGAGAATTAGAGCCGCTTGCACCGAGTCACCACCTACAGTTTGCGTTGCAAGCGAGCGAACATACGCATGACGGTTTGGCGTGACCGAGGCCTATCCATACCATCCTGAATTTTACGTGTCCGGGTGATTTTTTTTCCTGGTAGTGTTTGGATTAGGGTAGCGATCAAATAGGGAACCTGATGGTTCCGATAATGGAGTGATTCCTTGGTGAGCCGCGCCCCCATGGCTGAGGCAAGAAAGCACTCAGGTCCAGCATTAAGCATTTCCCAGGCTCCAGCGAGCAACAGCGCCCTCTCTCCAAAGGGCAGAAGCTCAAGTGCAAGTCCAGTTGCAGGTGACCACAGATTATCGGTGTTGACGCCCAGCATTTGTACAAACGTCAACAGCCCTTCATTCCTCATTAGAGCAGCCTTCCGTAGAATCATCACAAAGTACCGGGAAAGCTCGAACCAATCGTGAGTATGAAGACTCTCTGTACCGTAAACCCCTAGTCCGGTCTTCAGAACATGATCGGCAGCACGCTGGAAAGCGAGTGCCGCCATCGGAGTCACTGCGGCATCGGCTTTACGCAAGTCGGACTTGCACGTAGCACATCTCGCCAGATGGCCGTCTTCTGCTGATAACCTGTGAGGCTCCAAAGGAGCATTACAGGCGGGACACCGGTCTAGAAGGTGTATGCCATGCGTCGGACAACATGTATGCCATGCTAACCGCCATTGCTGGCGGTAGTAAGGCTTCCTGTCTGCCTGAAAACAGCAGGGGCAGTATTGCAAACCTCCATGATGTTTTCGGTTCTTCGATCCCAACGCAAGTATCCATGGCCAGAGAGACAAGTGTTCAAGAGATACCGATGTGATTGCCGATGCAATAGGACGAAGAGTTGCCATCTCAAGCCTCAATGCATCAATACCAGAGACACCCGCCAGAGTAGAAAGCCGCACCTCATTCAAACCACGATCAGGATCACTCGTCCAGACCCTCCAGCGAGGCCAGAGCACACCCGTGAGTACCAATGGGTCACATCCCTGAACTAACGCAGCCCTCGTAAGCCAAGAAGAAAAGAGCTCATCTGGCAAAATGGCTACAGACACAACCCAATAGGTACTCACGCCATCAACTCTCGGATGCCGCGTGTAGGTCGAACCCAGGCTTTACACTCTATGATGTTCTTGTCTATGTGCTCTTTCCCGCTCTTGACTGCCTCCTTAGCACATTCAACCAAGAGGCAATGGAGGTTACCGATGTTGCCCTGGGAAATTGCATGCAGGGCTGTGGCCAATTCAGGTTGGTGAAGCCGGGATGGATTCTTCAGAGGTAACACCTTCTCGAAGTCGGCCAAAAGACGCTGGAAATCGGGGTTCAGTTCCCAAACAGGTAAACTCATGACATCAAAACGGCTAGCGTGTTGTGGATCGGTGTGTAAGACCCTTACGGCCTCACGAGTCCCAACGCCGACGATAGGGATCGCGAGCTCGTTACAAAGCAACTTGATGGCGTTCATTACCTCTCTCTGTTTAACAGCAGACCCAGTGAGTAGTGAATGAAACTCGTCAATGATGAGCATGCGAACATGGCATGCACGGAAAAGGTGGATGACCTGATAGCGCAGTTTAGATACTGGATCTGTTGCCCTGTACGGAGTAAAAAAACGCTCCAAAATGGAAATATATAGACCTTTTTCATCGGCACTAGGCGGAGCCTCTGCGAGGATTATGGGCTTCACTGGATCTGCGTCCTCGTTGACATAACCTTGCCCACACAGTTCAAAAAAACGTCGAACAATTGTGGTTTTGCCATTGTTGGAATCGCCCACGAGGAGGAGATTAGGCATACGTGGCCGTACCGGTTTATGCAGTAGACCTTGGAGGGTATCCATGACCTGCTGAGCAGTCTTGTAACCAATCCACCGCGGTTCATCCAGAAACTCAATTCGCTCCTTATCGGAAAGCAACATGATGTGATGAAAATCTGAGTGGATGTGCTTGAGTGGACTCATGCGATGTCTCCAAAAGTATCAATGTCGCCGTCTATGAGGCCTATGAATGCTGGCCGGGAGGACTCGTCCACCTGGGTTGACTTAACTGGTAGTGGTGCTGCCGGTGATATATTTTTTTCGTGCTCTTTACGTCTCTGTGCTTGACGGCGAGCTTTCTTAGTTCGTTCTTGGGCTTCTTCTACATACGTTCGCAACTCCGTGATTGCACGTAAAATTCCAGGCTCATTGACACTGGCTACGCCCTCACGTTTCAAATTCTCCTTGGCTTGCTGGTATTCCCAAATGCTCATAGCTGGCAGAGCTTGGTTAGCGAAGGGGATCTTGAAATACTGCTGAAGGTCTGGATCAAAAAACCATATAGAACTTATGTCACGAGGGTCACGTCGAAAAACGAGAGCCAATTTCTTCTTAGTTTCCGAATCCTCTATATTGATCCACGGGCGTAGTACCTCGGCATAGTAGGTCATACCGTCGATAGTCACGCCGAAGGTCTGTACTGTGCGCCGGAAGGCTGGTAAGAAATCCAGAAGTATCGTTAGCCTGTCTCCTGGTCTAGGTGGCACACCAACGCCCTGACAATCATTATTACCAAAAACGCCAATCTCCCACTTTTTCAGCGGAGTCATCCCGATAGAAGCATGTAGACGCTGGTGATAAACCTTACAGATCAGTGTTACCAACCAAGTCTCGAACTCAGACTTGGTCATCGCTGCATGCTTATCCGCATCGTAACCTTCACGAGCCTTGATAGACGAAAATGTGGTACCTGGAAGGTCATGGATCTCGCGTAATAAGGTACCAAGCATCCTCTCAATATGACCACCGTAGCGCGGCTGTTTGACCGGTCTGAACTCGAGATTAATACCGTAAGCAAGACACGACTGCTGAAAGTTGTTCGAACGAAAATCTGCGCCATTATCGACGTGAATAGTTCTGGGAACCCCCCAAATAGGCCACGAGGTATCAACCTTATGGAGTAAGAGCCAGTCATCTTTGGGTAGCATAGAATGTGCTACGCACATAGCGACGGATGTTTCCGAAGGTGGATCAAAGGATAGGTAATAGCCAGTAACCATACGGCTATGAACGTCCATTGCAAGCGTGATCCAAGGACGGCCTATTGGTTTCCGATATAAATCGTCGACCAAGATTATATCTGCCGGTGTATGGTCAATCTGCACGACTGCAAGGGGGTAATCGGCATTTGGAAAGCTACCAGGGACGGGTAGAAATTTATTCTGGGCCTTTTCCTTGAACCCACGGCCGCGTAGCCGTTCCTTCTCTGAAACCTTAGCGATACGCGCCCGAATGGTCATGTGGTTTGGTGCTTTGATTCCGCGTTCGGCACACAAACGCAGAACCTCCGTTATTGTCTTCTTGGCAGTAGGCCGCTGAAGCGTCAGGTAATAGTCTCTGATCGTCTTTTCGATAATCTCGTCACAATCTGGGGAAATGCGACTTTTTCCTTCCTGCCAGCCTCGTTTTTTGGGAATTAGCGCTGTCACGGTACCGTAGGCATTGTAACGTTGTAGCCAACGGTAAAGAGTTGAAGGATCAATCCCCAGTTCTTTCGCCCGGCGTTCTGCCTCATCTCGACCAATTTGGAATTTACCAACGAACGGACTTATCGCAGCAAAGCGCTGTTGTGCGATTTGCCAACCTTCATCCGAAATTTCTGCAAGGTCTTGTGCAATCTGAAGTTTGGTATCCTTGGTATCAGCAACTGATCGCAGATCGCCAATCCTCAGCGGGACACTGCGTCCAGTCTCTACAGCAACACCAATAACAGACTCAAAATCAAGAACCTGTGCGATCTGATAAACGGTATTGTCCTGTTGTACAAACTGCCCAACATCAATTTTTACCCGCTTTCGGTTAGGCTCGAATGCTATATTCGGCATGTCGAATTCATCATTTTTATTCATGAGTGGAGATCCATAATTCGCTGAATTCGTTGAGCGGTCGGCTGATATCACAATCCAGCTGTCTAGTAGCAAGCAAGTGCCAAAGATGCGCCACACCTTCAGCTCGATAAATGCCCATGAAATGGCGGGCAAGCAGGTAGTCAATCGTTGCACACCCCATATGACGAACTGTCTCAATTACCCATCGGCTTTCCTCTACCGAAAATGACATCCTCTTGTAACGTTCCAAGAAGCGGATATTGTCGAACGTCTGGTCCCTAATTCGGGACTCGTCACGAATATGAAACTCCCATCCTTGGGACCGAGCATAACGCCAAGCAGCCTTCCATTTTGGTAGCCACTCACGCCAGTGCTTACGCCATTCTTTCTCGGGTTTGACCTCTACAAGAACAGGCTTGGGATAGTCATCGTAAGAGCTGCAACTACCAAGACGGT
This sequence comes from Aeromonas sp. SE22, assembly GCF_038739755.1. NCBI lineage: Bacteria > Pseudomonadati > Pseudomonadota > Gammaproteobacteria > Aeromonadales > Aeromonadaceae > Aeromonas > Aeromonas sp. SE22. The sequence continues at coordinate 165,922 of NZ_JBCGFD010000006.1, forward strand.
AATAGATAAGAAAGTCCGGTGTATATGTGTATGTCCGTCCATTTGCTGAGACAAAAGGAATCTGAGCAGGTTGAGGAATCACGTCGAGTACGCTCAGAGAAAACTCTGTACGGATCAAAAAATCACGTTCCAAAGTAGATTCGTATGCAATAGATGAGTGGCCATTGAACATATACAACCCAGAAACGCTACGGCGTGTTGGTTTGATCTTACGCATCTGTCTGGGCCGTACGTCATCGCAGTTATTGGTATACATAGCGATCCTCATTGCAGTTAATCAGTAGATTTTGGTCGCAATAATTTGTGCACTTATTGCGTGGACTCATTGATCCGACGTTCGTAGTGTTGCACTTATTTCCATATCTTACAGTGGCAGCCACCCGCGGCCCGGCGAAATATCGCTGGCCCACAACGGAGTGCTGTTTCTGGATGAATTGCCCGAATTCGAGCGCAAGGTGCTCGACTCCCTGCGCGAGCCGCTGGAAACCGGCCACATCACCATCAGCCGGGCCGCCCGTCAGGTGGATTTCCCCGCCCGCTTCCAGCTGGTGGGCGCCATGAACCCCAGCCCCTGCGGCCACTATGGCGATGGCCAGACCCGCTCCAGCCCGGATCAGATCCTGCGCTACCTCGGCAAGCTCTCCGGCCCCTTTCTCGACCGCTTCGACCTGACGGTGGAGGTGCCACTGCTGCCCAAGGGGAGTCTGACCGGCAAGGCAGAACGAGGGGAGTCGAGCCAGCAGATCCGCGATCGGGTACTGGCGGCACGGGAGCGGATGCTGAGCCGCAACGGCAAGCTCAACAACCTGCTGGATAGTCGCGAAATAGAGGATATTTGCCGACTATCACCGCAAGATGCCGAATTTTTGGAGAGTGCCATTCAGAAGCTGGGGCTCAGCATCAGGGCCTGGCATCGCATCCTGCGGGTGTCGCGTACCATCGCCGATCTGGTCGGGCAACCCGCTATCGGCAAGGAGCATCTTATCGAGGCGCTCGGCTACCGGGCCATGGATCGGCTGCTATCGCGACTGCGCAGCAGCTGACAGAAGGGAAAGGGTGAGTCCAACCCCGTAACGGCTCTGAATGGTCTCACGGGCCATCGGCTGATATTATGGCCACAGATCTGACCACTTGATGGCCCTTTATCGACAGCAAGACGGACCCGACTCATGCCCAACAAGCTGATAGAGCGACTGCGCGGCAGCCTCTCCACCCTGCTCTATTTTTTCAACACCCTCTTCTGGTTTGTTCCCATCTTCTCGCTGGGTCTGCTCAAACTTCTGCTCCCCCTCAAGGGGTGGCGCACCCTCTGCAACTTGCTGCTGGATGGCTGTGCCAGCTGCTGGATCGGTTTCAACAATCTGATCCAGAAAACCATCATCAGAACCCCTTTCGATGTGGTCGGAGTGGACAAAGGGCGCCGGAATGAGTGGTATATGGTGATTGCCAACCATCAATCCTGGGTCGACATACTGGTACTGCAGCGGGTTTTTAACCAAAAAATTCCCTTCCTGAAGTTTTTCCTCAAGAAAGAGCTGATTTGGGTACCTTTTCTCGGTCTGGCATGGTGGGCGCTCGACTTCCCCTTCATGCGGCGATATTCCAGGAAATTTCTGGAAAAGCATCCCCATCTGAAGGGAAAAGACATAGAGACAACCCGTAAAGCCTGTGCCCGGTTCCGCCACATTCCAGTGAGTGTGATGAACTTCGTCGAAGGCACCCGCTTCACCAAGGGCAAACATCAGAAGCAGGGTTCGCCCTACCGTCACCTGCTCCATCCGCGCGCAGGCGGCATCGCCTTTACTCTGGCCGCCATGGGTGACCAGTTGCATCAACTGGTGGATGTCACCATCGCCTATCCGGACGGTATTCCCAGCTACTGGGATTTCATGTGTGGCCGGGTCGGGCAAATCAAGGTTCAGATCCGCTATTTGCCGATCGACCGCAAACTGGTGGGGGATTACTTCAATGACCCCGAGTTCCAACAAGAGTTTCAGCAGTGGCTGAACGGGGTCTGGCACGAGAAGGACCAGACCCTGAACCAGCTGCTGGCAACCAAGGCGCAGTAAACACTCATGTTATCCATGCTTCCCGGCCCGCTGGTGCTGATCATCAGCGCCGGCCTGACCATTCTCTTTACCACCTTGTGTGCCAGCCTGATCCTGCTGGTTTCGCTGGCCAAACTGCTGCTGCCGGTGCCAGCCTTTGGCCGCGCCTGCAGCCGCCTCAACAACCGCTTCATGCGCCTGTGGCTGGCCTGCAACGCGCTGGTGATCCGCCTCACCACCCGCATCGACTGGCAGGTGGAAGACAGCACCCGGCTGCGCAAGGATGGCTGGTATCTCATCATCAGCAACCACATGAGCTGGACCGACATCGTGGTGCTCGGCCACCTGTTCCGGGATCGGCTGCCGGTGCCCAAGTTCTTCATGAAGCACGAGCTGATCTACATCCCTCTGCTGGGGCTCGCCTGCTGGGGGCTCGATATGCCATTTATGCGCCGCTATTCACGGGAATTCCTGCTGCGCAACCCGCACCTGCGCGGCAAGGATATCGAGACCACCCGCAACGCCTGCGAGAAGTTTCGCCATATCCCCACTACCGTCATCAATTTCGTGGAAGGGACCCGCTTCACCGAGCAGAAACGGGATGCCGCCCGCTCCCGCTATCGCCACCTGATGCCGCCCAAAGCGGCAGGGCTGGCCTTTACGCTGGCCGCCATGGGCGAGCAGTTCGACAGCCTGATCAACGTCACCATCCGCTATCCGGACAACGCCGAGACCCCGTTCAAGGACTTCCTGATGGGACGGGTAAAACGCATTCAGGTACGGATCGAGGAGCTGCCGGTGGATGAGGCCCTGATTGGGGATTACTTCAACGACAAGCAGTTCAAGCGCGGTTTTCAGGAGTGGCTAAACCAGCGCTGGCAGGAGAAAGACGAGGTGCTGGAGGAGTGGCAGAGCGGTCAGGAGCCGCTGCCGGTGGCCGCCAAATCCGGGGATGAATCCAAAGAGAGCGCAGAAGCCAACTCGGCCAACTGATCCTCGGAGAACACTGCAATACCGTGGCGGCGCAGCAGGGCGGCGGTCTTGCCCTCGCCCGCCACAGAAACACCTTCGAAGCGGCCGTTATAGATACGGCCGCTGCCACATGAGGGGCTCCCCTCTTTCAGCAGGGCGAAGCGAATACCCTGCGCCTGACAGATTTCCAGCGCCAGCTCGGCGCCGCGATCAAACTCGGCAGTCACATCCAGCCCGCTCGCCGTCATCACTCGCTCTCCCTGCCGCTCGGCAGGAGGGCGCGGGGTCGGCAGACCACCCGCCACTTCGGGGCAAAACGCCAGAGCCCGCCCCTCGGCACCCAGCTCACTCAGCCAGTCGCTGACTATCCCCTTGCTTTGACCGTCGTAGCGCACAGGCTGACCGAGCAAACACGCGCTGACCAGCACACGAACAGGGGATGCGCTCACGCTTCCGCTCCGTGCATCACCTGATCGAACATCACGCAGCAGGGGCTTTCCAACCGGTAGAGAATGGCGGGGCGCTGCTTGCCGGTACGCTTGCGGCCGGTGTCCACCAGAATGTCGGCGCGGTGGATCCGCTTGCGAAAGGCGGCCGTATTCATCGGCGTCTGCAGGATGATCTCGAAGGCGCGCTGCACCTCGGAGAGGGTGAATTCGGTGCCAAGCAGTTGCAGCGGCAGGGTGCTGTAGCGGCTCTTGATGCGCAGTCGCTCCAATCCCTTGGCGATGAGCTGGAGATGGTCGAAGGCGAGGCTCATGCCCGGCAGGGTCGAAACCGGATGCCAGCAACCGTGGCGGGTCTCCACTTCAGGCGCCACCAGACAGAGGTAAACCAGGGTAGTGGACCAGCCACGGGGATCCCGCTCCAGATTGCCGAGAGTACAGACCTGCTCGCTGTAGCAGTCACCCAGCCCCCACTCCGCCAGCAGGCGGCGCTGGGCGGCATCCAGATCCCGGTCCAGCGTCTCGTCGATGCGCAGGGCAGGCAGTTGCCAGCAGTTGGCAAAAGGGGGGCGATCGCGGGTCTCGAGCAGCAGTTCGAGCCGCTCCTCATGCAACCGCAGCACCACCATATCCAGACTCATTCTCAGCATCCCGATCGCCCTGCTCGCCTTCCATTAATGTTTGGTAGATAATATCACACGAATAGTATGTGCAGGAGCCAATCATGGGAACCGTCGCCAGTCTGGATATTGATGCGCAGAAGGGCTTTACCCCTCTCTGCCCGAACGAACTGCCCGTCGCGGGCGGGGATGATATTGTGGCGGCCCTCAACGCTCAGGCCACCCTCGCCAGCCTGCGCATCGGCAGCAAGGATGCCCACCCCGCCAATGCGGTCTGGGTGGCCAGCGAGCCTGCTACCATGCTGCAACCGCTTGATTTTCCTAACGCCGATCTCACCTGGCCGGTACACTGCGTCCCCGGCAGCAAGGGGTTCGAGCTGCTCGATGGTCTGCCCGCTCCCATCGATTACGACTTCTTCATCTGGAAGGGAGTCGAGCCGGATCTGCACCCCTATGGCACCTGTTTCCACGATCTGGCAGAGCGCCGCAGCACCGGCCTCATCGAATTCCTGCAAGCCCGTGGTGTCACCACTGTGCTGGTCGGCGGCCTGGCCACCGACTACTGCGTCAAGACCAGCGTGCTGCAACTGCGCCGCGCCGGTTTCCGGGTGATCGTCCACCTCGATGCCTGCCGTGGTATCGCCCCCGAGACGATTGCCAGCGCCCACACCCAGATGATCGAGGCTGGCGCCGAACTGGCCCAGACCCTGACCGATGTTCAACGCCTGCTGGACGCCTGATATGCCCCCTATCCTAACCAGCCTGCTCGACACCGACGCCTACAAGCTGCACATGCAGCAAGCGGTGTTTCATCGCTATCCGGATGCCGAGGTGGTGGCTGAATTCCACAGCCGCAACGAAGAGGACCTGCTGCCCATGATGGGGCAGATCGAGGAGCAACTGCGCCTCGCCGGCTCCCTGCGGCTGACCAAATCCGAGCACCACTTTCTGGCCGAGCGCCCCTTCTTCACCCCTGACTACCTCGACCATCTGCGCCGCAAGCCGCTCGACGCCTCCCTGCTGAAGGTGTTCGAACAGGATGGCCGCATCAATGTGCGGGTCGAGGGGCCGTGGCAGGATGTGATCCTGTGGGAGATCCCGGTGCTCGCCATCATCAGCGAGATGCGCAACCGCTTCCGCTACCCCCAGTTTGGCGTCAGCCACGCGCTGGAGCGGCTCGATCAGAAGCTCGACAAGCTGGAGCGAGAGCTGAGTCGCGACGAGATGAGCGAGTTCAACCTCATCGACTTCGGCACCCGCCGCCGCTTCTCACACGCGGTACAGGATGCCGTGGTGGGTCGCCTCAAGGAGCGGCTGCCGGCGTTTCGCGGCACCAGCAACTACATGTTGGCCCAGAAGTACCAGCTGCCTGCCGTCGGTACCCAGGCCCACGAGTGGTTCCAGGCTCACCAGCAGCTCGGCTTCCCGCTGGAGCACAGCCAGCGCGCCGCCCTCACCAGCTGGCTGGACGAGTTCACCGACCATCTCGGCATCGCGCTGACCGACTGCATCACCATGGATGCCTTCCTGCGCGACTTCGACTTCGAGCTGGCCAGCCGCTATCAGGGCTTGCGCCACGACTCCGGCGATCCCGTGGTATGGGGCGAGAAGGCGATCAGCCACTATCAACGCCTCGGCATCGATCCAGCCGAGAAGACCCTGGTCTTCTCCGACGGCCTCAATCTCGACAAGGCGGTCGAGCTGTTCCGCCACTTCCGCGGCCGCATCAACACCAGCTTCGGCATCGGCACCAAGCTCACCTGCGACCTGCCCGGCGTCAGCCCGATGAACATCGTGTTCAAGCTGATCGAATGCAATGGCGGCCCGGTTGCCAAGATCTCCGACAGCCCGGGCAAGACCCTCTGCCGGGATGCGGAGTTTATCCGCAACCTCAAGCAGGCGTTCCACGTCGGGGTCTGACCTGCCAGATTGCCAGAAAACAAAAAGCCCGCCGGTTTGCACCGGCGGGCTTTTTATCAATTCAAGAGTGATCAGTCTTTCTTGGCCAGCAGGAATTTCACCAGCTGGTTGAACTGCTCCTGAGAGGAGATGGATTCAATCTTGATCATGTACTTGCCGTTCACCAGGAAGGCCGGTACGCCACGGATGTTGTAGCTCTCCATGTTGCGATCGAACTGGGAGACCATGCCGGACACGGCGAAGCTGTCAACGGCGCCGTCAAACTCTTCGGCCGGTACACCGTTAGCGACGAAGAGCTGCTTCACGTCATCGCGGCTCATCGGCGGCTGACGCTGAACATGGATCTTGTTGAAGATGGCCGGGGTCAGCTTGGCTTCCGCGTTGAGCAGGCTGGCAACGGCGTAGGCACGCTGCATCTCCGGGCCCATTTCACGGCCGAGGAAACCGACCGGGTTCTTCTTCAGGGTGACGCCCTTGGGCAGCTCGGCTTTCATCTGCTCGACGATCGGTTCAAAGGTGGCGCAGTGCGGGCAGTAGTAGGAGAAGAACTCCATCACTTCCGGCTGGGCGGTACCAGTCTGTTTCACCACATCGTAGTTGACGCCTTCCTTGAACTCGGGGGCGGCGTGAACCATGGGGATCATCAGCATGGCAGCAAGGAAAAATAGGATTTTTTTCATGATGTTTCCTGTTAAGGGATCACTGTGAGGCACGCCCGGCGAACCGAAGCAGTGCCAAGCCTATTGCGTCACCTCTGCCCAGTCAATGGCCAGAACAGGAGATTGAGTCCCTCTTGCCGCTCATTTCCTCCCCTCGCTGCCCACCGGTAATCAGGAGCGGCGACAGCCCGCGCATAACCCCTGCTGACTCATCCCTCAGCCCCTCTAGCTGGTTCACCAGCCGGGCGTCAGGGTGAGCGGCGGAGCCTTGAGCGCCTCCAGCTGGTCGTGCAGGGTCGCTATCTGCTGGCGCCAGTAGTGATCGGTGTTGAACCAGGGGAAGTGACGGGGGAAGGCCGGGTCTTCCCAGCGCCGTGCCAGCCAGGCCATGTAGTGGACGATGCGCATCGCCCGCAGCGGCTCGATGAGCGCCAGCTCCCGCGTGTCGAACTCCATGAACTCCTCGTAGCCAGCCAGCAGGGTGTCGAGCTGGATCAGCTGCTCGTTGCGCTCGCCGCTGAGCATCATCCAGAGATCCTGAACGGCAGGGCCGGTGCGGCAATCATCGAGGTCGACAAACATGGGGCCATCGCGCCAGAGGATGTTGCCCGGGTGGCAGTCACCATGCAGCGAGATCTGCGCCACATCGAGGGTCATGGCGTCGCTGACATGCTTGATCAGCTCGTCCAGCACCCCGAAGAACTGCTTGGCCAGCCCGCTTGGCAGCCATTCGCCAGACGCCAGCAGCTGACGCGGCTCGTGCAGCATGCTATCCACGTCGAGACGAACCCGGTGGTGGAACGGCTTGCTGGCCCCGAGTTGATGGATGCGGCCAAGATAGCGCCCCACCCACTCCAGCTGGTCGAGGTTGTCCACCTCGAACTGGCGTCCCCCGACGCTCTGCCAGATGGCAAACGGGTAGCCCTCATGCTCCAGCAGGGTCTCGCCGGCAAAGGCGAGCGGCGCGGCGACCGGGATCTCCTCCTCACAGAGGCGGGCGGCAAACTCGTGCTCTTCGAGGATCTGGGCCCGGCTCCAGCGGCCGGGTCGGTAGAACTTCACCACATAGCGGCGACGATCCTCATCCTGAAACTGGTAGACCCGGTTTTCGTAGCTGTTGAGCTCGATAAGACCGGAGTCAAGCCGCAGACCGCTGAGATCCAGCGCATCCATGATGAGGTCGGGAGTGAGATCGGAATAGTTGAAACGCATGTCATCCACCATAAGAAAGGGGCGCCGTTGCGCCCCATTCTATCACTACTGCCCGCCATTGCCGTGCATGGCGGCAGGCCAGACCGTTACAACCGGCCGATAAACTTGCTGCCCTGACGCAGGTTGCCCTTGCTGTCATCGGGGGCAGCCCCTTCCCGTTTGAGCACGAACTGGATATCCAGCGTCGGCCGCTTCAGGTTGTAGGGATCCACCGCCAGACTGACCGGCAGGGTGTAGACCTCGCCCGCCTTCAGGGTCACTTCACGGGGGCCGAACCACTGATACTCGGGCAGCCCCTCCACATCCAGCTGGTAGGTCTGGGGTTGCAGGGTCTTGTTGAGGATCTTGAGGGTATAGGTGTTCTCGATAAGCCCGTCGTTGTTCTCGCGGAACAGCTGGTTGCGATCCCGCAGGATATCGAGCCCCATCGGCATGATGGACATGGCGTTGTAAGCAAACACCCCCAGCATGGTGGCCATCACTAGGCCATAACCAATCAGCTTGGGTCGCGCTACATGAGTGGAATCATTGGCCAGCTTGTGCTCAGTGGTGTAGCTGATGAGCCCCTTCGGATAACCCATCCGCTCCATGGTCTGGTCACAGGCGTCGACGCAGGCGCCGCAGTTGATGCACTCGTACTGCAGGCCATCACGGATATCGATACCGGTCGGGCAGACCTGCACGCAGAGGTCGCAGTCGATGCAATCACCCAGCCCCAGCGCCTTGTAATCGGCCTTGCGCGAGCGAGCTCCGCGGGTCTCGCCCCGCTTGGGGTCATAGCCGACGATGAAGGTATCCTTGTCGAACATGGCGGACTGGAAGCGGGCATAGGGGCACATGTGGATACACATGATGGCGCGCATCCAGCCGGCGTTGCCGTAGGTGATGATGGTGAAGAAACTCACCCAGAACAGCACCCAGCCACTCGCCTTGAGGGTCAGCACATCCGGCACCAGCCGGGTCACATCCTGGAAGTAGGCGACAAAGGTCAGGCCGGTGACCAGCGAGATGAGCAGCCAGGCCAGATGCTTGGCCCCCTTGCGAGCCAGCTTCTCGCCGCTCCAGGGCGCTTCGTCCAGCTTGCGCCGCTTGTTGGCCGGCCCCTCCAGTTTCTCTTCGAACCAGATGAACATGAAGGTCCAGACCGTCTGCGGGCAGAGATAGCCACACCAGACCCGACCGAGGAAGGTGGTAATAAAGAAGAGCCCGAAGGCGGCGATCATGAAGAGCCAGGCGAGCAGGGTCAGATCCTGTGGCCAGATGGTGGCACCAAAGACATGGAACTGCTGATGGCCGAGGTCGAACAGCACCGCCTGTCGCCCCTCGTAGCGCAGCCAGGGCAGCAGCACGAAGAGGGCAACGAAGAACCAGCCCATCCCTTTGCGCACCCGCTGCCAGTAACCGGTCTGGGCCCGGACGTAGATACGGTTGCCGGGGTTGAATCTGTCATCGCTGGCTTTGAACGTATTGGGGTTGAAAGTCCCGGTTACGCTCTTGTCGGTGACATCCTTGATATCGATTTTCTCGTGATCGGCCATTGCAAGACATCGCTCCCTTATTTGTTATGGAGCGGATTATATCTTAAACAACCTGCTAATTGTGTGGATTAGATGTATCTAATATTGGGGTTGGATCGCAAATTTCGGCAACAAAAAAGCACATCACCTTGCGGTGATGTGCTTCTGTTCGAGATTCACTTGATTCCGCGTGCCTTGAGCAGTGCCTCTTTGAAATCGGGCACGTGATCCTTGGCCAGACCCGGGATCATCGCCTGCTTGTCGGATTCCCGCATCTTGAGGTGATAGATCAGCATGTCGTCGGTCAGCTCGGACAGGGGACCTTCAAAACCCGCTTCTTGGGCCAGTTTGGCAACAAACTGCACCAGGCTGAGATCCTGTTCCTTGATCCAGGCAGGCTGCAACAACTCCAGCAGCTCTTCGATACGATGACATTGCATAGACAACCTCTTTAATCTGTCTGTATTAACTCAGGCAACCTTACCCATCAAGGCTACTTCGATTCGATCCCGCCCATTATGCTTGGCCTGATAGAGGGCCGCATCCGCTTTTTGGATCAAATCGGCGATTTTCATGCTGTTGTCCGGTATCAGAGTGGCAACACCAAAGCTACATGTGACCCGACCGGAGACCAGTGATTTCTGGTGCGGGATAGCCAGCTCCTTGAGGGATTGCCGCACATTGTCCGCCACCTGCAGCGCCCCCTGCATGCCGGTGCAAGGCAGCAGCAACGCAAACTCCTCGCCACCGTAACGAGCAGCCAGATCGTCCTCGCGCCGCTCCACCTCGGCCAGCAAGCCAGCCACCTGTTGCAGGCAGTCATCCCCCAGCTGGTGACCATAGAGATCGTTGAACTGCTTGAAGTAATCCACATCCACCAGCACCAGCGACAGCGGTGCCCGGGCTCGGTGGCAGCGACGCCAGGCACGCTCCAGACAGTCGTCGAGATGGGCACGGTTGGCGATGCCGGTCAGGCCGTCGAGACGGGAGGTGAGGCGCAGATGTTCGGAAACCGCCTTCAGCTCTGCCACCAGTTCGGCGTTGGAGAAGCGGTGGTGGAGCGAGGCGATCTGATCCCGCCGCAGACGGCGCAGCAGGGTCGGCAAAAAGACGAAGAGGTAGCCCGCCAGCATGCAGGAGACGATCCGCTCCTGCTCGTTGCCAGCCCCCAGCTCGAACAGCATGGCGCACCCGAGCGGCAACACGGCACCGTAGAGCGAGCGGCGACTGCCAAACAGCATGATGGCGCTGCCGGTGAGGATCAGGCTGGTGAGCATCATCATGGCCGCGCGATAGGTATCGGGCAGCTTGTCCATGTAGAGCAGCACACCCAGCGCCCAGCTGATGGAGGTGATGGTCACCCCGATAAAGAGCTCCCGCTCCAGCAGGGGCAGCGGCGTCTGGTGCAATCTGGGCTGGCGCCAGCGCAGATGCCAGCCGCGGCACAGCAGCAACAGCAACACCCCGACCAGCCACCCGAGCGCTTCACTGGCGGGCAGGTAGTCGTGAAAAAGCAGACTCCAGCCAAACGCCAGCAAGCCCAGACAGGGCAGACTGAACGAAGCATGGGTGTAGAGCTGGACCATGATGGCCTGCCTGACCTGGCGTGTCACACTCTGGGTCAACTGAGTACTCCTGTACAAGAGCCAAGCAGTCTACCACTACCCCTCATTGAGCAACAATAAAGCGTTTTTTATTAAGCAGTTACTCAACCGCGCTCCAGCTCGTCGAGGATCGGGCACTCGGGGTTTTCATCCCCGTGACAGCAGCAGACCAGCCCCTCCAGCGAGCTGAGCATGGCCTGCAGCCCGGCGATGCGAGCCCGCAGATCGACGATCTTCTCCTGGGCCAGCTTCTTCACCTGGGCGCTGGTTCTGTGCTCGTCCCGATAGAGCGCCAGCAGCTCCTGACACTCCTCCAGATTGAAGCCGGTCTCCCGCGCCCGCTTGACGAAACGCAGCTCGCGCAGGGCCGATTCGGTGTAGCTGCGGTAACCGTTGTCGCTGCGCACCGGCGCCGAGATGAGGCCGATGCTCTCGTAGTAACGGATGGTTTTGGCGGTCAGTCCCGTGGCCTTGGCTACCTTGCTGATGTTCATGGATGACTCCTTAACGGTTCGATTCAGTGCTGACATTGTGGCTGACCTGGGCCATTGCCCGCGGCAGCCAGCGTTTCAGTAACAGGGAATTGCTCAAAACTGTGATGCTGCTCAGGGCCATGGCCGCCCCCGCCAGCTCGGGGCTGAGGTAGCCCAGTGCCGCCAGCGGAATGCCGATGATGTTGAACACGAAGGCCCAGAACAGATTCTGCTGGATGGTGCGCCAGGTCGCCGCCGAGATGTCGATGGCATCGGCCACCAGCCGCGGGTCGGATCGCATCAGGGTGATGGAGGCGGTCTCCATCGCCACATCGGAGCCGGAGCCCATGGCGATGCCGACATCCGCCGCCGCCAGCGCCGGGGCGTCGTTCACCCCGTCCCCCACCATGGCCACCAGCCCGCGGGTTTGCGCCCGCAGCGCCGCGACCTTCTCCACCTTGCCGGCCGGCAGCACGGAGTCAAAGGCCCCGTCCAGCCCCAGCTTGGCGGCGATATGGGCCACCGGCGCCGGAGCATCGCCGCTCACCAGCCAGCTGGCGATGCCGCGCTGGCGCAGGGTCGCGATGGCTTCAGGACTCTCGGGGCGCAGGGTATCGGCCAAGACAGCTATGCCAGCCACCGCACCATCGATGGCGACCCAGACCCGGGTCGCGCCGTCGGCGGGTTGTTGATCCTGTTGTGGCACCTCAATGCCGAGCTGGGCCAGCAGGGAGCCATTGCCGATGGCGACCGCGTGACCGGCGACCTGACCGACAATACCGGCGCCGACCCGCACTTCCACCGCTTCCGGCTGGGGCAGCACCGCCTCTTTGCCGACCGCCTCGCGCATGGCCAGCGCCAGCGGGTGTTCACTCGCCTGCTGCAGAGCGGCGGCGAGGCGCAGCTGCTCGCCCGTGCCGCTCCAGCTGGCCAACACCGGCTTGCCTTGAGTGAGCGTGCCGGTTTTGTCGAAGATGAGCGCCTTGATGGCGTGGGCCTTCTGCAGGGTATCCACATCCTTGATCAGAATGCCGTGACGCGCCGCGACGCCGGTACCAGTGACAATGGCCGCCGGCGTTGCCAGCCCCAGCGCACAGGGACAGGCGATCACCAGCACCGCCACCGCTGCCAGCAGCGCCTGACCGAAGTCATTGCTGATGGCGTACCAGACCAGCAGGGTAAAGAGGGCGATGGCCATCACCACCGGCACAAATACGGCGGAGACCTTGTCCACCAGCTGTTGCAGCGGCGCCTTGCCCATCTGGGCACTCTCCACCAGTGCGATGATCTTGCTGAGGCTGGAGTCCTCCCCCACCGTAGTAGCTTCAATTTCCAGCACGCCGGAGCGGTTGATAGCGCCGCCCAGCACCTTGTCGCCCTCACCGCGCGGCACCGGCAGGCTCTCGCCGGTGAGGATCGACTCATCCAGCTCGCTCTCGCCGCTCACGATTTTGCCGTCCACCGGCACCCGCTCACCCACCAGCACCCGCAGCCGATCGCCGCGCAGCACCTCGTCGATGGCGACGCTCTGCCAGCTCTCGCCACGCCAAACGGTGGCGGTTTCCGGCCGAAGCGCCATCAGTTCGCGAATGGCGGACTGGGTGCTGCGTCTGGCCCGGGCTTCCAGCAGTTTACCCAACGAAATCAAGGTAATGATGATGGCGCTCGCCTCGAAATAGAGCTGGCCGCTGGCAGCCATCCCCAGCGTCAACAACAGATAGAGACTGTAGAAATAGGCGGCACTGGTGCCGGTGGCCACCAGCACATCCATATTGGCTGCGCGGTTCTTGATGGCGAGCCAGGCGCCGCGATAGAAACGGGCACCGATCCAGAACTGCACCGGGGTGGCGAGCAGCAGCTCCAGCCATGCGGGCAGATGCCAGGGGAACAGTCCGGCCATGGCCAGCATCCCCACCAGCAGCGGCAGCGTCAGCAAAGCCGAGACGATGACCCGGGTTTGCGCCTGACGGGCAGTCGCCGCCTCCTGCGCTTCCCGCTCCAGCAACTGCTGGCGGCGGCCGCTGGCCGAGCCTTGTGCCAGCTGGGCGCCAAAGCCGAGCGCCTCGATCTGCTCGCGCAAAGCGGCCGGAGTCTGCATCCCGGGGACCAGCACGATCCGGGCCTGTTCGATGGAGAAGTTGACCTCGGCGGAGATCACGCCGGGCAGCGCGGCCAGCATCTTGTTCAGTCGGGCCGAACAACCGGCACAAGTCATACCGGTAATTTGAAACAAAAAGGTCTCGCTACCGTAGTCATAACCCTGACTCTTGATGCTGTCGAGCACCACTGGCAGACGGTCGGGGCTGGTCAACTCGATGGCCGCCTGCTCCAGCGCGAAATTGACGGTGGCCGATACCCCGTCGAGTTTGTTGAGGCTGGCCGCGATGCGGCTGGCGCAGTTGGCGCAGCTCATGCCGCTCAGCGGCAACTGCAGATGAATGGGTGATTGAAGATGAGTGGTCATGTTGTTCCTCCCCGGAACCCGTCGGCACCACAAAACGCCGACTGGCAAACCCTAACCTTTACTGTAAGGGCAAGCTCAAGCCACATGATCCACTTTTTGCAGATGAAAAAAACGGCGCCCGTTTGCTGCCAGAGAACAAACGGGCGCCGCATTCAGCTATTGCGCGGTGCGAGCGGAACTCAGATACCGTACTGGGCGCGATAGGCCTTCATGGCGGCCAGTTGCACCGCCAGCTCTGGCTGTTCGGCCTGCTTCTCTTCCAGATACTGGATCAGGTCGCTCATCTGGATGATGGCGATAATGTGGGCGCCGTAGTCACGCTCCACCTCCTGAATGGCGGAGAGCTCGCCCTTGCCCTTCTCCTGACGATCCAGCGCGATCAGCACGCCGGCCAGCGAGGCGCCGTTGGCCTGGATCAGATCCATGGATTCGCGGATGGCAGTACCGGCGGTGATGACGTCGTCCACCAGCATGATGCGCCCCTTGAGCGGGCTGCCCACCAGATTGCCGCCCTCGCCGTGATCCTTGGCCTCCTTGCGGTTGAAGCACCAGGGCACGTCCACATCGTGCTGCTCCACCAGCTGCACCGCGGTAGCGGAGGCGATGGGGATCCCCTTGTAGGCCGGGCCAAACAGCACATCGAACTCGATACCGGCATCCATCAGGGCGGCGGCATAGAAGCGGCCGAGACGGGCCAGATCGCGGCCGCTGTTGAACAGACCGGCGTTGAAGAAGTAGGGGCTTTTACGACCGGATTTCAGGGTAAATTCACCGAATTTGAGGACCTGCTTCTCCAGGGCGAACTCGATAAATTGACGCTGGTAGGCTTTCATTCTGGCTCCTTGCTTGGCTTGTCGTTTACTGGTGTGGGGGTATAAAAAAACGCGGTCAATGCCGCGTTTTTAAAATCAGGAGAGCGACTGCTTCTGCAGCGCAATGATGTCGGCGATGCCGCCCTTGGCGAGCGCCAGCATCTCCAGCAACTCTTCATGGGTGAAGGGCTCGGCCTCCGCGGTGCCCTGCACCTCGATGATGCGACCATCTTCGGTCATCACCACGTTCATATCGGTCTCGGCGGCGGAGTCTTCGATGTACTCCAGATCGCAGATGGCTTCACCCTGATACATGCCGACGGAGACGGCGGCGATCATCTGCTTGAGCGGGCTCTGCTTGATCATGCCCTTCTCGACCATCCAGTTCAGCGCATCCACCAGCGCCACACAGGCACCGGTAATGGAGGCGGTACGGGTGCCGCCATCGGCTTGCAGCACGTCACAGTCAACTGTGATGGAGTGCTCGCCAAGGGCGGTCAGGTCTACCGCCGCGCGCAGGGAGCGGGCGATCAGACGGGAGATCTCCAGAGTGCGACCACTCTGCTTGCCGGAGGCCGCTTCACGGTTCATCCGGGAGTGGGTGGAGCGCGGCAGCATGCCGTACTCGGCAGTGACCCAGCCCTGATTCTTCCCTTTCAGGAAGCGCGGCACGCTGGTGTCAACGCTGGCGGTGCAGAGCACGCGGGTGTTGCCGAATTCCACCAGCACGGACCCTTCAGCATGCTTGGTGAAGTGGCGGGTAATGGTGACCGGACGAAGCTGCGCGGCAGTGCGATCGCTTGGACGTGACATGGGACGGACCTCTGGGCTGGCTGAATTGGCGCAGGAGTATAAGCCATCGCGGCCCAAATATCAGCCGCTAAAACCAACACTTCGGCTGACGCATCGGCCCCCGCTGGGTATAATCCCACCACACTTCATCAAGCCCGGAACAATCAATGATTCACAGCATGACCGCCTACGCCCGCAAGGAACTCAAGGGCGACTGGGGCACAGCCGTTTGGGAAATTCGTTCGGTCAACCAGCGTTATCTGGAGACCTACATTCGCCTGCCGGAGCAACTGCGCAGCCTGGAGCCGGTTCTGCGTGAGCGTTTCCGCGCCAAACTGCAGCGCGGCAAGGTGGAGTGCAACCTGCGCTTCGAGGCCGCTCAGGCCGCAGCCAGCCAGCTCCATATCAATGAAGAGCTGGCCAAGCTGATCATCGACAGCGCCAGCTGGGTAATGAAAGAGGCGGGTCAGGGCCAGCTCAATCCGGTCGACGTATTGCGCTGGCCGGGCGTCATGGCTGCCGCCGAGCAGGACATGGACGCGGTCGCCACCGAACTGCTCGGTGGGTTTGACCAGACCATGGAAGATTTTCTCGCCTCCCGCGCCAGCGAAGGGGCCAACCTCAAGGCGCTGATCGAACAGCGTCTGGCCGGCATTCAGGTGGAAGTGAAGAAGGTGCGCGTCCACCTGCCGCAGATCATCGAATGGCAGCGCCAGAAGCTCACCGACCGTCTGGCCGAAGCCAAGGTGGAGCTGGATCCGGCCCGTATCGAGCAGGAGATCGTGCTGCTGGCCCAGAAGATCGACGTGGCCGAAGAGCTGGATCGTCTGGAGATGCACATCAGCGAGACCAACAAGATCATGAAGAAGGGTGGCGCCTGTGGCCGTCGCCTCGACTTTATGATGCAGGAGTTCAACCGCGAGTCGAACACGCTTGGCTCCAAGTCCATCAACGCCGAAGTGACCCAGTCCGCCGTCGAGCTGAAAGTCCTTATCGAGCAGATGCGCGAGCAGATCCAGAACATCGAGTGATGGGTCACTGACCATCCGGTTGTTACCTGCAAAAGAGCCCTTGATTCCTCAAGGGCTCTTTTATTTTCCGGCCATCACACCTGTCGCCTACCGCCGGTAAGTCAGCGGCTGGGAAGCGCCCTAACCTATCGGCATCACCAGCGCCGGTTGGTGCGGGTCGCTCAGCCGCTCGGCCAGATAGTCCACCAGCAGCCGTACCTTGGGGGAGAGGTGGCGGTTATGGGGATAGAGGGCCCAGATCCCCTCTGCCGGAGCCCGCAGTTCGGGCAGCAGCTCGATCAGCTCGCCGCGGGCCAGATGGTCGCTCACGTAGTAGTCCGGCAGCTGGATGATGCCGATTCCCTTGAGCGCCGCATCCAGCAGGGCGTGGCCGCTGTTGCACTGCAACAAGCCGCGCACCCGCACGCTATGGGGGCGGCCATCCAGAGTGAAGTGCCACTCGTCGCTGTTGCCCACCAGACAGGTGTGGCGGGTCAGCTCGGAGAGGCTGTTGGGGATGCCGTGGCGGGCGGTGTAGGCCGGTGAAGCGCAGACATAGGGCACCCGCTGCGCCAGCTTGCGCGCCACCAGCGTCGAATCCTTGAGATGGCCGAGCCGCAGCGCCAGATCGTAGCCCTCGTGCACCAGATCCAGCAGCTGGTTTGTCAGGTTGAGGGTCACCTCCAGCTGGGGGAAACGCACCATGAAGTCGTTCACCAGCGGGGCAATGCGGCTCTCGCCGTAGGAGACGGGGGCCGTGATGCGCAGGGTGCCTTGCGGTACCGCCTGATGACGCCCCACCGCCAGCTCCGCCTCGTAGAGGTTGTCCAGCAGCTGACGGCAGTGGCGATAGTAGATCTCGCCAAGCTCGGTGAGCCGCACCTGACGGGTGGTGCGCAGCAGCAGCTTGGCCTGCAGCCGATCCTCCAGCTGTGCCACCTGACGGCTGACTTGCGCCACCGACACTCCCAGCTTGCGCGCAGCCGGGGTAAAGCCCCCCTGCTCCGCCACGCTGACAAATTCACAGATCCCTTCCCAGCCGAACATTATTACCTGTGTGTAAAAGTGATTTGAGATTTGCCCTCATTATCACCAAATCGGCGGGAAACTACACTGAATGCCCGAACTCATCTCTGTTCACCCTGCTCAACAAGAAGGATGTCATTCATGGCACAGGTTCAAAGCATCAAGTGTAAAGCCGCCATCGCCTGGGGCCCGGGTCAGCCCCTCTCCATCGAAGAAGTAGAAGTCATGCCGCCGCAAGCGGGCGAGGTGCGGGTGCGCATCGTCGCCACCGGCGTCTGCCACACCGATGCCTTCACCCTCTCCGGTGAAGATCCGGAAGGGGTCTTCCCCTGCATCCTCGGCCACGAGGGGGGCGGCATCGTCGAATCCGTCGGCGAAGGGGTCACCAGCGTCAAGGTGGGCGATCACGTGATCCCGCTCTACACCCCCGAGTGCGGCGAGTGCAAGTTCTGCAAATCCGGCAAGACCAACCTGTGCCAGAAGATCCGCGCCACCCAGGGCAAGGGGCTGATGCCGGACGGCACCACCCGCTTCTCGAAAGATGGTCAGCCCATCTATCACTACATGGGCACCTCCACCTTCAGCGAGTACACGGTACTGCCGGAGATCTCCATCGCCAAGGTGGACCCGGCCGCCCCGCTGGAAGAGGTCTGCCTGCTCGGCTGCGGCGTCACCACCGGCATCGGCGCAGTGATGAACACCGCCAAGGTGAAAGAGGGTGAGAGCGTCGCCATTTTCGGGCTCGGTGGCATCGGCCTCTCGGCGGTGATCGGTGCCCGTCTGGCCAAGGCCGGTCGCATCATCGCCATCGACATCAACGAGAGCAAGTTTCCGCTTGCCCGCAAGCTGGGTGCCACCGACTGCATCAACCCGAACGACTACGACAAACCCATCCAGGAGGTGATCGTCGAGCTGACCGATGGCGGCGTCGACTTCTCGTTTGAATGCATCGGCAACGTCAAGGTGATGCGCGCGGCGCTGGAGTGCTGCCACAAGGGCTGGGGCGAGTCGGTCATCATCGGCGTCGCCGGAGCGGGTCAGGAGATCAGCACCCGTCCGTTCCAGCTGGTCACCGGCCGGGTCTGGCGCGGCAGCGCCTTCGGCGGGGTACGCGGTCGCAGCGAACTGCCGAGCTATGTGCAGCGCTATATGCAGGGTGAGTTCCGCCTCGATGACTTCATCACCCACACCATGGCGCTGGAACAGATCAACGAGGCATTCGATCTGATGCACCAAGGCAAGAGCATCCGCACCGTCATCCACTACTGAGCATGATCACCCCGCCCGCCATTGTGGGCGGGGTGCAGGAGTCCTTCGATGAATCTGGACATAATCAGCAGCAACAAGAGCTTCGGCGGCTGGCACAAGCGCTACAGCCACAGCTCCACTGTGCTCGGCTGCGAGATGAATTTTGCCATCTATCTGCCGCCCCAGGCTCTCACCGGCCAGAAGGTGCCGGTGCTCTACTGGCTCAGCGGCCTCACCTGCACCGATGAGAACTTCATGCAGAAGGCGGGTGCCCTGCGTATCGCCGCCGAGCTCGGCATCGCCTTGGTAGCGCCGGACACCAGCCCCCGCGGCGACGGCGTAGCGGACGATCCCGGTTATGACCTCGGCATGGGCGCAGGCTTTTACGTCAATGCCAGCCAGAGCCCCTGGCAGGCGCACTACCAGATGTATGACTACGTCACCCGCGAGCTGCCTGACTTGATCGAGACTCACTTCCCGGTCTCGACCCGACGCGCCATCAGTGGCCACTCCATGGGCGGTCACGGTGCGCTGATCGCCGCGCTGCGGGAGCCGGGTCGCTACCGCGCGGTCTCGGCGTTCAGCCCGATCTGCCACCCGAGCCGCTGCCCCTGGGGCCAGAAGGCGCTCGGGGCGTATCTCGGCAGCAATCCTCTGCTGTGGCAGGAGTGGGATGCCTGCCAGCTGCTGCGCCACCAGCCGGTCACACCGCTGCCAACCTTGGTGGATGTGGGGCTGGATGATCCCTTCCTCGCCGAGCAGCTGCATATCGACGCGCTGGCCGAGGTGGCTGCCAGCAAGGGGTGGCCGCTGGAGCTCAACCGCCACGAGGGCTATGACCACAGCTACTACTTCGTGGCGAGCTTTATCGAGGCGCACCTGCGCTTTCACGCCCGCCACCTCTGATCAACACAGGCCCGTAACGGGCCTGTTTCAGTTGGTGTTGTGGTGATCGGACAAGATCAGCCTTGCTGCTCGTGGTAACGGCATGCCAGAGCAGAGTATCAGTGGCAGCAGCCTCCGCATGATACCGGCTTGCCCTGGCCAAGGTCGGCCGATTACCCTTGAGGATTGCGATGGAGGAGGTATCCCGTGAATTACGACGTTTCGTTGTTGGAGATAAAGCTGTTTCTGATGACCACCCGGTTTGGCAGCTTTTCAGATGTGGCGCGTCGGCAGGATATGACCCCTTCGTCCGTCTCGCGCAAGATGGCTCAACTGGAGGAGAAGGTGGGCTCCAAGCTGCTGCACCGCCATACCCGCTCCATCTCCCTCACCGAGGAGGGGGTCGCCTTTGCCAAACAGTGCGCCGAGATCCTCCAGCAGTATGAGCGGGTGGTCGGCCAGATCGAGCAGCGGGCGGACACCCCGAGAGGCACCATCCGGATCAGCGCGCCGGTCGCCTTTGGCCGGCTTCACATCGCCCCCTATCTGACCGAGTTGCTGGAGCGCTACCCCCTGCTCAAGGTCGAGTTGCAGCAGACGGATCACTATGTCGATCCGGCTGCCGAGTCGATCGACCTGCTGATCCGCATCGGGATCTCGCAAGACTCATCCCTGCGAATGAAGCAGTTTGGCCAGCAGTACTACGTGATGGCGGCCAGCCCCGACTACCTCAATCGCCATGGCGAACCGGCCAGTCCGGATGAGCTGGTGCAGCACAACTGTCTGGTCTTCAAGGGGAGCAATGGCCTGCAACGCTGGTTCATCGGCCAGGAGCAGCTGCAACCCTATGAGGTGAGCGGCACCCTCTACAGCAACAATGCCGATACCCTGGTTGCCGGCGCGGTGGCGGGTGCCGGGATTGTAGTGTTCCCCACCTGGCTCATCGGCGAGGAGCTGAAAACCGGGCGGCTCAAGCCGATCATGACCCGGTTCACCGTCTCCACCAGCGTGGAGCAGCAGGTGATCAGCGCACTTTATCTGGAGACCGACCAGCTCGCCGCCAAGGTGAGGGTGGTGATCGATTTTCTGGCGGGAAAATATGGCTCTCCCTGCTACTGGGATGCCAGACAGGTTTAGCCAGACAGCCTGCCGGTCAGCGTGCGCAGCGCCGGCAGTAAGACAAAGACGGCGCAGGCCACGATCACGCTGTCGATGAGCAACACTGCGACTGGTGCGGCGGAGTCGAGCTGCCATCTCGCCAGCAGCGGCGCCATCCAGCGCGGGATCAGCAGTGTCAGCGGAAAGATGA
Organism: Aeromonas sp. SE22; assembly: GCF_038739755.1. NCBI lineage: Bacteria > Pseudomonadati > Pseudomonadota > Gammaproteobacteria > Aeromonadales > Aeromonadaceae > Aeromonas > Aeromonas sp. SE22. Next base: position 186,939 of record NZ_JBCGFD010000006.1, read on the forward strand.
TGGCCAGCACGTGCAGGTATTCGCCTAGCTGTTTTTTCATAAAGCCTCTGATGTTGTGGCAGCCAAGCCAGTGGCAAGAGTGGTATCCCCTTCACCACTGGCTAGCCGGCTACAGCGTGGTGATGTCCCGGGTGCAGATAAAATGGGCATCCGTGGCAAAGGTTTCGAATTGACGGATCACCTGCTGCATCTGCGCACTCTGGATCTCCTGCAGAAATTGCGTCTCCGACTCGATGCGGATCACTTCGAAGTAGTCCCACGGCGAGGCACTCTGCTGCCCCAGCATCTTCAGCCCCTTGAACACCTCGAACGAGGTGACGCTGTTGAGCCGGTTCACGGTGGGCAGATCGACCTCCCGTGCCCACGCCAGATAATCCGCCTCGTTCGTCCCCGGTTTGAGATTGAAAAAGACCATCAGGGTTGTTGCCTGTTCACTCATTTACTTGTTCCTGTTGTCGGTTCGCCAGATAGATGCAGAGCAGCGCCGCAGCGACGGCCATCATGGCGGCAAGGCGCCAGTAGTTGAGGGGGATGGGGGCATTGCCCAGCCAACCCATGGTATCGATCACCAGACTCATCACCATCTGGCCCAGAATGGTGGCTACAGTGGCGATGGCGACCCCTACCCGTGGAATGGCCGCGACCATCACCACCATGTAGACAATGCCGAACAGGGCACCGACCAGCTGCCACTTCGGCACGCTGAGCAGGGTCGCCTGATAGGGCGGCTCAAAGAAGAAGATCAGCAGGGCGGTCACCACAGTGCCCATGGTGAAGGTGAGCAGCGAACTCTGCACCACGCCGACCCGCGACCCCAACTGACAATTGATCGCCGCCTGGGCGCTGAGCGCCATGCCGGAGACGATGGCCAACACGATAATCAGCACCATCAGTTTGCTCCCAGATAGGTAAACAGCAGCGCCAGCGCGATGCAGCCGAGCGCCACCAGCCGCAGGGGACGGGTTGCCCGTTTCGGCATGCCAAACCAGCCAAAGTAGTCGATGGCAAAGCTCTTGGTCACCTGCCCCAGCAGGACGCAGATCATCGTCATCGCTACCCCCAGCATCGGGGTCGAGAGAGTGAGCGCCACCACATAGATGGGGCCGAGCAAGCCACCGATCAGCTGCCATTTCGGCACCCCATGCCACCCTGTGGATGGCCCCCGCACCGTGAAGAAACGGATCAGCCAGAGCAGTGCTGCCCCCACGCCGAAGATGCTCAGGGTGGCCCACAGATGACCCACCTGTTCACCAAGGGGGCCCAGCAGGCCCGCTTCGAAGGAGAGGCCCATGCCGGCCATCACGATTAGCAAAACCGGGAGCGCGTTCATCGTGGATCAAACAGGGCGACGGGTGATTGACGGCTATAGGCCTTGCCCTGCGGATAGGAGACCAGCTCCAGCTGCATGCCCCATGGCGCAAGAAAATAGACCCAGGACTCTCCTGCAGTCGGCCCCTCAGTCATGCAGGTCGGCTCGCCCAGCACGGCGATCCCCCGCTCCTTCAGGTAAGCCACTGCCGCCGCCATGTCATCCACATAGAAGGCGAGATGGTGGCCACCGATATCGGCGTTGTTGGGAGCCTTGAGGTTACGCTCGATATTGCTGGCGTACTCGAAGATCTCCAGATTGATCCCTTTGGCATTCATCACCGCAATGCTGGTGATCTCGGCGCGGGCATTCACGTTGAGGTGCTCCGCCATCCAGTTGTCACTCGCCACAAAGGGCCCGAACTCATAGGCCAGCTCGAAATCGAAGTGGTCGCGAAAGAAGGCGATCGCCTCTGCCAGATTGGGCACGGTAAAACCGATATGATCCGGCTTTTTCAGTCCTGGAATGGCCATCAGATATCCCCCCGCTCGTGGCGCAATTTGTTGAGCGCCCCCATGGTGGTCGCTCCCTTGTTGAAGCCGGTATAGACGGATGCAAAGACGATCAGCTCTTCAAGCTCCTGCCAGGTCGCCCCCTGCTTGAGTGCCATATCGACATGGGCTGCGAAGGGGTTGCCTTCACCGCTGACGTTGAGGGCCATCTGGTCGATGGCGATGGTGATGAGCGCCTTGCTCTTCTGGTCGAGCAGCGGCATGCCCCAGGCTTCACCAGCCACGCGAACCGTCATGTCGCCCCAGGTCGGGTGAATGGATTTGAGCCCGCTGACCAGAGCCTGATCATCGAGCACGGCATTTGCAAAAGGTAATGATGTTGTCATCAGTGACGCCTCAGTAGTTGATAAGTTCGCCATAGCGGATGAGGCGCATTATTAGGGAGCGGGATGTATTGAAAAACCGGCGGGCCGGAACATCACTTATGCAGGATCTGCACAAATGGCACGGTGAGTTGCGCCATGTGGGAAAAGCAAAACAGGCCCGTTGCGGGCCTGCTTCAGTTGTGGTGATCGGTTGGCTTCAGCTGCCCGCTCGGGTCACTCCGCCGGAGCCCACGATCTGCTGCTCCACCTCGGGGTCACCCCAGTAGGTGATGTTGCCAGTGCCTGCGATGCCGATCTTGAGCGTTTTCTGGGCCCGCACCTCCACATCACCGCTGCCGGCGATATTGACCTCGACCTCGTTGCTACGCATTTCGCTGCCCAGCACATCGCCAGCACCGGCAATGTTCAGCTCGATGCTGGCGGCAGAGCCGCTTCCCAGATCCAGGCTGCCTGCACCAGCGATATTGCCTTTCAATCGCTGTACCTCCAGCTGGCTGGCGACGATACCACCGGTTCCCGCCACTGACAGCTCCAGCGCCTCGCCCTTGAAGCCGTGCAGATCGCCGTTGCCGGTACCTGCCAGCGCCATTTCGCTGAGCTCTGGCAGGGTGATGGTGATCTCCAGCGGTTCAGTAGGCCGCAGTCGGTAACCATCCTTCACCTCGATCTCCAGCTTGCTGCCGCGCTCGGTCAGCTCCAGATACGGCAAGAGATTTGCCTGCCCCTTGATCAGGATGCCGCGCTGCTCCCCCGCCACCAAATGGAGGGTGGCCGGAGTTCCCGCCAGCACCCGGGTCACCCGCTCGCCCAGTGCCTGCTGGCGCTCGACCGGGACACCTTCCCCCTTGATCTCGGTGTCGGCAAAGACGTTGCAACCTCCCATCACCAACGCCACCAAGACGCCAATCATCCACCGCATAACTGTTCTCCTTTTTATTTATTGATAAGCCACCTGACAGGCCCTGTTCGAAACCACAAAAATAGAGGCCGTATGAAACCACAGATAGCAATGGCCATGCCAGAAGCTAACCATATGATTTTCAATAAAAATAAAATCAACAGTAAGAAGTGGCACGCATTAAAAAGAGCCATTTAGACCACCATTTGGCGAATCTGACCATCCCCTAACAGGCAGGTGGAGAGCTGGCTGGCGAGCCGTTCGCGAGGTCGCTACGCTGACAAGCCGTGGAAGTTTTGGATTGCCCTGCCGGTCTGTTGAGCCAATAGTGGTACTTCGTGCGTACCAAGCTCTCTATTGCGGTAATGTCATTACCACTGTCTTGTCAGTCTTCACTGCCAACAAGGAGTCAGAGCGTGACCCAAGCAAGCCCTCTCTATTCCACTGCCACCGGTCTGCCGGAGCCGACTCGCACCCCGTTGCTGACCGGCAGCGATCCCGAGCAGAAACGGCGCGAGCTGCTCGCCTACTTCTGCCAGACCTTCGATCTCTACGATTCACTGTTCGACTGTCTGGCCGATGAGCGGGCCTGGTTCAACAAGGCGATCCCGCTGCGCCACCCGCTCATCTTCTACTACGGCCACACCGCCGCCTTCTTCATCAACAAGCTGCTGGCGGCGCGCCTGATCGACCAGCGGCTGGATGCCCGCATCGAGGCCATGGTCGCCATCGGGGTGGACGAGATGAGCTGGGACGATCTGGACGAGACCCACTACGACTGGCCCAAAGTCAGCGAGCTGCGCAGCTATCGGGCCAAAGTCCGTTCGCTGGTGTGCGATTTTATTCGCCAGATGCCGCTCACTCTGCCCATCGACTGGCAGAGCCCGGCCTGGGTGATCCTGATGGGGATAGAGCACGAGCGCATCCACCTCGAGACCTCCAGCGTGCTGATCCGCCAGTTGCCACTCGCCTGGGTGCGGCAGCAGCCTTATTGGCCCGCCTGCACCGAAGCCCGCCACCGCATTGATCAGGTGCCCGCCAACAGCCTCCTGCCGGTGGCCGGCGGCAAGGTGCGCCTTGGCAAGCGGGACGCCACCTACGGCTGGGACAACGAATATGGCGAGCGCCAGATCGAGCTGGCCCCGTTTCAGGCCAGCCGCATGCTGGTGAGCAATGCCGAGTACCTCGCCTTCGTCCAGGCGGGCGGCTATGGCCAGCAACAGTGGTGGGATGAGGAGGGATGGGGCTGGTGCCAGTACGCCAAGGCGCAGATGCCCACCTTCTGGGTGGGTGATTCCACCAAGCCCGAACAATTGCAGCTGCGGCTGATGACCGAGCAGATCGCCATGCCATGGGACTGGCCAGTCGAGGTAAATCAGCTGGAGGCGGCTGCCTTCTGTCGCTGGAAGGCGGCCCTGACCGGACTCCCCATCAAGCTGCCGAGCGAGGCGGAATGGATGCTGCTGCGCGAGCAGCTACCCGGCGATCAGCCGGACTGGACGGAGGCCCCCGGCAATATCAATCTGGCCCGTTTCGCCTCCTCCTGCCCGGTGGATGCCTGCCCGCAAGGGGAGTTCTTCGATCTGGTGGGCAATGTCTGGCAGTGGACCAGCACCGCCATCGACGGCTTCGACGGCTTTAAAATCCACCCGCTCTACGACGACTTCTCCACCCCCACCTTTGATGGCAAGCACACCCTGATCAAGGGCGGCAGCTGGATCAGCACAGGTAACGAAGCGCTCAAATCATCCCGTTACGCCTTCCGGCGTCACTTCTTCCAGCATGCGGGTTTCCGCTATCTGGTCTCCCGTTATCAGGAACCCGTTATCGTGAATCCCTATGAAACCGACACGCTGGTCGCTCAGTACCTCGACTTCCAGTACGGCCCGAGCCACTTCGGGGTAGCCAACTACGCCAAGACGCTTGCTGATCTTGCTGGCGAGCTGTGCAGCAACCACCAGCGGGCGCTGGATATCGGCTGTGCCACCGGCCGCGCCAGCTTCGAACTGGCCCGCCACTTCCAGCATGTGGACGGGGTGGACTACTCGGCCCGCTTCATCGATGTGGCGCTGGCCCTCGCCAGTCAGGACAGTTTCCGCTACGCCATTCCGCTGGAGGGTGAACTGGTGGAGTATTGCGAGGCACGCCTGTCGAGCCACGGGCTGGGGGCAAGTCAGGCTGAGCGCATCCACTTCAGTCAGGGGGATGCCTGCAACCTCAAGCCCAAATATGACCACTACGATCTGGTGCTCGCCTCCAACCTCATCGACCGGCTGCGGGAGCCCGCCCGCTTCCTGCGGGATATCGCCCCGCGGCTGCGCAGCGGTGGCCTGCTGGTGCTCACCAGCCCCTATACCTGGCTGGCGGAATATACCCCGCCCGCCAACTGGCTCGGCGGTATTCGCGAAAACGGCGAGGCGCTCACCACCTATCAGGCGCTGCAACGGCTGCTGGCGGCGGAGTTCGAAGAGCACTGCCCGCCGCGGGATGTGCCCTTCGTCATCCGCGAGACCGCCCGCAAATACCAGCACACGGTGGCGCAGCTCACCGTCTGGCGCAAACGCTAATCCGCCGGTCGGCATGCAGATGAAAAGAGGGAGGCCAACTGGCCTCCCTCTCTCTTGTTATGGCTGTCAAAACGGCGCGAGTATCAATGCCCCTGCTCATGATAGCGGCGCGCCAGCACGGCGCAGACCATCAGCTGGATCTGGTGGAAGATCATCAGCGGCAGCACCATCACCCCGACGCTGGCGGCCGGGAACATGACGTTGGCCATCGGCACCCCGTTGGCGAGGCTCTTTTTCGAGCCGCAGAAAACGATGGTGATCTCGTCCGCCTTGTCGAAGCCGAGGCGGCGGCTGATCCATACGTTCCAGCAGAGCACCAGCGCCAGCAATACGCAGCTCAGCAGCACGATACTGGCCAGATCGTACCAACCTACTTGGTGCCAAATCCCCTGCACCACCGCTTCGCTGAAGGCGACGTAGACCACCAGCAGAATGGAGCTCTGATCCAGCTTGCCGATGAGCGGGCGGTGGCTATCGACCCAGCGACCGATGAGCGGGCGCGACAGGTGGCCCACCACGAACGGCAGCATCAGCTGCATCATGATGGACTGGATGGAGTGCCAGGTGTCGATCCCCTCCCCCTGCACGTGGATCATCATCCCCACCAGCACCGGCGAGAGGAAGATGCCGAGGATGCTGGAGGCCGAGGCGCTGCACACCGCCGCCGACACATTGCCCCCCGCCATAGAGGTGAAGGCGATAGCCGACTGCACTGTGGCAGGCAGGGCACAGAGATAGAGGAAGCCGAGGTAGATGGCCGGGCTCAGCCAGCTCGGTACCAGCGGGGTGAGCAGCAGCCCCAGCAGCGGAAATAGCACGAAGGTGCTGAGCATCACCACCAGATGGAGCCGCCAGTGGCCGAGGCCTGCCAGCAGGTTCTGGCGCGACAGCTTGGCGCCATGCATGAAGAACAGGAGCGCCACCGCCAGCTTGGTCAGCAGACCGAACCAGACAGCCACCTGCCCCTCGCAGGGAAAAAGGGAGGCCAGGGTGACCACCGCAATCAGCACAACAGTAAAGGGATCCAGACGCACGAAAGGTCTCCATCAGAAGGGCATCCCGCAGCCATGGCGACAGTCAGGATTGGGGAGGGCAAGAAACAGAGCGGGAGATGTCTGGCACCTCCCGCTAAAACGAACCTCCAGCTTACCCCGATAACGGAGAGGCGCAAAGTTGAGCGGCGAATAATTGTTCATCAATGCTTAACGCCTTCACCATATCGAGTAGCAAAAGTTGACGATAAGCCGGCCCTGACAGCTCCCAAACGGCTAAAAATGGATAAAAAAACGGGCGACCAAGGCCGCCCGTTCCGCTTTTTCACCTAGCCGATCAGCGTTGGCTGGCCAGCTTGTCGTTGCCGCTTTTCTTCTCATTGCCGCCGAGCTTGCGGGCCTGCCGCTTCTCGAAGCGGGAGATCCACCAGTAGGCCAGCGCCGAGAAGACCGCGGTCATAAAGACGTTGATGAAGAAGGCGCGCACCAGATCCACCCCGGCCGGGAAGGCGGAGGCACTCATGCTCACCACGAAGATGGCGATCAGCACAGACACCACGCCCATCCCGAACTTGCGCGACCCCATGCGGAAGTCGCGGGGGGTGTCGTCATGTTTCCAGCGGAACACGAAGTAGGCCACCATGATGAAGATCGGCGGCAGCATGGCGGTGCCGGCGGTGAGGTTGATGGCGGTGTTCATCATCTGCTGCACCGACTCGGAGCCGAAGCCATTGACCACCAGCATCGCGAACACGAAGACAAACTGCCACCAGGCGGCGCGCACCGGCACGCCGTGCTCGTTGAGCTGGGTGGTCTTCTCGCCGTAAACCCCCTGCGGGATCTCGGAGAAGTGGATCTTCACCGGCGCCGAGGTCCACATCATCATGGAGCCGAACATGGCGATAAACAGCACCACGCCGACGAAGCGGCCCACCAGCGCCTCGGAAAGCCCGAAATACTGCGCCATGCCGGTGAAGATCTCCACCATGCCGCCGGCATAGGTGAGGCTCTCGCGCGGCACGAACACGTTCACCAACAGGGAACCGACCGCATACATGGCGCCGATGACGATACCGGCACTGATGATCACCTTGATGAAGGACTTCTGGCCCCCCTTCACATCATTGAGGTAGGCCGCTGCGGTCTCGGCACCGCCCGCCGCCTGGAAGATCCAGCACATGATGCCGAGGGTCGCCCAGTTGACGGTAGGGGTCATCGCCTCCAGCGTGATGGGCTGGGCCGGCACATGATCGCCACTCAGGGCCATGAGGGCGCCCAGTACATAGATGGCGAACAGGGCAAATACCCCGTAGGCCACGATCTCGGCAATCTTGCCGAGCCAGCTCGCCCCCTTGGTGGAGATGTGGGTCGCCGCCGCAAACAGCACGATGGAGATGATCGAGGTGACCATGGGCGAGAAGCTGTACTCATAGCCCAGCATGGCGTAGGAGGCGTAGGCGATGACGTTGGGCAGCAGGGAGACGAACCAGAACAGGTTCACGAACCAGTAAAGAAAAGAGCCCAGATAGGCCATCCGGGTGCCGAGCGGTTTTTTCAGCCAGTCGTACATCCCCGACTCGGAGTTTTTGTTGGCCGAGACGAACTCGGCAATGATGAAAACAAACGGGATGAAGTAGACGATGGTCGCCAGCAGGAAGATGGGGGCGGAGCTGAGCCCCAGCTCGATGTTGTTGTTGACGATGTTGCGCACGTTGAACACGGCGGCAAAGGTCATCGACAACAGGGCAAACTTGCCTATGGTGCCGCGTACGGATTCAGACATGGTGTCCTCCAGTGGACTCGCGCTCCCTGCGGGGAGCGCTGTGACTCTGTGATGTGTTCGGCAAGGGTCTGTCGGCCCCGCGCTTTACTCTCTTGTTATGATCGGGCCGCGTGGGCGGCCTCGCTGGTGAACCGGTGCCGTCTCCCGCACCGGCTCGCAATACCATTCAGACGATCGGGGTGCCCGGCGCCATCGGCACCCGCGGTTGCAACAGCACGCTCTGGCTCTCGTCCGGGGTCTCGGCACACAGCAACATGCACTCGGAACGCTCACCGCGCATTTTGGTGGGCTTGAGGTTGGTCAGTACCACCACCTCGCTGCCCATCAGCTCCTCTTCGCTGTAGTAAGGCACCAGACTGGTGACGGTCTGCAGCGGCCGCTCGCCACCCACGTCGATCTGGACGATGTAGAGTTTGTCGGCACCGGGGTGACGCACCACCTCCAGCACCTTGCCCACCTTCATCTCGACCCGTTTGAATTCGGCAAACTCGATCGTCTCGCTCATGCTCTTTTCCTTTTCTGGTTCAACGGTTTGCGGGTGGCCAACGGCCACCCGGTTTGATTGGGATTCAATGCAGTGGCTATGGCGTCTGCATGGCAACCTGCGCTGTCGGCTGGGCCTCTTTGGCACGCGCTTCGGCATTGAGAGAGGCCTCGTATCTGTTGTATTTCCACCAGGCGAAGCCGAGGAAAATCACGATCCCGCCGACGTTGTAGAAGATGATGGTCATGATGTCGGCACCGGTCGGGAAGGTGGAGGCGAGGAAGCCCACCGAGAAGATGGCGATCAGCACCGAGACCACGGCGATGCCGGTGGTGCGCGAACCCATCCTGAAATCCCGCGGCAGGTGATCGAGCTTCAGACGCAGATTGAGGTAGGCCAGCATGATGAACAGCGGCGGCAGCATGGAAGCGGCGGCGGTCATGTTGATGACGGTGTTCATCAGATCCTGCGCTGTGTTGGAACCCAGAGTCGGGATCACCATCAGCGGCAGCACGATGAGGTACTGGATCCAGGCTGCACGGGCGGGCACGCCGTTCTCGTTCAGCTCGACGGTTTTCTTGCCGAAGATACCGGCCGGGATCTCGGAGAAGAAGATCTTCACCGGGGTAGCGGTCCACATCAGCAGGGAGCCGAACATGGCGGTGAAGGAGACCAGACCCACGAAGCGGTTCATCAGGATCTCCGGCAGGCCGAAGTAGGCGGCCAGCCCCTCGAACACCTGCACCGAGCCGCCGGTATATTTCAGGGTGTCGCTGTGGACGAACACGTTGATCAGCAGCGACGCGATGGAGTAGAGCACGCCGATAAAGATCCCGGCGACGATGATCACCTTCACGAAGGACTTGGAGCCGCCCTTCACGTCATTGACGTAGACCGCCACAGACTCGGCGCCACCGGCTGCCATAAAGATCCAGGTCGTAATACCCAGGAAGGCCCAGCTGAAGTCGGGGACCATGGCCTCTACCGTGATGGGGTCGGCTGGCTGTACGCCGCCCACCAGTGCCGCACCCGCCAGCAGAATGTAGGAGAGGGTCAGCAGCAGCATCAGGGACGAGGTCACCGAGGTGATGGGGCCGAGCATCTTGGCACCGTTGGTGGAGACATAGGTGGCAAAGGCGAACAGCACCATGCTCAATGCCGTGGTCGCCACCGGGGTGAGAATGTACTCATAGCCGAGGAAGGCATAGGAGGCGTAGGCGATGACCCGCGGCAGCAGCGAGGTGAAGAAGAAGAGGTTCACGAACCAGTAGGTGTAGGCGGAGATAAAGGCCCAGCGCCCGCCGAGGGAACTCTTCACCCAGGCATACACCCCCGCTTCGGAGTTTTTGTTCAGTGACACAAATTCCGCAATGATCAGGCAAAACGGAATGAAGTAGAAAATGGTGGCCAGAAAGAACATCGGGGCCGAGGCCAGACCGATCTCGATGTTGTTGTTGATGACGTTGTTGAAGCTGAATACCGCCGCGAAGGTGAGCGACAGCAGACCAAACTTGCCTATCGTATTGCGTTTGGAATCAGACATGGTGCATCTCCAGACCTGTAGTTATTGCCGCGAAAGGGCGGGGCATGATTTGTAGGGTGAGCCCCGCCCTTCCGGCTTTTATCAGTGCAGAACCGGCGGCTTGTTATTTGTTTTTGAAGTAGCCGCCTTCGACGGTGACCTTGATGATCACCTTGCGCACCGGCCCGTCGCCGACAAACCTGTAAGCCTCGTCGTTCTCGAAGATCACCACCTGCCCGTTGCCCACCTGCTGGCGCTCACGCACCTCACCGGCCAGCCACTCGCGGTCGGTGGTGTCGTCATAAGCCTGCTCGACCGCCAGCTCCGATTTGGGGGCCCACTCCACCGTCTCTGCTCCTTCCAGGTAGTAGTGAACGTCGAAGTAGCGGCGCTGCCCCTCGAACAGTGAGGTGGCCGGGCTGGCCCCCTCCTGCAAGCGGTAGGTGAGGGAGTCACCGATGGAGTGGCAGATTCCTGGCTTGAGGTTCGGCAGGTTGTTGATGGCCTCCACGCAGCGGCCCCACTTCTTGCCTTCCCGGTAGATGTTTGTGAACAGGGTCAGGTTGTCCAGGGTGATCATGCGAGGTTCCTCCCGCCGTTGATGGTGAGATCGAGCCCGGCCAGTGCAGCCGGATTGAGGTTGCCACGGGCGATGGGCAGCAGGGTCAGGCCGAAGCTGAATGGCTCGAAGCGCACCCGCCAGGAGTCCAGCACCTCGGAGCCCCAGGAGTTGGAGCCGAGCCCCAGTACCTTGTGATCCAGATTGAGGGTGAGATAACCGCTCGGTTCCAGCTCGTTGATGTGCTGCGCCGCGTGGATATGCTCCCAGCTGTAGGGCCAGACGCTCAGGTTGATGGGGGCATCGGGTCGCACGTAGAGACCGGCGCCGTGGCGGTTGGTCAGGGTCGCCCAGCGCACCTGCTGGCGGTTGCCGTTGTCCTGCGGGAAGGGGTAGTGCCCCCACATCTCGCTCACCGTGCTCTGGAAGCTGTCGATCCAGTTGCTCTGGCGGCTGTCCTGATAGTTTTCGCCCGGGCCCATGCCGTAGTAGTGCACCCGGTCGAGATCCTGACGAATGCCCAGCTCGAAGCCGATCTTGGGGATGATGTCGTCATAGCCGCCGTAGGGCTGACCGGATAGGGCCACGTGCAGTTGGCCGTTCGGGCTCAGGGTGTAGACGTAGCGGCAGCGCATGCCGAAGTCGAACACCGGCGGTGCGATCAGACTCTCGACCGTCACCTCGACTGCCTCGCCCAGCTGACGCCAGCTTAAGCCACGGAAGTGCTCCTGCATGATCTGCAGGTGGTTCGGGTGCCACAAGCTCTCGTACTCCTGCTTGTGGTTGTCGATCATCGGCTTGAAGAAGGTGAGGCGCGGCGAGCGCTCGATGAGCTCGATACCGTCCTGCTGCCAGCTCACCAGCTTGCCGTCGAGGCGCGAGAAGCGCAGGGCAAAGCCGCTGCCGCTCAAGGTCAGCGCGAGGCGCTCATCGGCAATCTGCAACGCAGTGGCGTTGGGATTGGCAAAGGGCTGCAGCTGGCGAGTCGATGCCTTCAGCTGGAACTGGTACTGGCCCAGCTCGTGCTCCGCCGCGCTGTAATGGGTGGCGGTGGCCTTGATGACCCGCAGCTGGACGAAAGTCTCCCGCCCATCTAGGGATGGCAGTTCGAGTTGCAGATCTGTGGTGGCACCGGGGGCAATCCCTTCCAACCGGATTTGCTGGCTGGCCAGCAGTTCGCCCTCGGCCTTCACTTCGACCAGCAGGCGGATATCGTCGAGAGTGGAGAACCAGTAGCGGTTTTCCACTTCCAGCTTGCCGCTCGCCAGATCCAGCGCGCGCACCTTGACCGGGCAGATCACCTGCTTGTATTCACGCAGGCCAGGCCCCGGGGTCTGATCCGGATAGATGAGGCCATCCATGCAGAAGTTGTAGTTGTTGGGATAGTCGCCGTAGTCGCCGCCGTATTTGTAAACGGGGCGGCCCTGCTCGTCCTGATCCAGAATACCGTGATCGCACCACTCCCAGATGTAGTGACCCTGAATGTGGGGATGGCGGTCGAACACCTGCTGGTATTCGCTGAGGCCACCCGGGCCGTTGCCCATGGCGTGGGCGTATTCACAGAGGATGCGCGGCTTCGCCATCGGGAACTCGCCAAAGCAGTTCATCTGGGAGACGCGGGAGTACATGGTACTCACCACATCCACCACCTCGGCATCGCGATCCTCTTCGTAGTGCACCAGCCGGGTCGGGTCGATCGCCTTGCAGCGCTGGTACATGGCTCTGATGTTGCAGCCGTAGCCGGACTCGTTACCCAGCGACCAGATGATGATGGAGGGGTGGTTCTTCTGGGCGTGAACATGGCGCTCGATGCGATCCACGAACACCGGCTCCCAGAAGGGGTCGTCGGTGATGCGGCTGAGATCGCCGACGTTGGCAAAACCGTGGGTCTCCACGTCGGTCTCCGCCATCACGAACAGACCATACTGGTCGCACAGCTCGTAGAAGCGCGGGTCGTTCGGGTAGTGAGCGGTACGTACCGAGTTGAGGTTGTGCTGCTTCATCAGCACGATATCGCGCTCAACACGATCCATGCCGACCGCACGGCTCTTGAGGTGGTCGTTGTCGTGCCGGTTCACCCCGTGCAGCTTGAGGTAGTGGCCGTTGACGTAGAAGAGGCCATCCTTGACCTTGATTTCACGCACCCCGACCCGCTGCGGGATCACTTCCAGCAGCTCGCCCTGACCGTTGTAGAGGGAGAGTTGCAGCTGGTAGAGGTAAGGATCTTCGGCACTCCAGAGATGGGGGTGGGCCAGATCCAGCGTGAAGCGGCAATCACACTTGCTATCGATGGCGAGATGGTCGAGCGAGCCGTTGGCGATCTCGCTGCCCTGATCCAGCAGCGACCAGACCAGACGGTGATCACGGGCTGCCGCCCCCAGATTCTCCAGCTGAATGTCGCAGCTCAGGGTAGCGCTTTGATTGTCATCAGCCAGCGCAGTGCGGATGAAGAAGTCCTGCACATGGGCGGCCGGTTTGCCCACCAGATAGACGTCGCGGAAGATCCCCGCCATCCACCACATATCCTGATCTTCGATATAGGTGGAGTCAGCCCATTGCATCACCCGCACTGACAGCAGGTTCTCGCCAATGTTGGCGTAGGCACTGATATCGAACTCGGCGGTGAGACGGCTCCCCTTGCTGAAACCGACGTAGTGGCCGTTCACATAGACCTCGAAGTAGGTCTCCACCCCGTCAAACTTGATGATCACCTGCTCGCCGCCCCAGGCCGGGCTCAGCGTGAAGCTGCGCTGATAGGCGCCGGTGGGGTTGTTGGTCGGCACGAAGGGCACGTCGATGGGGAAGGGAAAACCTTCGTCGGTGTACTGCAGCTGACCATGTCCTTCCATCTGCCACATGTTGGGCACAGTGATCTGGCCCCACTCGCTCATGGGGCTGTGATAGAAGGCCTCCGGCACCTGCAGGGGGTGGTCGAAGTAGTGAAACAGCCACTGGCCGCCAAGGCTCAGAAAACGGCGGCTCAGCTCGCGCTGCATGATGGCCGCCAGCGCGTGGTCGGCATAAGAGAAGAAGTAGGCACGCGGGGCCAGCCTGTTTTCACCAACGAATTGGACGTTTTCCCAGTTATTCACATGTCCTCCCGGAACAAGGCAACTTTGACTGGGTAAACTTTAGATAAACATTTACTAAATATCAGCTTTGAATTGGTAAAGTTTTAACCTGATCACAATGAACAGATGGTTTTGTGAGCGAGATCAGAAGCGGGAGATAAAGGAGGGCAAGATATGGATGAGTGGCATGGTTGTTGATAGCAGTTGGCTGATCTGCAATAAAATCAGCTACAAAACAATATGATATGAAGTTGTTGGATGATATGGGAAAGAGGTTTGCTTGGGAGAGGTGTCGCACCACCGCATGATGGCGCGACTAAAAAGCAGAATGTTTTACTAAAATCAGCGGGTGGTGCCGCGCAGGGTCAACTTGCTCGGTACCAGCACCCGGAGTGGAATATCCCGCTCGTCTCGCAGCCGTTCGACCAGCAGATTGACCCCCTGGGAGCCCATCAACTCGGAGTGGATCCGCACCGTGGAGAGCGGCGGGAAGGTGAACTTGGCGGTCGGAATATCGTTGACGCTGATAAGCTCGATCTGCTGGGGAATCGCCAGTCCCTTCTCGTGAATGGCACGCAGCACACCGATGGCGATGGAGTCGGAGGCGACGAACAGCGCCTTGGGCCAATCGCCGGCCAGCATCTCCTTCGCCAACTGGTAGCCGGAAGCGCTGGAGAAGTCCCCACGATAGAGATCGCTCTCCTGCACCACCCCCAGCCGCTGGCCATAATCCCGGAAGGCCAGTTCACGCAGATCCGGATTCTCGTCCTGGCCACCGATATAGCCGATGCGCTGGTGCCCCTGCGCGATGAAGTAATCGACGACCTGCTGGCTGATCAGGGCGAGATCCACATCGACCGAGTCGAACTCTCCCTGTGAACGGCAGTCGACAAACACCAGCTGGCTGGAACAAGCCCTTAGCTGGACGAGACGCTCGGCTGTGAGGGTACCGACCACCAGAATGCCATCCACAGCGCTCAGTTCGCGCCCTTCACCGCAGTTGTAGAGATGGGTCAGTTCGATATTGAGGCGGGCACTCTGAGTCTCGATGCCATAACGGATAGCGAGATAGTAAGGGTCGTTGACCTCGGTACTCTGGGGATAGGCATAGACCACCAGAAAGTGCAGCTTGCTCTTGTGTACCCCCTTGCGGGCGCTGCTGGTCTTGTACTCCAGCCGTTCGGCAATCTCGAAGATCCGCTGCTTGGTCTCTTCCTTGACGCTCAGGCTGGGATCCTCGTTCAGTACCCGGGATACCGTGGCGAGAGAAACCCCCGCTTCCTGTGCAATTTCCTTCAACGTAGCCATCAATACCTCGCTGGCAGCATCACGTGTTAATCGGTAACGGCTAAAGAGTAACGGGCAATCCCTTGATAGCCCAGCACTTTTACTAAAATGCCGGCGGCGGTGCAGATTTTTGGAACGCAGAAATGCAAAAAGGCCTCCCGAATGGGAGGCCTCTTCTAAATAGGTGCCTGACAGTGTCCTACTCTCGCATGGCGAATGCCACACTACCATCGGCGCTACCGCGTTTCACTTCTGAGTTCGGCATGGGATCAGGTGGTTCCACGGCGCTATTGCCGTCAGGCAAAAGCTTTTAAAACTAACTTAAAGATGGTGCTGATACCCAGAATCGAACTGGGGACCTCATCCTTACCAAGGATGCGCTCTACCGACTGAGCCATATCAGCACACTAACCGGTAAAGACCACGCTATCCGCGTAATCTAAAATTGGGTGCCTGGCAGTGTCCTACTCTCGCATGGCGAATGCCACACTACCATCGGCGCTACCGCGTTTCACTTCTGAGTTCGGCATGGGATCAGGTGGTTCCACGGCGCTATTGCCGCCAGGCAAAATCTTCAATCTGAGAAAGCTGACGTAAGTAATTCGTTCGTATTTGCTACAAGCCTTAGAACACTTCTTGGGTGTTGTATGGTTAAGCCTCACG
>NZ_JBCGFD010000007.1:0-179095 GCF_038739755.1 Aeromonas sp. SE22
AACCGCCGACACGGGGATTTTCAATCCCCTGCTCTACCGACTGAGCTATCTGGGCGTGGGCGCTATTAAACGGATTTTAAGGCGGATGGTCAACGGGAAATTTTACTTTTTGTCTCGTTCGTCTCTTTTTTGCTCAACATCACCCGTTTTTCCCACTTCCTCGCCACAGGCACACCCTTTTCGCCGCCAGACTCTGGGTTCTTCCCCCTTGAGCAGACGGGAGATGTTCTCGTGATGGCGGATCAGGATAAGGCAGGAGAGCAACGAGACAGGGAGGGTGTATTCGGGTTTGAGCAGGTAGGTGAAGAGTGGCGTCAGCAGCACGGTAATGATGGAGGCCAGCGAAGAGTAGCCGCTTGCCAGCAATACCAGCAGCCAGGTGCCGATGACAGCGCCCCCCATGGTGAAGCCGAGCGGCATCATGGTGCCCAGCGCCGTCGCCACCCCCTTGCCACCGCGAAAATGAAAGAAGATGGGATACATGTGGCCAAGACAGGCGGCCACCCCGATAAAGCCGAGGTAGACCGGCTTTATCTGCAGATACCAGGCGAAATAGACAGGCGCCGTTCCCTTGAGCACATCGAGCAGCAGCACCACCAGCGCCGCCAGCCGGCCACCGAGGCGCAGCACATTGGTGGCGCCGGGGTTGTGGGAACCATGATCCCGCGGGTCGGGCAGACCGCTGCAGCGGGAGACCAGCACAGCACTGGATAGTGAACCACCCAGGTAGGCCAGAATAATCATCAAAATCGTCAGGGCCGTCATCTTGGTCGTTTTTACCACGATATGAATGGGGTATGATGCGGGCCACAACGCTGGCATGGGCCCATGCCCACCCAGAGCGCCTCGGCAAGCCTGTTGCCCGGCCAGCATCCCTGCGCTGTCATCACAGCCCATCAAGAGTAAAGAAGAAGTACAGTCATGGACAAGGTGTTTATTCGCGGACTCGAGGTTTTGACCACCATAGGTGTATATGAGTGGGAGAAAGGCATTCGCCAGAAGCTCCGTTTTGACCTCGAAATGGGGTTCGACAACCGCCCCGCCGCCGCAACCGACGACATCAATCTGGCACTGGATTATGCCGACCTCTCCAACAAGATCTGCGAGCATGTCAGCGGCAAGGTAGTCGAGCTGGTCGAGACCATGGCCGAGCAGGTCGCCATGCTGGTACTCGCCGACGAGCGGGTGCAGTGGGTCAAGGTCACCCTCACCAAGCCGGGCGCCGTGCCCAATGCCGCCGGTGTCGGCGTCGAGATCCTGCGCCACCGCACCCCGGCGGCGAGCAGCAACTGATGACCACTATCTATATCAGCCTCGGTTCCAACATCGAGCGAGAACACCATATCCGTGCCGGGCTCGATGCGTTGCATGCAGCCTTCGGCGAGCTGCGGGTCTCCCGGGTGTTCGAGAGTGAGGCGGTGGGCTTCAATGGCCGCCCCTTCTACAACCTTGTTGCCGCTGCCGAGACCGACCTGCCGCTGGTTACCATCTGCCAGCAGCTGCGCGAGATGGAGTTCGCCCACGGTCGCGAGCCGGATGCCAAGAAGTTCGCCCCGCGCACGCTGGATCTCGACCTGCTGCTCTACGGCGATCTGGTCTGCGAGACGCCGCTGGTGCTGCCGCGCGGCGAGATCCTCACCAACGCCTTCGTGCTCTGGCCGCTGGCCGAGCTGGCCCCCGGACTGCGCCACCCCATCGATGGCCGCACCATGGACGAGCTGTGGGAGTGCTACGACAAGGCCTCCCAGCAACTGTGCCCCATTCCCTTTCACTGGGAAGCGCGGGAGCTGCAGCACCACTGATCGACAAGGGCACCTCGCGGTGCCCTTGTCGTTGATGTGACTTCTTATCCTGTTCTTTCTTATCCTCTGGCCTGAGCCGAAGTCGTTCCCCCGTCTCGCGCCAGTTGGGCGAAGATCAGCGCCGCCAGCATGGAAAGCAGGCCGACACAGAGGTAGGTAAGGTGGAACCCTGCCAGCCACTGGCCGTTGGCGGCTGAGGTGCCCGCCGAGAAGAGCCCCAGCAAGCTGGCGGCAATCGCTACCCCCAAACTCATGGAGAGCTGCATCACCACCGAGAGCAGGCCATTGCCGCTACTGGCCAGGGTCGGGCTGAGATCTTGCAGCGTGAGAGTGTTCATGGCGGAGAACTGCAGCGAGTTGATGGCGCCGAAGATCGCCAGCCAGCCCAGCAGCACGCCATAGGGAAGCTGGTTGTCGATAAAGTAGAAGCTGGCGATCATGGCGCCGAGCAACAGGGTGTTGCCGATCAGGATGCGGCGATAGCCCACCCTGGGGATGAGTTTGTTCACCAGCGTCTTGGTCAGCATGGCGCCCAGCACCGTCGGGATCATGGTCATCCCCGCCTTGCTCGGTGAAAAGCCGAGCCCCAGTTGCAGAAAGAGCGGGGTGAGGAACGGCATGGCACCGCTGCCGAGGCGGGCAAACAGGTTGCCCCAGACACCGATGGCGAAGGTGGCGGTCTTGAACAGATTCAGGCTGAAGAGCGGCTGCTCCGCATTGGCAGCGTAGAGCCAGTAGCTCGCCATCGCCGCCAGCCCGAAGATCAACGCAAACAGCGCCCAGCCGGTGGAGATACTGTGCTCCCCCAGCCCCTGCAAACCGACCGATACCAGCACCATGCCGAGGCTGAACAGCACGAAGCCCTGCCAGTCAAAACGGGCGGTCGCCTGACGCAGATCGGGCATGAAGTACCAGCTCGCCATAAAGCCGATCACTCCCACCGGCAGGTTAATCAGAAAGACCCAGTGCCAGCTCGCCACCTCGACCAGCCAGCCACCGAGCGCCGGCCCCATCAGCGGACCAAGCAACCCCGGAATGGTGACGAACGACATCACCCGCAGCAGCTCCCGCTTGTCATAGACCCGCAGTACCGCCAATCGCCCGACCGGCATCAGCAGCGCGCCGCCAATCCCCTGCAGCACCCGGGCAGCCACCAGCATCGAGAGCGAACCGGAGGCGGCACAAGCCAGCGAACCGAGGGTGAACAGCGAGATTGCCGCCAGATAGATGCGACGGGTACCGAACCTGTCCGCCAGCCAGCCGGAGGCCGGGATGAGCAGGGCCACCGTCAGCATGTAGGCGATCACCACCGACTGCATCTGCAGCGGGCTCTCCCCCAGCGTCTCGGCCATGCTGGGCAGAGCGGTATTGAGAATGGTGCCATCCAGCGACTGCATGAAAAAGCCGACAGCCGCCAGCATGGGCAGCCACTTGCGCTGGGCCGGGGTCACCCCGAGTGAAACTTCCGCCATAACAGACCACCTCCACTTCAGGAATAAAAAGACCCGCTCTCGTTGTTACGGGCGGGTCATGTCAGACATCAGGCATCCGGCTGGCCAAGCATGGCCTTGAGCTGCTCTTCGAGGCTGGGCTCGGGAGCCTTGAGCGTATCAAGGAACAGCCGCTCTATCCCCGCCTTGTCCTGAGTTTTCACGATAAACACCAGTCGGGACTGGGCCTTGCCCTCCGGCCACTCACCCAGTGCCTGCAGCGGATAGAGCTGACCGTGGACGCCGTGGATCACCACCGGTTGGCTCTCCCCTTCCAGCTGCAAGATCCCCTTGAGGCGCAACAAAGCATCGCCGTATTGGGCCTGCACCGCGTCGATGGCAGCCAGCAGGCGAGAGGGCTTGAGCGGCTCGCCGATGCGCAAAGAGAAACTCTCGATGTTGCCGTGCTCGAAGTGGGTGGGCGCAGCTGTACCCACCTTGGCGGCGAACGGCTGCATCTTGGGTTGCATGGGTGACGCCAGCCCCTGCTTGGGGGATTCGGTGCGCAGCCAGGCCAGCAGCTGGCGCACATCGCGCCCCGCCGCTTCGTTGTAGGCACCCAGCTTATCCAGCACCTTGGGCGAGAGTTCGCCATTGGTCACCAGCTGGATCGGCGCCGCCGGATTGAGGGCCGCCAGTTGGGTTTCGACCCGCGCCAGCTGCTCGCCATCCACCAGATCGCCTTTGCTCACCACCAGCAGATCCGCCAGAGCCACCTGTTTCACCGCCTCATACTGGGCCGCCAACTGCTGCTCGATATGACCGGCATCCACCACGGTGACGGTGCCGTCGAAGCGGTAACGCTGGGCGATAAAGCCCTCTTCCCTCAACGTGAAGAGCACGGGGGCCGGATCGGCGAGGCCAGTGGTCTCGATGATGAGTCGCTTGAACGGTTTGATCTTGCGCTGGATGGCCTTCATAAAGAGCCCCTGCAGCGCCTCCACCAGAGAACCCTGCACCGAGCAGCAGATGCAGCCGGAGTCGAGCAGCATCACCTGCTCATCGACCTGCTGCACCAGATGGTGATCCAGCCCTACCGAGCCGAACTCGTTGATCAGCACGGCACACTCGCCGAGCTCCGGCTGCTTGACCCAGTGGTTGAGCAAGGTGGTCTTGCCGCTACCGAGAAAGCCGGTCAGCAGGGTCACTGGGATACGGGTATCTTGCATATCGGTCATGTCAGATCCTTACCGGTTGGCAAACAGGTCGCTGAGCCAGCGGTTTTCAAAGCGGCCGTGCGGGTCTAGCTCACGCTGCAAGGCCACGAAGTCGTTCCAGCGCGGCAGCAGAGCCGGGAAGTCGTAGAGATCCATCGCCAGATGCTTGCCGAAATGGGGGATGCCGCCGAGCGGCACCAGCAGTTGCTGCAGCTCGCGCATCTGCTCCATGGAGCCATTAACGAAGGTGCCGTCCGCCGCCAGATAGACCAGAAAACCGATCCAGCAGACCGGCTGGCCGTAAGCGGCACTGAGCCACGCCTCGGAAGGGCCGGTGCAGCGCAGGATAAAGGGGTAGTGCAACACGCCCGGATTGGCCTGCTGCCACGCTTGCAGAGTCTCCAGCGCCTCGTTCATGCGATGGAGCGGCACCGCCACTTCACAGTTGATCTGAGGTGCCGGAATCCCCTTGCAGAGGATCTGATAGACGTTGCCCACCAGATCGGAGGCATCCTTGAAGCGGCGCACCGTCTCGAAGTGCTCACCGGCCAGCGCCTCATCCTTGGTATCTTTCGCCATCTTCTGCAGGGTGGCATCTATGGTGGCGTTCATGCGGGCGTCGATATCGCCATCCAGCAGCAGCGGCTCGCTGCCACCGGCGCGGTAGCGGGCCACCTCGTCATCGGAGGCGGGATCCACCAGCCAGATGTGGCTCTCGCCAGTCCAGGCAAACCACCAGCTCTTCACGAAGCCGTGCTCGCGATTGAGCCGCTCGTTGTGCTCCAACAGGAAGGGGTAATCGGTGGTGAACTTGGTGCAGCGCATGATGCGGTTCGGTACGGTACGCATGGTAACGTCGAGCAGGATGCCAAGCATCCCCATCCCCATCACGAAGGCGCCGAAACGCGGGTCGGATCGATCAACCCGAATGATCTCGCCATTGGCCAGCATCACCGTCATCGCCTCCACCGCATCGCAGAGGGCAGACTGGTGCAGTCCCTGACCGTGGGTGCCGGTGCTGAGGGCGCCGCCCAGAGTCTGGATACCGATAACCCCGGGGGAAGCCGGCAACATCCGCTCCATAGCGATAAGATCGCCGTAGACGATATCGAGGGGCGTCCCCGACTGATAAGTCACGGTATCGGCGGTTTTCGCCAGCTGACCGCGCAGGTGGTGCAAGTCCACCAGCAGCGCCTGACTGCCCTCGGCATAGACGCTGTGAATGGGCTCGAAAGAGAGGCCGGAGCCGATAAGACGCAGCTTGCGCTCGGGGTGTTCCCGCAGCAGCGCCTGTAGCTCATCGCGGGTTTTCGGGCGCCATACCTGATCCAGCGCACCGAGTGGGTTGGTTCTCGACCAGTTGAACAGCACCTCCCGATTACCAATCGCCTTGATGCTGTGAAATGCCTGGAACTGAACCGTCATACCGCGCCTCATCTCTTGCTGACGTCAAAATGAGCGACGATTCTACCGAAAAGCGGGCGCCAAGGCATGGAAAACAAGACCCTGCCAATCTGGTGGAATTGGCATCCATCACGCTATCACCACATTGTCAGAATCATTTGGTACTGGTCGGCGAGTCTCTCAGACAGTACCCGGGACATCGCCCGCAAGCGCGGTGGCCGACTCTTCCTGCTCCTTTGGCAACAGCTCGTCGCAGAACTGGCGCAGCGGCATGGGGCGGGCAAACAGGAAGCCCTGCAGATAGTCGACCCCCTTGCTTCTGAGGTAGTCAGCCTGCCTGCTGGTTTCTACCCCTTCCGCCACCAGCGCCAACCCGAGGCGAGTCGCCAGATCGATCACGTTGTCCACGATATGCTCCGAGAGCGACTCGGTGCCGATACGGGCGATAAAGGACTGGTCGATCTTGAGGTAGTCGACATGGAACTGCTGCAGATAGATCAGGCTGGAGTGGCCAGTCCCGAAATCGTCGATGGCCAGCTTGACCCCCATCTCGTCCAGCTGACGGAACAGGGAGAGGGTCTTGGGATCCGCCACCAGCAGCTCACGCTCGGTCAGCTCCAGCACCAGTACCACCTTGCCGGGGGCAAAGTGATCGAGGAAGAGCCGGCACTCCTGTAGCAGGGCAAAGTCGTGACAGTGAGCGGCGCTGATATTGAAACTGATATGAAAACCATCGGGCAAAGAGCGTTGCACCCAGCTCAGCTGAGCCGCCACATTGCGCATCATCTGGCTGGTCATGGGGACGATCAGCCCCGACTCCTCCGCCTGTGGAATAAAGAGATCGGGGCGGATCACCCCTTCGGTGGCATGATTCCAGCGCATCAGCACCTCGGCTCCCATCATCCGCCGGGTATCGCTGGCCACCAGCGGCTGCAGATAGGGGACAAACTCCTTCGCCCGCAGTGCCCGGCGCAGCTCATCTGTCGGAGAGCCAGGTCGCCCCAGCACCCACCACACCAGCAGGGAGAGCAACAGGGATGCGCCAACCAGCGACAACAGCGCCGTCTGGCGAGCTTCCCACAGCGAACGCCAGTAGAGTGGCATGGTATAGCCGGCATAGATGGTGAAGGGGTAACGCTGGGAAGAGAGTTCAAGACTGGTGCTGTGGTGCAGTCTGGGCAGGCGTTCAAGATAGCGACCCGATTCGCTGAGCCAGGCCGAACCGACCTGCAGGAACAGCTCGCTCGGCTTGCCACTCAGGGAGAGCATGAAGCTGAGCTGGGTACTGTCGATGGCACTCAGGGCCGCATCAGAACCCTGTTCGAGACGCACCACCAGCAGCGGGTGATTCTTGCGTACCCGGTTGCCGCTCATCAAAAGCAGCTTGCGCCCGGTGTAGATAGTGCTGTCATCTGCATCATTGGCCTCGCCAAACAGGGAGGTACAGTTGATCACCCCGTCGCGCACCAGATTGACCGAACGCAGAAACGGTTCGAGCGCAACCGTCTTTCTCAGGATCAACAGGTTCTTGGCACAGGGAGCATTGACCAACGGCAACACCTCCCGGTTGGCCTCCTCGGCCCTGTCCAGCATCTCCTCCAGCAGCAGCTTCGCCTTGTGCGCCGAATCGCGAGAGTCAGACCTCAGATCCTGAACATAGATACTGTGAATGATCCAGCTACCCACCAGCAGCGGCAGGGAAAATACCAACAGAGCACTGCCAACACGCAGCCTGGTTCGGGAGAGATCGATCCGGAATAGAAACATAGAGAGCCACGCCACAGTTGGTCAGAGCCGCCCGCAGGCAGACATCCATATCATACCGACCAACGCAGGGATCTCCCGACTGGTCATAACCAAACAACATAACGCAAAGCACTTATAAAACGAACAGCGAAAACTGTGGTTGGATCACAGCCCGCAGCAACAAGCCTCGAAAGAGGCTCAAGAATAGAAAGCCGCAAAATAGAAATGCCGCGTATTACGCGGCATTTCTCGTTACAGCTGTGCAGTGAGGCGTTAGACCGCCTGCTGCAGGATCACCGCATCGGCCTTCTTGGTGTAGGAGGCGATCTCGTTGAAGTTGAGGTAGCGGTAGGTGTCAGCCGCCGTGGCATCGAGCGCCTTGGCGTATTGCAGGTACTCCGCCACGGTCGGGATCTTGCCGAGGATGGCGGCAACGGCTGCCAGCTCCGCAGAGGCCAGATAGACGTTGGCACCCTTGCCCAGACGGTTCGGGAAGTTACGGGTGGAGGTGGAGACCACCGAGGCACCCTCCGCTACCCGCGCCTGGTTGCCCATGCACAGGGAGCAGCCCGGGATCTCGATGCGGGCACCGACGCGACCAAAGATGCCGTAGTAGCCCTCTTCAGTCAGCTGATCCTTGTCCATTTTGGTGGGCGGCGCGATCCACATGCGGGTAGGCAGCTCGCCCTGATACTTCTCGAGCAGTTTGCCGGCGGCGCGGAAGTGGCCGATGTTGGTCATGCAGGAACCGATGAACACCTCGTCGATCTTGTCGCCAGCCACGTCGCTCAGCAGACGGGCATCGTCCGGATCGTTCGGCGCACACAGGATTGGCTCCTTGATGGTGGCCAGATCGATCTCGATGATTTCGGCGTACTCGGCATCCTTGTCCGCTTCCATCAGGGTCGGGTTGGCCAGCCACTCTTCCATCCCCTTGATGCGGCGGGTGATGGTGCGCGGGTCACCGTAGCCTTCGGAGAGCATCCATTTCAGCATCACGATGTTGGACTTCAGATACTCGATGATCGGCTCTTTATCCAGCTTGATGGTGCAACCGGCAGCGGAACGCTCGGCGCTGGCATCAGCCAGTTCAAACGCCTGCTCTACCTTCAGGGTCGGCAGACCTTCGATCTCGAGGATGCGACCGGAGAAGATGTTCTTCTTGCCCGCTTTCTCGACGGTCAGCAGCCCTTTCTGGATGGCGGCGTAGGGGATGGCATGAACCAGATCACGCAAGGTGATGCCCGGTTGCAGCTCGCCCTTGAAGCGCACCAGAACGGATTCCGGCATGTCCAGCGGCATCACGCCGGTGGCGGCGGCGAAGGCCACGAGGCCAGAGCCCGCCGGGAAGGAGATGCCGATGGGGAAACGGGTGTGGGAGTCACCGCCGGTACCTACGGTATCCGGCAGCAGCATGCGGTTCAGCCAGGAGTGGATGACGCCGTCACCCGGACGCAGAGAGACACCGCCGCGGTTCATGATGAAGTCCGGCAGGGTGTGGTGGGTCTGTACGTCGATGGGCTTGGGATAGGCTGCAGTGTGGCAGAAGGACTGCATGGTCAGATCAGCAGAGAAGCCGAGGCAGGCCAGATCTTTTAGCTCGTCGCGGGTCATCGGGCCCGTGGTGTCCTGAGAGCCGACCGTGGTCATCTTGGGCTCGCAGTAGGTGCCGGGGCGGATGCCTTTCACGCCACACGCCTTGCCCACCATCTTCTGGGCCAGGGTGAAGCCTTTGCCGGTATCGGCCACCGGCTGCGGGCGACGGAATACGGTGGAGAACGGCAGACCCAGCGCCTCGCGGGCCTTGTCAGTCAGGCCGCGACCGATGATCAGCGGGATACGGCCACCGGCGCGTACTTCGTCGATCAGTACGTCGGTTTTCAGTTCAAACTGTGCCAGCACCTGGTCGGTGCCGTGCTTGCAGATCTTGCCGGCAAACGGGTAGATGTCGATCACATCGCCCATCGCAAGCCCGGAGACGTCCACCTCGATGGGCAGGGCGCCGGCATCTTCCATGGTGTTGAAGAAGATCGGGGCAATCTTGCCACCCAGCACCACGCCACCGGCGCGCTTGTTCGGCACGAACGGAATGTCGTCGCCCATAAACCAGAGCACCGAGTTGGTGGCAGATTTACGGGAAGAGCCGGTACCAACCACGTCACCCACGTAAGCCAGCGGGAAACCCTTCTCTTTCAGGGCATCGATGGTCTTGATCGGGCCAATGGCGCCATCCTTGTCGGGGGTGATGCCGGGACGGGCGTTTTTCAGCATCGCCAGCGCGTGCAGCGGAATATCGGGGCGGGACCAGGCGTCCGGCGCAGGAGATAGGTCGTCAGTGTTAGTTTCGCCGGTCACCTTGAACACGGTGACGGTGATCTTCTCGGCCAGCTCCGGGCGGGAGAGAAACCACTCGGCATCAGCCCAGGATTGCATCACCTGCTTGGCGTGGGCATTGCCCGCCTTGGCCTTCTCCTCCACGTCGTGGAAGGAGTCAAACATCAACAGGGTGTGGGAGAGGCCCTTGGCAGCAAGAGGAGCCAGGGTCGCATCGTCCAGCAGGTCGATCAGCGGCTGAATGTTGTAACCACCCTGCATGGTGCCCAGCAGTTCAACGGCTTCGGCGGCAGTCAGGATGGGAGAGTGGGCTTCGCCCTTGGCGACGGCGGTGAGGAAACCGGCTTTGACATAGGCCGCTTCATCAACACCGGGGGGAATTCGGGAGGACAACAGCTCTTTCAGAAAGTCTTGTTCGCCGGCGGGCGGGTTCTTGAGCAGCTCGACCAGGGCGGCGACCTGCTCTGCGTCCAGAGGTTTGGCAACCACGCCCTCGGCAGCACGTTCTGCGACGTGTTTACGGTATGTTTCAAGCACGACTAATTCCTCTTTGGTCTTTTTTTGGGGTTCGCCCACGCTCGCGGCGATCGTCCTTGCGGGACACCCCGTAGGGTGCTCCCCACTATATAAGTTTTAACGACCAATTAAAATCCAAACCCTGTTAACCAATTCAACACAAAACCGTAACCAATTAAACAGGCTGGTATTTTTTGAAAATTAAATGCCAGCCCGGATGCAGAGTTAACAAATACGCATCATTTATCCATTATTGGAACGTAGTGCCCAATTGCAGATAGAAGACGCCATTCCCCTCCTCCGCCATGCCGTAGCCGAGGAACACCGGGCCAAGGAAGCTCTCGACCCCCACATAGACGGAGCCGGCGGTGAAGGAGCTGTCAAAGCTGATATCTTCACCCTTGTCCCATACTCCGCCCTGCTCGAGGGAGCCGCCCAGATAGAGCGGCATCTTGAGGGCACCGAAGTCGTTGTCCGCCACCCGGTAGATGTAGCGCAACCCGCCAAACAGGCTGTAGCGACCACTCAGCTGATAGCGCTGGAAGCCGGAGAGACGGAACAGCCCACCCAGATCCTGGATATAGAGCGGTAGCGCCTCCTGACTGCTGGAACCACCGCCCTCCAGCATCAGGTTGAGGCTGTGACGACCCCATGACCAGGGTTTGATCATGGAGAAGTTGTAGTTCCACCCCTCGTCGCGGCTACTTTGATCCAGCTCTCCGCCGGAGAGATTGACGTGGGAGTAACCCAGCTTCATATCCCACTTCTCGCCCGAGTAGGGGAAATAGAGGCTGTCCAGGGTATCGTGCTCAAAACGGATGAAGGGCCCCCAGGCGGTGGCATCCACACTGGTATTCTTGAAGTTTTTCAGATCGACATTGCCCACCCGCCCCTCCACCCCGGTATAGATGCGGCTCCATGGCTGGCTGTTCCAGCCAACGGCCAGATCGGAACTGAAGAAGGAGTAGTCGCTGTCGAGGTAGTTGAATGTATCCGGCTCGGAGCTGAAGATACGGCGCTGGGTCTTGTCATAGGCCAGGCTTGCCTCGCCAAAGAAAGTCTGGGAGGGCTCCAGCGGGGTATAGAAGTCGGTCTTGATATGTTTGGCCGTGCCAAGAGAAGCCTCGGTCAGCCACTCCCCGCCCCAGTTGTTGACGTTGGTGAGGGTGTAGGACATGCCGACGTTGTAGTTGGAGGTGTTCTCGAAATCGTCGGAGAAGCCGAACTGGAAGTTGAGGTAACCCGGCCCCCAGTTCTTCTCGCTGGCATCGACCACCAGCACGTTCTCGCCATCGCGCTCATCCACCTCGTAAGTAATGCGATCGAACGACTCCAGTGCGTAGAGGCGGCGAATGCCCGCCTCCAGACTCTCGTTGGTCTGGATCTTGTCCGGTCGCACATCCAGCATGGCGCGCACCGTCTCGTCAGAGAGGCGCGACTTGTTGATGATCTCCACCTTGTCGATGTAGTAGGCGGGCAGGCCGCTGCGTTCGGCACGGCGACTCAGCTTGCGGTTGCGGTACTCGTTGTAGCGCTCCTTGCTCAGGGAGAGCTTGTCAAGTTCCAGCGACACCTTCTCGGCCGCCGCCTCGCCTATCTTGATCCCCTCCGGCATCCGGGCGAAATCAGCGATCCCCATGTCGCCAAACTCGGGAGTGAGCAGGATATCCTTGGGCCCCAGCAGCGCCTTCTGCTTGTCGGTGCCGACCTGGGTCATGTAGGTAGTGAGCTGGTCGATCATGGCAAGGCCGGACTTGAGGGACTCGCGGGTGCGCAGCTTGGCACTGATATCCACCGCGATCACCACATCGGCTCCCATCGCCTTGGCCACGTCCACTGGCATGTTGTTGACCGCACCCCCATCGGCCAGAATCCGGCCATCCCACTCCACCGGCTTGAGCGCCCCCGGAATGGACATGGAAGCCTGCATCGCCTTGGCCAGACTGCCGCGATCGAGCACGTAAGGGGTGACCGTCTCCATATCGGTTGCCATGGCACGATAAGGAATCGGCAGATCATCGAAGCTCTTCAGCGCCGGCAGGTTGGAGGTGGCAGTCCGCAGCAGGCTGGCCATGGATTGGCCCTGAAAGAAACCATCCGGCAGCTGAATGGTGTCGCCATTGACGCCGATATCGGTGCGCAGCTGATACTTCTCGGTCTGCTGCTTCTTGCGCAGGGAGAGCTCATCACGGCCCACTTTGTCCTGATAACCCTTGTTCCAGTCGATGGCCAGCGTCGTACGCTCCACCTCCTCGGCGCTAAGCCCCATGGCGTACATGCCCGCCACATAAGAGCCCATGCTGGTGCCCACTATGATGTCGACCGGGATGCGCTTCTGCTCCAGCACCTTGAGGATACCGATATGGGCCGAGCCTTTGGCACCGCCGCCACTGAGCACCAGTGCCACCTTGGGGCGGCCACCATCTGCGGCCTGCACCAGCAGCGGCATGGCCGCCAGCATAATCAAAAGCAGTCGGGTCCATCCCGCACGAACGCTGCGCATCATATTTTCCATCTTCTTCAGGAAGCCGGTCACCAAGGATGGCCTCTACTATAAGGGGCCGGAGCACAAGCGCAACCGACATTCCGGCCAATTCAGCCTCTTCCGGATCTATTTGTCCGCCAGCCCCTTGTGAGCGCAAACGCAATCCATAAATAAAGGGTCGAAAGGCTCATGGGCGCCCCCTCTCTGCCGCTAATATGAGAGTCGTCAATCTCTATCTTTCGGGCACTTATATGCTGGCAACCCTGACCCTCAAACAGAAAATTCTGGCCACCGTCACCCTGGCCGTCGTTATCTCCTGCCTGCTGGTGGGCTACTTCAGCCAACGCGCGGCGCAACAGCTGATCGAAAAACGGATGTTCGAACAGGAGCTGCCCAACCTGACCCAACGTATCAGCAAGGAGATCGAACAGGATCTCAACGGTATCGCCCGTGCGGCACAGCAGCTGGCCACCGACCGCTTTATTCTCGACTGGGTGGATCGGGGCATGCCCAAGGAGCAGGAGCCACTGCTCATCAACCAGCTCAAGGATGTAGCCAACCAGTACGGGCTGGTCACCGCCTCCTTTGCCGATCGCCAGACCGCGGCCTACTACAACCAGGATGGCTTTCTGCGCAACCTCACTCCGGCTCAGGATGCCTGGTTCTATGACTACACCAAGAGCCAGAAGGAGATGACTCTCAGCATCTTCCGCGAGAGCACCGGCGAGATGAAGCTGTTCGTCAACTTCCAGCAGCTCAATGGTCGCGGACTGGCCGGCTTTGCCAAATCCCTCGACTCTATGGTTGCCATGGTCTCCAACTTCCGGCTGGAAGATAGCGGCATCGTCTTTATGGTCGATGGCAGCGGCAAGGTGAAATTGCACCCCGATGCCAGCCGAATAGAGCGTGACAACCTGAGCCAGCTGGCAGGCAGCGACAGTGGCAGCCTGCTGGCCAAGCGCCCCTTTGCCGTGATCAGCGCCGAAGTGAATGGCGAGCCCATGGTGCTGGCCAGCAGCTATATCCCGCTGCTCGACTGGTATCTGGTCGTCCAGGTGCCGGAAGCGGAGATCTACGCCGAGCTGGATCAGAACCGCAACCAGATCCTGATGATCTCGCTGGTCATCGCACTCGCCATGGGGGCCATGGGTATGCTGCTGGCGGGATCTGTCAGCCGCCCGCTCAACGAACTGGCACGTCTGTTCAAGGAGCTGGGCAGCGGTGATGGCGATCTGACCCAGCGCCTCAAGGTGGAGGGCCGTGACGAGCTGAGCCAGGTTGCGACCGGCTTCAACAACTTCGTCGCCAAGATCCACGGCTCCATCGAGCAGGTGGCCAGCAACTCCCGTCAGCTGGCCACGACGGCCAACGAGGTGGCCAGCAAGGCCCAGCTGACCCAGCACAACTGTACCGCCCAGCGTGACCGTACCGTACAGGTGGCTACCGCCATCCACGAGATGGGAGCCACCGTGGGCGAGATTGCCGGCAACGCCTCGCTGGCGGCCGATGTAGCCAAGCAGGCCAATGATCAGGCGGATGCCGGTGCCCACATCGTGGCACAGGCCCGCCACGGCATCGTCGGCCTCTCCGGGGAGATCGAGCAGGTCGCCGGCGTGATCGAGTCGCTGGCCAGCCAGACCGACTCCATCGGCAGCATCCTCGAGACCATCCGCAGCATCTCGGAGCAGACCAACCTGCTGGCGCTCAACGCAGCCATTGAAGCAGCTCGTGCTGGCGAACAGGGCCGCGGCTTCGCTGTGGTGGCCGACGAGGTGCGCAACCTCGCCAACCGCTCCGCCGCCTCTACCGCCGAGATCCAGGAGATGATCAACCGGCTGCAGGATCAGAGCTCCCGCGCCGTCAGCGCCATGGCCCAGGGCCGCAACCAGAGTCTGGAAGTGGTGGCACAGGCCGATGAAGCCAACGCCGCGCTCGGCCATATCACCGCCCACATCACCCAGATCAACGACATGAACATCCAGGTCGCCACCGCTACCGAGGAGCAGTCGAGCGTGGTCGGCGAGATCAACCGCAACGTGGAAGATATCAACCAGCTCACCATGGAGACGGCCGATATCGCCCACCAGCTCACCGAATCGAGCCGCAGCCTGCAGCAGCTCTCTGCCCAGCTGGATAAACTGGTTGGCAACTTCCGGCTATAAACGGGGCCATCAGGCACGATAAAAAGGGCGCTGCGGCGCCCTTTCTCATGTGCAAACTCAAGCAGGAAAAAACAGGACAGGGATGTCTTTGATATCTAATGACCAAAAACAAAAAGCCGCTCGATTGAGCGGCTTTTTCATGAAGCGGACAGAAGATTACTTTTTCTTCTTGGCCTTGGCGTTCGGCAGGTCAGTGATGGAGCCTTCGAACACTTCGGCTGCCAGACCCACGGACTCGTGCAGAGTCGGGTGAGCGTGGATGGTCAGTGCGATGTCTTCGGCGTCGGCACCCATCTCGATGGCCAGACCGATTTCACCCAGCAGTTCACCACCGTTGGTACCCACGATGGCACCACCGATGACGCGGCCGCTCTCCTTGTCGAAGATCAGCTTGGTCATGCCGTCGGAGCAGTCGGACGCAATGGCGCGACCGGAAGCAGCCCACGGGAAGGTGGCCACTTCGAAGTTCAGGCCCTGTTGCTTGGCTTCCTTCTCGGTCAGACCAACCCATGCCATCTCTGGCTCGGTGTAGGCGATAGACGGAATCACTTTCGGGTCGAAGTAGTGCTTCTTGCCGGCGATCACTTCAGCGGCAACGTGACCTTCGTGCACACCTTTGTGGGCCAGCATCGGCTGACCAACGATGTCACCGATGGCGTGGATGTGCGCCACGTTGGTACGCAGCTGCTTGTCCACCTCGATGAAACCGCGCTCGTTGACGGCAACGCCTGCCTTCTCGGCATCCAGCATCTTGCCGTTCGGCACACGGCCTACGGCAACCAGCACGTTGTCGTAGCGAACCGGCTCGGCCGGAGCGTGCTTGCCTTCGTAGGAGACGTACAGGCCGTCTTCACGGGCTTCAACTGCGGTGACCTTGGTCTCCAGCATGATGTTGAACTTCTTGGCAACGCGCTTGGTGTAGATCTTGACGATATCTTTGTCGGCAGCCGGAACCAGCTGGTCGGCAAATTCCACCACGTCGATCTCGGAACCCAGAGAGGAGTAAACGGTACCCATCTCCAGACCGATGATGCCGCCACCGATAACCAGCAGTTTGCCAGGAACGGTTTTCAGCTCCAGCGCATCGGTAGAGTCCCATACGCGGGGATCATCGTGCGGAATGAACGGCAGCTTCACCGGACGGGAACCGGCCGCGATGATGGCGTTGTCGAAGGTCACAGTGGTCTTGCCATCAGCGCCTTCAACTTCGATGGTGTTCGGGCCGGTGAACTTGCCGAAGCCGTTCACAACCTGAACTTTACGCATCTTGGCCATGCCAGCCAGACCGCCGGTCAGCTGGTTGATAACCTTCTCTTTCCACAGACGGATCTTGTCGATGTCGGTCTGCGGTGCACCGAAGACGATGCCGTGCTCGGCCAGCGCCTTGGCTTCTTCAATCACTTTGGCTACGTGCAGCAGGGCCTTGGAGGGAATGCAACCCACGTTCAGGCAGACGCCACCCAGGGTGGAGTAACGCTCGACGATAATGGTATCCAGACCCAAATCGGCCGCACGGAAAGCAGCGGAATAACCGGCAGGGCCAGCACCCAGTACTACGACCTGGGTTTTGATTTCTTTACTCATCATGACCTCTTTGTCGTTCTTGTATCCCCGGACAGCGCAGTCTTATGCCTTCTTTTCCTTGCAAAACAAGAGGCCGCTGCAGCCGTGAAAAAAACGGGGCAAGTTTACGATCATGTTAATGAAATGAGAAGTAAAAAGGGCAGGCTCTGGGCCCGCCCTCTCACTTACAGGACCAGTCGACGAATGTCGGACAGCACGCCATTCATGGTGGTGATGAAGCGAGCTCCATCGGCACCATCGATCACGCGGTGGTCGTAGCTCAGAGCCAGCGGCAGCATCAGGCGCGGAGCGAACTCTTTGCCGTTCCACTTCGGCTTCATCTCGGACTTGGATACACCGAGGATGGCCACTTCCGGCGCGTTGACGATCGGGGTAAAGCTGGTACCGCCGATGCCACCCAGGCTGGAGATGGTGAAGCAACCGCCCTGCATGTCGGAAGCGGTCAGCTTGCCGGCACGGGCCTTCTTGGAGATCTCGGCCAGATCGCGAGACAGCTCCATGATGCCCTTCTTGTTAACATCGCGCACCACAGGCACAACCAGACCGTTGGGGGTATCAACCGCCACACCGATGTGAATGTACTTCTTCATGATCAGCTTGCTGCCATCTTCGGACAGAGAGCTGCAGAAGCGCGGGTGAGCTTCCAGCGCCTTGGCGGCGGCTTTCAGGATGAACACCAGCGGGGTGATCTTCACGTCTGCCTTCTGCTTCTCGAGCATCGCGTTCTGCTCTTTGCGGAACGCTTCCAGCTCGGTGGTATCGGCTTCGTCGAACTGGGTGACATGAGGGATCATGACCCAGTTGCGGTGCAGGTTCGGACCGGAGATCTTCTGGATGCGGGTCAGCTCGACCTCTTCCACATCACCGAACTTGCTGAAGTCTACTTTCGGCCACGGCAGTACGCCCAGACCGTTGCCACCGGCTACGCCAGCAGAGGCAGGAGCGGACTCGGCACGCTTGATGGCATCCTTCACATAGGCTTGTACGTCTTCTTTGACGATACGGCCCTTGCGACCGGAGGCTTTCACCTTGGCCAGGTTGACGCCGAACTCGCGCGCCAGACGGCGTACCGCCGGAGAGGCGTGTACGTAAGCGTCGTTGGCAACGAAATCGGAAGAGGCAGCAGCCTGAGTAACCGGAGCCGGAGCAGCAGCAACGGGGGCAGCTGCGACCGGAGCGGCAGCTTGAGCAACCGGCGCGGCGGCAGGAGCAGCGCCAGCCACTTCGAATACCATGATCAGGGAACCGGTGGAGACCTTGTCACCCGCCTTCACCTTGATCTCTTTGACCACACCGGCGAACGGCGCAGGCACTTCCATGGAGGCCTTGTCACCTTCCACAGCGATCAGGGACTGGTCGGCTTCAACCTTGTCACCCACGGCAACCATGATCTCGGTGACTTCAACTTCATCGCCACCGATATCCGGTACGTTGACGTCTTTCGCGCCAGCAGCAACCGGGGCGGCGGCAGGAGCGGCAGCCTGAGCCGGTGCAGCAGCAACGGCAGGAGCCGCGCCAGCCACTTCGAATACCATCACCAGAGAGCCGGTAGAAACCTTGGCGCCAGCGGCAACCTTGATCTCGACCACGCGACCGGCGAACGGTGCCGGCACTTCCATGGAGGCCTTGTCACCTTCCACGGCGATGATGGATTGGTCGGCTTCAACCATGTCGCCCACGGCAACCATGATCTCGGTGACTTCAACTTCGTCACCACCGATGTCCGGTACATTGACATCTTTGCGAGCGGCAGCGACCGGTGCGGCGGCCGGAGCTGCAGCAACAGGAGCGGCCACTTCTGCAGGAGCAGCAGCGCCTTCGGCTTCGAAGATCATGATCTGGGAACCGGTGGCAACCTTGTCGCCCACCTTGATCAGGATCTCTTTGACGATACCGGCAGACGGAGCCGGTACTTCCATGGAGGCCTTGTCGCCTTCTACCGCGATGATGGACTGGTCCAGCTCGACCTTGTCACCCACGGCCACCATGATCTCGGTGACTTCAACTTCATCGGCGCCGATATCCGGCACCATAATCTGTTTGGACATTGTGCTTTATCCTCTTGCGTCGATCCGCATGACTGGCTGATACCGCCACGCACATCTCGCGTTAACCGTTTTAAACCCTGACAAGGTCGCGCCGCATGTTGGCGCGACCCTTGATCCACTTACGCGTACAGCGGGTTGATCTTGTCGGCATCGATGCCGTACTTGGCGATAGCATCGGCCACAACCTGCTTGTCGATCTCGCCGCGCTTGGCCAGCTCGGTCAGGGCAGCAACCACCACGTAGAACTCGTTCACTTCGAAGTGACGACGCAGGTTGGCGCGGCTGTCGGAACGGCCGTAACCGTCGGTACCCAGCACGCGGTAGTTCTCGGTCGGAACGAAGGCGCGAACCTGATCGGCGAAGGACTTCATGTAGTCGGTCGCAGCGATGGTGGCTTCGGAACCCAGCACCTGAGCGATGTACGGTACACGAGCGTCGGCGGTCGGGTGCAGCATGTTCCAGCGATCCGCGTCCTGACCGTCACGAGCCAGCTCGTTGAAGGAGGTAACGCTGAACACGTCGGAGCCCACGCCATATTCGCTTGCCAGGATCTGGGCAGCAGTGCGCACGTGACCCAGGATGGAACCACAACCCAGCAGCTGCACTTTCGCCTTGGCACCGGCGACGGATTCCAGCTTGTAGATACCCTTGCGGATGCCTTCCTCGGCGCCTTCCGGCATGGCCGGCATGGCGTAGTTCTCGTTCAGGGTGGTGATGTAGTAGAACACGTTCTCCGGGTTCTCACCGTACATGCGGCGCAGGCCGTCCTGTACGATCACCGCCACTTCATAGGCGTAGGACGGGTCGTAGGAGATGCAGTTCGGGATGGTGCCGGCCAGGATGTGACTGTGACCATCTTCGTGCTGCAGACCTTCGCCGTTCAGGGTAGTACGACCGGAAGTTGCACCCAGCAGGAAACCACGGGCTTGCTGGTCACCGGCTGCCCACGCCATGTCGCCGATCCGCTGGAAGCCGAACATGGAGTAGTAGATGTAGAACGGGATCATCGGGCAGTCGTTGGTGCTGTAAGAGGTCGCAGCAGCCAGCCAGGAGGACATGGCGCCCAGCTCGTTGATACCGTCTTGCAGAACCTGACCCTGCTTGTCTTCCTTGTAGTAGGAGACGATGTCGCGGTCTTGCGGGGTGTACTGCTGACCGTGCGGGCTGTAGATACCGATCTGGCGGAACAGACCTTCCATACCGAAGGTACGGGCTTCGTCAGCCAGGATCGGAACGATGCGCTTGCCGATGGACTTGTCTTTCAGCATCACGTTCAGGGAACGCACGAACGCCATGGTGGTGGAGATTTCGCGCGCCTGTTCACCCAGCAGCGGAGCGAAGGCATCCAGCGCCGGGATTTCCAGCTTGTCGGTGCTCTCGCGCAGACGGGTCGGCAGGTAGCCTTTCAGGGCCGCACGACGAGCGTGCAGGTATTTGTGCTCTTCGCTGCCCGCTTCGATCTTCAGGTAAGGCAGGTCGGCCAGCTGCTCGTCGGCCACCGGCAGGTTGAAGCGGTCACGCAGGTGACGCACGGAGTCCAGCTCCATCTTCTTGACCTGGTGAGCGATGTTCTTGCCTTCGGCCGCTTCGCCCATGCCGTAACCCTTGATGGTCTTGGCCAGGATAACAGTCGGCTTGCCCTTGGTCTGGGTCGCCTTGTTGAATGCAGCGAACAGTTTGCGAGGATCGTGACCACCGCGGTTCAGGGCGAAGATCTCCTCGTCGGTCATGTCTTTGACCAGCGCGGCAGTTTCCGGGTAACGGTTGAAGAAGTTCTCGCGGATGTAGGCACCGTCGCGGGACTTCATGGTCTGGTAGTCACCGTCCACAGTCTCGTTCATCAGCTGGATCAGCTTGCCAGAGGTATCCTTGCGCAGCAGCTCATCCCACTTGCGACCCCAGATAACCTTGGTCACGTCCCAGCCAGCGCCGGCGAACAGGCCTTCCAGCTCGTTGATAACCTTGCCGTTACCAACAACCGGGCCATCCAGACGCTGCAGGTTGCAGTTGACCACGAACACCAGGTTGTCGAGCTTTTCACGCACGGCAACAGTCAGAGCACCTTTGGCTTCCGGCTCGTCCATCTCGCCGTCCCCCAGGAAGGCGTAAACGGTCTGCTCGGAGCAATCCTTGATGCCACGGTCGGTCAGATACTTCAGGAAGCGAGCCTGATAGATGGCGGCGATGGGGCCCAGACCCATGGATACGGTCGGGAACTGCCAGAAGTCCGGCATCAGTTTCGGGTGCGGGTAGGAAGGGATACCCTTGCCATCCACTTCCTGACGGAAGTTGTCCAGCTGCTCTTCGGTCAGACGACCTTCGGCGAAGGCACGGGCATAGATACCCGGGGAGATGTGACCCTGGAAGTAAACCAGGTCACCACCATCCTTCTCGTTGCGAGCACGGAAGAAGTGGTTGAAGCAGACATCATAGATGGTCGCAGAAGAAGCGAAGGAAGACATGTGACCGCCCAGGTCCAGGTCTTTCTTGGAGGCGCGCAGCACGATCATCATGGCGTTCCAGCGGATGATGGCGCGAATGCGGCGCTCCATCTCCAGGTCGCCCGGGTAGTCCGGCTCTTCGCTGGACGGGATGGTGTTGATGTAATCGCGGTTTGCCTTGGCAGCCACGTCCACACCGCTTGCGCGGGCTTTCTCGGCCAACTGTTCAAGGATGAACTGAGCGCGTTGGGGACCCTCTTCACGCAGCAGGGATTCCAGAGAGGCAAGCCACTCCAGCGTTTCTATCGGGTCCACATCGTTCTTCAGGATATCAGACATGGCTGGTTCCTATTTTGTTGTGATTGCACGGCATTGCACGGCGAAGGGCGCAAGCATTCGACAATAAAGCCTTGTGGGATTAGTTTTCCTGCTGACGGATCCGACGCATGGATCGCTGGATCCGGCTGTCTTCCCTCTGCATATCCAACAAGGTGTCCTCGATAAAGGCCAGATGCTCATGACAAGCTGTTCTGGCCCGCTCCGGAGCCCCCGACAGGATGGCTTCGATCAGATTCGCACGATGGCGTCGGATCTTGGCTACCACTCCCGGGCGGCGATTCAAAATCTCGTTATTTCTCAGAATGTTCTGCTCAAGCATCGGGCTCATGGCCCGCAGCAAATGCAGCAGCACCACGTTGTGGGACGCCTCGGCCACCGCCAGATAGAACTGGGTAACGGCTGCCGATTCAGCCACCAGCGAACCTAACTGGCCCGCCTCTTCGATGGTGGTCTGCACCTGACGAATGCGTTCGAAATCAGCACCGGTACCCCGCAACGCAGCATAGTAGGCGCAGATGCCTTCCAGTGCGTGACGAAACTCCAGCAGGTCATACTGGGCTTCCGGGTGAGTGCTGAGCAGTTCGAACAGAGGATCGGCGATCCCCTTGCTCAGGGCATTCTGCACATAAGTGCCACCGCCCTGACGGCGATAGAGCAACCCGCGAGCTTCAAGTCGCTGGATGGCTTCGCGCAGGGATGGGCGCGATACCTGAAACTGGATGGCGAGTTCGCGTTCGGGAGGCAATTTCTGCCCCGGCTGCAAACTTCCTTCCAGAATCATCTGTTCCAGCTCGGCGACAATGGAGTCGGCCAACTTGGGTTGCGTAATCTTGCGATAGGGCATGAGGCTACTTTGTTAAATTGGTATTACCAATTTCATGAATGGGGCGAAAATTAGCAGAGGCCTTGTCAAAAGTCCACTCAAAAGATGATCTGAATCAAGAATCACCACCACCCAATAAGAGGTAAAGCGGGGTAAACATGATTTGGCTCATAGAAATTGGTCTTACCAATATTCTTGAGCAAGCTCACAAATAACATTTGTGCAACCACAAACAAAAATGGCCTGCCATAGAGGCAAGCCATTGATTTTAAAACCCAAACTAAATTTGAATATTTACTTTAACTATTGAGCATCTCGCGGAAGCGTGACCACTGAAAACTCGCACCCGGATCCGTTTTACGCCCAGGTGCGATATCGCAATGGCCGACAATTTTTTCCATGGTGACCGCCGGGTAACGGGCGGAGATGGCTCGGGTGAGCCCCGCCAGTGCGAAATATTGCGCATCTGTATAGGGGGTTTCGTCCGTCCCCTCCAGCTCGATGCCGATGGAGAAATCATTGCACGCCTCCCTCCCCTGCCAACTCGATACCCCGGCGTGCCAGGCGCGCGCGCCAAACGGCACATACTGCACCAGCTCGCCATCGCGGCGGATCAGGCAGTGGGCCGAGACCCGCAGCTGATGGATACCGGCAAAATAGGGGTGAGCCTCGGGATCAAGGCGTCCCATAAAGAGATCGTCGATAAAGGGGCCGCCAAACTCCCCCGGCGGCAGGCTGATGCCATGCACCACCAGCAGGGAGATATCTTCCGGCGCTGCCCGCTCATTGTGGTGGGGAGAAGGAGCCCGGCGAGCCTGCTGGCACCAGCCGGCATCATCGATGGAAAAAATAGGGTCAGAATGAGTCATCGGCTACTCGATACGAGTTGAACAGAAAAGCGCGATCCGGGCAGGCATCTCGTCACCAAGCCGCTGAATCAGTGGAAAATTGTGTGTTAGGCTGAGTCATCTTCCGCTCGCAATGGATGGGATATGCAGCACACGGCACGCTGGATGTGGTTACTGGCCTGGCTCTCTCTGATGGGTCTGCTGACCCTCTATTTTCACTCCCGCAGCCAACCCAGCGTCACCGCCAGCGGCGAACTGTTGCTGCAAGCCGACCAGAGCGGCCACTATCGTCTGGAGGGTGCCATCAACGGCCACCCGGTGCAACTGCTGCTCGATACCGGCGCCACTCGTGTCACCATCCCACAGCAGGTTGCCAAGCGGCTGGGTCTGACAGCCCGCGGCAGCAGCCAGGTCAACACGGCTGCGGGTCAGATCCGGGTCGGCAACGGTACCATCGAAACGCTGGCGATGGGACCATTGACCTTGTACGATTTGGCCATCTTTATCAATCCGGCGGCTGAGGGCGACGAGGTGCTGGTTGGCATGAACGCCCTGGGCCGGCTGGAGCTGGTTCAAAAAGAGCGGCAACTGCTGCTCAGACCCTTGCAGGAATAAGGCATGTTTCAACAGGATGTCAGCCGCGCCGTTCGCGCCGCACTACTCGAAGATCTGGGCGATGCCCTCACCGCATTGGACCAACCGGACGCCAGCGCCGATATCACGGCCCAGCTGATCCCGGCCGACCGGATGGCCAGTGCCCGGGTAATCACCCGTGAGGCTGGTGTATTCTGCGGCCAGCCATGGGTTGACGAGGTGTTCGTACAACTCGGCGGCGAGGTAAAGGTGGAGTGGAAGGTGCAGGATGGCGAGGTGCTCTCCCCCAATCAGGAGCTGTTCCGCCTCCACGGCCCAGCCCGCTTGCTGCTGACCGGCGAGCGCAATGCGCTCAACTTCGTCCAGACCCTCTCCGGCGTTGCCACTCTCACCGCTCGCTATGTGGCTGAACTGGAGGAGACCGACTGCCGGCTGCTCGACACCCGCAAGACTATCCCGGGCCTGCGCACGGCCCAGAAGTACGCCGTCACCTGTGGCGGCGGCAAGAACCACCGCATCGGCCTCTACGACGCCTATCTCATCAAAGAGAATCATATCCTTGCCTGCGGCGGCATTGCCGAAGCGATTAATGAGGCTCGTCATCTCAATCCGGGCAAACCGGTAGAGGTAGAGGTCGAATCGCTGGCCGAGCTGGAGCAGGCGCTGGCAGCAAACGCAGATATCGTGATGCTGGACAACTTCGATGTTGCCATGATGCGTGAGGCAGTCGGCATCAATCAGGGACGGGCCAAGCTGGAAGTATCCGGTAATGTCACCCTCGATACCCTGGCCGAATTTGCCGCCACCGGCGTCGATTTTATCTCTGTGGGAGCCCTGACCAAGCATGTGCGGGCGCTCGATCTCTCGATGCGCTTTATCTGATAGGAAGATGCATGTAACTCCCTCGTAAAACGGGAAGATAGATAACAGATCATGGACTTGCAAAAGGCGCCTCAGGCGCCTTTTCTTTATGGCAGGAACCCTCAGCATAAGGAGTGTGATGGCGGGCCCTTTACAACCAGCAAAAAGAGTCGATAGAAGCTGCTTGCTATATGATTTTCATCATGTTTTTAGCAGATGATAGAAAAGTGGTTAACAAAGGCAGCGATCTCTGTTGCCACCCTTGATAGCTCGGATAAGATACTGACGTGTGGATGATTTTCCATCGGCACTTCCCAGGAACCAAGGACAAAAGGATATTTGAAATGAAGAAACAATCAGGCTTTACCCTTATCGAACTGATGATCGTAGTCGCGATCGTTGCAATTCTCGCCGCCATCGCACTGCCGGCATATCAAAACTACGTCAAGAAGGCTAAAGGAACAGAGCTAAGCTCCTCTATGTCCTCATTAAAAACTACATTAGAAGTTTGTGCTGCAGCACAAAACTTTACCACCTGTACGCCCCCCACTTTTACAGCCACTCAGTACGTTGCGAGTGTTTCAGCCACAACCTTTACTTCCGCTGCAGCCACCATTACGGCTACAGGTACCGGGGACCTTAGTGGAGAAAGTTGCGTGCTAAACGGCACAATTACTAATGGACAAATAAAATGGTCCGCAGTATCCGGTGCTGTTTGTCAGTAATCTATGACTTCTAGCCCCAATAGCGGCCTGGCGTTAAGCCTGGCCGCCTCTTCACTGATAAGTGAGGAGGACTCCCAGCGCTATCTGAGCCAGGCCAAGGCCCAGCGTAAACCGTTTGTAACCTTCCTGATCGAGAACGAGATCCTTGAGAGCAAGGCTCTCGCCGATTTTTGCGAACTGGAGTATGGGGTACCTCTGCTGGATCTTGCCGCCTTCGATTTGGCCGAGATCCCGCAGAAGTACCTCAATCAAAAGCTGATTGAAAAACACCATGTACTGCCTATCTACACTCAGGGGCATACCCTCTATATCGCCATGTCTGACCCGACCAATGTGTCGGCACTGGAAGACTTCGGCTTCAGCTTTGGCCTGCATACCGAAGCGCTGCTGGTCGAGGAGAACAAACTCACTGCGGCAATAGGAAAATTGCTGGAAAGTGAGAACGATGCTCTCGGAATGGAGGATATCGATGAATCTGAAATTTCCGACCTCGAAGTATCCGATGAGAGCAGCAGGCTCGATGAGAGCGTCAACACCGCTGATGATGATGCTCCCATCGTCAAATACATCAACAAAATCATGATGGATGCCATCAAGCGCGGCGCCTCTGACCTGCACTTTGAACCCTACGAGCAGAAATATCGCATTCGCTTTCGCATCGATGGCATACTGCATGAAGTGGCCACCCCGCCAGTCAATCTGGCCAACCGTTTCTCTGCACGCCTAAAAGTAATGGCGCGCCTCGATATCGCCGAACGGCGGCTGCCGCAGGATGGCCGTATCAAGCTGAAGCTGTCGCGCAACAAGTCGATGGATATGCGGGTCAATACCCTGCCCACCATGTGGGGAGAGAAAATTGTTATCCGTCTGCTCGACTCATCAGCTGCCCGCCTCAATATCGAGCAGCTCGGCTTTGATGACCGGCAAAAAGCGCAATATCTTCGTGCACTTTCGAAACCTCAAGGCATGATCTTGGTCACCGGCCCGACCGGCTCGGGCAAAACAGTCTCGCTCTATACCGGCCTCAATATTCTCAACACTACCGAGGTGAACATCTCCACCGCCGAAGATCCTGTGGAGATCAACTTGCCCGGCGTCAATCAGGTGCAGGTCAACCCCAAGGCTGGGCTGACCTTTGCCAGCGCACTGCGATCCTTCTTGCGGCAAGACCCGGATGTGGTGATGGTGGGGGAGATCCGCGATCTCGAAACCGCCGAAATCGCCATCAAGGCCGCCCAGACCGGTCACCTGGTGCTCTCCACCTTGCACACCAACTCCGCCGCCGAAACCCTCACCCGGATGATGAACATGGGGGTGCCAGCCTTTAATATCGCCTCCTCGGTGACCCTGATCATGGCCCAGCGGCTGGCACGCAAACTGTGTGACCACTGCAAGGCTCCCGAAATAGTGCCGGAAGCAGAATTACTGGAGCTGGGCTTCACTCAGCAGCAACTGGCGGCGGGGCTGCGACTGTTCAAACCGGTCGGCTGCAAGGAGTGCTCTGGTGGGTACAAGGGGCGGGTCGGTATCTACGAGATCATGCTGATGTCGGAAAACATCGCAAAGCTGATCATGCAGGGGGCCAACTCGCTACAAATAGCGGCTATAGCCCATAAAGAGGGGATGCGAACCTTGCGTATGTCAGGATTGGAAAAGGCTCGCCTTGGCGTCACCAGTCTGGCAGAGGTCAACCGGGTGACGACAAATTGATTGCTCATCCCGATAGCAGGCATCAGAGTGCATAAACACGGGTAAAAGATATTGACCGGGTAGCTGTCAGCCGCTGAGGCAAGGCATCAAATCCGACGGTTCAGGGGTTATCCTCTTCCCTTCAGTCCATTTGCAGGATGCATCGATGGCAACGCTGACCAAGAAAACCAATGCCCCGAAAAAAGTCTTCGCCTTTCGCTGGCAAGGGGTAAACCGCAAAGGACAAAAAGTCTCTGGCGAGCTTCAAGCAGAGAACATAGCCACAGTGAAGGCCGAGCTGCGCAAGCAGGGCGTCAATGTCACCAAGGTTGCCAAGAAGAGTCAGGGGCTCTTCTCCAAGGGCGGCGCCAAGATCAAACCGATGGATATTGCCATCGTATCGCGCCAGATCACTACCATGCTCTCCGCCGGCGTTCCTCTGGTACAAAGCCTGCAAATCATCGCCCGCAGCCACGAAAAAGCATCCATGCGCGAACTGATGGGAGAAATAGCCGCTGATGTAGAAACCGGCACCCCCATGTCGGAAGCGCTGCGCCGTCATCCTCTCTATTTCGATGACCTCTATTGCGATCTGGTGGAAGCTGGCGAGCAGTCCGGCGCACTGGAAACCATCTATGACCGCATCGCCACCTATCGGGAAAAATCGGAAGCTCTCAAGTCGAAGATCAAGAAGGCGATGTTCTACCCAACCATGGTTATCCTGGTTGCGATTGTCGTTACCTCCATCCTGTTGCTGTTCGTCATCCCGCAATTCGAAGATATCTTCAAAAGCTTCGGTGCCGAGCTGCCTGCATTTACGCAGTTTGTTATCGGCATCTCCCGCTTTATGCAGAACTGGTGGTACGTTTTCTTCGGCGGAATCGCGCTGGCCATCTTTCTCTATGTCCGTGCCTGGCGAGCCTCCCAGAAGGTAAAAGACAATACCGACAAGTTTGTGCTCACTATTCCGGTAGTCGGGATGATCCTGCACAAAGCCGCCATGGCCCGTTTTGCCCGCACCCTTTCGACCACCTTCTCGGCCGGTATCCCTCTGGTAGATGCGCTTATTTCAGCTGCTGGAGCCTCGGGTAACTATGTCTATCGCACCGCCGTGATGGCCATTCGCAACGAGGTGGTAGCCGGCATGCAGATCAACGTGGCGATGAGGACCGTCGATCTTTTCCCCGACATGGTGATCCAGATGGTGATGATCGGCG
The DNA here is from genome assembly GCF_038739755.1 of Aeromonas sp. SE22. NCBI lineage: Bacteria > Pseudomonadati > Pseudomonadota > Gammaproteobacteria > Aeromonadales > Aeromonadaceae > Aeromonas > Aeromonas sp. SE22. The sequence goes on from NZ_JBCGFD010000007.1 coordinate 28,266, forward strand.
AGGAGTCCGGCGCCATCGATGATATGCTCTCCAAGGTCGCCACCATCTTCGAACAGGAGGTGGATGATCTGGTCGATGGCCTCACCAGCCTGCTGGAACCCCTCATCATGGTGGTGCTCGGGGTGCTGGTCGGCGGTATGGTTATCGCTATGTACCTGCCCATCTTCAAGCTTGGCGACGTGGTAGGCTGATTTATCAGGGCATGGCACCACAACCATGCCCTCCCCCTCATTTGATGACTGACGGTTGGTTATGACACTTCTTCTCGAGCTGGCTCACGGATTGCCCTGGCTCTACTTCTCGCTGGTTTTTATCTTCTCCCTGATGATCGGCAGCTTTCTCAACGTGGTGATCCATCGGTTGCCTATCATGTTGGAACGAGAATGGCAGGCTGAATATCGAGGCTACTTCACCCCCGATGAAGAGCAATCAACCGAACCGCGCTACAACCTGATGGTGCCGCGCTCGGCATGCCCCCATTGCGGCCATGCCATCACAGTACTGGAAAATATCCCGCTGTTGAGCTGGCTCTGGCTCAAGGGGCGCTGTGGTGAGTGCCAAGCCCCTATTTCGGCCCGCTATCCGCTGGTTGAACTGCTGACAGCACTGCTCTCGGTGGCCGTAGCCATGGTGATCTCACCGGGTTGGGGCACCCTTGCAGCCCTGCTGCTGACTTGGGTATTGGTGGCCCTCACCTTTATCGATCTCGACAAGATGTTGCTGCCAGACCAGCTGACCCTGCCGTTGCTGTGGGGCGGTTTGCTGTTCAACCTGATCGGTGGTTTTGCACCGCTTGCTGATGCTGTGATCGGCGCCATGGCAGGCTATCTGGTGCTCTGGAGCCTCTACTGGGCTTTCAAACTGCTGACCGGCAAGGAAGGGATGGGCTATGGCGACTTCAAGTTGCTGGCGGCACTGGGGGCCTGGCTCGGCTGGCAGGCACTGCCGATCATCCTGCTGCTCTCATCTTTGGTTGGTGCCATCATCGGCATCTCGCTCATTGCCCTGCGCAAACACCATCAGGGTAACCCCATCCCCTTTGGTCCCTACCTCGCCATCGCGGGCTGGATTGCGCTGCTATGGGGCGATACCATCACCCGCTGGTATCTCACCACCATCCTCTGAAACAGGCGCTCTGACTCATGTATGTAGTTGCAATAACCGGCGGCATCGGCAGCGGCAAGACGACAATTGCCAACCAGTTTGCCAAGCTGGGTATCGACGTCGTGGATGCCGATGTGATTGCCCGCGAGGTCGTTGAGCCCGGCACCCCGGCTCTCGCTGCCATCGCCGACCACTTTGGCCCTGATGTCATTACCCCCGACGGTCAGCTGGATCGCCGTCGCCTGCGCGAACAGGTCTTCAGTAACCCATCAGCCAAAGCATGGCTCAATGCCCTGCTCCACCCACTCATTCGCAGCGAGATGCAGCGCCAGTGTGCCGCAGCCCGCTCCCCCTACTGTCTGCTGGTCGTGCCGCTACTGGTGGAAAACAAGCTCACCGGTCTGGCCAATAGGGTACTGGTAGTCGATGTGGACGAGGCGACCCAAATCGAGCGCACCTGCCGCCGGGATGGCGTTACCGCCGAACAGGCCAAGGCCATTATCGCGGCACAGGCGAGCCGGTCGGAGCGCCTGGCAGCGGCAGATGATGTCATCGAGAACGCCAATGGCAGCGAAATGGCGATAAAAGCGCGGATTTTAACGCTGCACGAAACATATCTGGCATTTGCCTCTCAACAAGCTGGTTAACAGTGAGTACACTAGGCCGGATTTATGGCTGGCTAGGATTAGGCATGATTTACGATTTCCCCCTCAATGAAAAAAGCCGGACCTATCTTCGTCTGGAATCCCTGTTTTCCCAGATCCGCGACAATCTGGAGAACGACCAGCCCTGGGCTCATATCGCCTTCTTCAAAGGGTTGTTCGATCTGCAGGAGTTGCTGGAGCGTGGTGACCTGCGTGCCGACCTGATCAAGGATCTCGAGCGTCTCGGCCAGCGCCTGAGCCACTGGGCCAGCCTGCCCGACGTCGATCTGGAGCAGATCAAGCAGATGCAGCACGAGAGCAGTCAGCTCTCCCGCAGCCTGCTCAACTCCCCGCGTCCCGGCGCGCGCCTGAAAGAGGATCGCCTGCTCGGCTCAATCCGTCAGCGCTTCTCCATCCCGGGTGGCCTGTGTGCCTTCGACGTACCGCAGTTGCACCACTGGCTCGGTACGCCAGCCATTACCCGCCATCAGCAAATGCAGCTGTGGCTTAGCGACATCACCCTGCTGATGAATGCCATCACCCTGTTGCTGCGCCTGTGGCGCGAATCAGGCAGTTTCAGCGAGCAGGTAGCAACCAATGGTTTCTTTCAGGACACCGCCGAGAGCGCCGAGCTTATCCGCATCAAGCTGCCGGGCAACCTCTGCTGCTACCCCACCCTGAGCGGCCACAAGAACCGCTTTGCACTGCGCTTCCTGCCAACCGGCGAGCAGCAAATTGGCGATGTGCCGTTTCAGCTCGCCTGCTGCTAAGGAGTGCTTATGGTCACCAAGGTAAAGTGCCCGACCTGCCAGAGCGAAGTGGAATGGGGCCCGCAGAGCCCGTTTCGCCCCTTCTGCAGCAAGCGCTGCCAGCTGATCGATCTCGGCGAGTGGGCAGATGAGGAGAAGCGGATCCCCGGGGAACTCAACCCTGACCTGCTGCCAGAGCCGGAAGAGGGTGACCAGTGGCTATAAGCCAGAGGTCGTTCGATTCTGCAAAGTAAAAAGGGCCATACGGCCCTTTTTTCATAGCTGGATAACGGCAGGTTATGCTTGAGCCGCCTGCAGGCGCGCCACAATCGGACCGTTGGCATCGGGGAAGTGGTAGTTGTGCAGTTCGGCGACCGGCACCCACAAACACTCCTGACCCTCTTTGCCAAAGGGTTCACCGCTGAAACGGGTCACTTTCCAGATATCGAGCAGTACCTGCTTCTCCGGGTAGTCGTGATGCAGCTCCATGAAGGGGGCACAATCCTGCACCCGGATCCCGATCTCTTCCCACAGCTCCCGATCCAGCGCTGTCAGCAGATCCTCACCGGACTCCACCTTGCCGCCGGGAAACTCCCAGCGATCGCCCTGATGACGGTTGGAAGAGCGCTTGGCAATGAAGATATCACCCCGTTCGTTCTCGATGACGCCAACGGCCACCCAGATCCGTTTTTTCTGTTCCATCAATAACCTCTGTTCGCTTGTTGCCACCAATAACAAGGCGGGCACTGGGCCCGCCTTTTATGGCATCGGGTCGATCAGGTCAACTGACCGTGGCAATGCTTGTACTTCTTGCCGGAGCCGCACGGGCAGGGATCGTTGCGGCCGATCTTCTGCTCGTCACGCACGAAGGTGGTGTGACCCTCGGCAGCACTTTCCTCTTCGTCCGCCAGCTGGTTCTCGGCAGCCGCGTGGGTGTAGGTACGGGGGGCAGACTCGGCCTGCTGGCGCTGCTGCTCTTCCATCGCCTCTACATCGCGCTCCTGCACCTGAACCCGGCTCAGGATGCTGACCACGTCGCGCTTGAGGGTTTCCAGCATCTGGGTGAACAAATCGAAGGACTCGCGCTTGTACTCCTGCTTGGGGTTCTTCTGGGCGTAGCCGCGCAGATGGATGCCCTGACGCAGGTGATCCATGGCTGCCAGATGCTCTTTCCAGAGGCCATCCAGAGTCTGCAGCATTACCGCTTTCTCGAAGTTGCGCAGCACCTCTTTGCCGACCAGCTCCTCCTTGTGGGCATAGAGCTTGGTGGCTTCGTCCAGAATGCGCTCGCGCAGCTTCTCTTCGTACAGCTTGTCATCTTCCGCCAGCCACTGCTGCAGCGGCAGGTCGAGGGCGAAGTCGGACTTCAGGCGAGCTTCCAGACCCGGCACATCCCACATCTCCTCCAGAGACTGGGGCGGAATGTACTCATCGATGATGGCGCCATAAACGTCATCGCGGATAACGTGAATGGTCTCGGAGATGTCGTTGGTGTCCAGCAGCTCGTTGCGCTGCTCGTAAACCACCTTGCGCTGGTCGTTGGCAACATCATCAAACTCCAGCAGGCTCTTGCGGATGTCGAAGTTGCGACCTTCCACCTTGCGCTGGGCGTTTTCGATCGCCTTGGTCACCCACGGGTGCTCGATGGCCTCACCCTCTTCCATGCCCAGCTTCTTCATCATGCCGGTCACGCGATCGGAGGCGAAGATCCGCATCAGGGTATCTTCCATGGAGAGATAGAAACGGGAGGAGCCCGGGTCACCCTGACGACCGGAACGACCGCGCAGCTGGTTGTCGATACGACGGGACTCGTGACGCTCGGTACCTATGATATGCAGACCGCCGGCAGCCAGCACCGCATCGTGACGCACCTGCCATGCCGCTTTCAGCTCGGCAACCTGTGCCTCGGTCGGATTCTCCAGCTTGGCGATCTCCGCCTGCCAGTTACCGCCCAGCACTATGTCGGTACCGCGACCCGCCATGTTGGTGGCGATGGTGACCGCGCCAGTCTGGCCAGCCTGGGCGACGATCTCCGCTTCCATGGCGTGGAACTTGGCGTTCAGCACTTGGTGCGGGATCTTCTCCTTGTTGAGAATGCCGGAGAGCAGCTCGGAGTTTTCGATGGAAACGGTACCTACTAGTACTGGCTGGCCACGCTCCACGCACTCGCGAATGTCCTTGACGATGGCGGCATACTTCTCGTTGGCGGTCAGGTAGACCAGATCGCCCATGTCTTTGCGCACCATCGGCTTGTTGGTCGGGATAACCACGGTATCCAGGCCATAAATCTGCTGGAATTCAAAAGCTTCGGTATCAGCAGTACCGGTCATGCCCGCCAGCTTGTTATAGAGACGGAAGTAGTTCTGGAAGGTGATGGAAGCCAGAGTCTGGTTCTCGTTCTGGATCTTGACCCCTTCCTTCGCCTCGACCGCCTGATGCAGACCATCAGACCAGCGACGGCCCGGCATGGTACGGCCGGTATGCTCGTCGACGATGACGATCTCGTCCTTCTGCACGATGTAGTCGACGTTGCGCTCAAACAGGGTATGGGCGCGCAGACCGGCGTTGACATGGTGCAGCAGGCTGATGTTGGTGGCGGAGAACAGAGAGTCGTTCTCATCGAGCAGCCCCTCTTTCTTGAGCAGCTCTTCCACGAAGATCTGGCCGTTTTCGGTCAGCAGCGCCTGACGGTTCTTCTCGTCTACCGTGTAGTGACCGTCGCCGGTGTACTCCTCGGTATCTTCCTTGTCCTGCTTGACCAGCAGCGGGATCAGCTTGTTGACGCGAATATAGAGCTCGGAGCTGTCTTCCGCCGGGCCGGAGATGATGAGCGGGGTACGGGCTTCGTCGATGAGCACCGAGTCCACCTCATCCACCAGCGCGTAGTTGAGCGGACGCTGGACGCGCTGCTCGGGCGAGAACGCCATGTTGTCGCGCAGGTAGTCGAAACCGAATTCGTTGTTGGTACCGTAGGTGATATCGGCCGCATAGGCGTCACGCTTCTGGGATGCATCCATGCCCGGCACGTTGCACGCAACGGTCATGCCGAGGAAAGAGAACAGCGGGCGGTTTGCCTCGGCGTCACGCTTGGCCAGATAGTCGTTCACGGTCACGACGTGGACGCCGCGGCCGCTCAAGGCATTCAGGTAAGCCGGCAGGGTCGCGGTCAGGGTCTTACCCTCACCGGTCTTCATTTCCGCGATGCGGTTGGAGTTCAACACCATGCCGCCGATCAGCTGCACGTCGAAGTGACGCATGCCAAATACCCGCTTGGAGGCTTCGCGCACAGTGGCGAACGCTTCCGGCAGCAGCTGCTCCAGGGTCTCGCCCTGCTCCAGACGCTGACGGTACTCGGCCGTCTTGGCCTGCAGCTCGGCATCCGAGAGAGCCTCGAACTGCGGCTCCATGGCATTGATCTGTTTTACAATTTTGCGCAAAGCCTTGAGCGTTCTGTCGTTCCGGCTGCCGATAATCTTGGTGAGCAGTGTGCTAATCATGGGTACCAACTATTTCTGGTTATATAAAGCGTTCCGTCACTGGAACCTGAAGAAAAAACCTAACCCCGGCTGGCACTGAGAAAGCGTGCGGGGTTTACCTGACGACCATCTTTCAACACTTCGTAATGCAAATGGACCCCGGTCGCGCGACCGGTGCGTCCCATCAAGGCAATCTTCTGCCCCTGATCAACCAGGGTGCCCACCTCGACCAGCAACTTGGAGTTGTGGGCATAGCGGGTGACCAGACCATTGCCGTGATTAATCTCCACCATGTTGCCAAATTCCGGATGACGGCCGGCCCAGCTGACAATGCCAGGCCCTGTGGCCAGAATGGGGGTCCCGGGTTTGCCACGGTAATCCACCCCTTTGTGCATCTTGGCACGCCCGTTGAACGGATCGACCCGTCCGCCAAAGCCGGACGAGACCCAGACTCGCTCCTGCTTGATCGGCGTGCCGGAAATAAAACCGGCATCGGTGATATGGTGATTCATGATGAAAGATTCAAGTACCGACAGCTGCTCTTCACGACTGCTGAGCTGTTGGCTGAGATGTTTCATGGAGGCTTGCAGCTCATTCAGGCTCACTTCCAGATCTTCATCGTAAGATGGGCCGCCCATCGGAGGCAGCTCTTTGAAATTGAACTCTTCGGGATCGAGATCGGCCTGCTCGGTCAGCCGTTCGCCAAGGGCATTCAGGCGGCCAAGCTGGCCCTGCATGGTGCCCACCTGGGCTGCCAGCATCGCCAGCTGCTCGCGGGCCTCATCGCCACTCTGGTCTACGGAACGCTGTTCGGCCATGGCCAGCGCCACTTCAAGCGCATCCATCTTCTGCTGCCAGCTCTGCCAGAGCCAGCCGCAACCAAGGGCCAACAGGGAGAAAACAATACCGCCGACCCATGCCAGACGTTGTTTTGGTAAGTGCAACCTGCGTCGCTGCTTGCCGTGGAGGATCAGGGTAATGCTCATAGAAATCAGTCTGCTCGGTCAGGTGCGGCCATGGGCCTGCACGGGAAATAAAACCGGGAGATAGTCGGTATTAAAGGATGGAGTAAACAAATGACGGAACGTCGGTGCGGAGAGGGGACCGACGTTCCGTTGCACAGCTATCAGGCCAGAACCAGACCGTTATCGTAGTAAGCGATAGGCGCTTTGTCGCCCTCACCCTCGAAGGTCACCAGTTCCCAAGCCTCCTGCTCGGCCAGCAAGGCACGCAGCAGTTTGTTGTTCAGGGCATGCCCTGTCTTGTAAGCGCGGAACTCACCGATAATGCTGCGGTTGCACATATAGAGGTCACCGATTGCGTCCAGCATCTTGTGCTTGACGAACTCGTCCTCGTAACGCAGACCATCTTCGTTCAGTACCCGGTAGTCATCCAGTACCACGGCGTTTTCCAGGCTTCCGCCCAGCGCCAGATTCTGGGAACGCAGGTACTCGATATCACGCATGAACCCGAAAGTACGGGCGCGGCTGATCTCTTTCACGAAGGAGGCACCGGAGAAATCCAGCACACAACGCTGGTTGCGCCCTTCAAAGACCGGATGCTGGAAATCGATCTCGAGATCCATTTTGAAGCCGTTGCGATAGGGGTGGAATTCTGCCCACTTGTCGCCATCTTCAACCCGGATGCTCTTCTTGATCCGCACAAACTGCTTGGCAGCATTTTGCTCACGGATCCCGACTTCCTGCAGCAGGTAGATAAAGGGATGCGCACTGCCGTCCATTACCGGGATCTCGGGCGCGTCAACCTCGACGTAGAGGTTGTCGATCCCCATCCCGGCCAACGCGGCGGAGAGGTGCTCAATGGTAGAGACACGCACGCCGGCTTCGTTGACCAGAGCGGTACAGAGCACGGTATCACGCACCTGATCGGCATTGGCTGGCAGCTCCACCACAGGATTCAGGTCGGTACGCAAGTAAACGATCCCTGTATTCACAGGAGCCGGACGGAATGTCATGGTGACTTTCCGGCCCGAATGCAGGCCGACGCCAGTCGCCTGAACACTCGTTTTCAAGGTTCTTTGTCTAATCATGGGTGTACCCTAAACAGCTTAAAATCCGGACCAGATGGTCGTTGGCAGGCCATCTTAGCACATTCCTTAAGCAACAGACAAACACGCCTCATAAGAGACTTAGTCTGCCTGCTTGCGCAGGAACGCCGGAATATCCAGATAATCCGGTTCACGACGGGCTTGCGGCTCGGCGTTAACCACCTTGGCCGGGGCTTCGTCCATCACGCGGCCCTGCATCATGTCGCTGACCAGCGGCTGACGTACCGGGCGCTCTTGCACCTGGCTGCTCTTGACCAGAGTGATGTCCGGCTTGCGCTCGGCACCGATACCGGTAGCAACCACTGTCACGCGCAGTTCGTCGTGCATTTCCGGATCGATTACGGTACCCACTACTACAGTGGCGTTCTCGGAAGCAAAGGCCTTGACCGCATTACCCACGGTTTCGAACTCTTCGATGGTCATGTCCATGCCGGCAGTGATGTTAACCAGGATGCCGCGGGCACCGGCCAGATCTACGTCTTCCAGCAGCGGGCTGGAGATAGCCTTCTCGGCAGCTTCTTCGGCACGGTCATCACCGGAAGCGGAACCGGTACCCATCATGGCGGTACCCATTTCGCGCATAACGGTACGCACGTCAGCGAAGTCGACGTTGATCAGGCCCGGACGGGTGATCAGCTCGGCAATGCCCTGTACCGCGCCAAGCAGCACATCGTTGGCCGCCTTGAAGGCGTCCAGCAGGGAGATGCCACGACCCAGCACCTTCAACAACTTGTCGTTGGGGATGGTGATCAGGGAGTCGACGTTCTTGGAGAGCTCTTCGATACCGTGCGCAGCGAAGCCCATCCGCTTCTTCCCTTCGAAGGAGAACGGCTTGGTGACCACAGCAACGGTCAGGATGCCCATCTCGCGGGCCACTTCGGCCACGATCGGCGCAGCACCGGTACCAGTACCACCGCCCATACCGGCAGCGATGAACACCATGTCGGAGCCGGTCAGCAGCTCACGCAGCGCTTCGCGATCTTCCATGGCCGCATCACGACCCACTTCCGGGTTGGCGCCAGCACCCAGACCTTTGGTGATGCCACCACCGATCTGCAGAGTGGTGTTGGCACTGGAGTTGCGCAGTGCCTGAGCGTCGGTGTTGACGGTAATGAACTCGACACCTTCGATATTTTGACGAACCATGTGTTCGACAGCGTTGCCGCCGCCGCCACCTACACCGATCACTTTAATGACGGCTTCGTCAGTGTGGCTATCCATAAATTCAAACATGTTGTCTCTCCGCTTTATTTGCCTGACTCAGCAAAATTCTTAAAACTCGCCACGCAGCCAGTTGCTGACCCGTTTGACCAGACCACCGACGCTTGCCTTGGCGGCATATTCTTTGTTGCTACCTGTTGCCTGATGTGTACGGCCGTACTGCAGCAACCCGACCGCAGTCGAGTACACCGGCGCCTGCACATAATCACTCAAGCCACGAATATTCATGGGCTCCCCTACCCGAACCTGGCTCTGGAAGATCTGCTCTGCACACTCCACAATGCCTTCGATCTGGGCAGCGCCGCCGGTCAAGACCACACCGGCTGCCAGCTGATGCTTGACCCCCTGCGCTTTCAATTCGCTTTGTACCCGCACCAGCTCATCATTCACCATGGAGAGCAACTCGGTGTAGCGGGGCTCGATTACTTCAGCCAGTGTCTGCCGCTGCAGGCTGCGCGCCGGGCGACCGCCGACACTGGGCACTTCAATATTGTCTTCCTTGCTGACCAGACGACCGAGGGCGCAGCCGTAGCGCACCTTGATCGCTTCTGCGTCGAGCGGCGGCGTGCCGAAGGCGTAGGCGATGTCGCTGGTTACAGTGCTGCCAGCGTACGGGATCACCTTGGTGTGGCGCAGGGCGCCGCCGGTAAACAGCGACATATCCATGGTGCCACCACCGATGTCTACCACGCAGACACCCAGCTCTTTCTCGTCTTCGGTCAGCACGGCATAGCTGGAGGCCAGCGCGGAGAAGATCAGCTGATCGACTCGCAGACCCACTTTCTCGACACACTTCTCGATGTTGCGAGCCATGTCGTTATGGCAGGTGATGAGATGCACCTTGGCCGCCATCCGTACACCAGAAAGACCAACCGGATTCTTGATCCCTTCCTGATAGTCGATGGCAAACTCCTGCGGCAGCACGTGCAGCACCCGCAGTTCATCCGAGAGGCGAACCGACTTCGCGGTGTGGATCACGTTGTCCACGTCTTCCTGAGTCACCTCTTCATCAGAGATGGGTACCATGCCGGTCTCGTTGCGGCAGTCGATATGCTTGCCGGACAAGCCGAGGTAAACCGAGCTGATCTGGCAATCCGCCATCATCTCGGCCTCTTCCACCGCACGGCGCAGTGACTTGACCACGGAGTCGAGGTCGTTGACCCCGCCCTTCTCCATCCCGCGGGAAGCGTGACTGCCCATACCGATGACGTTCAGTTCACCGTCCGGCAATACTTCACCGACCAGAACCGCCACTTTGGTTGTGCCGATATCCAGTCCGACAATCAAATTCCTATCTGCGGTGTTGGTCATGCACTTTCTCTTCGCTCTTCTTCCAGCCAACTGCCACTCCGGTATCGTATCGAAGATCCACGTACGCAACCTGCGCACGGGGTTCGATAGCCGGGAAGGCATCGATAAACCGCTGCAACCGGAGTGCTATGTCGTTGCGCCCCAGAAACAGCTTGATATTGCCATCCAGGGTCAGTTCCCAGGCATGGCGGGGGGTCAAATTCACCCCCAGCAACTTGTATCCCTTGGCAGCCAGTTGCGCTTCATACTGCCGACTCTCTTTCAACACCATGGCGGCCTGGTCATCCGGCCCCGACAACTGCAACAGCGGTGTCTTGACCCGATCCGGTGCACTGAACACCTTGCCTTTGGTGTTGACGAAGCGGTTGCCGTTCCAGCGCGCCGCCACGTCCTGTTCTGTCAGGTAGACCTTGATCTTGTTCGGCCACTTCTTGCGTACCGATACCGAGGCTACCCATGGCAAGGCATTAAGCCGTGCCTGCAATTCGTTAACATCCAACTCGAAGAAGTTGCGTGACTCTGCGCCATCCAGCACGGCCAGCCGCAGCTCTTCGGTTTCCAGATACTGGTGTTGCCCCTGCAGCAACAGCTCGCTCATGGGCAACCGGTTGGCATCCGTCAGCCAACCTTTAACATCCAGCGCAGTCCGGTAGCAGCCCCATATCACCAGCAGGAAAAACATCACGCCTGCGATGAAGCCGCCCTTGGTGCGCCCCTGTGCCCTTGCCTCCACCCGCTCGATCCCCGTGTAACGCGCTAAACCGGCCTTTTGACAGACCGGTTCGCCATTATATAGGCCCCGGCTTGGCGGTCAAAATACTCATTGGGCCCTCAGGCACCAGATTTCATGCTATCTATGCTCAATTTCATCTCGCCGAGACGGCGGGCCAGCGCTCCGACGTTCCCCGCACCCTGAGTCAGCACCAGATCCCCTTCGCCAACCAGGTCGGCCAGCACGGCCGGCACGTCCTCTGGCGTGGCCACAAAGATGGGTTCCAGATTACCGCGCGAACGGATGGAGCGGCACAAAGCTCGGCCATCTGCTCCCGGGATCGGATCCTCGCCGGCAGCATAAACCTCCAGCATTACCAGTACATCTACCTTGGAGAGCACGTCAGCGAAGTCTTCGTAAAGGTCGCGAGTGCGGGTGTAGCGATGCGGCTGGAACACCATGACCAGACGCTTCTCCGGCCAGCCGGCCCGAGCGGCATTGATGGTCACCTTCACTTCGCTCGGATGGTGGCCATAATCGTCCACCAGCATCGCCTTGCCGCGACCGGTTTCGAACTCGCCATACTGCTGGAAGCGGCGGCCTACCCCTTCAAACTTGGCCAACGCACGGATGATGGCATCGTCGCTGACTCCGTCTTCCGTCGCGACAGCAATCGCCGCGGCAGCGTTCAAGGCGTTGTGGATCCCCGGCAAGTTCAGGGTTACCTGCAGCTCACCCGCATCTTTGCGGCGCACCCGGAAGCAGCTGTGGTTGGTGGTCTGGACAAAATCCAGCACCTGCACATCCGCATCGTCAGAGAGACCGTAAGTCAGGGTCGGGCGCGCAATCTCTGGCAACATGCCACGAATCACCGGATCATCGATGCAGACCACCGCCAGACCGTAGAAAGGCAGGTTGTGCAGAAACTCGATAAAGGTGGCCTTCAGCTTGGAGAAATCACCGCCGTAGGTGTCCATGTGATCCGCTTCGATGTTGGTCACGATAGAGACCATCGGCTGCAGATGCAGGAAGGAAGCATCGCTCTCGTCCGCCTCGGCGATCAGATAACGGCTGCTGCCCAGACGGGCATTGGTGCCAGCGCTGTTGAGCAAGCCACCGATAACGAAGGTCGGATCACGGTCGGCTTCGGCATAGATGCTCGCCACCAGACTGGTGGTGGTAGTCTTGCCGTGAGTACCGGCGATGGCGATACCGTGCCGGAAACGCATCAGCTCGGCCAGCATCTCGGCACGGCGCACTACCGGGATCCGCAGTTCGCGGGCAGCCAGCAGCTCCGGGTTGTCCTGCTTGATGGCAGTAGAAACCACCACCACGCTAGCGCCGTTGACGTGCTCGGCGCTGTGGCCGGTAAAGATATGGGCCCCCAGAGCTTCAAGCCGCTCGGTCACCGCATTGCGAGCCAGATCAGAACCCGTTACCTGATACCCTTCGTTGGCAAGCACTTCGGCGATCCCGCCCATACCGGCACCACCGATGCCGATAAAATGGATGCGACGCACGCGGCGCATTTCGGGGATCACAGTACGCAGTTTTGCCAGTTCAACCTTGGTCATAATCGTCTCTTTAGTCTGCCGCAAGCCGTTTGCTCTCAAACGGCCTCATCTCACGGCATCAATCTACAAAGGGGTGAGTCTGCACGGCGTGGCCAGTGCAATCTCATCCTTACTCTTTATTTGTCTGCCCTGCGGCGAGTCGTTTGCACTCGTCAGCAACCCGCTCTGCCGCATCGGTAATAGCGACGCGACGGGCGGCCTTGGCCATGTTAAACAGCGTCTCCCTGCGCCCGGCGAGCCAGGAGAGACGCGCAGCCAGCGAGGCTGTGGTCAACTCGGACTGGGGCAGGAACTCGGCCGCACCGCCATCGACCAGGGTCAAGGCGTTGCGGGTCTGGTGATCATCCACTGCATGGGGCAGCGGCACGAAGATGGCGGCCACACCGGCAGCAGCCACTTCGGAGACGGTCAAGGCTCCTGCCCGGCAGACCACCAGGTCGGCCCAGGCATAGGCTCCCGCCATATCCTTGATAAATTCGCTTACCTCGGCATTGATACCTTGCTGGGCATAGGCCGCGCTGACAGTGTCGCCATTGCCCTTGCCACACTGGTGACGCACCTCGATAGGCACACCAGCCGCAGCGACCGCTGCGGGCACCTGCTCGTTGAGCACGCGAGCCCCCAGACTTCCACCCACAATCAGCAGATGCAACGGCTCACTGCTGCTTCGCAGTTGCGGATCCGGCAGTGCGACCACTTCGGGGCGAACCGGGTTACCCACCACGGCAGTGCGGCGGCTCGGCGCAAACGCCCCCGGGAATGCCATTAACACCCGCTTGGCGATACGCGCCAGCAGCTTGTTGGTCATACCGGCAGCGGCATTCTGTTCGTGCAGCAGCAACGGGATGCCGGAGAACCAGGCCGCCACGCCACCCGGGCCGGAGGCAAAGCCGCCCATGCCGAGCACTACATCCGGGCGAATGGTCTTGAGCACCTGACGCGCCTGCAGCACGGATTTAACGATGCGATAGGGCGCTGCCAGCAGCCGCTTGATGCCGTTGCCACGCACCCCCTGAATATCGATAAAGGAGATGGGATAGCCATGGGCAGGCACCAGCTCGGCTTCCATCCGGTCGGCGGTGCCCAGCCAGTGGACAGTCCAGCCCTGCTCCTTCAATCGATCGGCTACGGCCAGACCCGGGAAGACATGTCCCCCGGTACCACCTGCCATCACCAACAGCGTCTTGCTCACTAAACCTCCCGCACCCGCGCCTGGGCTGTCGCCTGACGCAACTCAAAATCGATTCGAATCAACATGCTCACTGCCACCGTCATGATGATGAGACTGGAGCCACCGTAACTCACGAGCGGCAAGGTCAACCCTTTGGTCGGCATCATGCCGCTGGCCGCGCCAACGTTAACGAAGGTCTGGAAACTGAACCAGATCCCGATACCGATGGCCAGATAACCGTCATAGAGGCGATCGGCAGCAAGAGCCTTGTGGCCCAGCTTCAACGCCTTGACCGCTAGTGCGAAGATCAGGAACAGGGCACCCAGCACACCGGCATAGCCGAGCTCTTCACCGAGGATCGCAAAGACGAAGTCGGTATGCGCTTCCGGCAGGTACTCCATCTTCTGGATCGAGTTGCCCAGCCCTTCGCCGAACCAGCTGCCGCGGCCAAACGCCATCAGCGACTGGGTCAACTGGTAGCCGCTGCCAAACGGATCAGCCCAGGGATCCATAAAGGAGGTAACCCGCCGCATCCGGTAAGGCTCGACGATGATCAGCATTACCACGGCACCGACCCCGGCACCGATCAGGGTCAGGAACTGGCCGAGTCGGGCCCCCGCGAGAAACAGCATGCCGAACGAGGTAACGAACATCACCACGGTGGAACCCAAGTCAGGCTGCAGCAGCAACAGGACGGCCAGCACCCCGAATACCGCCAGTGGTTTCAGGAAGCCAATCCAGGCTTCACGCACCTCGTTCTGGCGCCGCACCAGATAACCGGCCAGATAGACAAAGAGCGCCAGCTTGCCGAATTCGGCAGGCTGCAGGTTGAACGGGCCGAGCGGCAACCAGCGCACCGCACCGTTGACGTTGCGCCCCACCAGCAGCACCAGCACCAGCATCAGAATGGCCAGCAGCAGCATGGGGCCATTGTGTTCCTGCCAACGTGCCATCGGCACCTGCAGTACGAACCAGGAGATGCCGAGCGCCATCACCAGAAACATGGCGTGACGTTTCACGAACATGAAGGGATCGTCACCCAGAGAGATCCCCTCGGGGATCGAGGCTGATGCCACGATCACCACCCCGAGCGCCATCAGCGCAAGCGCCAGCACGACCAGCTGCCGATCATAAAGACCGGCCGGACGCGCCGGTAACAACCAGCGCTGGAAAAGACCTGCTGCTGCGCGAAGGGCGTTCATAGCGCCATCACCATCTCGGTGAAGCGATCGCCGCGCACCTCGAACGACTTGAACTGATCCAGGCTGGCGCAGGCTGGCGCCAGCAGCACCCAGTCACCGGGCCTGGCATCGGCAGCCGCCTTGGCAACCGCGGCAGCAAGGTCGGCAACCTGTTCGGTCTGCTCACCCAGCGCCAGCAGCACCTCAGCATCTTGGCCGAAGCAGTACATATGATCGATCTGGTTGCCCAGCAGCGCTTGAATGGGGCCAAAATCCTGCCCCTTGCCCTGACCACCGGCCAGCAGCAACAGACGACCCCTGACCGACTCGCGCACACCGGCCACGGCAGCAAGAGTCGCACCCACGTTGGTCGCCTTGGAGTCGTTGATCCAGCGCACCCCGTTTACCTCGCGCACGAAGCGGGCACGGTGCGGCAGACCTTCAAACCGGCGCAGCACGGTGAGTTGCGCCGCGCGGGGAATGCCAACCGAATCGCACAGCGCCATGGCAGCAAGGGCGTTGGCCTGATTGTGGGCGCCGACGATCTTCATCTCGTCCACCGCGATCATGGGCTCGCCATGCAGGGTCAGCCAGTAGCGACCATCCAGCAGGCAACGGCCGTAACCATTGCAGTCGAGACCAAAGCTCTGCCACACCTGACCCACATCGGGCAGGGTCTGGGCATCGTCGCGATTGACCAGAATGTGTTTGGAGTTCTGATGGATCTCCATCTTGGCAGCGCGATAATCGGCCATGCCCTGATAGCGATCCATATGATCTTCGGAGAGGTTCAATACCACGGAGGCGGCAGCGCGCAGGCTGTAGGTGGTCTCGAGCTGGAAGCTGGAGAGCTCCAGCACGCAGAGATCCATCGGCTGCTTGAGCAGATCGAGCGCCGGCGTCCCTATGTTGCCACCCACACCGACATTGAGTCCGGCTTCGGCAATCATCTCGCCCACCAGCGTGGTCACTGTGCTCTTGCCGTTGGAGCCGGTAATGGCGATGACCGGCGTCTGGGTCTCGCGCACAAACAGCTCGATATCCCCGATTATCTGCACACCACGCTCGGCAGCCGCTTTCAATTCGGGGGTCGCCAGGGCAATGCCCGGGCTCGCTACGATCATGTGTGCCTGCTTGAGCAGCTCTTCATCCAGCCCGTGGATAAGCTCCACTTCTGGCGGCAGCTGATCCTTGCCGGGCGGGTTGGCACGGGTATCCATCACCAGCGGCGTGACGCCACGGCCGAGGAAGTAGTCGACGCAGGAGAGTCCGGTTTTACCCAATCCGATGATGATGACCATGGCCTTACCTCACCTTCAGGGTGGCAAGACCCAGCAGCACCAGCACGAGGGTGATGATCCAGAAGCGCACGATAACGCGCGGCTCCGGCCAGCCCTTCTTCTCGTAGTGGTGATGGATCGGCGCCATGCGGAAGATCCGCACGCCGCGCAGCTTGTATGAACCCACTTGCAGGATCACCGAGACAGTCTCCATCACGAATACCCCGCCCATGATCACCAGCAGAAACTCCTGACGCACCAGTACGGCGATGGTACCGAGCGCGCCGCCCAGCGCCAGCGAGCCGACGTCACCCATGAAGACCTGAGCCGGATAGGTGTTGAACCAGAGGAAGCCCAGACCCGCACCGACGATGGCGGTACAGACGATCACCAGCTCGGAAGTATAGGGAACATAGGGAATATGCAGGTAGCTGGCGAAGTTGACGTTGCCGGTTGCCCAGGCGATAAACGCAAAGCCGCCCGCCACCATCACGGTCGGCATGATGGCCAAGCCATCCAGACCATCGGTCAGGTTGACCGCGTTGGAGGTACCGACGATGACAAAGTAGGTCAGCAGGATAAACATCAGGCCAAGCTGCGGCATCACATCCTTGAGGAAGGGCACCACCAGCTGGGTCTGACCATCGTGGGTGGCAGTAGCATAGAGGAATACCGCCACTCCCAGCGCAACGGCGGATTGCCAGAAGTACTTCCAGCGGGCGATCAGACCGTCAGTGTTCTTGCGCACCACCTTGAGGTAGTCGTCGGCAAAGCCGATGGCACCGTAGGCCCCCAGCACAAACAGCACCAGCCAGACATAGGGGTTGTCGAGGCGGCACCAGAGCAACACGGAAGTGAAGATGGCGGCAATGATCATCAGCCCCCCCATGGTCGGGGTACCCCGCTTGCTGAGGTGAGACTCGGGGCCATCGTTGCGGATCACCTGACCGAACTTCAGGATCTGCAGGCGACGAATGAGGCGCGGCCCCATCCAGAGCGCGACACCCAGACCGGTAATGATCGACAGGATGGCGCGAAACGTCAGGTAGGAGAAGACGTTGAAGAAGGTGAAGTGCGGGGTGAGCAGTTCAGCCAGCCAGACTAGCATGCAGCTGACTCCTGATGGTCGACGACCATCTTGACGATATCTTCCATGCGGGAGCCACGGGCCCCTTTGACCAGAATCGAAATTTCCTGATGTGTATTAATCATTTGCGCAAGCACTTCAAACAACGACGCCTTGTTATCGAAATGTCGACCAGCCGCGGCATCTGCGGTATGGCGACTCTCTTCCCCCACTGTCAGCACGGCATCCAGACCGCACTCGCGGGCATGATGGCCAACCCGGGCATGTTGCTCGGCAGACTCGTCACCCAGTTCCCGCATGTCACCAAACACCAGCACCTTGAAGCCGCTCATGGCGGTCAGGGCATCGATGCCCGCCAGCACGGACTCCACGCTGGCGTTGTAGGTATCGTCCACCAGGGTCAGACCGCCCCAGCGCTGAACGCAGAAGCGTCCCTTGACCGGAGCCATCTGCTCCAGACCGGCTTTGACCGAGGCCAGAGAAGCACCGAGCGCCAAGGTACCGGCAGCAGCAGCCAGCGCATTGGCCACGTTATGGCGGCCGGGGATCGCCAGAGTCAGGCTCACCTCGCCCTGCGGGGTCACCATAACGAACTCGGCACAACCCTGAGCGTTGAGAACCACATCGCGAGCATGGAACGGCTGGCTCTGATCTTCGATGGAGAAGGCGCAGCGAATGCCGCGTTCCCGCCACTTCGGCCAGAATTCGTTGTCGGCATTGACGATGGCGGTTCCGCCTTCGCTCAGCCCCTCAAAGATTTCGCTCTTGGCGTGGAACACCCCTTCCAGCGAGCCAAAGCCCTCCAGATGGGCCGCCGCCACGTTGTTGATGATGGCGGCATCGGGTTTGGCCAGTGAAGTAGTCCAGGCGATCTCGCCCGGATGGTTGGCACCCAGCTCCATCACCGCAAACTTGTGTTGCGGCTCGAGACGCAGCAGGGTGAGCGGCACCCCCACCTCATTGTTGAAGTTGCCGGCGGTGGCCAGCACCTCTCCTTCATGACGCAGGATGGCGGTCGCCATCTCCTTCACCGTGGTCTTGCCGCAGCTGCCAGTGATAGCCAGCACTTTCGGGTTGATGCGTTCACGCACCAGTTTGCCGAGATGGCCCAGCCCCTTGAGGGTATCGGTTACCACCAGTTGGGGGATGGCCAGCGGCAGTTCGCGCTCGACCAGCAGGGCAGAGGCCCCTGCAGCCAGCGCCTGATCGCAAAAATCGTGGGCATCGAAGCGCTCGCCGCGCAGTGCAACAAACAGGGCGCCAGCACCCAGAGTACGGGTATCGGTGCTGACTGCAGTAATCTCGCCATCTTCACCAATCAGACGGGCATCAAGCACCAGCGCCAGGTCGGCAAGCCTGAGGGTCATCATTTGAATGACTCCATTAATGTGTGCAAAGCAGCCGCGACGGTTTCCCGGTCGCTATAGTGCCGCTTGTCGGTTCCAATGATTTGATAATCCTCGTGGCCTTTGCCGGCCACCAGAATGATGTCCTGTTTGCTCGCCTGACGGATAGCCAGGTTGATCGCCTTGACCCGATCGTGCTCGACCTGCACCGCAGCAGGATCGCGAAGGCCCGCCACCATGTCGGCCATGATCCGGGCCGGCTCCTCGGTACGGGGATTGTCGTCGGTCAGGATCACGCGATCCGCATACTGTTCAGCCATGGCTGCCATCATGGGGCGCTTGCCGCGATCCCGATCACCACCACAACCGACCAGACACCAGAGCTGGCCTTTGCAATGCACGCGCAGTGCTTGCAGCGCCTTGTCCAGCGCGTCCGGGGTGTGGGCATAATCGACCACGGCAAGGGGCGCATCACCGCCGCCAAAGCACTCCATGCGACCGGTCACCGGCTGCAATTTCGGGGCAGTTGCCAGCAGCTCGTCGAAGTCATAGCCGAGTACCAGCATGACACCCATCGCCGCCAGCACATTGCTGACGTTGAAGCGCCCGAGCAAGGGGGCGGATAATACACCATTCCCCCAGCTGGAGTTAATCTGCGCGCGAAAACCTTGCTGGTGAAAATCGAGTTGCTGCGCCGTTAACTGACGGCCGGAATGGTGTTCAATCGGGCCATTAACGCTGAACGCCACCGCTGAGGAATATTTTTCGAGCCACTTGGCACCCAGCTCGTCATCGCGGTTGATCACTGCGTTCACTTCGTCGACCAGCTGCAACAGTTGCTCCTTGGCGGCACCATAGGCCTCCATGGTGCCGTGGTAGTCGAGGTGATCCCGACTCAGATTGGTGAAGACCGCGGCAGTAAACGGCAGGGCGGCAACCCGATGTTGCACCAGACCGTGACTGGAAACCTCCATCGCCACCAGATCCGCCCCCTGCTCTTGCAGAGCGGCCAGATTGGCTTGCACCTGAACGGCGCTGCCAGTGGTGTTTTCCGCTTCGATCAGGTTGCCAAACAGACCGTTACCTATGGTGCCCATCACGCCAGCCTTGCCACCCAGCAGGGTGCGCCAGTTGGCGACCAGCAGCGCAGTGGTGCTCTTGCCGTTGGTCCCCGTGATCCCCACCAGCTCCAGTTTTTGGGCTGGCTGATCGTAGAAATAGCCTGCGAGGGCGGAGAGATGAGCAGGCAAATCGCGCATTCCGATGCAGGGAACAGAAACTGCTGGCGCGATAAATTCACCATACTCCTCAAACACAACAGCGGTCGCTCCCTGAGCCACCGCCTGTTCGATAAACCGTCTGCCGTCCACCTGATGGCCGCGAATGGCCACAAAGAGAGAGCCAGGGCCAACCCGCCGACTATCCAGCTGGATATCGGTCAGGACAAGCGCCGGCGCAGTAATGCCGAAGGGGCGCAGTAATGAATCAAGTGCGCGGTGCAACAGGAGCCTCCGTACTGGCGAGTTTGGTGGGTACCGAAGGGGGTACCGCATCCGGACGAATATTGAAGAGTTGCAGCACCCCGCCCATGGCCTCTGCAAACGGCGGGGTCGCCACGGCGCCACCATAGTAGGCGCTGCCTTTTGGCTCGTTGATTACCACCACCATGACGAAACGGGGATCACTGGCCGGGGCGAAGCCGGCAAACCAGGCCATGTAATCCTTGCCATAGCCACCCGCGACGGCGACCTTGGCGGTACCACTCTTGCCGCCTACCCGGTAGCCCGGGATCTTGGCCTTGGGAATTGCGTTGTCGACTACGTACTCCAGCGCCTGCAGCATGGCAGAGGCGTTGTTGTGGTCTATCACCTGTTCACCCTTGGGCGGCGTGGTGACCTTGACGATGGAGATGGGCACCCGCTTGCCCTTGTTGGCCAGGGTGGCGTAAGCGGAAGCCAGTTGCAGCGGGGTAACCCGCAGACCATAACCAAACGAGAGGGTCGCCCGCTCGATATCGGACCAGCGGCGACGCTGGGGCAGCATGCCGCTGCTCTCGCCCATCAGGCCGCTACCGGTATCCATGCCGAAGCCGAACATGCTGAGGGTGTTGATCATCTCCTGCGCCGGCATCCGCAGTGCGATGCGCGACATACCGATGTTGGAGGAGTAGCGCAGAATGTCGTAGAGGTTGGTCGCCCGGTGGATACTGACGTCCTTGATCTGCTTGGCACCGATAAAGAGCGGCCCGCCCTGAATGAAATCTTTCCAGCTGGTTACACCGGCTTGCAAGGCACTGAGCAAAATCAATGGCTTGACGGTAGAGCCAGGCTCGTAGGTATCGGTGACCACCCGGTTACGCACCCGGAAGCTCTGATACTGACCGCGGTTATTCGGGTTGTAGGAGGGGGTGTTGACCATGGCGAGCACTTCGCCGGTCTTGATATCCAGCATCACCATGGAGCCGGATGTCGCCTTGTTCTCGTCGGTGGCCCGCTTGAGCGCACGATAAGCCAGCGCCTGTACCCGTTGATCGATACTGAGCTGCAGATCGTTGGCGTTCTTGCCCTCCTTGACGATGCCAAGACGTTCGATGACCCGCCCCTGACGATCCTTGCGCACCCGCATCTCGCCCGGTGTTGCGGTCAGCCACTCGTCATAGCTACGCTCGATACCTTCGATACCGTGGCCATCGATGTTGGTCACCCCAACCAGATGGGCACTGATCTCGCCGGTCGGATAGAAACGGCGCGACTCGGGACGCAGATAGACACCGCCCAGCTTGAGCCCCTTGATATATTCCGAAACGGCAGGGGTTACCTGACGCTGCAGATAGACAAAACGCTTGCTGGGATTGGCGATCCGTTGTTTGAGGGTATTGATGTCGATCTTGAGAACGGCAGAGAGCGCCATCCAAGCTCGCTCGTTGTGAATCGCGCCAGACTCGTGCACCGTCTTGGGGTCTGCCCAGACCGCTTCGACCGGCACGGATACCGCCAGCTGTTCACCGTTGCGATCGGTGATCATGCCGCGCACCGCCTGAGTGGAGGTGGTACGCAGGGAGCGCATGTCTCCCTCCTGGCGCAGGCGGTCAGGGTTGATCACCTGGATCCAGGCCAAGCGCAGGATCAGCCCAACAAATGCGATGCCGATGAATACGACCAGCGTGCGAAAGCGCCACGGATAGATCGAGGGCGCTTTGACGTTCGCTTTGGCAGCTTTGGCTGTAGCCTTGCGTTTCATGGCAGGGTAATTACCTTCTCGGTGGTCACCAGAGGGCGACCCATTTGTAACTTGTCCATCGCCAGAGTGGCCACCCGGGAGTGTTCCGCCAGGGTGCCCTGCTCCAGCAGGAGGTGACGCCATTCAATATTGAGGCGATCCTCTTCGGCCATCAGGTCGTTCTGTTTGGCTGTCAGGCCGCGCGTCATGTTGGTCACCAGGATCACGGCAAATGCAGTCACCAGCACGGCGACTGACAACAGGATCTGCAGCTTGTGCCGCCAGAGATCTGCAACGATCTCCTTGGCAAGGTGGACACGCACTTCGCTCATCGCTTACTCCGCCAGACGCTCGGCGACCCGCAGCACAGAGCTGCGCGACCGGGTGTTTTCCGACACTTCATGATCAGAAGGCTTGAGAGCCTTGCCGACCGACTTCAATTTGCGACCGCCAGCCAGCTGGGCCTCGGTCAACGGAATGCCGTACGGTACTTCCGGTCCCTTCTCGTGCTTGCGAATAAAATGCTTCACCAAGCGGTCTTCCAGCGAATGGAAGCTGATCACCGACAGACGACCGTGGGGAGCCAGCACCTCCAGCGCGCCGTTGAGCGCGGTCTCGATCTCATCCAGCTCACTGTTGATGTAGATGCGAATAGCTTGGAAGCTGCGGGTCGCCGCATGCTTGCCCTTCTCCTTGCTCGGGTTGACCCGGGCAATCATCTCGGCCAGCTGGCGGGTGCGCACGTAAGGCTCGGTAACCCGGTCGTGCACGATGGCGCGGGCAATCTTCTTGGCAAAACGCTCCTCACCGAAGGTCTTCAATACCCAGGCGATATCGTCTACATCAGCCTTGGCCAGCCACTCGGCTGCGCTCTGACCGGAAGTGGGGTCCATCCGCATATCGAGCGGACCATCTTTCATAAAGCTGAAGCCACGTTCGGCATCATCCAGCTGGGGAGATGAAACCCCCAGATCGAGCAGAAAACCATCCACCTTGCCCAGCAAACCGCGCTCGCTCAGATAACTGGTGATACCGGAGAAGGGGCCATGGACAATCTCGAAACGCGGATCCTGGATCTTGGCAGCCTCGGCGATCGCCTGCGGATCGCGATCGATGGCGATCAAGCAGCCGTTAGGGCCAAGGTGTTGCAGGATCAGACGAGAATGACCACCACGGCCAAAAGTGCCGTCGACATAGATACCGTCCGGCTTGATGGCCAGACCTTCGACGGCTTCGTGCAGCAGCACTGTGATGTGTTCAGCGGCTTGGGTCATTTATAAAGAGAAATCCTGTAGTCGTGGTGAGCTTGCCCAATCGTCCCCGGGCAGACCCAAGATGTCGTCATTGACCTGTTGCTGCCAGCGGGCTTCATCCCACAGCTCAAACTTGTTGAGCTGGCCCACCAGCATGATCTTCTTGTCCAGCCCCGCATGGTTGCGCAGTGGCTGGCTGAGCAGCAGACGGCCATTGCCATCCAGCTCGCATTCGGTCGCATGCCCGAGCAACAGCCGCTGCAAGCGGCGTTCGGCGGGATTCATGCTGGAAAGAGTCTTGAGCTTGCGTTCGACCTCTTCCCACTCGTTCAGGGGGTAAAGCAGCAGACAGGGGTGGGCAATATCGATGGTGCAGACCAGCTGGCCGTCGCTTTCATCGCGCAGCCAGTCACGAAACTTGGTCGGAATCGCCAGTCGCCCTTTGCTGTCCAGGCTGATGGCGTGAGCGCCACGCAACAAATTTCTGTCCCTGAAGGTGAGTAAGCGGGCGAATCGCCCCTTTTAAAACCACTTTGATCCACTTTTCCCCACCTTGAAGTTTAAGGACGTGGAGGGGGCTTTTCAAGCAAGGAGATCGGCCAGAGGGAACATATTGACGCAGCATTTGCGGGTTACGGATTAAGTGGGTTGATTTTCCACGAGTTATTTGTTGCACAATCACGGTGATTAATTGCAGGGCCCGAATCATCCAAACATCAGCAATAAAAAGAAGCAATACATGCCCATCGATAACCAAGGTCAATTAATAACGAAAAATCAATGATTTATGCAAATGACTATTTTCTTAATTTAAAGAGGGAAGGACAAGGCATAATTCGCCCATATAAATATCATCTCACCACATATGAGATATTTTCCGCGATGAATGAAAAAAGCCCCGCGATAATTCGCGAGGCTTTTTAAATTGGGTCGGAGTCGGCCTGTAAGCCGGGTTCTGTACCGGGTTGCCCCGGGTAGCAATCATTCCTCTAGGCCAGCAATCGCTCGCTGGCTCAAGCAACCTACCCGCCCCCAACGCGGGCCGCGCCAATAGGGGCCTATTTGGTCTTGCTTCGGGTGGAGTTTACCGTGCCACGAACTGTTGCCAGTCGCGCGGTGCGCTCTTACCGCACCCTTTCACCCTTACCTGATCCCTTGCGGGCCATCGGCGGTCTGCTCTCTGTTGCACTGGTCGTAGGCTCGCGCCCCCCAGGCGTTACCTGGCACCCTGCCCTGTGAAGCCCGGACTTTCCTCCCCTCCGCCCGTCTGTCCCGAGGGACACAACGACGAAGCAGCGATTGCCCAGCCAACTCCGAGGCGCGGATTATAGCCTCGTGATGCGGGCGGGGTAAACCGGCAATTCCCGTTTACGGCAATTAATAGTGCTCGAGGCCGTACTTGTAGAGGGCATTCTTCTTCACGCCGTGGATCTCGGCGGTCAGTGCGGCTGCTTTTTTGAGCGGCAGCTCGGCAACCAGCAGACCCAAAGTACGGATTGCCTCGGCCGGCAGCTCCTCTTCCTCTTTACTGGCGCCGGCAACCACCAGCACGATCTCGCCGCGGCAGCGGTTTTCATCTTCGCCAAGCCAAGTCAGCATCTCGGAGGCGGGCAAACCGTGGATGGATTCGAACGTTTTGGTCAGTTCACGACACACAACCACCTGACGCTCGCCAAGGATGCGAGCGATCGCTTCTACCGTATCCTGCACCCGGCGCGGGGATTCGTAGAACACCAGCGAACGGGTATCTTCGATAACGGCTTGCAGGCGATCGTCACGCCCTTTGCTCTTGGCTGGCAGGAAACCTTCGAAAGCAAACCGGTCGGTGGGCAAACCAGCAGCGCTGAGCGCCGTGATGGCGGCGCAGGGGCCGGGCAGTGGCACCACCTTGACCCCGGCTTCGCGACAGCGGGTGACCAAATGATAACCGGGGTCGCTGATGAGCGGGGTACCCGCATCGGAGACCAGAGCGACACTCTTGCCCTCTTTGATCCGGCCGATCAGCACATCGGCTTTCTGCTGCTCGTTGTGATCGTGCAGCGCGAAGGTCGGCACCGAGATTTGGTAGTGGCTGAGCAGAATGCCGGTGTGGCGGGTATCTTCGGCAGCGACCAGGTCGACGCTGCGCAGAGTATCCAGCGCTCGCTGGGTGATATCAGCCAGATTACCGATCGGAGTGGGCACTATATACAGGGTTGGGATGTCACTCATGGGATCTCCGAGTGCCCCGACAATTGTGTCGCCATATTGCCCCGTTTACACTATGGGGAATTTCAACACTGGTCGGGGAATGAACTTGAACCGGGTTACAAAGCAGCTAAGTGTATCACGACTCTTCGGCATCCTACTCGCGGCAATCCTGCTGGCCGCCTGTGCGTCGGAGCCCAATCAACCTTCGGGGCAGTCTGGCATGCCGTCAGCCTTCTCGGATTTGACCAAGAACGCCCAGTGGTATCTGGAGCAGGTCGATCCCGCTAAACCGGCTGAAGCCTTTACTTGGCAGATGCTGGCAGCGCGCAGCTATCTGGCGCTCGGTCAGGCCAAACCGGCCTCGGCACTGTTCCAGCAGTTGCAAAAGCAGGCCAAGGCGCCAGCCCAGAAGGCGCAGTTGCAGCTGCTGCAAGCCCACCTGCTGCTGGCTCAAGGCCATGCCAATCAGGCGCTGATCCTGCTGGAAGGCAAGCCTGAGGTTGCGCTGGATGCCGATACCCAGAAGGATTGGTATCGTCAGCGCGTGGTACTGCAGCTCGACATCAACAACAAGTTTGGTGCAGCCAAGTCCCTGATTGCGCTGGAGCCCTACCTCAACCAGAGCGAGCAGGCCACCAACCATCAGCAGATCTGGTCGCTGCTCAAGAGCATGACCCCTTCCACCCTGCAGGCGCTGGAAGAGGCACCGGCTCCTGACGTAACCACCGGCTGGCTGCGTCTGGCGGCACTGGTCAACGAGTTCGGTGCCCAGCCCAACCTGCTGGCACGCCAGCTGGCAGGCTGGAAGCGCGACTTCCCCAACCACCCGGCCCAGAAAGACATGCCGGCGGGTCTTGGCGATCTGACTGCCACTGCTGCCAGCACCTCGGTGCAGCAGATTGCGGTGTTGCTCCCCCTCTCCGGTAATCTGGAGCCGCAGGGCGCCGCCATCCGCAACGGTATGCTGATGTCCTACAAGGAGAATCAGGGTCAATTTACCCTGAACTTCTACGACACCCAGAGCAAACCGACCATCGACCTCTACAAGCAGGCGATTCAGGAAGGGGCGGACATGATCATCGGCCCGCTGCTCAAAGATCGGGTCGAGGAGCTGCTCAAGGCCAACCCGACGGTGCCGGTTCTGGCGCTCAACGAGCTGGACAAGCCGATCGTCAACGACAGCACCTACTACTTCTCCCTCTCTGCCGCAGCAGATGCTGCGCAGGCTGCGCAGTACCTCTACACCCAGGGCTATCGCAAGCCACTGCTGATCGCCGCCCAGGGGCGGATCGGCTACAGCAGCATCAAGGCCTTTGAACAGGCCTGGGCAACCGTGAGCCAGGATAAGCCGGTAGTCGCCACCTTCGGCGGTCGCAACGAAGTGCAGGGCATGGTCAAAAACGCCCTGAGCGGCCGCTCTACTGCCCGTGCCGGCCAGGTTGTCCAGCTTTCCGACGCCGCACCGCGCAGCATCGATGTGGTCTACATCGTGGCCAACCCGCTGGAAACCCGGATGATCAAGCCCTACGTGGATGTCTCCGTCAATCCGATGGGCAGTCTGCCAATCTTCACCGGCCCGCGCGGCTATGACAGCGCGGCAACCGAAGTGACCTCCGAACTCAACGGCATGCGTATCGCCGACATGCCGCTGCTGCTCGGTGGTTACGAGAAGCAGCGCGAGCAAATTGCCCTGCTCTGGCCGCAGACCCAGGGCGATCTCCTGCGCCTGTTTGCCATGGGCTATGACGCCGTTGCACTGGCGGAAAATCTGCAACAGATGCGCAAGGTGGGCGGCATGCAGCAGTCCGGCATGAGTGGCCAGCTGAGCGTCGATGCCCAGGGCAATATCGTGCGGATGCTGAGCTGGGCCACCTACCAGAACGGCAAGCTGGTCGACGAGAATGCGGTCCAGCAGCTGGAGGAGCCAGCCAATGAAGGAGCTGTTAGCACGGATGCGCCAGCAATTGCAGAACCTGTTCCCGCTCCCGTCGAGCAAGGGACAGCACTTTGAGCTAGTGGCTGAACGCTGGCTGCAGGCCCAGGGTCTGCAGCCGGTGACCCGCAACTACCGCTGCCGGGGCGGCGAAATCGATCTCATCATGCACCAGGGCCAGACCCTGGTGTTTGTTGAGGTGAGGTACCGGGCCTCTGCCAGCCATGGTGGAGCGGCCAGTTCGGTCACCCGGGCAAAACAGCGCAAGATCATGCTGGCAGCGCGCCACTATTTGAAGCAACATGCCATCAACGAGGCCAGCCAGGCCTGCCGATTCGATGTGATCGCGTTCGAGGGGGACCAGCCAGACTGGATCCGGAACGCATTTTAAGAGGACCCTATGACAGACCGCATCAAAGAGAACTACACCGAAAGCATCCAGACCAAGATTGCAGCCGCCGAGGCGCTGCCGGATGCCATCCATACTGCAGCCCAGATGATCACCATCTGCCTGCTCAATGGCCACAAGGTGCTGGCATGCGGTAACGGTCCTTCTGCCGCACTGGCGCAGCTGTTCATCTCCGAGCTGGTCAACTGCTACGAAACCCAGCGCCCCTCCCTGCCCGGCATGGCGCTGACCCCCGACATGGCGACCATCAGCGCCATCGCCACCGATCACGGCTTCGAAGAGGTCTACGCCAAGCAGATCCGGGCGCTGGGTCAACCGGGTGACATTCTGGTAGTCATCACCACCTCGGGTCACAGCCGCAGCCTGATCAAGGCGGCGGAAGCTGCCCTCTCCCGCGACATGACCATAGTGGTACTCAGCGGTGGTGACGGTGGCGAGATGGCTGGCCTGCTGGGACCGAACGATGTGGAGATCCGCGTACCATCCGCCCGTCGGCCTCGCATTCTGGAAGTGAACCTGTTGACCCTGCACTGCCTGTGTGATCTCATCGACCAGACTCTTTTCCCGCAACAGGAAGATTGAAACCATGAACAAGCAGATCCTCATTCTTGGCCTGCTGGCCGGTTCCCTGCTGCTGCAAGGCTGTGCGGCTGTAGTAGTTGGCGGCGCAGCCGGTACTGCCAAGGCCTCAGGCGATCGCCGCACCCTGGGCGCCCAGTGGGACGATCAGGCCATCGAGCTCAAAGCAGCCAACCTGCTGGCCGACAACAAACCACTCAGCGCGGCCAGCAAGATCAGCGTCTACAGCAACAATGGCCGCGTGTTGCTGGTCGGCCAGACACCTTCTGACGTGTACAAACTGGAGGCAGGCAAAATCGTCGGCCGCATCGAAGGGGTTCGCCACGTCTATAACGAGTTGCGCCTTGGTCAACCAGCCAGCTTCACCACCCGCAGCAATGACTCCTGGATCACCTCCAAGGTGAAAGCCGATATGTTCGGCACCAAGAACTTCGACAGCACCAAGGTGAAGGTCGTGACCGAAGATAGCGAGGTATTCCTGATCGGTCTGGTTACGCGCCAGGAGGGGGAACAAGCCGTCGAGATCGCTCGCCACGTCAACGGCGTGAAGCGCGTAATCAAAGCCTTCGAGTACGCTCAGAACTGATGATGCGAAGCGGATATAAAAAAACGCAGCCAACCGGCTGCGTTTTTTTATTTGATCACTTTCAGGGTCGGACGACCGCTTGGACGCGGCGGTTCCGGCTCTGGCTCCACCGGCGCCTCGGCCTGCTCCAGCCAGATGTCATAACCAGGCTCGGGCGGGAACATGGTGCCCACACCGTTTTCCCTGGCATGAATGGCCAGCACGGCCGCCATCGGGATGTAAACCTGCTGGGAGACACCGCCAAAGCGGGCACTGAAGCTGATCGCTTCGTTATCCATGTGATACTGCACCACGGCACGTGGCGCTATATTCAGCACAATCTGCCCATCCTGAGCGAACTGCATCGGCACCATCACATGGGGGATATTGACGTTGACCACCAGATGGGGGGTCAGGTCATTGTCCAGCAACCAGTCATAAAACGCCCGTAACAAGTACGGGCGGCTCGGGGTCATTGTCGGTTCCATGCTCATACGCCGGCACGGATCTCGCGCTCGGCCTCGGTCAGGGAAGCCTGGAAGGACTCACGCTCGAACAGGCGAACCATGTAGGCCTTCAGCTCTTTGGCACCACGACCGGTCAGGTCGATGCCAAGGCTCGGCAGACGCCACAACAGCGGAGCCATGTAGCAATCCACCAGACCAAACTCTTCGCTCATGAAGTAGGGCATCTCACCGAAGATCGGGGCGATGGCCAGCAGGTTGTCCCGCAGCTCGTTGCGCGCAGCATCAGCATCGGTGCCAGCCATGATCTTGTCGGCCAGCGAGTACCAGTCCAGCTCGATACGGTGCATCATCAGACGGCTGTTACCACGGGCTACCGGGTAGACAGGCATCAGGGGCGGATGCGGGAAACGCTCGTCCAGATACTCCATGATGATGCGCGAGGTGTAGAGTGCCAGCTCGCGATCAACCAGGGTCGGTACAGAGTTGTAGGGGTTCAGCTCAGCCAGTTCATCCGGCAAGTTGGCAGGGTCAACCTGGCAAATATCCACGCTAACACCCTTCTCCGCCAGGACAATACGCACCTGATGGCTGAACATATCGTTGGCACCGGAAAACAGCGTCATTACCGAACGCTTATTGGCAGCTACAGCCATTGAACCCTCCCGTCATTTAAAAGCAGAAACGGCAATGAAGCCTCTATGGTCTTCATTGCCGTGCATTATATTACCCGGATCTGGTCGCTTAGTGAACGTCGCGCCAGAATTCCTTCTTCAACAGCACAGTGAAGATGAAGAAGATCACGATGAAACCAAGTACCCAGAAGCCCATGCGTTCGCGCTCCTGTTTGACCGGTTCAGCCGAGTAGACCAAGAAGTTTACCAGATCCAGCACCGTCTGATCATACTCTTCGTTATTCATTTCACCATTGCCGTCAGATTTGATGCTGACAACCTGCTGGGTCTCGACTCCATCGACCGTGTGGGTGGCGAACTCGGCGCGCGGAGTGCCCTGCAGCGGCTCCAGCACGTGCGGCATACCCACGGACGGGAACACCACGTTGTTCACGCCAAACGGACGGGTCGGATCCACGTAGAACGAGCGCAGATAGGTGTAGATCCAGTCCGCACCACGCACACGGGCAACCAGCGTCAGATCGGGAGGCGCCGCACCAAACCACTTGGCTGCATCCTTGTCATGCACCGAGTTTTCCATCAGGTCACCGATCTTGGCACCGTTGACGATGAGATTGGACGCCATCAGATCAGCCGGGATCCCCAGATCCTCGGCCACCCGGTTGTAACGCTGATACTGGGTGCTGTGGCACCCGAAGCAGTAGTTCATGAACGTGGCCGCACCACGCTGCAGTGACGCCTTGTCACTCAGGTCATAGTTGGCCTTATCCAGATGCACGGCTCCGGTATTGGCAAACACCAGAGATGGCAGCAGGGTCAGCACTGCAAATATTATTTTTTTCATTTAAATGTCACCCTTTCTGGCAGCGGCTTGGTGCTTTCGTTCTTGCTATAGAAGAACAGCAGGACAAAGAAACCGAAGTAACCCAAGGTACACACCTGAGCGATCAGGGTCAGGGTCGGGGTCGACGGCAGCACACCCAGAACACCCAGGATGATGAAGCAGACCACGAACTGGGCGATGTTCAGCTTGTGCAGCTTGCTGCGATAGCGCACCGAACGCACCTTGCAGCGATCCAGCCAGGGCAGCAGGAACAGCACCACGATGGAGAGACCCATCATGATGACACCCAGCAGCTTGTCGGGTACGGCACGCAAAATCGCGTAGAAGGGGGTGAAGTACCACACAGGCGCAATGTGAGCCGGTGTCTTCAGGCCGTTGGCCACTTCAAAGTTCGGCTTCTCGAGGAAGTAACCCCACATGTCCGGTTTGAAGAAGATGATGGCGCAGAAGATGAACAGGAAGCCGGCGACGCCGATCATGTCCTTGACGGTGAAGTAAGGGTGGAATGCCACCGCATCCAGCGGCCAGCCGTTCTCGTCCTTGTGCTTCTTAATGTCGATGCCGTCCGGGTTGTTGGAGCCCACTTCATGCAGCGCCAAGATGTGCATCGCAACCAGCATCACCAGCACCAGCGGCAACGCGATGACGTGCAGCGCGAAGAAGCGGTTCAGGGTAGCGCCGGAGATAACGTAGTCACCGCGGATCCACAGAGTCAGATCGTCGCCGATAACCGGGATGGCACCGAACAACGAGATGATGACCTGAGCCCCCCAGAAGGACATCTGACCCCACGGCAGCAGATAGCCCATGAAGGCTTCCGCCATCAGGCAGAGGAAGATCAGCATGCCGAAGATCCACAGCAGCTCGCGCGGCTTCTGGTAGGAGCCGTAGATCATGCCGCGGAACATGTGCAGATAGACCACGATGAAGAACGCGGATGCGCCGGTTGAGTGCATGTAGCGCAGCAGCCAGCCGTAATCCACATCCCGCATGATGTACTCGACGGAGGCAAAGGCGCCTTCCGCAGAGGGGTTGTAGTTCATGGTCAGCCAGATACCGGTGATGATCTGGTTGACCAGCACCAGCATGGCGAGGGAGCCGAAAAAGTACCAGAAGTTCAGGTTTTTCGGTGCCGGATACTTGGCCATGTGGTCGTTGTACATGGCAGTGAGCGGGAACCGGTAGTCGATCCAGCCCATCAGTTTGCTCAACATGATCAGGCCTCCTTGCCGTCGGCACCGACCAGGATGGTGGTGTCGTTGATGAATTTGTATGGCGGAATGACCAGATTCAGTGGTGCAGGCACCCCCTGGAATACCCGGCCAGCCATATCGAACTTGGAGCCATGGCACGGGCAGAAGAAGCCGGATGTGACCCCTTGCACCTGCTCGCCAAAGCTGTCCGGCAAATAGGAGGGCGAACACCCGAGGTGGGTGCAAATACCTACCGCCACGAAGATTTCCGGCTTGATGGATCTATATCCGTTGTGGGCATAGTCAGGCTGTTGCGGCTCTTCGGATGAGGGGTCCCGCAGCTTGTCGTCATGCGCAGAGAGCGCATCCAGCGTCTGCTTGGTGCGGTTCACCACCCAGACCGGCTTGCCTCGCCACTCGACACGGATGAGCTGACCCGGTTCCAACTTGCTGATGTCGACTTCAACCGGGGCGCCAGCGGCTTTGGCCTTGGCACTCGGGTTCCATGATTTTATAAACGGCACTGCGGTAAACGCAGCTCCTACCCCGCCAACGGCAACCGTTGACCAGGTAAGAAATCTGCGGCGACCGGTATCAACTGGCGCATTGCTCATCCAAAAACTCTCCCATGTGGACTCCGCACATTCTTATTGTGTCCCTGTTCCCCTTTTCCCGTGACAACAGCGGCGGAAGCTGGAGTTACAATTGCCACAGAAAAACCGAGGAAATTTTAAAGAAAAGATAACAACTTGACAAGAAAGAGAGGTAGTCCCAGAAAACAATAAATATACAATTTTTTGTCTTTTGTGACGTATGGTTAGCATTGCGACAGGAAAGATCACCAATAAAAAAAGCCTGGCAGTTGCCAGGCTTTTTTGACACTCGAAAGAGTGAGTACCAGAAGCGAATTAACGCTTGGAGTACTGCGGACGCTTACGAGCTTTGTGCAGACCGACTTTCTTACGCTCAACCTTACGGGCATCGCGAGTAACAAAGCCAGCTTTACGCAGTTCGGAACGCAGGGTTTCGTCGTACTGCATCAGAGCACGAGTGATACCGTGGCGGATCGCACCAGCTTGACCGGAGATGCCACCACCGTTAACGGTGATGTACAGATCCAGTTTCTCGGTCATCTCAACCAGTTCCAGCGGCTGACGAACTACCATGCGGGCAGTCGGACGGCCGAAGTACTGCTCCAGGGAGCGCTGGTTGATTACGATCTTACCGCTACCCGCTTTGATAAATACGCGAGCAGTGGAGCTTTTGCGACGGCCGGTACCGTAGTATTGATTTTCTGCCATGTTGCCAGTTCCCGATTAGATATCCAGTACTTGAGGTTGCTGAGCAGCGTGAGCGTGCTCGGCGCCTGCGTAAACTTTCAGTTTACGGAACATGGCACGGCCCAGAGGACCTTTCGGCAGCATGCCTTTAACAGCAGCTTCGATTACCATTTCCGGTTTACGCTGAATCAGCTTGTCGAAGCTGATGGACTTGATACCACCCGGGAAACCGGAGTGAGCGTGGTACATTTTGTCGGTAGTTTTCTTACCGGTAACACGTACCTTCTCAGCGTTTACAACGATGATGTAATCACCGGTGTCAACGTGCGGAGTGTATTCAGCTTTGTGCTTACCACGCAGACGAGCAGCGATCTCGGTTGCGATACGACCCAGAGTTTTACCTTCTGCGTCCACAATGTACCAGTCACGTTTTACGGTTTCTGGCTTGGCAACGAAAGTTTTCATTAAGTTAAACCCAATTACCTGTTACAGACCCAATTGTTTATGGGGGCTCTCCCACAAACAACAAACGATGGCCTACCTGTACCCCTTCGAATACAAGTAAAGCTTAAAGTGTTGCTGTCTTATCGACAGCTGTAACGTGGGCCGGGCGATTATAAGTGAAGTTGCCTTAAATATCACCTGCTAATTTCACTGCCATGAAGCTAGCAAATGTCGCCCGGCCCTACCTGCCGCAGATGCCCATCCGACTGGCAGGCGCGGTATTGTGACTAAGGAAGGTGCACTCTGGCAAGGTATTCGTGCGATTGCATTTCCTGAAGCCGTGAAAGACAGCGCTGGAATTCGAAATTCAGCAGCCCTTCACCATAGAGTTCCGTCATGGGCACGGCGGCCGACATGATGAGTTTGACATGCCGTTCATAGAACTCGTCGACCATGGCGATGAAGCGGCGAGCCGCGTCATCCGTGCCTCTGCCCATTGGTTGAACATTGGCCAGCAACACGGTGTGGAACAGCCGGGCCAACTCGATATAGTCGTTCTGGGAGCGGGGAGTACAGCAAAGTTGCTCGAAATCCATATAGAGCACCCCTTCTCCCATCCCCAGCGACGTCAGCTGACGATGATTGACCTCAAAACGCCCCCCGGAGGCCTCGTGCCCCCCGGTTAATTGCTGAAAATAGCGATCGAGATTCGTTTTTGCCTGCAGATCCAGCGGGCAGTGATAAATCTCGGCCAGCTCCAGCGTACGAAGGCGATAGTCGATGCCGCCGTCCACGTTAAGTATTTCGCAATGGTGCTCGATAAGCTCGATGGCTGGCAAAAAACGGGCTCGCTGCAGCCCGTTGCGATAAAGATCCTTTGGCGGAATGTTTGAGGTTGCCACCAGCACGACGCCGTGACCGAACAACTCCTGAAACAGCGTGCCCAACAACATGGCATCTGTAATGTCCGAGACGAAAAATTCGTCGAAACAGATGATGTCCGTCTCGCCGGCCAGCTTGGCAGCGACCAGCTTGAGCGGGTCAGCCTGACCGCTCAACGCCTTGAGTTCATCGTGGATCCGCTGCATGAAGCGATGGAAGTGACAGCGCATTTTGCGCGTCCCCGGCAGGCTGTCGAAAAAAGTATCCATCAGCCAGGTCTTGCCTCTGCCCACTCCACCCCACATATAGACCCCCAGGATGGGCTCCTGCGCCCTGGGCTTTTGCAACCAGCCAAACAGCCAGCGGGATCTGGTCGGAGTCGGGCGATGCAGCAAATCCTGATAGAGTCGCTCCAGCCTGCTGATGGCCATCCCCTGAGCGGGGTCGGCATGCACGCCGGGTCGTAGCAGATCCTGCTGGTATTTTTGCTGCGGTGTCATCCTTGAGGCCTCTCCAACTCCCTGAATAGAGGACAAAATGGTATCACGCCCTCAGGACGCACGGTATAGTGCCATCAAGGCATGGCGGCTCATCCAGCCGCATGAACACACACTGTTTTAGCTGTAACAAGGAGCATCTATGAGTCTGTCAATTGGGATCCTGCTGGCTGTCGCAGCCTTGATCGTCGGTATCATCATCGGCCGTTTTTCGGTTCGCAGCCGTGACGCCGGTCGTCTGGAACAGGAGCTGAAAAAGGCCCATAAAGAGCTCGAAAACTATCAGGGCCAGATCAATACCCACTTTGCCGACAGTGCGGCACTGATGGAGCAGTTGGCCGAGCAGTATCAAACCCTCTATCGCCACATGGCAGAGCAGAGCAAGTTCCTGGCCAAGGCTCAGGAGCCGCTGTTCCGCGAAGTCCTGGTGGAAGAAGAAGAGACCAAGACCGAAGCCGAGCCGGGCGTACCGCCTCGCGACTATGCCGGCGCCTCTTCCGGTCTGCTCAAGTAAGCGGGTCAGTCCCTTGCGGAACTAATCGGGAACGTCTGTGGTCTGACCTTGACGATTGCAATGCAACTTTTTCTGGGAGCTGTTTTTCATATGCGTAAACCTCTTTCCATGCTCAGTGTGCTAGCCCTCAGTGTCGGTATCGCCATGTCTGCGGCCCCTGCTCAGGCTGCACTGCCTTCCCTGTTAGGCTCCAACCAGGAGATGCCGAGTCTGGCTCCTGTTCTGGAGCAGGTCACTCCGGCCGTGGTCAACATTTCTGTCTCTGGCAAGAAAGTGACCCGCCAGCGCCTGCCCGAGCAGTTCCGCTTCTTCTTTGGCCCCAACATGCCTGACGAACAAGTGAGCGAGCAGCCCTTCCAGGCGCTCGGATCCGGCGTCATCATCGATGCCAAGAAGGGCTACGTGATCACCAACGCCCACGTGGTTCACGAGGCGGACGAGATCAAGGTCAACCTGAAAGATGGTCGCGAGTATGCGGCCAAGAAGATCGGTGAGGACAAACAGTCCGACATCGCTCTGCTGCAAATCAAGGCGGAAGATCTGGTGCAGATCAAGTTCGCCGACTCCGACGAGCTGCGGGTCGGTGACTATGCGCTGGCCATCGGCAACCCCTTTGGTCTGGGGCAGACCGTCACCTCCGGTATTGTCAGTGCGCTGGGCCGTAGCGGCCTCAACATCGAAAATCTGGAGAACTTCATCCAGACCGATGCGGCCATCAACTCCGGTAACTCCGGCGGCGCCCTGCTCAACCTGCGTGGCGAGCTGATCGGTATCAACACCGCCATTCTGGGCCCCAACGGTGGCAATATCGGCATCGGCTTCGCCATCCCCTCCAACATGGTGCGGGATCTGGCCGACCAGATCGTCAAGTACGGTGAAGTACGTCGCGGCCAGCTGGGTATTACCGGCACCGAGCTCACCTCCGACATCGCCAAGACCTTCGGTTACAACAAGAAGGATGGCGCCTTCGTCAACCAGGTGATGCCGGACTCTGCGGCCGACAAGGCGGGCATCAAGGCGGGCGATATCATCGTCAGCATCGATGGCAAGCCGGTTCGCTCCTTCGGCGAGCTGCGTGCCAAGATCGCCACCATGGGCGCCGGCAAGCAGGTCGAGCTGGGACTGATCCGTGATGGCAAGGCCCAGAGCGCCAAGGTCACCCTGAAGCAGGCCGATGACAGCGAAGTACGCGCCAGCGCCCTGCACCCGGCACTGGAAGGGGCCAAGTTGAGCACCACTACCGACCCGGTCTCCGGTGTCGCGGTGGCCGATATCGACCCCCGCTCTGCGGCAGCCGCTTCCGGCCTGCAGAAGGGCGATATCATCATCGGGGTCAACCGGGTGCGCATCAACACCCTGGGTGAACTGACCAAAGCGCTCAAGAGCAAGCCGGACGTGCTGGCCCTCAACATCCAGCGCGGCGACTCTTCCCTCTATCTGGTAATCCGTTAACCCCCCATCACCCGCGGCACTCGCCGCGGGTGATTTTTATCCATTGATAGTGTTATTCTCTGCCCGCAGCCAGCACGGATGAGAATGACATGAAAATCCCCTCTTTAGTCAGTTACTTGGGCAAGTCTATCGGCTTCGGTTTGACCGTCGCCGCACTGCTGTTGCTGCTTTTTCCCAATTTCCGTGGCGGGGCTCAGCTGCCCGGCCTGATCACCAACGCCCGCGAACTGAGCTTCTCTTACGCCGCCCACCGTGCTGGCCCTGCAGTCGTCAACATTTATACCCGCAGCTTTGCCTCCAATCAGGGCAATCGCGGACAGCTGCAGCCACAGGGGCTGGGCTCAGGCGTCATCATGAACCAGCGCGGTTATGTGCTGACCAACTACCACGTCATCGCCGATGCCGATCAGATCATCGTCGCCCTCCAGGATGGCCGCGTCTTCAGCGCCGAACTGGTCGGCACCGATCAGCTCACCGATCTGGCGGTGCTCTACATCGAATCGGATAACCTGCCGGTGATCCCGCAGGACCAGAACAACCAGCCCGAGGTGGGCGACGTGGTGCTTGCCATCGGCAACCCCTACAACGTCGGCCAGACCATCACCCAAGGGATCATCAGTGCCACCGGTCGCACCGGTCTCTCCAGCATGGGGCCGGACAGCAATGGCCGGCAGGATCTGCTGCAAACCGACGCCGCCATCAATGCCGGCAACTCGGGCGGCGCTCTGGTCAACGGCCGGGGCGATCTGGTGGGCATCAACACCGCCACCTATCACCTCAACGGCAATCAGGAGAGCTACGGCATCAGCTTCGCCATCCCCTACCGGCTGGCCAAGCGGATCATGGACGAGCTGATCGCCAACGGCCGCGTCATTCGCGGCTATCTCGGCATCTCCAGCGTCGAGATCAACCCCATCGTCGCCCGCATGATGAACCTGGGCGAACTGCGCGGCCTCATCGTCGAGAGTCTGGATCCGGTCGGCCCGGCGGCCAAAGGCGGCCTGCAACGGGGTGACGTGCTGCTCAAGATCAACGGTGAAGCGATCACCGGGGTACGTGCCGCCATGGACAAGATCGTCGAGAGCCGCCCCGGCACCAAGCTCTCCATCTCTGTCTTCCGCGATGGCAAGCCGCTCGAGGTGGTAGTGACCATCGAAGAGGATCTGCGCTACCAGAACCGGGCTGCCGCCAGCGCGGCAGGCGCCAGCTAACCTCGACCCCATCTCATCGTTCAGGGGCGGGCAACCGCCCTTTTTCTTGCCCGCTGTTTCATAAATACGCCCCGCCTGCGTGAGGCGATTCACACTTTTCACCAAGGCTCAGCTGCCAGCTGAAAACGGAAAAGTGCGCCTCTGCTCACACTAATCCAGCCTCGTTCAGACCTTTTTCACTCTCTTTTGCCAATAAAGGGCCCTTTTTGAACCCGAGCGACGGGAATTTCCGCTTCGAATCGGAAAAAAGCTGCCTCCTCTCTCCATCCATGCCGGCTTAGGGTATAGCCATCCCTTCTGCCAGCCTTGGAGAGCAGACATTGCAAACAGAGACTCATGACCAGACCCTGACCCCGGAAAGCCCGGCGCTGCTGCGTCAGACCGACCAGATCCTGGCACGCATTCATATTCTGCTGGGCGATCAGGGTATCCGCCCCAACGAGGTACAGCAGCAGATGCTGGCCTCCCACGTCAAAGCCATGGTGTGGCGCTCCCACTGCGGTGAACCGCTGCCGGAAGTTGACCTCAGCCTGTTTGAGGAGATCTCTCCCCTCTCCCTGCGTCTCGCCGAGCAGGTTGTCAGCTGGCTGGAGCGACTCGCCTACGAAGAGGCACACCTCTTGTCCGTCCATTTTGAAGTAGCCAAAGAAAACGAACTCAGCTCAGTAACAGGAGATAACTAAATGACTGCCATCAAACTCGTGATTGGAGATCGTCTCGGTAAGGGTCAGAAAGTGGGGGCAGGCGCGGAAGCAGCCGGTGCCAGCGTGACCATCATCCCCGGCATGGCCGCCGACATGAAGCTCGGTGACGTGATGAACAAGGAGCAGGCGGATCTGGGGATCTCCTTCTGCGGCAGCGGCGGCGCCGGCGCCATCACCGCCCAGACCAAGTACGGCTACAAGTGCCGTTACGGCATGCGCTCCATCGAAGAGGGCGTCACCGCCATCAACGAAGGCTTCGTCGTGCTGGGCTTTGGCTTCATGGACAAGGAAGAGCTGGGCCAGAAACTGGTCGAAGCCTTCGCCAAGAAACACGGACACGCCTGATGAAAGAGAACTTCACCACCAAGGTCACCGTCAGCGGCAAGGGAACCACCCGTCAGCAGGCGTTTGCCTCCGCCCTCAGCCAGGTGCAACCCACACTGCTCAAGGACAACCAGCAGGTACTGCTGCGCATTGAGCCGGTCGATGTACAGGTGCTCAAAGCCGAGGAGTCGGTCCGGGTGGAGAAGTTCCTGTTCTTCTTCCTGCCGCGCCAGCGCCGCGAATACCGCGTCCAGCTGGAGATCACGGTTCAGGTCACCAGTCTCGACGTCGCCAGGGTGACGTTCACCCGGGTGTGATCTCCTGACCGGCACCACCCCACAAGAAGGATACGTTGGATGTTTCTAATCATATTTATCAAGTCTCTCATCATTGGCGGCCTGGTTGGCGTCGGGGTGGGGGCCGGCGCGGCGCGGATGTTCCACGCCCCGACCGTACAGGGCATGGGCGCCTTCCGCACCCTGGGCGAACTCAACTCCTGCGAAGGGGATCCCGCTTCCCACTTCTCGTTTGGTCTCGGCTTCTTCTTCAACGCCTGGGCCTCCACCGTGGCGGCAGGCGCCTTCACCCAGGATGTGGATCACCGCATCATTCCGCACTGGGCCACGGCGGCACTGCTGTTCAAAAATCGGGATCTCGCCACCACCCTGCACGACCCGAAAAAGATGGCCATCGCCGGCGGCATCATAGGCGCCATCGTGGTCGCCTTCCTCAACAGCACGGCCGCCGCCGTACCGGCCGCCCTGCAGGTCACTGCGGTCAAGGTGCTGGTACCGGCCGCCAACCTGCTGGTCAATACCGTCATGCCGGTGATCTTCTGGCTGGCAGCCATTGAGGCGGGCAAGAAGTCCGGTTTCTGGGCCACCATCTTCGGCGGTCTGGCCCAGCTCATCATGGGCAACGCGGTACCGGGTCTGGTGCTCGGCATCCTGATCGGCAAGGGCGTGGAAGAGAGCGGCTGGAACCACGTCACCAAGGTGATGATGGCGGCCATCGTCCTGCTGTTCGTGCTGAGCGGCTTCTTCCGCGGCTTCGACATGAAACTGATTGAATCCTTCCATATGGGTGTCCCCCTGTGGCTGGAGAACGTCCATAACCTGCTGAGCGGCAAATAAGGGGTCACACCATGGATGAGAAACTGAAAAACAACTTCTGGTATGCCGACTGGTCATTCCCCATCTTCGTCGGCCTGCTCTCGGCTGGGGTCTTTGCCGGTACCCACATGTTCTATCTGTACGGGGTCGGTGCCTTCAACGAGGTAGCCTTCGTCGCCATGCTCAAAGCAGGAATGGACACGGGAGCCTATGGCGCGGTAGCCGCGTTCGGTGCCAGCTTCCTGTTCGCCCGCATCATCGAGGGATCCCTGGTGGGGATCCTGGATATCGGCGGCGCCATCCAGACCGGAGTCGGCCTCGGTGTGCCCGCCCTGCTGCTGGGGGCCGGTATCGTCTATCCGGTGGAAAACTTCGGCGCCTCGCTGGCAACCGGCATGGGGATTGGTCTGGCCATCGGCTACGTCATCATTCTGGCGCGCAAGTTCACCATCAACCAGAGCAACTCCACCTACGGCGCAGACGTCATGATGGGAGCTGGCAACAGCTCTGGCCGCTTCCTCGGCCCCCTCATCATCCTCTCCGCCATGGGTGCCTCGATCCCCATCGGTATCGGTTCCCTGCTGGGTGCGCTGCTGTTTTACGTGTGGGGCAAGCCCATCACCGGCGGCGCCATCCTGGGAGCCATGCTGCTGGGTACCTTCTTCCCGGTCGCCCTTGTGTAAGTACCAGCCGCCCTGCGGGGCGGCTCGCCAGAGGTCATCTGCATGTACGACATGATCATCAAAGCGGGGCGCCAAGGAGATGGCCAGCTCGTCGATATCGCCATCAGGGAGGGCAAAATCGCCGCCATCGGCTCCCTGCCGGAGACGGCAACGGCGCAGCAGATCCTGGATCTCGGCGGCCGGGTGCATGTGAGCGCCGGCTGGATCGACGGCCACACCCACTGCTACCCCGCCTCCCCCATCTATCACGATGAGCCGGACAAGGTCGGGGTCGAATCAGGCGTCACCACCGTGATCGACGCCGGCAGCACCGGGGCCGACGATGTGGATGACTTCCAGCAGATCGCTGCGAACTGCAAGACCCGGGTGCATGCCCTGCTCAACATCTCCCGTATCGGCCTGCTGCGCCAGAACGAGCTGGCGGATAGACAGGATCTGGATATGGATCTCGCCTCGGCAGCCATTCGCCGCCACCCCGACTTTATTGTCGGCATCAAGGCGCGGATGAGCGGCAGCGTGGTGGGTGAGAACGGCCTGCAACCGCTGCGCATGGCCAAGGCGCTGCAACAGGCCCACGGCCAGCTGCCGCTGATGGTGCACGTGGGCAACACGCCACCGGATCTGGACGAGATCGTGACCTTGCTGGGGGATGGTGATCTGCTGACCCACTGCTTCAACGGCAAGCCCAACCGCATCCTGACCCCGGCTGGCGAGCTGCGCCAGGCGGTGCGCGAAGCGATGCAGCGGGGCCTCTTGCTCGACATCGGCCACGGCGGCGCCAGCTTCAGCTTCGAGGTGGCGGAGCTGGCTATCCGGCAGGGGATCCTGCCCCGCACCATCAGCTCCGACATCTACTGCAAGAACCGCATCAAGGGGCCGGTCTACAGTCTGGCCCACGTGATGTCGAAGTTTCTCGCCATCGGCATGACGCTGGCGCAGGTGCTCGCCTGCGTCACCCATCAGGCCGCCGATGCCCTGCGCCTTTCCGGCAAGGGGCGGCTCGAGGTAGGTGCCGATGCCGATCTGACCCTGTTCGAGGTCGCCAGCGGCCCGACCCTGTTTATGGATACCGAAGCCCAGTCTCGCCGCGGTGACCAACAACTGCAGCCTCTCGCCGTCCTGGTCGGCGGCGAACTGGTTCTGACTCACTATGGGAAATCACACCATGCCTTCTGTTTATGAGAAATATCAGCTCAAACCGGTGATCAACGCCTCCGGGCGCATGACCATTCTCGGCGTCTCCACCCCCGAGCAGGAGGTGGTCGATGCTGTCAATTTCGGCCTCGGCCACTACTTCGAGGTCAAGGATCTGGTCAACAAGACCGGCGCCTACCTAGCTGGCTTGCTGGGAGTGGAAGATGCAGTGGTCATTTCGTGTGCCAGCGCCGGCATCGCCCAGTCAGTGGCCGCCGTGATCGTACGCGGCGACCCCTACCGCCTCGAGCACCTGCATGCCCACCCCCATGACGTGCCAAGCGAAATCGTGCTGCCCAAGGGACACAACGTCAACTTCGGCGCCCCGGTCGGCACCATGGTCAATCTGGGTGGCGGCAAAGTTATAGAGGCCGGTTACGCCAACGAATGTTCCCCGGCTCAGCTGGCCGCCGCCATCAATGCCAACACAGCAGCCATCCTCTACATCAAATCCCACCACTGCGTGCAGAAGAGCATTCTGTCGGTTGCCGAAGCCGCCGAGGTCGCCAGGGCCCACGGACTCCCGCTCATCGTTGATGCGGCCGCCGAGGAGGATCTGCGCCTCTACTACAGCCAGGGTGCAGATCTAGTCATCTACAGCGGCGCCAAGGCCATTGAAGGGCCCACCAGCGGGCTGGTAGTTGGCAAGCGTCAGTACGTGGAGTGGGTCAAGCAGCAAGCCAACGGCATCGGTCGCGCCATGAAGGTGGGCAAGGAGGGGATCCTCGGCCTCACCCACGCCATCGAACGCTATCTGGCCAAAGAGAAAGAGAGCGGCGCCGCCATGGTCGCCAAGATGACCCCCTTCATCGAGCGCCTCAATCAGCTGCCCGGCGTCACCGCCAAAGTGGTGTGGGACAGCGCAGGGCGCGACATCGCCCGCACCGATATCGCCTTCGACCACCAGCAGATCGGCATGACCACTGTGCAGGTCGTCAGCCGTCTGCAACAGGGCACACCTGCCATCTACTGCCGTGGCTACAAGGCCAACGAGGGGCACATCGAGATCGATGTGCGCAGCGTCACCGTGCCCCAGCTCGACCAAATCCACTCCGCCATTGCCAACCTCGTTCAGGAGAATCGCTGATGTCCCTTACCCCCAACTACTACCGAGATCGGGTCTGTCTCAACGTGCTGGCAGGTTCCAAGGAGAATGCCGTCGAGGTATACGACGCAGCCGAAGGCCACGTGCTGGTCGGTGTGCTCTCCAAAAACTACCCGGATATTCCCTCCGCGGTGGCTGATATGAAGGAGTACGCCAAGCTTATCGATAACGCCCTCTCCATCGGGCTGGGGGCCGGTGATCCACGCCAATCCGCCATGGTGGCCGAGCTGGCCTGCCAGCTGCAGCCCCAGCACGTCAATCAGGTGTTCACTGGCGTTGGCGCCAGCCGGGCGCTGCTCGGCCAGTCGGAAACACTGGTCAACGGCCTGATCTCCCCCACCGGCATGCCGGGGATGGTGAAGATCTCCACCGGCCCGCTCAGCGCCGGGCAGCCGGACGGCATCGTCCCCATCGACACCGCCATCGCCCTGCTCAAGGACATGGGTGGCAGCTCGGTCAAATTCTTCCCCATGGGCGGGCTGGCCTGCCGCGACGAGTATCAGGCGGTGGCCGAGGCCTGTGCCCGCCACGGCTTCTGGCTGGAGCCCACCGGCGGCATCGATCTGGACAACTTTGAAGAGATTGTGCGAATCGCGCTGGATGCCGGGGTCGAGAAGGTGATCCCCCACGTCTACAGTTCCATCATCGACAGCGCGAGCGGTCAGACCCGTCCTGATGATGTACGGACTCTGCTGGCCACGGTGAAACGACTGTTGGCGTGATGGCAGTCACGGGCACCGGTTTAATCACTGACCGGTGCCTGGCCTGCTGGTGACATGCTTGTTAACATCGGTCCTTTTATCCTGCAACAGGAGACGTTCATCCCCACATGATCAAGCTGCCCCACCCGAGACTGCACCAGCTGCTGACCCAGCTTCATGCCGAACCACTGCCGCAGGAGGAGCTGGCTCGCCGCCTCAATGTCTCCACCCGCACCGTACGCACCGATGTAGCGACCCTCAACGAACTGATTGCCACGCACGGTGCCCACCTGATCCACCAGCGTGGCAGCGGCTACCAGCTGAAGATCTACAATCAGACGCTGTTTGAGGCATTGCTGGCAGCACAGGGGCAGGAGAGTACCTTGCCGCGTACCAGTCGCGAGCGGGTGCTGCATCTGCAGATCCTGCTGCTGACGGCAGAACAGGGGATCAAGCTCGATGAGCTGGCAGACACCTGGTATCTGAGCCGGACGGCGCTGCAGGGGGATATGGCGGAAGTGCGGGAACAACTGGCTCACTTTGGCCTCACGGTCGAGAGCAAACCAAGGGTGGGCATGCGGGTACAGGGGAGCGAGACGGCAATCCGCGCCTGTCTGACCCAGCTGCTCTGTCAGGAGCTGCTCAACAACCATCCCCTGCAGAG
The DNA here is from genome assembly GCF_038739755.1 of Aeromonas sp. SE22. Classification (NCBI taxonomy): domain Bacteria; kingdom Pseudomonadati; phylum Pseudomonadota; class Gammaproteobacteria; order Aeromonadales; family Aeromonadaceae; genus Aeromonas; species Aeromonas sp. SE22. The sequence goes on from NZ_JBCGFD010000007.1 coordinate 73,241, forward strand.
CCTGCTACCCAACCTCTGCCCCAGCAAAACTCTGGAGGTAGTGGGCAATCACATTCACGACCAGTTGAGCCATCATCAGCTGCGTCTGGCCGACGAGAGTTTGCAGCAGCTTGCCATCTACTGTGCCGTCGCCCTGCTGCGCCAGGCCGCTGGCCACGAGCTGCGCCAATTCGCCAGCGAGGATCTCACTGCCCCCCTGCTGGCAGTCGCCCGTGACATCTATGGCGAACTGCCGACCCTCACCCCGCCGGGAGAAGAGGAGATAGCCTGCCTCGCCATCCAGATCCAGGCGCGCCTGATTGCCGAAACGCCTCAGCTTAGCCCGGCCATGGCGGCCGAGAGCGAACAGCTGGTGGAACATCTGCTCACGTACATCCACCAGCACTACCCCTATGATCTGCGGGGTGACCAGCAGCTGCGAGCCGACCTGCAGACCCACATCAGCGCCATGCTACTGCGGGTCAAGTACCAGATCGGCAGCCACAATCCGCTGGCAGACCACATCAAACAGTACTACCCCCTCGCCTACGACATCACGCTGGCAGCCATCTCGGAGTGGATCAGGCAGACCCCTTACCGGCTGACCCACCACGAGATCGGTTATCTGGTGATCCATATCGGGGTCGGGCTGGAGCGCCACTACGATATCGGCTACACCAGACGCCCGCAGGCACTGCTGCTGTGCGATGCGGGCAACGCCACCTTCCGCGTACTGGAAGCGCGCATCAAGCGAGAGTATCCCCAGTTGCAGCTGACCACGCTGGAATCGGTACGGGATTACGAAGGACTGGCGCAGATCAAACAGGATTTTGTCATCAGTAGCGTCAAGGTGAGCGAAAAGGATGTGCCGGTGGTGCAGGTCGACCCCTTCCCGACCCAGTACCAACTGGAGCAACTTGGCAAGCTGGTACTGATCGACCGCACCCGACCCTATATGCTCGACAAATACTTCGATGCAGACCATTTCATGGTGGTCAACGAGCCGCTTACCCAGGCGGAACTATTTGATCGCATTTGCAGCCAGCTGGAGGCGGAGGATCTGGTAGAGAGCGGCTTCAGGGCCTCCCTGCAGGAGCGGGAGCGAATTGTTTCCACCATGCTGGGCGAGGGTATCGCCCTGCCCCACTCCCTCGGCCTGCTGGCTCGCCGGACGCTGGCCTATACCGTACTGGCACCGCAGGGGATCGACTGGGGCAATGGCGAAAATGCCACCCTCATCTTCGTGCTGGCCATCAGCAAGGCAGACTATGAGGAGGCGATGGGGCTCTACGATCTTTTTCTGGCGCTGATGAATGAAAAAGCCAGCAGGAGTCTGCTGGCTTGTCGCGATTTTGCCGATTTCAAGGCGCTGGCAAGAGTCACGCCCTGAGCGTCGTTACTACTCCTCGTTGAAACCCGAGGTGAACAGCTCAACTACGGCGGCAAGGGCCTCAACCTCTTCGGGGCCCTCAACCTGCACTTCCACCTGCTTGCCCTGAGCGGAGTCCAACATCAGCAGGCCAATAACGCTGTCAGCATCGGCCTCGACCCCATCTTCATTACGCAGCAACACATGGGCATCGAATCCCTGTACCAGCTCGAACAACATCATGGCTGGTCTGGCGTGAATGCCCAGCTTGTTTTTCACTTCAACCGAAGCAGAGACTGTCATTGGGCCGTCCTATTGCGTCATCAGGAGTGGGATGGGTTCTTGTCGAGGGTGCGGTGGCGGAGCTGCACGTTCTTGCCCAGTGCTCTGAAGGCCGCAGCCAGCCGCTCCGCGATAAAGACCGAACGGTGCTGACCGCCGGTGCAACCGATGCCGACCGTCACATAGCTGCGATTGTTGCGCTCAAGATGGGGCAACCAGGTCGCCAGCATGTTTTCGATCTGCTGGGTAAACAGCATCACATCCGCTTGCGCCGCGAGGTAGTCGGCGACCGGTTCATCCTTGCCGGTAAAAGGCTTGAGTTCCGGGATCCAGTGCGGGTTGGGCAGGAAGCGGGCATCAAACACGAAGTCGGCATCCTTGGGTATGCCGTACTTGAAGCCGAAAGATTCGAACACCAGTACCAGCTCATTCTCTTTCTTGCCGAGCACCCGGGTCTTGATGAGCTCGCTCAGGCCGTGAATGCTGAGGTTGGTGGTATCGATGCGCAGGTCGGCAGTAGAGGAGAGCGGCGCCAGCAGGTGGGTCTCCTGACGGATCGCCTCATCCAGCGACAGCTTGTTGCGCGACAGGGGGTGCAGACGGCGGCTCTCGCCATAGCGCTTGAGCAGGGTGCCGTTGTCGGCGTCGAAGAAGAAGCTGGAGAACTCAACCCGCCCCTCATTGCGCACCTGAGCCAACAGATTTTCCAGTTTCTCCGGATCGCTCGGCAGGTTGCGTACGTCGATGCTGACCGCCAGCTTGTCGTACTGGCTCTCGACCGCGACGATCAGCTGGGGCAGCAGGTTGACCGGCAGGTTATCTACACAGTAGTAGCCCAGATCTTCCAGCACCCGCAGGGCTACCGTCTTGCCGGAGCCCGAACGTCCACTCACCACGATTAACTGCATCTTGTTCCCTCACGCCAAAACGGGTGTGTCATCAGGGCCTGCACATCAGGCCGAGGTCATGATCTGATAGAGCTCTTCGTCACTGGTAGCCTGACGCAACTGGCGGCAGACCGCCTTGTCACCCAGCTTGGAAGCCATCAGGGAAAGGGTCTTGAGATGCTGTTTGCACTCGCTCTCCGGTACCAGCAAGGCAAACAGCAGGTCAACCGGTTGATTGTCGATGGAGTCGAAAGGGATGGGTTCGGCAAAGGTCATCAGGATCGCGGTTGGCGGGAACTCATCGTCAATTCGACCGTGGGGGATCGCAATACCGGCACCGATCCCGGTACTACCCATTTTCTCGCGGGCCAGCAAGCATTCAAACAGCGCCTGGCGGGAGGTGCCGAGGCGTTCGGCAGCCAGCTCGCTGATGATTTCAAGGGCGCGTTTCTTGCTGGTACATGGGACTGCACTCTTGGTGCAGTCCCGACTCAGTATGTGTTCAAGTTGCATAGTTATTTTTTATTTAACTTATCTTTGTGCTTGATGATCTGCCTGTCCAGCTTGTCGAGCAAGGTATCAATCGCGGCATACATATCGGCATGCTCGGAGTTGGCGAACACCTCACCACCGCTGACATGCAGTTTGGCTTCGGCAATCTGGTTCAGTTTCTCTACGCTAAGCACCACATGCACGTTGTTGATGTGGTCAAAATGACGCTCGAGTTTGGCAAATTTGTTATTCACATAATCACGCAGAGCTTCGGTGATCTCGACATGGTGTCCGGTCAGGTTAATTTGCATAACATCATCCTTTTGTTTTGCCTAAACCAGGCGTTTGCGCTGATTGGAAGGTGGGATAAACAAGGATTCGCGATACTTAGCGATCGTGCGTCTAGCCACCATAATACCCTGTTCGGCCAGCAAATCCGCGATCTTGCTATCACTTAACGGTTTGGCAGGATTCTCTGCCGTCACCAGCTTTTTGATGAGCGCGCGAATTGCGGTCGATGAGCACTCTCCTCCTCCTTCGGTGTTCACATGGCTGGAGAAAAAAAACTTCAATTCGAAGATACCACGGGGGGTATGCATGTATTTCTGAGTAGTCACCCGGGAGATGGTCGACTCATGCATCTCCACCGCTTCGGCGATGTCGTTGAGCACCATCGGTTTCATCGCCTCTTCACCATACTCGAAAAAGCCCTGCTGCTGCTCGACAATACAGCTGGCTACTTTCAGCAGGGTATCGTTGCGGCTCTCAAGGCTCTTGATGAACCACTTGGCCTCCTGCAGGTGGGAGCGGATGAATTGGGTATCCGTGCTGCTGCGGGCGTTGCGGGCCATGGCGGCATAGGTCTCGTTGACCCGGATGCGCGGGGCAGAATCGGGGTTGAGCTCCACCACCCAGCGGTTCTGACGCTTTACCACCGAAACATCGGGGATCACATACTGGGAGTCGCTCTGGATGATGCCGTTGCCGGGGCGCGGCTCCAGCAACTGGATCAGATCCAGCACCTCCTTGAGGTCGCTCTCCTTGAGGCGGGTTTTGCGGGCCAGAGTGCGATAATCGCGGTTGCCGAGCAGATCCATGTGCTCGAGGATCACCTCTTTGGCTTCGTTGAGCCAGGGGGTCTCGGGGGCATACTGCTCCAACTGGATAAGCAGACACTCCTGCACCGAGCGGGCGGCGATACCGACCGGGTCAAAATGCTGCACCCGCTTGAGAACTGCCTCCACCTCGTCGAGCTCGACCTCCACCTCGTCACTGCTGACGGCAGCCTGGATATCCTCCAGTGCAACGGTCAGATAACCGGACTCGTCGATGGCATCGATGATAGCGAGCGCGATGGCGGCATCGACATCGCTAAACGGAGTGAGCCGCATCTGCCACAGCAGATAGTCCTGCAGGTTTTCGGTGGTCTCGCCCTGATAGACGCTGTCTTCACCGTCGTGGATCGGGCCTGCGCTCTGGGCGGTACCGGCGGAGTAAACCTCGTCCCAAGTGGTATCCACTGGCAGCTCATCCGGCATCTGCTCCTGAGCCATGGCATCACTGGAGTCGAGCTGGCTGGCATCGACAGCCTCTTGCGGAGCAGTCTCCTGCACTTCGCTCTCTTCCTGCTCCAGCAGAGGATTGCTTTCGAGCGCTTGCTGAATTTCCTGCTGGAGTTCCAGAGAGGAGAGCTGGAGCAGACGAATCGCTTGTTGTAATTGCGGCGTCATGGTCAGGGACTGACCGAGACGCAACTGTAATGTCGGCTTCATCTACGTCGGGATATCCTTATGTTCAGCGAGGCACTGTCACAGAGAATGAAGGCTGCCCCCTTACTATAGACTGAATTGATCGCCCAAATAGACGCGCTTGACCTGTTCATCGGCGAGGATATCGGCCGGGGCACCCTCGGCAATCATCTGGCCGTGGCTGACGATATAAGCCTTCTCGCATACGTCCAGAGTCTCTCTGACGTTGTGGTCGGTAATCAAGACGCCAAGACCCCTATCTTTCAGGTGCTGGATGATCTTCTTGATGTCTATCACAGAAATCGGGTCAACCCCCGCGAAGGGTTCATCCAGCAGGATAAAGCGCGGTTCCGCTGCCAGCGCCCGGGCAATCTCGACCCGGCGCCGCTCACCACCGGAGAGGCTTTGCCCCAGGTTGTCGCGGATATGGGTGATGTTGAACTCTTCCAGCAGCTGCTGAACCTTGTCCTCCCGCTCTTCGCGACTCAGCTCCTTGCGCGTCTGCATCACCCCCATCAGGTTTTCATACACAGTGAGGCGGCGGAAAATTGATGCTTCCTGCGGCAGGTAACCGATGCCGTTGCGGGCACGCACATGCATGGGCTGCAGGCTGATGTCCTGATCATCGATGGTGATGAGACCGGCATCCCGCTGTACCAGCCCGACGATCATGTAAAACGACGTGGTCTTGCCGGCACCGTTGGGACCAAGCAGGCCGACGATCTGGCCGGTTCCTACCTCAAGGCTCACGTCGCTAACCACCATGCGACGCTTGTAACTCTTCTGCAGGCCGACTGCTTTCAATACTGCCATGGCTTATTTTCCCTGCTTCTTCTGGTCGGCGGGCTTGTCGAAATTCTCGACCTGATCGGGCAGGAACACCGTCTTGACCCGCTGGTTCGGGGTCTTGCTCTCGGCAATCATCTTCTGTTTGACGATGTCGTAACGGATCAGGTCGCCGTTGACCTGGCTATCTTCCTGCTTGAGCTGGCCGTTACCGGTGATAGTCACCAGACGCTTTTTCAGCTCGTAACGAATGCTGTCACCATGAGCGTTGACCGGTTTGCCGTTATCCAGGATCTGGAAGAAGGTGGCGGGTTTGCCATAGGCTGTCATTACCTCGGCCCCTTTCTCGCCGGAACGGGTTACCACAACCTTGTCAGCCTTAATCCTGATGGTGCCCTGATTGATGGTCACATCCTGCTCGAAGGTGATGCGGTTGTCCTGCATCTCGGCCACCTGCTTGATGGCGTCGACATAGACCTTCTCGGTGAAGTCGGACTCCTTGGCGTTGACTGTGCCGCAGAGCATCAGAGCGGCGAGGGCCAGATTAGCGTTTTTCATTGAAATAGATGGCATGACCTTGATCCAGTAGCTCAAAATATTTGCGGTCCAGATGGCCCTTGAGGCCAACCCCTTCGGTCTGGAAATCCTGACCCAAAATGTTCACTTGCCGATTGCTGCGTACGTCCTGCGTCACCAGATCCAGCTCCATATAGGGCGTATCCAGCTTGGAGATAAAGGCGTCCGGCAGCAACCCGTCCAGATGCACCTTGTCCCGCAGGATCACGTTGTCATCAGTATTGAGTACACCGGTCTCGGCCGTCACCTTCCACTCGGCCTGTCCCTGCTCGTCAAACATGTAGACCACCGGTTTTTCGAAGGTAGCCTGCTCGAGGATCTGGAAATACTCAGCATATCGGGACTCCAGCCGCTCGGTACGCTTGCCGTTGACATCGAACCGGGTGGTCACCAGATCTCTGGCGACAAAATCCGGCTGATAGTGCTCGGTTTTTACCTTGGCCTCGGGCACCAGCTCCACCTTGCCAAGCTGCCAGGCCACCAGAGCGACCAGAAACAGCAGGCCAAACAACAGGGTTTGTCTGCTCATGCCGATACCTCGGGCTGATAATCGTCATGGCCCTGTGCCTGCAGGATGAGATCGCACACTTCGCGCACAGCCCCCATACCGCCGCCAAGCCGGGTCACCATATCGGCACGGCTCAGCACCAGCGGATGGGCGTCGGCAACCGCAATACCGAGGCCACAGGCCTCCATCACCGGCAGGTCGATGGTGTCATCCCCCATATAAGCGGCCTGTTCGGGTGTCAGCCCCAGTTTGGCCAGCAGGGCTTCAAAATGAGGCAACTTCTTGTCAGCCCCCTGCACCACATGGGCCACCCCCAGGCTATTCATCCGATCGCTGACGATACGGGAGTTGCGCCCGGTAATGATGGCGATCTCGATCCCGGCATTGAGCAGTGCCCGCATGCCGGCGCCGTCACGGGTACAGAAGGTTTTCAGCTCTTCGCCGTTGTTTCCCATGTAGATGAGGCCATTGGAGAGCACCCCGTCCACATCGCACACCAGCAGGCGAATTTGCGCCGCCTTGTCGAACTGGTTGCGCGTCACCGGACCATAGAGGGTCGGTACGTTTTGCATCAAATAACTCCGGCTTTCAGCAGGTCATGCATGTTGAAGGCACCCAGTGGGCGCTTGTCGCCATCCACAACCAGTAATCCATTGATTTTTCTCGTTTCCATCAGTTTGACGGCTTCTGCCGCCATCATCTCCGGCCCTACGGTAACACAGTTGGCCGTCATGACGCGGCTGATGGGGGTGCGATGAATATCGACCTGCTGGTCGAGAATGCGGCGCAGGTCGCCATCGGTGAAGAGTCCCGCCAGCAGCCCGTGCTGGTCAACCACTGCGGTCATACCGAGCCCTTTACGGCTCACTTCCAGCAGCGCTTCGCTGATGGTGGCATCGATCCCCACCCGGGGCAACAGCTCGCCACTGTGCATCAAATCGCCCACTCGCAACAGCAACCGCTTGCCGAGCGAACCACCCGGGTGAGAAAGAGCGAAATCGTCGGCGGTAAAGCCGCGAGCTTCCAGCAGGGCGACCGCCAGCGCGTCGCCCATCACCAGGGTCGCCGTGGTGCTGGAGGTGGGTGCCAACCCGAGCGGACACGCCTCTTTCTCCACCTTGATGCACAGATGCACGTTGGCCTCTTTGGCCATGGTGGAGGCCGGGTTGCCGGTCATGCAGATGAGCGGGATACCGCGACGCTTGAGCACCGGCAGCAGGGCCAGGATCTCGTCGCTCTCGCCGGAATTGGAGATGGCGATGATGAGATCCCCTGCCGAAATCATCCCCAGATCGCCGTGGCTGGCCTCACCCGGGTGGAGGAAAAAGGCTGGCGTACCAGTACTGGCCAGGGTGGCGGCAATCTTGCTGCCGATATGGCCCGACTTGCCCATCCCGGTGACCACTATCTTGCCACCACAACGGAGCACCATCTCGCACGCCTTGTCGAAGGCGTCGTTAAGATACTGATAGAGTCCATCAATCGCTTGTTTTTCTGTGTCCAGCACCGCACGGGCACTGCGACGGAAATCGAACAGTTCAGACACTTTCTCGGGGGTTGCAGACATAAAGAGACAGCTCCGGGGCGAATTTAGCTGCGGGATTATAAAAAAGTCTGCTCTGATAAGCGAATCAGATGGCAAATCCCGTAACGTATGACGCAGTTTGTTACATAAAACTGTCGCGCAAACCGCGCTGAAGGCTGCTCAATAGTTGTTCCTTGCTGTTGCTTAGACCTAGACTAGCCCATAAAATTCGCACCTCATTTACACCGAATGGACAATTGTTTGAACAATGACCTGATCACCGTCTCCGATCTGACCTTCAGTCACGGAGACAGGCTGTTGTATGACGGGATCAACCTGACCATTCCCCGTGGCAAGGTCACCGCCGTCATGGGCCCGAGCGGCATCGGCAAAACGACCCTGCTGCGGCTGATCGGTGGCCAGCTCAAACCCGAGTCCGGTCATATCCTGTTTGACGGGGAAGATATCCCCGCCCTTTCCCGTTCGCGCCTCTACGAGGTGCGCAAGCGGATGAGCATGCTGTTCCAGAGCGGTGCCCTCTTTACCGGCATGACGGTCTACGACAACGTGGCCTTCCCGTTGCGAGAGCACTCAGGTCTGCCGGAAGAGCTGATCCACACCATTGTCATGATGAAGCTACAGGCTGTAGGTCTGCGCGGCGCGGCAAAACTGATGCCCTCCGAGCTCTCCGGCGGCATGGCTCGCCGGGCAGCACTGGCTCGCGCCATCGCGCTGGATCCGGATCTCATCATGTATGACGAGCCGTTTGTCGGCCAGGATCCCATCACCATGGCGGTGCTGGTCAAGCTGATAAAGGATTTGAACGATGCCCTTGGTATCACCTCCGTCATCGTCACCCACGACGTGAAAGAGGTGCTCAGCATCGCCGATTACGCCTACATCATCGCCAACCGCAAGGTGGTGGCGCACGGTACGCCGGAACAGCTGCGCGAGGAACACAACCCCGAAGTCGAGCAGTTCCTCAAAGGATTGCCCGATGGTCCTGTTCCGTTTCACTTTCCGGCAGGCGACCTGCTACAGGATCTCTGATGTTGATAAGTCAAATAAGCAAGCTGGGGCGGGTCGGCATTCGCGCCATCACCTCCCTGGGTCGGGCAGCCATCATGCTGTTCCATGCGCTGGCTGGCAAACCCGAGCCACGCAAGCACTTCCCGTTGCTGGTGCAGCAGCTCTATGTAGTCGGGGTGCAGTCCGTCGCCATCATTCTGGTGTCGGGGCTGTTCATCGGTATGGTGCTGTCGCTGCAGGGCTACAACGTACTAAAGGATTTTGGTGCCGAGCAGAGTCTGGGCCCGCTGGTCTCTCTCTCGCTGTTGCGGGAGCTGGGCCCTGTGGTAACCGCGCTGCTGTTTGCCGGTCGCGCCGGTTCGGCTCTCACTGCCGAGATCGGCCTGATGAAGGCGACCGAGCAGCTTTCGAGCCTCGAGATGATGGCAGTCGATCCGCTGCGCCGGGTGGTGGCGCCCCGCTTCTGGGCCGGGGTCATCAGCATGCCGCTGCTGGCCTTCATGTTCAGCCTGATCGGTATCTTTGGCGGCAAGCTGGTCGGGGTTGACTGGCTTGGCGTCGACGAAGGGGGCTTCTGGTCTGCCATGCAGGCCTCGGTCGACTGGCATGAAGATATCATGCAGGGTGCCATCAAGAGCCTGATCTTCGCTCTGGTGGTCACCTGGATAGCCCTCTTCAACGGCTATGATGCCAAGCCGACCTCGGCCGGGATCAGTCAGGCCACGACTCGTACCGTGGTTCACTCGTCCCTCGCCGTACTCGGCCTGGATTTTATTCTCACTGCAGTCATGTTTGGATAAGGTAAAGATGAAGTTCAGCAAAGTAGAATTCCTGGTTGGCACCTTCATGCTGGCCGGCATCGGTGCCATTCTGGCGTTGGCACTGCAAGTGGCCGGTTTGAGCTTCAAACCGGAAGGAGAAACCTATACCCTGCGCGCGCATTTCGATAATATCGGCGGCCTGAAAGTCCGTTCGCCGGTCAAGGTCGGCGGCGTGGTGGTTGGCCGGGTCAGCGACATCGTGCTCGACCCGAAAACCCAGGTTCCCGAGGTCACCCTGCAGATGGAAAAGAGTGCCGGCGAGTTCTCCGAGACCAGCACCCTCTCCATCCTCACTTCCGGTCTGCTCGGCGAGCAGTACATCGGTCTGGCCCCCGGCTTTACCGACGAGGAGATGGGGACCAGCATGCTCAAGGATGGCGACCTGATTGAAGACACCAAATCCGCCATCGTGCTGGAAGATCTGATTGGCAAGTTCCTCTATAGCAGCCAGTCCTCCGACAGCAAGTCAGACAGCAAGAAGGAGTAACCATGTTCAAGAAAATTGCCCTGCTGCTGGGTCTGGTGACCAGCATGTTCTTTTCCCTGCCCGCTCAGGCGGTTGATGCCACCGATCCCTACGCGCTGGTAGATCAGGCGGCCAAACAGACCTTTGCCCGCCTGAAAGCCGATCAGGCTGAGGTCAAAAGCAATCCGGATCACCTGCGGGTGATCATCCGCGAAGAGCTGCTGCCCTATGTGGACAACCGCTTCGCTGCCTACAAGGTGCTGGGCAACCAAATCAAGGAGACCACTCCGGCCCAGCGTGACGCCTTCGTCGCCGCCTTTACCGAGTACATGGTGAGCTCCTACGCCGACGCGCTGGCCCACTTCGACAAGCAGACCGTCAAGGTCGAGCCGGGCAAGGCGCCGGGCACCAGCAACATCACCGCAGTCAACGTCAGTGTGAAAGAAGCCGGCAAGCCGGACATCTTCCTCGAGTTCAAGCTGCGCAAGAACAACAAGACCGGCGAGTGGAAAGCTTTCGACATGGTGGCAGAGGGGATCAGCCTGCTCTCCGCCAAGCAGAGCGAGCTGGGCGGCCTCATCCGCCAGAATGGCATCGATGCCGTGATCAAGCAGCTCAACGAACACAATGCCAAGCCGCTGGTACTCAAAAAATGATCCTGAGCGGTGATCTGCAAGCGCCACAGGTCAAGGACCTGTGGCAACGCCGCGACGAGTGGTGGCATGATGACCGGCTCGAGCTGGGCGGGGTCGCCACCCTCGACTCCGCCGGGCTGGCACTGCTGGTCAAATGGGCTAAAGCCGCACTCGCACGAGGCGCCACACCGCAACTGGTGGGCGCCTCCAGTGATTTCTATACCCTGGCCAACCTCTACGGGGTGGCCGGTTTGTTTCAGTCAACTCCGCTCACAACTGAGGACGCATAATGCAAGTCTCTGAAATTGAAGCGATACTCCTCGAGGCTCTGCCATTGTCCGAAGTCCATGTCAAAGGGGACGGTAGTCACTATCAGGTGATCGCCGTTGGTGACATGTTTGACGGCATGAGCCGGGTCAAGAAACAACAGGCCATCTATGCCCCGCTGATGGACAAGATCGCCAGCAACGCCATTCACGCCCTCTCCATCAAGGCGTTCACCGACGCCGAGTGGAAACGCGAACGTAAATTCCTAATGCCCTCCTGATTTGGTAACCAAGTAGAAAATGGACAAATTCAAAATCGATGGTCGTTGTACTCTCAACGGCGAAGTGACCATCTCCGGCGCCAAAAACGCCGCGCTGCCGATCCTGTTCGCAACCCTGCTCTGTGATGAAGAGGTTCACCTCTCCAACGTGCCGCGCCTGAAAGACGTGGGCACCACCATCAAGCTGCTGGAGATGCTGGGCGCCACCACCAAGGTCAACGGCAATGTGACCGTGCTGACCGGTGCCGTGAACAACCACGTTGCCCCCTACGAGCTGGTGAAGACCATGCGCGCCTCCATTCTGGCGCTGGGCCCGCTGGCCGCCCGTTTCGGTGCTGCCGACGTCTCCCTGCCCGGCGGCTGCGCCATCGGTGCCCGTCCGGTCAACCTGCACGTCCACGGTCTGGAACTGATGGGCGCCAAGATCACCATCGAGGATGGCTACATCAAGGCCCGCGTTGACGGTCGCCTGAAGGGTGCCCACATCCTGATGGATATGGTCTCCGTCACCGGTACCGAAAACCTGATGATGGCCGCCACCCTGGCTGAAGGCCGTACCGTGATCGAAAACGCCGCGCGCGAGCCGGAAGTGGTCGATCTGGCCCACTTCCTCAACGCGCTGGGTGCCAAGATCCAGGGCGCAGGCACCGACACCCTGATCATCGACGGCGTCGAGCGTCTGCACGGCGGCAGCTATAGCGTCCAGCCTGACCGTATCGAAACCGGTACCTTCCTGGTGGGCGCAGCGGTTACCGGCGGCAAGATCACCTGCCGCAACACCGACCCGACCCTGCTGGAAGCGGTACTGGTCAAGCTGGAAGAGGCTGGTGCCCTGATTGAGAAGGGTGAAGACTGGATCACCCTCGACATGACTGGCCGCACGCTCAAGCCGGTCACCATCAAGACTGCCCCCTACCCGGCATTCCCGACCGACATGCAGGCCCAGTTCACCGTGCTGAACGCGGTGGCCCAAGGCACCGGCATGATCACCGAGACCATCTTCGAGAACCGCTTCATGCATGTTCCCGAGCTGGTTCGGATGGGCGCCGACATCGAGTTGCAGGGCAACGTGGCCATCTGCCGTGACACCGCTCAGCTCAAGGGTGCCCAGGTGATGGCGACCGATCTGCGCGCCTCTGCCAGCCTGGTACTGGCTGGCTTCGTCGCTGAAGGCTCCACCATCGTCGATCGCATCTACCACATCGACCGTGGCTACGAGAACATCGAGCAGAAGCTGCAAGGTCTGGGTGGCCGCATCGAGCGCATCAAGGGCTGATTGCCACCCCTGAGCACTGGCTAACAAAAAGGCCCCTCGCACTGCGAGGGGCCTTTTGCATTCTTTCTGCTCGGCAGGGCCGGGGGATCAGTGACCCGCCAGCTTCATGCTCTCTACCAGTACCGAGCCGGTCTTGAGGCTGGAGCGCTCATCTTCATCGCTACCCACCGCCACTATGTGGCTGAACATCTCGGCCAGATTGCCGGCAATGGTGATCTCCTCGACCGGATAGGCGATCTCGCCATTCTCGACCCAAAAGCCGGCGGCGCCGCGGGAGTAGTCGCCATTGACGATGTTGACCCCCTGCCCCATCAGCTCGGTCACCAGCAAGCCGGTACCCATCTCCTTGAGCATGCCATTGAAGTCCTGACCTGTGCTGGAGACCTGCCAGTTATGGATGCCACCGGCGTGGCCGGTGCTGGTCAGCCCCAGCTTGCGGGCGGAGTAGGAGGTGAGCAGCCAGCTCATCAGCTCGCCGTTACGCACTATGTCCATGTCGCGGGTACGCACCCCTTCGCCATCAAACGGGGTACTGGCCAGACCGCCCAGCAGGTGGGGGAACTCCTGGATGGTGAGCCACTCGGGCAGGATCTGCTTGCCCAGCTTGTCCAGCAGGAAGCTCGACTTGCGATAGAGGTTGCCCCCGCTGATCGCCATCACCAGATGACCCCACAGACCGGAGGCGGTATCGGGATGGAACATGACCGGAGCCTGACAGGTCGCAATCTTGCGGGCGCCAAGGCGAGATAGGGTGCGCTCCACCGCTTCATCGGCGATGCGTTGCGGGCTCCAGATCCCTTCAAGAGTTCGGCTGGAAGAGTAGCCATAATCGCGTTGCATGTCGCCATCCTGCTCGCCAATCAGCACGCAGCTGAGGGAGTTGCGCGAGGCTGCATAGCCTTTGACGAAGCCGTGGCTGTTGCCATAGACCTTGATGCCGAGGTGGCTGGAGAAGCCGGCCCCGTCGGAGTGCTTGATGCGGGCATCGCGCCCCAGCGCCAGGCGCTCGCACTCGGTAGCCAGCTCGATCCCGTATTGGGGATCCAGCGCCACCGGGTGACACAGCTGCAGATCGGGCGCATCCCAGGCCAGCAGTTCGGCATTCGCCAGACCGGCACAGGCATCCGGTGAGGTGTGGCGGGCAATCTCCATCGCCGCTTCAACGGCGGCACGGATGGCGGGACGGCTCAGGTCGGTAGTGGAAGAGGATCCTTTGCAACCATCGCGATAGACGGCGATACCGAGCGCGCCGTCCTTGTTGAATTCAATGCTTTCCAGTTCACAACCGCGGGTGTTGACCGACAGTCCGGTCTGCTTGCTGATGGAGACTTCGGCCAGCGAAGCGCCCAGTCCTTTGGCAATATCCAGAGCCTCGGCAACCACGGCCTCGAGATGGGCTTGATCCTGGCGGATTTGGTCTTGCTGATCCATAACTCACATCTGTATGAAGGAAGGAAAGGGGCTAAGCATATCAGACCCCTGCGCCCAGCGGGAGAAGCTGGTAACATATCCACCAAATGTGAATGACAGGAATCAAGAGACCGATGAGTCACCATCAAGACGACAACGAGTGGGAAGATTGGGGCCCCAGCAAGAGCCAGCTCAAGCGCGATGCCGAAGCCCTGCAGAAGATGGGGGAAGAGATTGTCTCCCTCAGCCACAGCGAGCTCGAGAAGATCCCGCTGGATGAAGAGCTGGCCGAAGCGGTCGAGCTGGGCCGCAAGCTCAAGCCAAAGAAGGATGAGTCCTTCCGCCGTCACCTGCAGTTCATCGGCCGCCTGATGCGCAGCCGGGATGTAGAGCCAATCGCCGAAGCGCTCTCCATCATCAAGAACCGCCACTCCACCGTGAATGCTCGCCTGCACCGGCTGGAGCAGTGGCGCGAGCGGCTGATCAGCGAGGGAGACAGCGCCCTCAACGAGCTGATGTCCCAGTTCCACGAACTGGATCGCCAGAAGCTGCGCCAGCTGATCCGCAGCGCCAACAAGGAGCGGGAGCTGAACAAGCCGCCGGTCGCCTATCGCGAGATGTACCAGTATCTGCGCGGCGAGATTGAAGACCTGCTGTGATCCCCGAAAGCGCCTCCCCTTGGGAGGCGTTTTTTTATGCACGCCCCGCTACTCCCGCCCGCATCACAACATCACCTTGTTTAATATATCCACCACAAAGCAGCAGTTTTATGCAAAGCGATGGCTTGGAATGGCCACAAACAGGCTGTTTGGCGAAGATGAAAGTCACAACCATTAACATTTTTGCATCATTTTGTTTGACATATTGAACGGCCTTGGCAGACTGGAAGCAGGATCCAGGCTGTCGTTGCCGAGGCTGACCGACGATTCTGCCCCCCGGGCCGACACGGGATCCCTTGACCATGCCTTGAGGCATGCCCTTGTCCGGTTTATGTGCAAGGGTCTGCCCAAGGCGCAGGATGCGAATTCAACGCCAAGGATAACTCAGGTGCCCTATGCCAACGCCTTCACTCCCTCCCAACCGTAAACCCGTCGTATTGATGACCATGGGCGCCCAGCCCCGCAACGGCCACGCCTATCAGGTGATGACCCACAAATACATCACGCCGCTGGTGGAAATCAGCCACTGCGTCCCGCTCTTGGTACCCACCTGCTGTGGCACCGCCGATCTGGAGCAGTATCTGGATCTGGCGGATGGCGTCTACCTGAGCGGGGCGGGCTCCAACATAGACCCCGCCCTCTATGGTCAGGCAAATCTCACTCCGGAGAAGCAGCAGGATCGGGATCGCGATCTGTTCGATCTGCCGCTCATCAAGGGGGCGCTGGCGCGCGGACTACCGATCCTCGGCATCTGCCGCGGCATGCAGGAGATCAACGTGGCGCTGGGTGGAGATATCCACCAGAAGGTCTATAACGAGCCGGGATATGACGATCATCGGGAGGATTCGGACGATCCGGTAGACGAGCAGTATGGCGAGAGCCACCAGATTAATCTGGTCTCCGGCAGCTGGTTTGCCGACCTGATGGGCGAAGAGAGCATTGCGGTCAACTCGTTGCACGGACAGGGGATCAAGACGCTGGGCAGCGGGCTGGAACCGCTGGCCCACGCCGAGGATGGCCTGATCGAGGCGATCCACGCCCCTGTCATCTCCCCCTTCCTGCTGGCTGTGCAGTGGCATCCGGAGTGGAAAGCGAGGGAAAACCCCTACTCCATCAAGATCTTCCAGGCTTTTGGCGATGCCTGCCGCAAGCGCCAGGCGGTCACCAGCAAGACCTAATCACTCACCAAACCCGCGCGCCTTGAGCTTGGGCATTCCCCCTCGCTCGAGGCGCAAGCCACGACAGGCATCCAGTCCTTTCAAGCCGCGCTGGATATGATCCGGCGACTGGCCGAAGACCATGCCATTGCTGCGATAGAGATTGTTGTCATCCAGCTCGAACTTCTCCCCTCCAATCAACAGCTGCTCACGGCCATTCACCTTGTCGCCACGCTTGATGGGTACCGTCATGTCGCTCAGCACCTCGCCAGTCGCACATCCCTCGCGCCAGCGTGCCTCGCTGGAGAAGGGGGTAATGGCAATCTCGCGCCAGGATCCATCCCTGAACTCGACCCGATAGCGATCCACCAGCAGGTCACAGCCAGCCAACGGCAAGAGCGCCATCAAGCAGATGATTTTCTTTGAAAATTGCACTGGAAGCCCTCCCTGAAGCTATTGAGTGCAGCATAAATAAAATGGCGCATCGGCGCACCATTTCTCCGCCGTGGAACAGCTATGCTGGAGGTAAACAATGCCAAGGGGCTGCTATGTTTGGCGATAATCTCACTGCGCTACCGACCCTGCTCTGGATCGGTGAACACCCGTTCTGGACCCTGCTCACCCTGTCGCTGATGCTGGTGCACTTCTGGCGCCGCCCCGGCGAACGACGGGAGCTCCTCTCCGAGCTTGGTTTCGTGATGATGAGCATAGTGGTCATCGTCCTGATCCAGCTGGAAGGAGGTTGGTTCAAGCTGCCGCTCCCTCACCATCTGCTGGTTGAAATCTCCACCCTGCTGGCAGGGCTGGTGATGGTGAAGATCTGGGGGATCCTGCTGTTCGAATTCCTGCTGCCGCTCTGTCACGTGAAGATCCCGCGGATCATCGCCGACATCGTCATCACCATCGGCTACATCGGCTGGGGGCTGTTTCGCCTCTACGCTTCCGGCATGGCGCTCGGGGAGATAGTCACCACCTCGGCAGTGATCACCGCCGTCATCGCCTTTGCCATGCAGGACACCCTCGGCAACCTGCTGGCTGGCGTATCGATCCAGCTCGACAGCTCCATCTCCATCGGTGACTGGCTGCAGGTGGACACCACCCAGGGGCGTGTCGTCGAGATCAACTGGCGCGCCACTACCATCGAGACCCGCAACTGGGAGACAGTGGTCATCCCCAACAGTCACCTGCTCAAACAGCGTTTCACTGTACTCGGCCGCCGCCGTGGCGAACCGCTCCAGTGGCGACGCTGGGTCTGGTTCGATCTGACGCTGGATACCCTGCCGACCCAGATTATCGCTCTGATCGAGAAGTCCCTGCGGGAGACCAAGCTGCCCTGCGTCGCCAAGCACCCGCAACCGGACTGTCTGCTGATGAACGTCGAAGGGGGGATCGCCCGCTATGCGGTGCGCTACTGGCTGACCGATCTGGCC
The DNA here is from genome assembly GCF_038739755.1 of Aeromonas sp. SE22. Taxonomy (NCBI): domain Bacteria; kingdom Pseudomonadati; phylum Pseudomonadota; class Gammaproteobacteria; order Aeromonadales; family Aeromonadaceae; genus Aeromonas; species Aeromonas sp. SE22. Next base: position 90,823 of record NZ_JBCGFD010000007.1, read on the forward strand.
CGCGACGATCCCACCGACTCCATGGTACGCAGCCTCATCGATGCCGCCCTGCGTCGCAATGACAGGCGCCTCACTCCGCCGATCTTCAACGTCTTTATGGCCAAGGAGAAGCAACATCTGGATGCACGCCACAAACGCCACACCGCCGAGCGTACCGACACGTTGCGCAAGCTGCCGCTGTTTGCCATGTTGCAGGAGAACGAGCTGCTTCAGCTGGCCGATCAGGTGAAATTCGCCCCCTTCGTCAGCGGTGACGTCATGCTGGAGCAGGGGGAGGTATCAAGCTGGCTCTTCGTGCTGGTCAAGGGCGAGGCCGAGATGCTGGTCAATGCGGATGGAAAAGAGTTGAAACTCGGCACGCTCGGGGCCGGTGACTTCTTTGGCGAACTGAGCCTGCTCACCGGCGAGCCCAGCACCTTTACGGTACGGGCGCTCGCTACGGTGGAGACCTATCGCATCAATCAGGCGATGTTTCAGGCGCTGGTTGCCCAACGCGAATCGCTGGTCGAGCCCCTTTATCGGGTGCTGAGCGATCGTCAGCAGGAGCAGCAAGCGCTGCTGGATCGCGAGGCGGAGTCCATGAAGCATCCACCACAACAGCTGGATCTGCTCGACAAGCTGATGAAGCTGTTTGGCGGCAGATAAGGCAACCTCTGGCGGAGTTGCTACTACAGCTCCGCCATACTACTTCCCCTTCATTACCTCACCAGCCCGGCAACCTTCACAACAGCAGCTCGGCCAGCTCTCCCAACGCACTCAGCTCTACATCCGGCAGTTGCTGCAACTGCTGCCATGGCTGCTGCCGCTCGTTGAGCCAAGCGGCGCGAAAACCGTGGAGGCGAGCCCCCAGTACATCGGTCTCGGGATGATCCCCCACATGGAGGATCCGCTCCGCAGGCAGCTTGAGAGCGCTGCGGGTCTGCTCAAACATATCCGGGGCCGGCTTCATTCTGGCATTCATCCCCGCCTTGCAGACCAGAGTAAAATAGGGTTCAAGCCCTGCCTGCACCAAATCGAGATTGCCGTTGGTGATGACCACCAGCGGATAGCGGGCCGCCAGCCGGGCCAGCAGGTCATGAGTCGCATCGCTCACCTCGATTTTCGAGCGCTCGGCCAGAAAGGCGGCAAATACCTCTTCCGCCTCGCGTCCGGCCTGCGCCGCCGGCATCCCACCCTCCATCATGGCGGCACAGATAGTCTGCTGGCGCGCCAGACTGACATCGTGGCGCAGCTCTGGCCGGGCCAGCAGCACAGCGCGTTTGAGCTCCAGCCAACGCGGCTTGTCGAGCATGGCGGTGGCCAGATATTCGCTGCGCAGATGGCCCAACATCCACTGCTCGGCACGCACGATGGCAGGGCCGTTGTCATAGAGGGTGTCATCGAGGTCAAACGAGATGGCAGCAACCGGCTGCCAGCGGCGATAGAAGTGCATGGACTCTCCTCTGCAACGGGGCTCAGGGCCCGTTATTCATCGTCCTGCGCATCCGGGTCACGCTTGGCCCTTGGGTGGGCGCTGTCGTAAACCTTGGCCAGATGCTGGAAGTCGAGGTGGGTATAGATCTGGGTGGTGGAGAGGTCGGCATGTCCCAGCAGCTCCTGTACCGCCCGCAGATCGCCGGAGGACTCCAGCATATGGGTGGCGAAGCTGTGGCGCAGCTTGTGGGGATGGACATGGGCGTTGAGCGCCTGCTTGTTGCCCCAGCCATCGAGGCGGGTCTGCACCGAGCGCGCCGACAGCCGCTGCTTGCGGCTGGAGACAAACAGCGCCTCGCTCTCGTCCCCGGCCAGCAGCGGGCGCACCTTGAGCCACTTCTGCAGCCACTCGACCGCCATCCGGCCGATGGGCAGCACCCGCTCCCGCGAGCCCTTGCCGGTCACCTTGAGCTGGCGGTCGTCGAGCTTCAGATCCACCAGATTGATCCCCACCAGCTCAGCCAGACGCAGCCCTGAGGAGTACATCAGCTCCATGATGGCGCGATCCCGCACCGCCAGCGGATCCTGCTCGTCGGTGATGTTGAGCAGCTGGTGCATCTCGTCCACATCGAGGTTCTTTGGCAGCGGCCGCCCCTGCTTGGGGGTCACAATACCGCGGGCCGGATTGGCCACCAGCCGCCCCTGCCGTACCTGCCAGTCACAGAAGCTGCGCAGGGCGGATACCTTGGTAGCGAGCGAACGTGGCGCCAGCCCCTCTTTGTGCATCCGGGTCACCAGAGTCCGAACCTGACTCGCCTCAAGCCGGCTCCACGTTTCGAGCCCCAGCTTCACCAGCGCGGCGGTCATCGCCTCCAGATGGGCCTGATAGTTGCTGCGGGTGTGAGGGCTGAGCTGGCGCTCGACCCTCAGATATTCGATGAATGCCGCCAGATCGTCAGCCAATCCGGACGGCAGTGGCTCGGCAACAGGAGGCGCCTTGGCGGGCGCCCTAGCCATGCGCCAGCTCTGGCAGCCGCAGTTGCAGCAGTCGGCCCAGCTGGCCCAGCAACAGGGTGTCGTTGTGCGGAGTGAAGTGGCTGGGATCCGAGCTGGCAAAGGCCAACACGCCGAGATCGCCAAGCCGCATCAGGGCAACCGAGTTGACCAGCACGTCGTGCCCGAACAGCGCCTGCTTCTCGCTCTGGTTCAGGCGGCCGAAGTAGTAATCCTGCCCCGGCAAACGTTGACCCAGCAGTTGCTCCAGCTGTTTGCCCTCGGCCAGAAAGCGCGCCTCGGGGCCGCTTAACTGAAACTTTTTCGGATTGAGCCAGAGCCGCAGACCGGTCAGCCGCAGCCGCTGCACGAAGGCCTTGCCCATCACGGCGCTCACCTCGAACAGGGTCTGGCAACCATAGAGCTCGCCATAGAGATCGGCATAGACCCGGAAGATCCGCTCGTTCTCGCTGGCGATCCCCATCAGTTCGGTGATCTCCTGCTCCAGCTGTTCGATCCGCTCGCGCTGGCGATCCAGCTGGCGTTCGACCAACGAGACCGAGCCTTTACGCTCGTGAGGAATGCGGATCCTGTCCAGCACGGCACCGTGGCGCTGGAAAAACTCGGGGTAACGGGCCAGGTACTCCAGCACGGCGGCTTCGTCCACCAGTTGCTCCTGCCGTTTGAGTTCACTCATAACTTGGTTGATCCATCAGAGAAAGGGGACTGGCCCCGACATCATGGGCTGCGGGAGCATGGCTCCTGCCGCCGAACCGCTATCAATCGGAATAACTGCTTTATACGTCGATCTGGCCGTCAAAGACATGCTCGGCCGGCCCGGTCATGTAGACCGGCTGGCCCGGCCCTTTCCAGGCGATGGTCAGTTTGCCGCCCGGCAGGCTGACAGTGACCCGCTCCTTGAGCTTACCCTGACTCATGCCAATGACTGCCGCCGCGCAGGCGCCGGTACCGCAGGCGAGGGTTTCCCCCACCCCGCGCTCGAACACCCGCAGCTTGATCTCGGTAGCGTTGACCATCTCCATGAAACCGACGTTGACCCGCTCGGGAAAACGCTCGTGACGCTCCATGATGGGCCCCAGAGTAGACACCGGCGCATCGGCCACCGACGGCACCTCGATGACGCAGTGGGGGTTGCCCATGGAGACAGCACCGCACATCACGGTATGTTCCTGCGCCCGCAGCAGATAGGTCTTCTCTGCCTTCTGGGCCCGAAACGGGATCTTGCCCGGCTCGAACTGGGGCACTCCCATGTTGACCGTGACCTGATTCTCCCCTTCCAGCTGCAACACGATGCGACCGCGCGCCGTGCTGACCGCGATGCGATCGCGGTTGATCAACCCCTTGAGACGCACGAAGCGGGCGAAACAGCGGGCGCCATTGCCGCACTGCTCCACCTCGCTGCCATCGGCATTGAAGATACGGTAGTGAAAATCGAGCTCGGGGTCATAGGGGGGCTCCACCAGCAGCAGCTGGTCAAAACCGACCCCGAAGTGGCGATCAGCCAGCTTCTTGATGACGTCGTTGCTGAAAAAGATCTTCTGGGTGACACCGTCCACCACCATGAAGTCGTTTCCCAGCCCGTGCATCTTGGAAAAATCTATCAACATCGTGCGTTCCTGTTTTTGGGCGCGCGCTCAAGGCACTTTTAAAGGCAGCTTAAGGCAGCAAGTGCTCACCGCGCCAGAGATCGGTCAACTGCTCGCGCTCTCTGATGAGGAACGATTGCGTACCGTCCACCAGCACTTCGGCGGCACGGGGACGGGTGTTGTAGTTGGATGACATGGTAAAGCCGTAGGCACCGGCCGAGCGCACCGCCAGCAGCGAACCCTCGGCGATGGCCAGGGTGCGCTCCTTGCCGAGGAAGTCACCGGTCTCGCACACCGGCCCCACCACGTCATAGAGCGCTGGGGTATGGCCGGCACGGCTATCCACCTCGATAATGTTCATCCAGGCGCCATAGAGTGAGGGGCGCAGCATGTCGTTCATGCCGGCATCGATCAGCGCGAAGTTGCGGGTCTCGCCCGGCTTCAGATACTCGACCCGGGTCAACAGCACGCCGGCATTGGCGACGATGGCGCGGCCCGGTTCGAACAGCAGGGTCAGATCCCGGCCCGCCAGCTTCTGCTTGAGCGCTTCGGCATACTCGGTCGGGTGCGGTGGCTGCTCGGAACCGTAGTTGACCCCAAGGCCGCCACCCACATCCAGATGGTGGATATGAATGCCTTCCACTGCCAACCCATCGATCAGCCGCAGCAGCTTGTCCGCCGCCTCCATAAAGGGATTCAATTCAGTGAGTTGCGAGCCGATATGGCAATCCACCCCGACGATCTCGATATGTTCCATCGCAGCCGCCTTGCGATAGATAGCGGGGGCCAGCTCGATGGGGATGCCGAACTTGTTCTGCTTGAGGCCAGTGGAAATATAAGGATGGGTACCGGCATCGATATCCGGATTGACCCGCACCGACACCGGTGCCTTCTTGCCCATGCTGCCCGCCACCCGGTTGAGGCGCTCCAGCTCGGCTTCCGACTCCAGATTGAAGCAGAGGATCTCTTTATCCAGCGCGAGGCGCATCTCGGCCTCGCTCTTGGCCACCCCGGAGAAGACCACTTTGCGCGGATCACCACCCGCCGCCAGCACCCGTGACAACTCGCCACCGGAGACAATGTCAAACCCTGACCCCAGTCGGGCCAGCAGGTTGAGCAGCGCCAGGTTGGAGTTGGCCTTGACCGCATAGCAGATCAGGTGGGGAATATCGCCCGCGGCCTTGTCAAAGGCGTGCCAGTGACGTTCGAGGGTGGCACGGGAGTAGACATAAAGCGGGGTACCGTACTGCTCGGCAAGCTGTTGCAGCGAGGTTTGCTCGGCCTGAAGCTGGCCAGCGGCATCGTAGTTAAAGTGATCCAAAGGGGCGGTTCCTTCCTAGAATGGGTGCGGCATTATTGCGGCGCGGCCTCGTTGGTTGCCGCAGGGGTCGCAGGCTGTGCCGCTTGCGGTGTACTCTGGCTCTGGGGTTGCTCGGGAGGCGGCATATAAAGCGGCCCCTTCAGACCGCAGGCGGCCAACCCGAGGGAAAGAAGAGTAGCAAGCAGACACTTGGTGAACTGGGTAATCATAATGGTTCGCTGCGAAAAAAATTTTGGCCCTCTATAATCGCACTCACATTGTTAAAAGCAACAGGATAAACCGATGAAGGATCACGAGTATCACGCCCTGACCGACGCCTTTTTCCAGTACGTGGAGGACACGCTCGACGAGGGGTATCCGGATATCGACTGCGAGCGCAACGGGGGTGTCCTGACCCTCGTGTTCGAGAACAAGACCAAGGTCATCATCAACAAGCAGGAGCCGCTGCACCAGATTTGGGTCGCCACCCGCGAGAACGGCTTCCACTTCGATCTGCAAGGCGAAACCTGGATCGACAACCGTTTCGGCCATGAGCTCAAGGCTCTGCTGAGCAAGTCCTGCACCGCTCAGGCTGGTGAACCCGTGGTGTTCCCATGATTGACCTGCACCCGCAGGGCGCCCGTCACGCGGTGATCTGGCTGCACGGATTGGGTGATTCCGGCGCCGGCCTCGCCCCGCTGGTGGATGCGCTGGATCTGCCCGCCGACTTGCCGGTGCGTCACCTGCTGCCGGATGCGCCGGAGCGCCCAATCACCATCAACATGGGCTACAAGATGCGCGGCTGGTACGACATCAAGAGCTTCGAGGATCCCGCCGAGCGGGCCGTGGAGTCCCATGTCCGTGAATCGGCCAGCCAGATCAGCGCCCTGCTGGATCAGCTGGTCGCCGAAGGGTTTGCCCCCGAGCATATCGTGCTGGCCGGTTTCTCTCAGGGCGGGGTGATTGCCTCCTTCACCGCGCTGCGCTCTCAGGCAACGCTGGCGGGCCTGCTCTGCATGTCCACCTACCTGGCCGCCCCCGACAAGCTGGCAGACGAAATGAGCGAGGCCGCTCGCTCCATGCCCATCTGCTACATGCATGGCATCTACGACGATGTGGTGAGCCTGTCGCTCGGTTGGGATGCCAAGAACCGGCTGGAAGAGATAGGGCTCTCCCCGGAGTGGCACGAGTACCCGATGCGCCACGAGATCTGCCGCCCTCAGCTGGGCGACATTCGCAGCTGGCTGCTGGCCCGCCTCGGCGCCTGAGCAACCGCAAACGCAAACGGCCTGCAACTGCAGGCCGTTTTTATTGCTGTGCTCTCAGGATGCGTATCCGCAGCGGCTAACCCACATCGCGGGTCGGCGGCACCTGTTCACGCCCCGCCCCCTGGCTGCGGTAGGGAATAACCGCCAGCTCGCCATTGTGCTGCACTATCTCGTAGTACTGGGGCAGGTTGAAGTTGATGAACTGACCGTCATCGCTGAAGCGCTCGTGATTCGAGGTATAGAAGCGGTTCACGCCGGAGACCAGCTCATCCTTGTTGCCGGCAAAATGCTGGTAGATCTCGACCCGGTTCGCCTCATCGAGGATATAGATGTTGGTGCCCGCATCCCGGGTATCGAAGAAGAACTGCACCAACCCTTCGCTGGCATAGGCATCGACGATGCTCGGCAGATGCTGGCTGTGGGTCTTGTCGAGCCGCAGCGGCAGGTGATCCAGCTTGTTGTGGGAGATGTGGCGGTAAAAATCGATGGCGTTCTCCAGCTTCTTCACTGACACCCCGCGCCGCTCGAAGAAGATGCCGTACTTCTCCTTACCGAGCGCCATGGTCTTGACCAGCTGCTGCTTGTCACGGGCCAGGCGCAGATCGATACACTCGGCCACCAGCGTCTGGAAGCGGGAGCGCACCAGAGAGCGGAAGTGCTGGCTATAGCAGAACACCTCGATCATCTCGGGGGCGGCAGCATCCTGATGCATCTTGCCGAGGATAGTGGTGAGGGCATCGACCACCGCCTCATCCCCCTGGAAGTGCAGGGTACGGATTTCGCTCCAGGAGTTGCGATAGACCAGATCCACCGAACCGACCAGACACTCCTGATTGCGACCAAACGAGAAGACATCCACGGTATTGGCGTCGAACTCGATTACCTGACCGACCCAGTGGCTGGTCGGATCCATCTCCAGGTTGAGGAAGATGGATAGCTGGCGGATCTCGCACGGCCGACTGAGCGCCAGGTTGGTGGCGAGCGGATACTTCTCGGGGAAGCAACCGGAGAGATCGCGACAGAACTGGTGCAGATTGTCGATGTGCAGATCCGACCCCTGATTGAAGAGGTGCACCCGCGACTGGGGCGTCAGCAGATCGTTGAAATATGCCCAGGAGACCAGCTTGCTGATGTAACCATTGAACTCGAGCGGCGCGCGGCCAATGATGTCCACCGGCTCCAGCGAATGCTTGTAGAGATACCAGCCGGCGCGATTGAGGCGACCGTGCGGCACCTGCACGAAGCTGAGATCCGGCTCGCTCAGGTCAGGCGCTATCTTGAGGTTCACCCGCTGCACCTTGCCCGGCAGGCTCTCGAAGGCAGCATAGAGCTTGCGCGACAAGATACCGATATCTTCCGGGTTGATCGACTCGCTGATGTTGTTGCGACGGGCGAACTGGATCAGGTTGCGGTAGCTCTGCATCAGAGCTTCCAGCAACTCGGCATGGGCGATTTTCACCTCCTCGACCTTCCACTCGTGGCGGTGATCGAGATGGTACAACTTCTCCTGACTCCAGCCCCAGTAAGAGACCAGCTGGCTCATCTGCTCGCGACGCCACTCGGGAGAGTGATCGTCCTTGGGATGGCTGAGGCCATCGCACACCTTGAGGTAGAAGCAGCGGCGCACCAGATCGAGTCGCGCCATGTCACCGATGGACTTGAGGTAGTTGGTCACCTTGTCCAGCATCAGGCAGTAGTTGTCGAGCCGGTAGTGCATCCCCTCGTTGTGCTGGAACCAGTCACGACCAATCATCGAGAGCAGGCGGGTATTGGGGTACTCGTGGGAGTAGGCTTCCATCAGTACCGACTTGAGCACGGCTTTATAGGGAGAGTCGATCCCCTTGTAGAGCTGCCACAGTGCCGAGCCGAAATACTCCTCGGCCGGGATCCGGTTAAAACTGCCAAGATCGAGCCAGTCATCCTGATCGAGCTGACCGCTCTCGAACAGCCCGTTCACATACTCGTCGTAGTGGTCGTCATATTCGACGGGTACCAGATACCAGATGAGCCGCTTGCCGGCGATGTGCATGGCGCTGCGGTAGAACTCGTCGAGCAGCAGCAGATGCTGGGCGCTGCCACAGCTCTCCCCCTGCATCTCGGCATCGTTGGTCTGGCGAAACTTGTCTTCCGGGATCAGGAAGAAGTTGAGATCGACCCCGCGCTGTTCCGCCCACTTGGAGAGTTGCTGGCACTTCTGCTCCAGCAGATCGAGCCGCGTCTGCGACAAGCCGGCCACGTGGCAGACCCAGATATCGAGATCCGAGTGACAGCACTGGCCGATGGAGGAGGTGCTGCCCATGGAGTAGAGCCCTTGAATGGCTCGGTCATGGGTGGCAAGCCCGTTGAGGCAGTTGGCACTCTGGCAGAGGTCGTCGATGAAGGCTTGCTGTTCCGGGGTGGTGCTGAAACTCCAGATGCCATGAGGGACATCACCGGAAACATAGCCAGGCAACAGGGGATGATTGAAGTGCAGCATGACCGGCAGCAGTTGAAATACCTGCTGCCCGTAGCGACTCATGAGGCCCAGCGCCCGTTGCGTCTTGAGACGGGTAATCCCGTCATAACGCGCAACCAGCGTGTCGAGTTTTTCCAGCAATGCCCTGCCTATCACCAAGGTGAAAATGACGCACCAAAAGCGGGATACGTCAAAAAAGTGTGATCATGTTAACAATGCAAACAGCAGTGGTAAACAAGCCGACAGCGAATCACCGGATTATTTCTGGTACGACCACAACAAGTATCAGGGGAAACGGTTAAATTTCAATAATTTCAATGAATTAATCAATCACCTTGACTTAATGAAAATCATTTTCAGCCTCCATTTTTGAGCTTGAGCCCGCTTTTGCCGGCTCCGCCATGAAAGCCCGGGCAAAGGGTGGTAATATCGATTTCCTTCTAAAAATGAAACAACTGATTGATATGGCAGCCCGAACCCTGAAAATTGCCACTCGCAAGAGCCCGCTGGCCCTGTGGCAGGCCAACTTTGTAAAAGACCAGCTTGAAGCCCTGCATCCAGAGTTGCAGGTCGAACTGGTACCGATGAGCACTCAGGGTGACAAGATCCTCGATACCCCGCTGGCCAAAGTGGGCGGCAAGGGGTTGTTCGTCAAGGAGCTGGAGACCGCCATGCTGGAAGGACGCGCCGATATCGCCGTCCACTCCATGAAAGACGTGCCGGTGGAGTTCCCCGAGGGGCTCGGTCTGCACACCATCTGCGTGCGGGAAGATCCGCGCGATGCCTTCGTCTCCAACCGCTTCAAGGCCATTGCCGAGCTGCCGCAAGGGGCCGTGGTCGGCACCTCCAGCCTGCGTCGCCAGTGCCAGCTGCGTGCAGCCCGCCCCGACCTGGTGATCCGGGATCTGCGCGGCAACGTCAACACTCGCCTTGCCAAGCTGGATGCCGGTGAATATGACGCCATCATTCTGGCAGCCGCCGGTCTGAAACGACTGGAGATGGCGCACCGCATCACCGCCTTTATCGAGCCGGAGCAGAGCCTGCCGGCCAACGGTCAGGGGGCTGTCGGCATCGAATGCCGCCTCGATGATGTTGAGCTGCACTCTCTGCTGGCGCCGCTGGAGCACGCCGAGACCCGCGCCCGGGTATTGACCGAGCGAGCCATGAACCGCGCCCTGCAAGGGGGATGTCAGGTGCCTATCGGTGCCTATGCACTGGTCGACGGCGAACAGATCTGGCTACGTGGTCTGGTGGGCAGCCCGGATGGCACCCGCGTCATCCGCGACGAAATCCGCGGCCCGGTGAGCGAAGGCGAAGTGCTGGGAGAGACGCTGGCACAGCGCCTGCTGGCAGCTGGCGCCGACGAAATCCTGGCCGAGGTCTACCGCGCATGATCCCGCTGGTGGTGCGTCCGGCCGCCCCGGCCACCGAGCTGGCGCAGTTGCTGCGCCGGCACGGTCATGCACCACTCTGCTGCCCGCTGCTGGAAACGGTCGCGGGCAGCGACCTCCCCCGCTTGGCCGACATGCTGCAAGATGCCGACATCGTTATCGCCGTCAGCATCCATGCCGTTCATTTTGCACACGATTTTCTGTTGCAAACTGGTCTGACCTGGCCACATATTGAGTACTTCGCAGTGGGTCAGGCGAGTGCCGATGCCTTTGCCGAGGTGGGCGTGCGGGCGATCTGCCCGGACGACCCGCGCAGCGAGGGACTGCTGGCCCTGCCCGAACTGCAGCTGGTGAGCGGCAAGCGGGTGGTGATCCTGCGCGGCAATGGCGGGCGGGATCTCATCGCCAGCACGCTGGCCTCACGCGGTGCTCTGGTGCACTATTGTGCCGCCTACGAGCGCCACTACCCCGAGTTTGACGGGGAAGCATTGACCAGCCACTGGCAGGCAGCCGGGCTCGACAGCCTGCTTGTCACCAGTGGTGAACTGTTGCAACGCCTGCTGGAGCTGGTTCCCACCAGCCAGCAGCCCTGGCTTTTTGACCGCCTGCTGGTGGTCCCCAGTCCGCGCGTGGCCGAGATGGCCAGCGCTGCGGGCTTTATCCATATCACGATTGCCCAAGGTGCATCCAACCAGGCCCTGATGGCCGCACTGGAACTGAGGAAGATGGAATGACAGCACAACAAGAATCCCAGGTCACACCCCAGCCGACCGCGGTGGTCAATGGCAGCAAGAGCCGCTCCAGTGCCGTTCTGGGAGGGGTCGCCATCCTGCTGGCCCTTGGCCTGACCGGTGGTCTCTATCTGCACGGTCACAAGAATGCGATGGCCCAGCAGGCCGAACTGGCCCAGCTCAAGCAGCAGCTGGCCAGCGCCATGAGCAAGATTGACCAGAGCAACAGCAAGGATGCCGAACAACTGGCCGCGCTGGGCCAGACCCAGCAACGGCTGCAGGGCGAGATGCAGGGGCTGCAGAACCGGGTACTGGATCTCAACGACAAGCGCCCCAACGACTGGATGCTGGCGGAATCCGAGTATCTGGTGCGCATGGCGGGCCGCAAGCTGTGGCTGGAGCATGACCTTGTCTCTGCCATCACCCTGCTCGGCAACGCCGACGAGCGCATTGCCGCCCTCAACGACCCCAGTCTGATGCCGATCCGCAAGGCGCTGGCCGAAGATATCACCAAGCTCAAAGGGATGCCGCGCATCGACCGCGAAGGACTGACCCTCAAGCTGGCCGCCCTCGAAGACCAGATCGAGCTGCTCCCGCTCTCCGCCGTCAACATGCCGGAAGCCAAACAAGAGCAGGATCAGGCAGTCAGCACAAATCCCGACGAGTGGGAGAGCAACCTGAAGAAGAACTGGGTCAAGTTCACCGAAAACTTCATCACCATCCGTCGCCGCGATGGCGCCGTGGAGGCGCTGCTCTCGCCGCAGCAGGAATTTTTCCTGCGCGAAAACCTCAAGACCAAGCTGCTGCAGGCGCAACTCGCCGTCTATCGCGAACAGCAGTCCCTCTATGAGGACAGCATCGACAAGGCGCAGCGCTGGCTGACCCAGTACTTCGATACCGACAACAGCGCCACCCACTACATGCAGGGTGAGCTCGACAAGCTCAAGGGCGAGCAGATCCAGATCAGCTATCCGGAGCAATTCAAGACCCAGGCGATGCTGGAGCAGGTGCTGACCGAGCGCCTGCAACGCATTCTGGCCAGCAGCTAAGGGGGCACCATGATCCGCATTATCATTCTGGTTGCCGTCATGGTCGCAGGGCTGATCTTTGGCCCGCAGGCATCAGGCAACAAGGGCTATGTCCTGATTGCGCTCGGCAACTACACTATCGAATCTTCCGTCACCAGCGCGGTGATCCTGGCCGTGCTGTTCTATGGCGCTCTGCTGATCGTCGAGTGGCTGCTGGGCCGGGTGTTCGGTCTGCGCCGCAAGACCCTCGGCTGGTACGGCTCCCGTCGCCGCCGCAAGGCCAATCAGCAGACCGTGGCCGCAACCTTGGCGATGGCCGAAGGCCACTACAGCCAAGCTGAAAAGCTGATGCTCAAGGGCGCCAGCAACAGCGACACTCCGCTGCTCAACTATCTGAGCGCCGCCAAGGCGGCCCAGGCGCGCGGTGACGATGTCCGCCGGGATCAATACCTGCAAAAAGCGCAGGAGGAGAACCCCAAGGCCGAGCTGGCGCTTACCCTGACCCAGACCCAGCTGCAGATCGAGCAGGGCCAGTACGATACGGCGCTGGCGATGCTGGAGTCGGTCTACGCCCTCAACCCGCGCCATCCCATGGTGCTGGATCAGCTGCGTCAGGTGCATCTGGCTCGCCACGACTGGGCGGCCCTGTGCGACCTTATCCCCACCCTGCACAAGGTGGGCAAGCTGACCCCGAAACAGGAAGAGGAGCTGCTGCAACAGGCGTGGAATGGCCGTCTGCAGCAGGCGGCAAGCAAGCTGGAAACCCTCAAGGCGGTGTGGCAGGAGCTGCCGCGCAAACTGCGGCTTGAGCCGGAGCTGCTGGCCAGCTACGGCGATCTGCTGCGCGGGCTGGGTGCCGACAGCGAAGCGGCCAATCTCTGGCAGGAGGCGCTGCGCAAGCAGGCCATGCCGCAGCTGCTGAGCCGTCTGCCCAAGCTGAAACTCGACAACTACCAGCCGCTGCTGGCGCTGCTGCAAAAACAGCAGGGGCAGCCGGAGGTAGACAACGCGCTGGCCCAGCTCTATCTGCTGGCCGGCCAGCTCGACGAGGCCCAGAAGCTGCTGGAACAGCAGGTGGAGAAGGCGCCCAGTGCCGCCGTCTACCACGCGCTCGGTCAGGTGATGGACAAGCGCCGCCTTACCAACAAGGCCAACGAGTACTACCGTCAGGCGCTGGAACTGGCGGGGATTTAATCCTGAAACTGCAAACAGCAAAAAGAGAAGAGGCCGCACAATGCGGCCTCTTTTTTATCTCTTTGTTCTGCTCCCGTCAGGTGGTGAGCCGCTCCAGCTCGCCAATCAGCCAGATGGCCTCGGCGCGGTGGCTACCGCACACATCCGCCATCGGACGAAAGCCGCCACATACCGCCGGCCGTTCTGGCTGACCGAAGATCTTGCAGCCAAGGCGCGCATCAAGCTGGATGCAGGGGACGCCAGCCGGTTTGCCATCGGGCATGCCGGGGATGGCACTGCTGATACTGGGAGCGATGCAACAGGCACCGCAACCGGAACGACACTCCATACAACCCACTCCTGTCACAGGATCAACCTGCACTGTCGGACTTTCTGCCACCATAGCCCAGGCCAGATGACAAACGTAGAGGGCAGGCAGCAAAAAGCCCGACCGCGAGGCGATCGGGCTTGATTCACTACCGCAGGGCGGGCAGAGCCATCATCACAGGATGATGTCGCGAACCACGCTGTCTTTGCGTTCCAGATAATGGATCGACTTGATGCGGCGGATTGTGCGCGACTTGCCACGGATCAGCAGGGTCTCGGTGGTCGCCATCACGCCATCGCTGGTGATGCCGTCCAGCAGATCACCCTTGGTGATGCCGGTGGCGGAGAAGATGACGTTGTCGTTCTTCGCCATGTCTTCCAGCTTTAGCACCTTGTTGACGTCGATGCCGAGCGCTTCGCAGCGGGCAATCTCCTGCTCACCCAGCGCGATCACCTCGGGGCTGTCGCCCTTGACCCGGTGACGCGGCACCAGACGGGCCTGCATGTCGCCGTCCAGCGCGCGGATCACCGCCGCCGAGATCACCCCTTCCGGTGCACCGCCGATGCCATACAGCATGTCCACTTCGCTGTCCGGCAGACAGGTGAGTATTGAGGCGGCCACGTCGCCGTCGGGAATGGCGAAAACGCGCACGCCCAGCCCCTGCATCTCCTTGATCGCCTTGTCATGACGCGGCTTGGCCAGGGTAATGACGGTCAGACGGGAGAGCGGCTTGCCCAGCGCCTTGGCCACGGCCTTGAGGTTCAGCTCGAGAGCTTGATTCAGGTCGATGGCGCCTTTGGCTCTGGGCCCGACGATCAGCTTTTCCATGTACATGTCAGGCGCTTTCAGGAAGGAACCCTTGTCGCCCACCGCCAGCACGGCCAGCGCATTGGCCTGACCCATGGCGGTCATGCGGGTACCCTCGATGGGATCGACCGCGATATCCACCGCGTCGCCATGCCCGGTACCGACCTTCTCGCCGATGTAGAGCATCGGCGCTTCATCAATTTCACCTTCGCCGATCACAATCTCACCATCGATCTCGATCTGGTTGAGAATGTGGCGCATGGCCGCAACGGCCGCCCCATCGGCGATATTCTTGTCACCACGTCCGAGCCACTTGTAGCCAGCCAGTGCAGCCGCTTCCGTCACTCGGGAAAACTCGATTGCCAGTTCACGTCTCATCGCATATCCAACCTATGGAGCTCGAAAACGGGCGGCATTCTACCACAAGGGCAAACCTTTGCGCACAAAAGTAGCTGACAGGCGCATAAATGTAGCCAATTCATCCAATTGCAATCCAACTGCCATCGACTCTTCATCCAACTGTCACCCCGCTGTCATCCGCCCTCCCTAGGATGGCCCCGTCTTCCAAACAAAAGCTTGCAACACAAGGGATTAAGATGAAAAAGCTGACTGTAGTGGCACTGGCGCTGACTGCCGCCTTCCAGGCTCAAGCCGTTGAAGTGTATAAAAACGACACCTCTTTGCTGGATCTCTATGGCCGCATCTATGCCGGTCAATTCTTCGGTGACAAGAAAGAAAACGTCGATGCCACCCACCCGAACGGCACTCAGGACTACAGTGCCAAGCAGGGTGCCAACCAGTTTGTCCGCTTCGGCGCCAAAGCCGAGACCCAGATCCAAAGCGGTCTGAAAGCGCTGGCCCAGTACGAAGTGCAGATGTATATCAACGACAGCGAGAAGACCATCAGCGAGAACTCCGACAACCTGCGCACCCGCCTGGCCTTTGCCGGTGTGGGCGCAGACTGGGGTAGCGTCACCTTCGGCCGTCAGAAAGGGGCTCCCGGCTTCCTGGCTGACTGGACTGATGTCGCCCTCTCCGATGGCTATGGCAACGATGCGCTGGGTGCCAAGACCGATACCTTCGCCACCAACCGTGCTGGCTCCGTGCTGAAATACTCCGGTCTGTTCAACGGCTTCCAGCTCGATACCAGCTACAAGTTCGACGGCGGTGACACCGAACAGACTACCAGCAAGGATAGCGATGCCGCCTACGGTGCTGCCGTGGCCTATACCTTCCCGTTCAATCTCTCGCTGGGTACCGCCTACAACGTCGGCATCCGCGACAAGAGCGGCGAGAGTGATGCCAAGCTGTGGATCATCTCTGCCAAGTACGACAACAAGGCCGCCTACGCCGCCCTGAGCTACGCCGACGGCAGCGACTTCCTGGCCACCGGCACCGACCACACCGGCTGGGAAGCCGCGCTGGGCTACAACTTCGAGAATGGCTTCGGCCTGATGGCCCTGTGGAACAAGCAGGAGCAGGACAAGGCTGGCGTCAAGAAGGACAACGTGGACTACTACACCCTGGGCGCCCAGTACAAGTTCAACAAGAACCTGCGCGTTATCGGCGAGTACCGCATCAACAATCTGGACAGCGTGGCCGGTACTGCGACCGCCAACAAGGATGACTTCCAGCTGGCTGCCCGTTACGACTTCTAATCGGGTCAGGATGGATACCAAAAGCGCGATGGCATGCCATCGCGCTTTTTGCTTTGTTCACGTAGCGACAAACTGGCCTAGGCTCAACAGGTGATGTTTGTACGACACGAGGCTGGATGATGTTGAAACAGCTTGCTGCACTCCTGCTTTTGTTGGCTCTGCCGGCACATGCACTCTCGATCGCCATGGTGCTCTGGCGCGGCGAGACTGCGGCCGAAGCCGGTTTTCGCGAAGAGCTGCTGCGCCTTGGCTATCAACCCACCTTCACTACCTTCGATGCAGCGCAGGATCGCGCCACGCTTGCGGCCATGCTGCGCCAGCAAATTGAACCCAAGCTGGCCAGCTACGACTACATCTACACCTTCGGCACCACTGCCACCGCCATGACAAAGAGTCTGCTGGCCGATCGCAAGCCCCTCATCTTCAGCGTGGTCTCGGATCCGGCAGGTGCCGGTTTTCTGGCAAAGGATAAAAACCTGAACAAGATGGTGGCAGGCACCAGCAACATGGTGCCGATGGCGCTGCAGCTGGCCAATGCCAGTAAGTACCTGCCCGCAGGTAAGCGGCTCCTCGTCCCCTTCAACCCGCGGGAACAGAACACCCGCCTCGTCACCGACATGCTTATCTCCGAGGCCAGACGCTACGACTGGCAGGTGGTCCCCTGGCGGATTGCCCCGGATCCCAAGCGGCTCGATGGCGAGCTGAAGCGATTGCAGCAGGATGCCAGCAACGACATCGTCTTTCTGGCGGCAGACAGCTACCTGCTCTCCATCGCTCCCCGTCTGCTGAGCACCCTGAACGACGCGGGTATCCCCACCATCTGCAGCGCCGAGCTCTTCGTCCAGCACGGCTGCACGGTCGGTACCATCAGCAGTTACAAGCTGCTCGGCAAGATGGCCGCCGACATCATCCACCTCAACCAGCAGGGCATCCCGCTGCAGGATATCGCTCTGAAGTTCGATGCCAACCCAAAGCTGGTACTGGGTCCCCTCGGCAAACTGCACCAAAGCGGGCAATAACAGAGCCCGCCCAACCAATCCCTTGATGGAGATCCCGGCGCGGCAAGTGCCGGTCGGGTATGATGTCGGCTTCCGGATTCGAGGCGCCTCCCATGAGTACCACCGTCTTCTTTGCCGTGCTGCTGGCAGCCCTGCTCCATGCCAGCTGGAATGCCCTTGTCAAAATCGGTGAGGAGCGACTGGTCGGCATTTCGCTGGTCGCCCTCTTCTCCGGGTTGATTGCCGCAGTCGCCCTGCTGCCAATGGGGTTGCCATCACAGGCTGAAATGCCCTGGCTAGGCCTCTCGATTTTGCTTCACACCGGTTACTGCCTCTTTCTCAGTCATGCCTACAATCAGGGCGATTTTGGCCAGATCTATCCGCTCGCCCGCGGCAGCGCCCCGCTGCTCGCCATGCTATTAAGTGCCATGCTGCTCGGTGACTACCCGGGCTACGGCGGCATCGTCGGCGCCTGCGTGCTGATCATGGGAGTCTTGCTGATGGCCTGGCGAGGGGGGCAGCAACGCCTTGGCAGCAAGGCGGTCAGGGCGGCGCTGATCACCGCCATGTTTACCGCGACTTATACCCTCTCGGATGGGGCCGGCGCCCGGGCTGGCGGCGAGCCGGTGCGCTATACCCTCTGGTTGTTCGCCTGCACCGGTCTGGTGATGTTGCTGGTACTGATCGCCCATCAGAAGCGCAACACCTGGCGCCAGATCCGCCGGCATGCTGCAGCAGGCGCGACAGGAGGAGCCATGTCCCTGATCGCCTACGGCATCGTCATCTGGGCCATGACCCAGGCTCCCATCGGCGTGGTTGCCGCCCTACGCGAAAGCAGCGTGTTGTTTGCCATGCTGCTCTCGGTCTGGCTGCTGAAAGAACCGCTGGGGAGAGCCCGCCTGACCGCAGCCGCCATTATTACCGGTGGCGTGCTGTTGACTCGTCTTGGATAAGGGAATCAATTTTCATTTGCTTTTAAATCTGTCGACAAACTATGCATTTATCTATTCACGGATATCGAGCGGAAAATAGATGAGCCAGAATCGTAAATGATTACATCCGCAACGTATGAATTAACTGGCATTGCTATTTCGAACTGATTGAGAACCATATGGCTAACTTACCAATTCGATGCCGTTAATGGTAAAATCGCGCCCATTCAATGCTTGGCAGCACCACCCCCTCTCTCCATGGCATTCGCCATGCAGGTTCGTCAAACAGTGATTTGCGGCCACCACACGATCCGTGGCTGAACGTTTGTGCCTGTCGCACCGCGACAGGCTGATGCACTCCGGATAATTAATCTATCCAGCTTGATATGTTTAATTTTTGATTATTTAAAATGCTGCACCAGCAGGGAGTTTTATATGTCAGCAAAAAAGCTGAAATTGGGTGCCTTTATATTGATGATACTCACATCGGTATTTGGCGTTACTAATATCGGGATCGGTTTCTACCGCATGGGATATGCCGCCATTCCGATGTTCGTGGTCGGCGGTCTGTTCTTTTTCATCCCCTTCATCTTGATGATGATTGAGTTCGGTACCGGTTTTCGCAAAGAGGCTGGCGGCATCTTTACCTGGATGCGCCACTCGGTCTCGACCCGTTACGCCTTTATCGGACTGACCATGTGGTTCGCCTCCTACGTCATCTGGATGTTCGGCAAGGCGCTCTCCATGTGGGTGCCCCTCTCCTTCATGCTGTTTGGCCGCGACATCACCGTTATCCCGATCACCCTGGGCACCGGTATCGACTTTGGCCCCTTCATTCTGGGCGTCGTCGCCATCGCACTGGTGGCCATTGTGACCAAACTCATCACCTTCGGTAGCGCCCGTTTTGCCAAGGTAGCGGCCATCGGCGGCCTCTCCGTCGTAGCCCTCAACGTGCTGTTGCTGGTTGGCGGCGTCCTGACCTTCGCCGTGAGCGGCATGACCCTGCAGGAGCCCTTCACCGAGGCATCGCTGACCTCTTCTCCCAATGCCGCCTTCAACGACATCATCCCCTTCCTCGGCTTCATGGTATTCGCCATCTTCGCCTACGGCGGCGTCGAAGCGATGGCCGGCGTGGCTGACGAACTGGAAGATCCCGAGCGCGACCTCAAGCGCGGTATCTTCCTCTCCGGCGCCTTCATCGTGCTCTGCTACATCATCGGCTTTCTGGCGGTCGGCTCCATCATGCGCTGGAGCGATTTCCCGGCCGAGGGGATCACCTCCCTCTCAGCCCTCTTCATCATCATGCTGGAGCTGGGTCGTCA
This sequence comes from Aeromonas sp. SE22, assembly GCF_038739755.1. Lineage (NCBI taxonomy): Bacteria > Pseudomonadati > Pseudomonadota > Gammaproteobacteria > Aeromonadales > Aeromonadaceae > Aeromonas > Aeromonas sp. SE22. The sequence continues at coordinate 110,227 of NZ_JBCGFD010000007.1, forward strand.
TCTGGGTGGCGAGTGGCTGGGCCAGATCTTCATGCGCTTTGCCGGCCTTGGCATGTTCCTGAGCTATCTGGGCGCCTTTATCGCCCTCTCCTACGCACCGCTGCGCCAGTTTATCACCGGCACCCCCAGCTACTTCTGGCCGGAGCGCTTCCAGCGTGAGAACCAAAATGGCGTTCGCGTCGAGGCCCTCAAGGTTCAGGCCTGGGTGGTCTGCATCTTCATCGCGGCCAAATCCATCTTCACTCTGATCAACCCGGAAGGGGCTGCCGCCCTCTATGAACTGATCATCACCATGACCAACGTCGGCATGACCCTGCCCTACATGTTCCTCATCTACGCCTGGTATCGCTATCGTCACAACCCTGCACTGGAGAAGGATCTGATCTTCTTCAAGAGTTCGGGTTCGGTACTGCTGGCCACCATTGTCAGCCTGATCCTGGTGGCATTCGGCAACGTCTTTACCGTGGTCGCCCCCTTTATCTCCGGTGACATCTCGACCGGCGTCTGGACCATCATAGGCCCGGTACTGTTCGTCATCATCGCCATGCGGTTCAAAATCAAGCAGGAAGATGCCCACTGATCGGCTATTTCATCCTGATCGTCAGCGGGGCCTTCAGGCCCCGTTTTTTCCTTTAACATCAGCTAAAACGGCCTGTTAAAAGACTTCAAAGAGACCTTTTTGGATACTCAAGTCAGGGCCTTAACGGTTACAACGCAGCAAATTATCAATATCAAGGTGAGAATCATTGTGAAGCGCCAATTCACGACATATAACTTACCGAGATATCCCTGTTTTTGTCCGGTAGAGCAGATCATGATGATGCGTTCCCTTCTTCCCCTGTTGCTTGGCGCAGTAATGCTGCCGGCCGCTATGGACAGTGCCCACGCCAACCCCTTTTCCGCCAGCAGCAATCACAGCTTTCTGGAGCGAAGGGATATTCCCAACCTCAATTCGGCCGCTTTTGTTGTCGCCAACCACAGAACCGGCGAAGTGCTCTCCGAGCACAACGGCAATCGGGTGATGCCCATCGCCTCTCTCACCAAGCTGATGACAGCGCTGGTGGTACTGGACGCCAACCAGCGCCTCAATGAAACCCTCACCGTCACCAATGCGGACGTTGATCGTATCAAGGGCACAGGTTCACGTCTGGCCATCGGTTCGAAACTGAGCCGGGCCGAGATGCTCCATATCGCCCTGATGTCGTCGGAAAACCGTGCCGCCTCAGCGCTGGGACGCAACTACCCGGGCGGTCTGCGCGCCTTCGTCGAGGCGATGAATGCCAAGGCTCGCATGCTGGGGATGTGGAACACCCACTATGCCGACAGCACCGGTCTCAACCCGCGCAATGTCTCTACCGCCCAGGATTTGGCCAAACTTGCGGCAGCCGCCGCTGCCTATCCGCTGATCCGCCAATACTCCACCGACGATCAGAGCTATGTGCGAACCAACAAGAGCCAGCTTCACTATCGCAACTCCAACCGGCTGGTTCGCGAGGGTCAGTGGGAATTTACCCTCTCCAAAACCGGCTATATCCGCGAAGCGGGTCGTTGTCTGGTGCTGGGTACCAGGGTGAACAACGAGCCGGTGATCATGGTGCTGCTGAACGCCGAAACCACCAACGACAGGGTGGCCGATGCCAAGCGGATCAAAACCTGGCTGGAGAGCTCTGGCAGAACAACCCTGGCAGCCAACCAGAGCGCCATGTTGCGCGAATAATCGATCCTGCAAACTCAAAAAGCGAGGCTTCTGCCTCGCTTTTTTCATGCTGGCCATGGCCACCGCAAACGGGGGCCAGATCACACCCCAAGTAACCCTCTCCACCACCCCGTTACGAAATGTAACCGCTCAATAGCGTGATTCACATTAATGGAATCAATGAGTTGTAAATCAAACACCACACTTTTAGCGTGCTGGCTCAACCCTGTAACCTCGAGCCAGCAATATGCGCATATCCAGTATCGAGTGTGGGCGGGTAATCGCCATATTGGCCGTGATGACCATTCACGTATCCCCTTTCGCTCACCCCTTCGACCCCACGCTGTGGGGTAGCGAGAGCTACCTCTGGCTCAGCGGCATCATCAACCAGCTCTGCCGCTTTGCCGTACCGCTGTTTTTTCTCTGTGCCGGCTACTTTCTGCAACCCAAGCTGAGTGCTGGAGCACCGATGAGCGTGGCATGGCGTTACTGCCGCCCCCTGTTCCAGCTCTGGCTGGTCTGGAGCCTCGTCTACCTGCTGGTGCCCTTCAATCCGCTGAATGCCATCGAACAGGGTTATCTGAACTCCCTCAACGCACAGTGGCAGTTCCAGCTCGGAGATACGGTCAATCGCTGGCTGGTCGGCGGCATGATCCACCTCTGGTTTCTGCCGGCACTGATCCTGGCGGTCACCCTGCTGGCGTTTTGCCAGTGGCTTGGCAAGCCGGGATTCGCCCTCCTGCTGGGTGCCGGGCTCTACCTGCTGGCACTGCTCGGTGGTTCCTATGCCAAGCCATTGCTGGGGGAGGAGTGGCTATTGCTCACCCGCAACGGCCCCTTCTTCTCCCTGCTGTTTGTGGCAATGGGGGCCCGCTTGCGACAGCAGCAGTGGCAACCGTCGGCCCGCAGCGGATGGTGGCTACTGCTGGGAGGACTCGCGCTCTATGGGCTGGAAGCCTGCGTTCTGCGCGCTTTTTCCGGTATCCCGCTGACTCGCCACGATTTTCTGCTCGGTTCCGTACCTTGGGCTGTTGGCCTCTTTGGCCTGTTGCTGGCCCATCCTGACTGGGGTAAGGGAAGCTGGCTCGCCCGCCAATCCCCCAAGGTGCTGGGCCTTTACTGTCTGCACATGATGCTGGTGGTATGGATCTTCACCTTTGGCCCGCAGGGCGCTTCCATTTTATGGGAGTTGGTCAAGGTGCCACTGCTGCTGGGTGCCTCACTGCTTGCTTATCGCCTGCTGGCTACCTTGCCTGCGACCCGCTGGTTGCTGCGTACCCAGTAATTTCGTTCTCCGGCCCGCCCCTTGCGGGCCAGCCTCCTCGCACAACTCGCCATCCCATCGCCCGCGCTATCTTCCACTACACACCTCCATTTTCATCTTGCCATACAAATGAAAATCAATATCATTGGCATCCCGATTTTTCGGGGTGGACACTAATTACAATTAAATCAACAAGTTCAGGCCATCAGGTCGCACCTTCAAGAGTCAAATTGAATATGCAGCACCCTCACTTTCGCAGAACCCTCATATCGCTGGCACTGTTCGGTACAACCCTTCATGCCCAGGCTGCCGATGAAACCATGACGGTCGTCGGCAAGCGCAGCCAGCACGAGGAGGTCGCGACAGCGACCCGCACCAGCACGCCGGCAAAACTGGTGCCGCAAGCCATAGACAGCGTCAAGGCAAGCGAGCTGACTGCCTTCGGCCAACCCACCCTGAGCGAAGCTCTGGCTGGCATTCCCGGGGTCAACGCCAGCGGTGATACCCGCTTCGACGGGGTCAATATCCGCGGCTTCAGCGCCAGCAACGACTTCTATCTCGACGGATTTCGCGATGACATGCAGTACACCCGCGATCTCGGCAATATCGAGCGGGTCGAGGTATTGAAAGGGCCGGCAGCCGTACTCTACGGCCGTGGCAGCACGGGCGGCATAGTGAACCGGGTCAGCAAGACACCGCAAAAGGGACAAGCCTCCAGCGTCACCGCCCGGGTCGGCAGTTTCGACACTCAGCGGCTGGCCGCAGACCTCAATGGTGAAGCGAACGAGCAGCTGCAACTGCGCCTCAACATGGCGCAGGAGGATAAAGAGAGTTTCCGCAACGGAGTAACCGGCAAGCGCACCCTGCTGGCACCATCAGCCAACTGGGAGATCAGCGACAACCTCAACTGGCTGGTGCAGTTCGAGCGCAACGAGCACAACCGCACGCCGGATCGTGGTATTCCCGGCGTCAATGGCCGACCGGCAGATGTGCCACGAGAGTATGTTTACAGCGACACCAGCCGCGACTTCATCGACGATGTGGCGCAGTCGACCCGCTCCCGCCTCTCCTGGGATATCAACGATCAGTGGCAACTGCGCCAGCAGCTCGCTTACACCACCCTCGACAGCCAGTTCGACAACACCTATGTCACCAGCGTGAAAGGGGACAAGGTGACCCGCTCTCGCTGGCAGCAGGATTTGAAGGCCAAGAACCTGATCAGCAACACCGAGGTAGAAGGCCAGCTGCAAAGCGGCCCCGTCGAGCATCGTCTGCTGATCGGTCTGGAGCAGGATTGGCAGGCACGCACGCCCAAGCTCTATCAGAATGCCGGCCCCATTGCACCCGGCAACCTCTATGACCCGGGCTCGCTGCCCAGCTACAACGGCCCGATGAAGCTATCCAGCGATGCCAACCACAAGGTACGTGGTAACGGCATCTATCTGCAGGATCAGCTCAGCCTGGGCGACTGGCATCTGGTGGGTGGGCTGCGTCGTGATGACTTCACCGTCACCAGCCGCCGCAACGACCTCAACAAGGAGGAGACCCTTTCGGTCACCAGCCTGAGTCCGCGCCTGGGCCTGGTATGGAATCCCCTTGAGGAGCATGCGTTCTACGCCTCCTACAGCAAGACCTTTACTCCGGTGGGCGGCGAGCTGATCGGGTTCACTCCGGGAGATCCCAACAACCAGCTGGAACCGCAGCACACCCGTCTCTACGAAGGGGGCGTCAAGAGCGACTGGCTGAATGGCCGGCTGGCGACCACTCTCTCTGCCTACCGGCTGGAGATGTACAACAAACGCAGCAAGGATCCGCTGGATCCCACCAAGGTGATCCTGACCGGATTGCAGCGTACCGACGGTGTCGAGCTGAGCGCCCGCGCCCAGCTGACCGACGAGCTCTATCTGCGTGGTGGTATCGCCATTCAGGATGCCGAGCAGGTCAAGGCGGATGCCGATCTGCAGGGCAAACGGCCGATGAACGTCTCTCGCCAGAATGGCCAGCTGTTCGCCGGCTACCAGAGCGGCAAACAGGGCTGGTTTGGCGAAGCGGGGATGACAGCAGTGGGCGATCGCTTTGCCGACAACGCCAACACCACAGTGTTGCCCGGCTACGCTCGCTTCGATGCCCGTGCCGGTTACCGTTGGCAACAGTGGGAAGCCGAGCTGAGCGCGGAGAACCTGACCGACCATGAGTATTTCGTCAGCGCCACCGGCGCCACCCAGATCATGCCGGGAACGCCCCGTCAGCTGATGCTAACCGGCAGCTACCGCTTCTGAGCCCTGTAACCGACCATCCTCACTGGCCAGCCCTTGCTGGCCAGTTTTTTATGAAACACAGATGATGAAACGCAGAAGAATTCCCCTTCACAACAACAAATGGGTGCGCCGCCTCCACGCCTGGGCCGGATTTTTCACTCTTACCCTGATGCTGCTCTATGGCATTACCGGGCTCTGGTTGCAGCACAGGGCCGTATTGCCGCTACCCGGCCCCCACACCGTCAAGTTGAGCGAAGAGATAGCGCTGGCCGCACCGCTGGCCAGCCCCGATGAGCTGAAGAGTCTGCTGCAGCAACGCTACGCGGGCGGATTCGAGGAGGGGCGCGCCATGATCACCCCGGCCCAGCGACTGCCGACACCATCCGGTGAACTCACCCTGCCCGCCCGCTGGGAGATGCGTGGCGTCACCCTCACCCACAGCGTGGCCGCCAACTATGTCGAAGGTACCCTGCTGGTACGCACCGACCTGCAGCAGGCGAACTTTGCCGCCAGCCTCAACCGGCTGCATCGAGGCATGGGAACTGGCCTTGGTTGGCAACTGTTTGGCGATCTCGCCGCGCTGGCACTACTGTTGCTCGCCCTCACCAGCCTCTTTATGTGGACCAAGCTGCACGGCTCACCCAAAGCCGCCGCCCTGATGCTCTTTGGCGGCACTTTTGGCACCTTGCTATTTGCCCTGTGGGGATAAGTTTCTTTTTCATAACAGGCTATTACGCTCGAACGGGCGGAATACTGGCATAAAAAGAAGCTTTCTGGCGGCAAGAAAAGAGAGGGATGAACGGGCGAGTTAAAAGAGGAAAAAAAGCTGCTCCAGCCATGCAGAGCGCCGAGAAATAAAAAGCGGAAAAAACAAAAGGCCATCATTGCTGATGGCCTTTTGTCATGAATTTGATGGTGCCCGGGGTCGGACTCGAACCGACACGGTTATTCACCGGCGGATTTTGAATCCGCTGCGTCTACCGATTTCGCCACCCGGGCAACTGCGAGGGATTATACGAATGGCTGGATGCCATGCAAGGTGTTTTTCGATTGAACACTCCTGTTTGTTCATTTATTCAACGCCTTGCCGACACCGGATCAGTTACATAGAATGCCGCCATCCTTTTAATGGAATAAAAACGATGGCCAAGCATAAAAAAGTCCAACAAACCCCCTCCAAACCTGCCGCAGTGCAACACCCGTCAGCAGGTCTGCTGCGTCGGCTGGGAGCCCTCATCTACGACTATCTGGTCGTCACTTCGCTGCTCGTCATTGCCGGTTTTATCGGCATGGGCGTCGCCAAACTGCTGCTGGTCACCGGCATGGCCAGCGTACCGGCGGGTGAAGATACCGTCTGGTTGCTGACCCGCCATCCCCTGAGCCTGATCTATACCCTGTGGCTCGCCTTTGTCATCTGCGGTTTCTACACCTGGTTCTGGACTCGCGCCGGCCAAACCATCGGCATGCGGGCCTGGCGTCTGCGCATCCAGAACGAAGATGGCAGCAATATCCGCATCACTCAGGCGCTGATCCGGCTCGCCACTGCCGCCTTCGGCCTTGGCAATCTGATGTGCCTCTTTAATCGCAAGGCACCGCGCGCGTTTCAGGATATCTGGGCTGAGTGCCAGGTCGTGGTATTGAGCAAACAGGAAAATCTGGATCTGCTGAACAAGTAAGCCTTGCTCGACAGGAACGAAAAAGGGCACCGAAAGGTGCCCTTTTTACATTCCAGAACCGCTACTGTTTGCGGCCGAGGATATAAAGCGATATGCCGCCAAAAAGCAGGCTGGGGGCAATCGCCGCCAGGATCGGAGGAACCGAGTAGACCAGCGTAACGGGACCAAATACCCGATCACTCACGTAGACGGCAAAGCCGGTCATGATCCCCATCAGCATCCGCGCCCCCATGCTCACCGAGCGCAGCGGGCCAAAGATAAACGAGGAGGCCAGCAGGATCATGGCCACCACCGAGAGGGGGGCCAGCAACTTGCGCCACATCTCCAGCTTGTAGCGGCCGGCATCCTGCTTGTTGGCGTCCAGATAGCCGATGTAGTCGCGCAGGCCGGAGATCGAGAGGTTCTCCGGATCGATACTCACCACCCCAAGCTGTTTGGGCGTCAGTTCGGAGCTCCACTCCATCTGGGCATGCTGTTCGCTCTGCACCCGGGTCGGATCATCAAAGCGGGTGACCTGTACCTGCTTGAGCAGCCAGTGGTGCTGTTCAAACGTCCCCTCCTGCGCCTGAACTACATCGATCATCTTGCGCTCGGGGGTAAAGCGGTAGAGGGTGATACCGGTCAGCACGCCATCGTTGCGCACCCCGTTGATATTGACGAAGTTGTTGCCATCGCGAGCCCACACCCCGTAGGCGGAGACGGTCAACCGCCCTTCGGAGATGGCGCCGGCACGAATATCATCCGCCATTCGCTTGGCAACGGGGGCCACATACTCCCCCATCAGCAACACCAGGATCATCAGCGGGATCGCCGTCTTGAGCGCGGCCATAACGATACTGATCTTGGAGCGACCCGCCGCCTGCATCACCACCAGCTCGGAGCTGGTCGCCAGTTGACCCAGACCGATCAGGCCACCCAGAAGGGCCGCCAGCGGGAAGAAGAGTACCGCCTCTTTCGGCATCGAAAGCAGCACATAGTAGAGGGCATTGACCATGTCGTAGTTGCCCTCACCGACCGAGCGCAGCTGCTCCACGTACTTGATCAGACCCGCAAGGCCAACCAGCGTGATCTCACACAGCAGGATCGACATAAAGATGACCCGGCCGATATATCTGTCGAGAATGCCAAACATCAGCAGAAGTTCCTATGTTGCAGCATCATGCTGATTTTCTGTTGAAATAACGCCCTTTCACCCCATTCCACCAGCTGGTGCCCTGCAGGTTGAGGGGCAAACCAATAAAAAGCAGGTAACCGAGCGGAACCAGGAACATCCCCGGCCAGTAGGGCAACCGGCCGCTGTCGATGGCCGAACGGGCGGCACTGAGCAGCAGGAAGTAAGAGAGATAGAGCATGATGGCAGGCAGCAGCTTGGCGTAACGGCCTTGACGGGGATTGACCCGCGCCAGCGGCACCACCAGCAGGGTCAGCACCGGAATCGAAAGCGGCAACGAGAGACGCCACTGCAGCTCCGCCATCATGGCGTTGTCTTGGGTACCGAACAGTTCCATGGTCGGCCTGGCTGCCGCCTTGCGGTTGGAGCGCTCCATCTCCTGCTGGCGAATGATCAGGCCGTACTCGCGAAAATCGGAGACCTGGAACTGCTTGCCGGAGAAGTTGCCCTCGTAGCGGGAGCCATCGATCAGGGTCAGCCACTGTAAACCGTTGGCATCCACCGTCACCACCCCTTCGGATGCCACCACCACAGAGGGGGGATTGTTCCCTTCGGGTCGCTGCAGCACGAAGATTTTGTGCAGTTTGGAGCCGTTATCATTCAAATCCTGGATGTAGGCAACCAGACGCCCCTTGTCGAGCTCCATAAAGCGACCCGCCTGCAGGAACGAGATGCCGGGGTCGGCCTTGAAATCATCGATCACCTGATACTCGCGCTCCTTCGCCTGCGGGGCGATCCAGCCGGTATTGAAGGCTGCGACAGCGGCGGTGAGCAGCGCCAGAAACATGGCATTGCGCATCACGAAACGGTGGCTGAAACCAACCGCATGCATCACCGTCATCTCGCTTTCGGCATAGAAGCGCCCGTGAGCGAACAAGATGGCCAAAAACAGGCTGATTGGCAGCATCAACAACGCCATGTTGGGCAGGTTGAGCAGCAACAGGGTAGAGACCAGACGTGTCGGTACCTCGCCGTCGGCAGCGTCGCCAATAATCTGGATAAATTGCTGGCTGACAAAGATAAGCAGCAACACGAATAACACTGCCAGCTGGGTTTTCAGGGTTTCCCTGAACAAATATCGGAAAACGATCACAGTCATTCCCAAGTAAACTTGTGTTTTTAGTCGAATGCCTGAAAAATAGGGCCGTATATTGGATTTTTACCAGTTTAAACTGCGGAGCCAGTGGCTGTTCGCTCCGCCTCTGATACCCCAACAAGCACCGCATTATTCAATAAAAGGTGCCTTTTGTCTTTAGGATGTAGGAGATTCCATGGAGTTCAGTGTAAAGAGTGGCAGTCCTGAGAAGCAACGGAGCGCCTGCGTCGTAGTCGGCGTATTTGAGCCTCGTCGCCTCTCTCCGGTTGCCGAACAACTGGACAAGATCAGCGATGGCTATATCAGTTCGCTGCTGCGCCGTGGCGACCTGGAAGGGAAACCAGGCCAGATGCTGCTGCTGCATCAAGTACCGGGCGTGCTCAGTGAGCGCGTACTGCTGGTCGGATGCGGCAAGGAGCGGGAACTCGACGAACGCCAGTACAAGCAGATCATCAACAAGACCATCACCACCCTGAACGAAACCGGCTCCATGGAAGCGGTCTGCTTCCTGACCGAGCTGCACGTCAAGGGTCGGGATACCTATTGGAAGGTGCGTCAGGCGGTAGAAACCACCAAGGCGGGCCTCTACAGCTTTGATCAGTTCAAGACCAACAAGGCCGAGCCACGTCGCCCGCTGCGCAAGCTGGTATTCAACGTGCCGACGCGTCGAGAACTGACCATTGGTGAAAAAGCCATCGCTCACGGTCTGGCCGTGGCCAAGGGTGTGCGGGTCTGCCGCGACGTGGCGAACATGCCGCCCAACGTCTGCAATCCGGCCTATCTCGCCTCTCAGGCCCGTCGTCTGGCCGATGCCTACGACAACATCACTACCAAGGTGGTGGGCGAGCAGGAGATGGCCGAGCTCGGCATGAACTCCTATCTGGCAGTGGCTCGCGGTTCCGACAACGAAGCCATGATGGCCATCATCGAGTACAAGGGTCATCCGGACGCCAAGCCCATCGTCTTGGTCGGCAAGGGTCTGACCTTTGATTCCGGCGGCATCTCCATCAAGCCGGCCGACGGCATGGACGAGATGAAGTACGACATGGGTGGCGCCGCCTCCGTGCTCGGTACCATGCATGCGCTGGCACTGTTGCAATTGCCGATCAACGTGGTTGGCGTGCTGGCAGGCTGCGAGAACATGCCGGGTGGCAACGCCTATCGTCCGGGTGACATCCTCACCTCCATGTCCGGCCAGACTATCGAAGTGCTCAACACCGATGCGGAAGGTCGTCTGGTGCTGTGCGATGCGCTGACCTATGTGGACCGCTTCGAACCGGACACCGTGATCGACGTGGCAACCCTGACCGGTGCCTGCGTCATCGCGCTGGGTCACCACACCTCGGGTCTGCTGGCCAACCACAACCCGCTGGCCCACGAGCTGCTCAACGCCTCCGAGCAGGCGGGTGATCGCGCCTGGCGTCTGCCGCTGTTCGACGAGTATCAGGAGCAGATCGACAGCCCGTTCGCCGACATGGCCAACATCGGCGGTCGTCCGGCCGGTACCATTACTGCGGCCGCCTTCCTGTCACGCTTCACCAAGAAGTACAACTGGGCCCACCTGGATATCGCCGGGACCGCCTGGAAGAGTGGCAAGGATAAAGGCTCCACCGGTCGTCCGGTGCCCCTGCTGACCCAGTTCCTGCTGAACCGGGCTGGCGTGGATATCGAAGAGAAAGAGTAACCCTTTCGCCCTGTCTGATGCGTGCATCAACGGGGTTGGCGTTACCCTGAATCACAAGGAAGAGGCCCGCCTCTTCCTTGTTTCATTCTTGAATCAGTGAGTTGCGAGCGGAGAAACACCCCGCGAGCCTCATGAGGCGGTCAATAGTCCGTCACTGCAACACGGGATCAACCTGATGAGCCAAGTGACCTTTTACCTGATGAGTGAACAGGGTGACGCGCAGGCTTCGGCCATCGAACGGCTCGCCTGCCAGCTCGCAGCCGATAGCTGGGGTGCGGGCCATATCTACCTGTTCTGCGACGATGAGGCTCAGGCTCTGCGCCTCGACGAGCTGCTGTGGCAGCTGCCGCCGGAGCGCTTCGTACCGCACCAGCTGCAGGGCGAAAGCGGTCAGGCGCCGGTGGAGATCGGCCACCAGCCGCCACGCCGGCGCTACGCCCGCCTCATCAATCTGGCCAAACAGACACCTTTGTTTGCAGGACACTTCGCTCAAGTGGTAGATTTTGTCCCCACTGACGAAACACAAAAGCAGCAAGCCCGCGAGCGCTACAAGCACTATCGCCAGGCAGGCCATGCCCTCGAGATGAGGGATCAGCCCGTCCTTGCCGCACCGGATCCGGCGCAGCCCTGACTGCGCCGCCAGTGATCCACGACGAATCAACACCAGAATCCATCCATCCAGATTACGGCGAGACCATGGAAAAGACTTTTAATCACAACGCCATCGAACAGGCGCTCTACCAGCACTGGGAAGCTCAGGGCTACTTCAAGCCCCACGGCGACACCAGCAAAGACTCCTTCTGCATCATGATCCCGCCGCCGAACGTCACCGGCAGCCTGCACATGGGTCACGCCTTCCAGCAGACCCTGATGGATACCCTGATCCGCTACAACCGCATGCAGGGCAAGAACACCCTGTGGCAGGCAGGTACCGACCACGCCGGTATCGCCACCCAGATGGTGGTTGAGCGTAAGATCGCGGCAGAAGAGGGCAAGACTCGCCACGATTACGGCCGTGATGCCTTCATCGACAAGATTTGGCAGTGGAAGGAAGAGTCCGGCGGTACCATCACCCGCCAGATGCGCCGTCTGGGCGACTCCGTGGATTGGGAGCGCGAGCGCTTCACCATGGATGAGGGTCTCTCCGCCGCCGTGCAGGAAGTGTTTGTCCGTCTTTACGAAGATGGCCTGATGTACCGCGGCAAGCGTCTGGTGAACTGGGATCCGAAACTCAACACCGCTATCTCCGATCTGGAAGTGGAGAACCGCGAGATCAAGGGCCACATGTGGCACCTGCGCTATCCGCTGGCCAACGGCGCCAAGACCGCCGAAGGCAAGGATTACCTGATCGTCGCCACCACCCGTCCGGAGACCATGCTGGGCGATACCGCCGTTGCGGTAAACCCGGAAGACCCGCGCTACAAGGCGCTGATCGGCCAGCACATCCTGCTGCCGCTGGTGAACCGTCTGATCCCCATCGTTGCCGACGAACACGCCGACATGGAGAAGGGCACCGGTTGCGTGAAGATCACCCCGGCCCACGACTTCAACGATAACGAAGTGGGCAAGCGCCACAGCCTGCCGATGATCAACATCTTCACTCTGGATGCCCACGTGCGTGCCGAGGCCGAAGTGGTCGATACCAACGGCAACCCGAGCACTGCCTACGACGCCGCCCTGCCGGCCGAGTTCGCCGGTCTGGAGCGCTTCGCCGCTCGTAAAGCGATTCTGGCCAAGCTGGAAGAGCTGGGTCTGCTTGACGAGATCAAGGATCACGTGCTGCAACAGCCTTACGGCGATCGCGGTGGCGTGCCCATCGAGCCGATGCTGACCGACCAGTGGTACGTGCGCGTGGCACCGATGGCCAAGACCGCCATCGAGGCGGTAGAAGATGGCCGCATCCAGTTCGTGCCGAAGCAGTACGAAAACATGTACTTCTCCTGGATGCGCGACATTCAGGACTGGTGCGTCTCCCGTCAGCTCTGGTGGGGCCACCGCATCCCGGCATGGTATGACGATGCCGGCAACGTCTACGTTGGCCGCAGCGAAGATGAAGTGCGCGCCAAGCATAGCATCCCGTCCGTAACCACCCTGCGTCAGGACGAAGACGTGCTCGACACCTGGTTCAGCTCCGCCCTGTGGACCTTCTCCACCCTGGGCTGGCCGAACAACACCGAGGCACTCAAGACCTTCCACCCGACTGACGTGCTGATGAGCGGCTTCGACATCATCTTCTTCTGGATTGCCCGGATGATCATGATGACCATGCACTTCATCAAGGACGAAAACGGCCAGCCGCAAGTCCCGTTCAAGACCGTCTACATCACTGGTCTGATCCGTGACGAAGAGGGCCAGAAGATGTCCAAGTCCAAGGGCAACGTGCTTGACCCGCTCGACATGATCGACGGCATCTCGCTGGAAGACCTGCTGGAGAAGCGCACCGGCAACATGATGCAGCCGCAGATGGCCGAGAAGATCGCCAAGCGTACCGCCAAGCAGTTCCCGGAAGGGATCGATGCCCACGGTACCGACGCCCTGCGCTTCACCCTGGCGGCACTGGCCTCTACCGGTCGTGACATCAACTGGGACATGAAGCGCCTGGATGGTTACAACAACTTCTGCAACAAGTTGTGGAACGCCTCCCGCTATGTGCTGATGAACACCGAAGATCAGGATTGCGGTTTTGCCGGTGGCGAAATGCAGTTCAGCCTGGCGGATCGCTGGATCCAGTCCCAGCTGCAGGTGGCTATCCGTGACTTCCGTACCGCCCTCGATACCTACCGCTTCGACATCGCGGCTGGCGTGCTGTACGAATTTATCTGGAACCAGTTCTGTGACTGGTATCTGGAGCTGACCAAGCCGGTACTGACCAAGGGTTCCGAGGCCGAGCAGCGCGCTGCCCGCCACACCCTCGTGACCGTGCTGGAAACCCTGCTGCGTCTGGCGCACCCGATCATCCCGTTCATCACCGAGACCATCTGGAAATCGGTCGCCCCGCTGGCCGGCGTACACGCCGACACCATCATGATTCAGGCCTTCCCGGAGTTCGACGCCGCCATGGTGGACGAAGCCGCGATGGCGGATCAGGAGTGGGTGAAGGAGTTCATCGTCAGCATCCGCAACATCCGCGCCGAGATGAACGTGGCGCCGAGCGTGCCCCTCAACGTGCTGCTCCAGTGCGATGCCAAGGATGCCCAGCGCGCCGCTGACAACGAGGCCTTCCTCAAGTCGCTGGCCCGTCTGGAATCCATCCGCGTACTGGCGGACGGAGAAACCGCCCCGCTGTCAGTGAAGAAGTTGATCGGTGCTACCGAGCTGATGATCCCGATGGCCGGTCTCATCGACAAGGATGCGGAACTGGCCCGTCTGGCCAAAGAGGTTGCCCGTCTGGTGGGCGAGTGCGGCCGCATCGAAGGCAAGCTTGGCAACGAAGCCTTCGTCGCCAAGGCGCCGGAAGCGGTCATCGCCAAAGAGCGCGAGAAGCTGGAAGATTACCGTCTCCAGCTGACCAAGCTGGAAGCCCAGCAGGCCGAGATCGCCGCCCTGTAAGCGCTGCCCAACCGATACAACAAAGCCCCCTGCCAAGGGGGCTTTTTCATATCCGCGCTTCCCGTTTCAGCGCACCAGCAGCCAGCCGCAGAAACCGAGATAGAGCAGACCGACCAGCGCCAGCCGTCCGGCGGTCATGGTTCCCTTTCTGAACCCCCACCAGAGCAACCCGACCGCCAACAGCGTCACCAGCGAGGAGGCCATCATGGCGCCATCCAGCAGCCAGGGGGTAAAGAGCAGACAAAACGCCTTGGGGATGGTGCCCTGGATCATCATGGCCCCGGAGATATTGGCCAGCGCCAACCGGTTCTTGCCCTGCCGCACCCAGATCAGCACGTTCATCAGCTCCGGCATCTCGGTCGCCACCGGACTCAGCAACAGGGCTGCCAGCACCGGCGAGAGACCAAACTGCTCGCCCATGCTCTCCAGCTGATGGACAAACAGCTGGGCCGCCAGCGCTACCACCACCAACGCAGCCAGCGTCTGCAGCAACACCTTGCCAAGGGGCGGGATCCCGGCATCTGGGGCCAGCTTGAGGGGCTCCGGCAATTCGACTTCGTGGCTGTCACTCTGTTTCAGCTCGCGCCTTACATAGACGAGGTAGACCAGCAGGAAGAGCGGGGCCAGCCAGCTCTTGCCGGTGAAAGCGACCAGCCCCAGCGCGGTCGCCACCAGAAAGATCCCCATAAACCAGCGCTGATCCCGGCCAATCTCGCGCTGCACCTCGCCATCGATGGCGCGCTCGGTACGCCCCATGCAAAGCAGCAGGGTTAGGCCGACTGCCGCATAGCCGATGGTCGCCAGCACCAGCGGCCCGCCAAGGGCGGCGCCAATGCCGATCTCCTGCTGGGCGGTCGTGTTGCCCATCAGCAGAGCGGTCAGGGTCACGATACACTCGGGCAGCGCCGTACCCAGTGCCGCCAGCAGGGAGCCGGTGGCGCTTTGGGATAGTTTGAAGTGGTGGCCGGTCCACTCGATGCCGTTGACGAAGTATTCGCAGGCAAGGTAGATGGTGACCGCAGAGACGAGAAATAACAGCAGGGTAATCAACATAATAGATACCGCCAGGCGAGCAGAATAACCGATGGACCCGACATGGCTCGCCCGGCTGGCGTGCATATCGAGGCCAAAGGTCTTGCAGAGCGATAGTGCCTATCGCCGCCCATGCCATGGATACGAGGATCCAAGAGTGTTGACATGGGCCCGGCCCGGAATGCGGACGGGTTGCTACTCCCCAATGACTGAGGGGATGTTTTACCAACTCGACCGCCGCCTCACAAGGCAAATTAATGACAACTCATTCAATAAGTTGTAAGGGAATGTAACCTCGCCAGCCTCCCCTCCCCGCTGCCATTGCGCTGTTGGCACACCGATTGCTGTAGGTAGTTCACTATCCACAACAGTTTGGGAAGGATGAACAATGAAACGGTGGATCCAACATTTCTATCAACTGAACCGCCTCAACTGGATGATGGTCTGGTTGTTGCTCTGTTGCAGCATCATTTTGCTGTTTCCGGCCGGACTGATGAAGGGTGCAGTCAGCCAGTGGGCCACGACCCACGCGGCCTGGCTGGGTGTCGGCATGTTGATCGCCATCTCCTACTTCTGCAGTCAGGGCTTCCTGATCGCCTGGGAGTGGGCCTGTGACGAGTGGCAGGCACGCCGCCAGCAAGATCAACTGGCCCAGATGATCAGCTTCCTCGATTTCAACGAGAAGGCGGTGCTGCGCGAGTTCGTGCTGCAGCGTAAAAGCGTCATAAACCTGCCGATCACCGAGCCCGCCGTCAAAAACCTGATGGATGCCGGCGTCCTCACCTACGCCTACGGCAAACCGACGCGCGAGAAAGAGGACGAGAACCAGATCCGCGCCCTGATGATCGCCTTGCCTGCCCGACCGCTGCTCACCTACAAGGTGCTGGGGCTGTCGCGTGGCAAGATGAGCGACGAGCAGGTGGAGCAGATCATGAATGCCAGACCCAAGTTCGCCCAGAAGAGCCTGCAGCGCTAATCAGCGCCCGCTGATATAAAAAGAGCCGGACACTGTCCGGCTCTCTCGTTTCTGCGCGACGTTCTGTACCATCCCTTCCGTCTTGCTGCGCCCTACCCCTTTAGGCTGGAGCAAAAGCTGACATCGTCCTGCACAGGATCATCGCTCATGCTGTGATAGAGCTCGAAGCAGGGACCATTGCCAAACTCCAGCCCGGCAGCAACGATGTCGCCGATATGCTCCTGCCAACGAGGGCCATACTGACTGCGGTCGGTAATAAGATAACGGGACTGGGCGTAACGACCGGCGGGAATAAGCTGGATCTCGACCGTTCCCATCCCCACCGTCCCCGCAGGCACCGTCACCCCGATGTCAGTGCGACACTGAGCTGGCGGAGTCACCTCGGGGTTATCGTGATAGATGAAGATCCACTCCCCACCTTCCAGACCGCGGGCGCTGGCCCACTGATGCAGCTGGCTGCAGACGGGGTCATACCCATCGCCATAGGGGCCGGTGACACGTATATAGGCCAGAGTACGGGCGTCCATCTCGATGATTTTCATGGTATTGCTCCTTGCAGATGAGTGACCCTCAGCATAAGGATTCGGCTTCACAAATGCGTGTCCATCCTTGCTCATCAAGTGTCCATTCTTGCTCTTGTCGTGGCGAAACTCTCCCGGCGTGCAACCATAGTAACGGCGAAATACCTTGGCAAACGCCTGGGAGCTGGCGAGCCCCGCCCCCAACGCAATGGCCGTGACACTGGCATCGGTATAGCAGAGCTGCCAAGCAGCCCGCTGGATGCGCAGACGACGACACATCTCCCCGGGCGTCTCCCCCGCCACAGCCGTAAACACCCGGTGAAAATGGTAGAAAGACAAGCAGGCACTGCTTGCCAGCGTTTCGATGGAGAGATCGGGATTCTGCTCCAGCGCCCGGATCACCGGGCGCAATCTGGCCTGATAATCGACCATGCCGTTAGCGACTGGCGCCCCCCGCGACTCTGGCCATATAGAACACATCCACATAGCGCCCCTGGCGGAAGGCATAATCGCGGGCCCGCCCCTCCTCCACAAAGCCGAACTTGCGATAGAGCGCCAGCGCCGCTTCGTTATCGACAAAAACCGTCAGCTCAATCCGGTGCAGGTTGAGCCAGTTATCGGCCAGATCCAGCGCCGCGGCCATCAGGGCAGAGCCAACCCCCTTACCGGCCCAGTCATCCCGCACACCCATGCCAATCCCGGCCACATGCTTGCGTCTGGGATTGGGCTCCACATGCAATGAGATCTGACCCACCAGTCTCCCATCGGCCTCCGCCACCAAGGCGACCACATCACCGTTCTCCAACCGTTTTTGCCACTGGCTAAGGGGAGGTGTGGGCAGGTGCAGAGTGCCCGCCTGGGCATTGGGCATGGCGTAAAGATCCCGCAAGGCGGGGGCATCGGCGGGTTCGGCATGACGGATGGTAATCGACATATGAGGCTCCTTCTCGAAACCCCCATCATGCAATATCCGGCTGATTTGCACATCCCCCCAGCCCACTTATTCGCCGGGCCGTAGCTGAGGTACGACACCGGGTTTCTAACGCCTGCTGGCCAGCCAGCTCAGCGCTCTCGCCTCGTGCTCTTTCACAAAGTCATTCTTGCCCTCGCAATAGCGCTCGATCCGGTTCTCACACTGCGCTGCAACCGTCTCTTTCAGAGCGGCATACTCCCGGCAGATGGCAGGATGAGCCCTGAGATAATCACGAAAGGCCAGATGACGAACGACATGGGGATCCCCCTGCAAGAAGGCATGGATCTGGTGCGTCCTCTCATCGCCGCCTTTGCGAAAATAGCGACGCCGCGAGATGCCGCACTCTCCCATCGCTTCGTACCCCATTACTTCCAGCAGACCGTTTTGCTGGTCTAGCCGCTCCAGCGAGGAGACCTCCAGCAGGATATCTATGATGGGCTTGGCCGCCAGCCCGCTGACCGAGGTGCTGCCGATATGGTGCACTGCGAGCAGACACTCATCCAGCAGGCTGCGCAGTTGGTCTGCTTCTGCCTGGAAGAGGGCTGGCCATTGGGGACGGTAGGGAACTACTTCGACTTTCACGGCATCTGCTCCTTGGGGATACGTGGCATCAAGCCATTGGCAATGGGGAACGCTGGCCGGATTTGACGGCAACACATAACAAAAACGGAGCCGAGGCTCCGTTTTTTTACTTCTGTATCAATCACGGACAGAACGCGCTTCGCGCTCTTGCCGCTCCCTTGCCAACAGGCGTTTGTACCACCAGCTACTGCGACGACGTTGTGCATTGGAAGAGCGACGAGCCATTTCTTAGGTTCCAGCCATGAGAAGAAGGAGCTGCATTATGCGACAGGGATCACGCCCTTGTCTTTAGCTGGATCAAGAAATGGGTCACTGACCAACCGAAATCGTTTTTTGTTGTCGATCATCGCGGGTCGCCGGCAATACGGTCGCCGCCGAACGCCAGACCAGCGGGCCATTGCTCTCCAGATCGTTCTGCGGGCCACACTCCAGCCAGATATCCCCCTGCAGAATACGGGCGCCCTGCGAGTACTTCTGATCCTGAAACCAGCAGACCCGCTCCGGCAGGGAACCGAGCGGCAATACCAGCTGGGTACTGCTCCCCTCGCCAGCCACCCTGGTATCAGTAGCTGCATGAACGGGCAACAGCCAGCAGGATGCCAGCAGCCAAAAAACTCGATTTTTCATGGACTCTTCCTTTACTGCGGTGAGCTCAGCCAATAGGGAGCGACCATACCGCGTGTTTACTTTACCGGCAAATGCAAGGCTGACTGGTATTCCGGAACCAATATGGTAGCCTGCCTGCGCCCGCTGACTATCTCTTGTCGTCAGCCGTCAAATTCCGGTGAACTTGTCCGTTCAAGACAAAATATAACCTTATTTATCAAATCGTTATTTGGATATTATCCCAATGCGTATCATGCCGTTGCTCAAGGCGGCCTGCCTGAGCCTGATGTTGTCCGCCTGTGTTGCCCCTCTGCTGATGATGAGCCCCACCAGCCAGTTGATGTGGGCCCTGCTCAAGCCACTGGTCGGCTTCGATCCCAATGAGGCGAACCTGTTCGAACAGCCTCTCGTCAAGGATCGGATGACTGCCATCCTTGGCCCCAACTACGACACCACCATGCAGCTGCTCAAGACTGCCAACAAGCTGCAGCAGGAGGGGCCGCTCTTCTACGTGCTCTCCGAGTATGCCCCCGTACCCGACATCGCCAAACAGGCGGGTATGGTCTGGAACTCGCAAACCAACCAGATGTCCGTACTGCTGCAAAAAGGGGATGGCACCACCCAGACCTTCGGCGAAAATCTGGCGGGTACCACTCCGGTCTGGCCAACCGCCATGCAGGGCTGGCAGGCAGCAGCGACACCCCTTGCCACCACCAGCAACGCGCTGACGGGCAGCAGTGCCAGCTCGAGTGCCACCGCCCCCTTCTCGCTGGGTAGTGCGATCGGCAACGCCACCCGCAGCGTCACCGGCTCCCTGACCAACAGTGCCACGCAAGCGATCAGCGGCACCACCAGCAAGCTGACCGGACAAACCACTCAGGCCGCAACCACTGGCGCCGCCAGTGCAGCCAAGAGTGCAACGGCCGCGGTTGCTCCGGCCAAACAGGCTGTCGCCAACACCACCGCGACCGTTCAGGAAACCAAAGCGGCGGTAGTCCAAACCAGTCAGGCAGCGAGCAGTGCAGCGGCTACCGTAGCTCCAGCAGCCACTAAAGCCGTCGTAGAACCCGCCAAGCAGGCGGTCAGCAACGCCGTCGCGACCGTAGCTCCAGCAACCACCAAAGCCGCAGTCGAGCCCGCCAAACAGGCGGTCAGCAGTGCTGTCGCAACCGCAACACCGGCAGCAACCAAAGCCGTCGTCGAGCCCGCCAAGCAGACAGTCAGCAGTGCAGTCGCGACCGCAGCTCCGGCAGCAACCAAGGCCGTCGTCGAACCCGTCAAACAGGCAGTCAGCAGTGCAGCGGCTACCGTAGCACCGGCAGCAACCAAAACAGCCATCGAGCCAGCCAAACAGGCTGTCAGCAGCGCTGCTACCGCCACGCAGCAGGTGAGTGCCGCCAGCCATACCGCGGGCGAGAGCGTAGCCGATGCCGCCAAAGAGGCAGAGGCCAAAGCCCGCGCCAAGGCAGAAGCAGAGATGGAAGCCCTGCTCAAGTAATGCCACAGGCCACCGCAAGGTGGCCTGTTACTTTCCACCATACCGGGTGGCAATATCGTGCAATCTGATCATGAAGTTGTGGCAAAGGCCACATAGACTGTTAGGTAACACCAGTCTATCCGCACAAGGAGTGTGTCATGCGTTGTCTGCTCTCTGCTCTGCTCGGTTTTGCCCTGCTTGTCGCGCTCCCTGCCCATTCCTTTATCTACTACTCGGAGCAGAACATGCCCCTCAACGGGCAGGACAAAAATGGCCAACCGGTGGGGATGGCCGTCGAGTTGCTGCGGCTGGTATGGCGTGAGTTGGGCGAACCTGTTCAGCCGATCCATTTTCTACCCTGGGCGCGGGGCTGGTATCTGCTGACCCAACAGCCGGAGGCGGTTCTTTTCACCACGGCTCACACCAAAGAGCGGGATCCCCACTTCCTCTGGGTCTGCCCAATCAGCTTTTCTCGGGTAGCGCTGGTCGGTCGCAAGAAGGATGCCCCCAAAGTGACCAGCAAAGCGGATCTCGCCAAACTGCATATCGGGGTGATGCAGGCGGATGTAGGTGAACAGCTGCTGCTCAACCGTGGGGTCAGCCCGCTCAACCTGATGTCGGTAGAGCGGATGGATCAGGTGGTGCGCCAGCTCATCATGGCCCGCACAGATCTGGTTGCCGGCAATGAGGTGATGCTGTTTCACCAGTTGAAAGAGCTGGGATTCAAACCTGAAGATTTTGTCACCATCGCCATCCTGGAGGAACAGGACAACTGCTTTGCCTTCAACCCACGGGCCGACAAAAAAGAGGTCGCCAAAATACAACAAGCGCTCGACAAGGTCAGACAGGGGGGAGAGTTCAAGCGCTTGCTATCCCGCTATGAACACCTAACCCCTCCTCGCGGCGCCGACAGTAGCCTCCCCCGAATCGAATAGCACCACAGCCCGCCACCTGGCGGGCTCTTTATTTCCCGTTACCCCTCTTCGCTGACAGCCGCAGGCGCCGTAATGAGGTGATTGAGGAAGAAGCGGAACAGCTCGGCCCGCGAGCGCAGATGCAGCTTGGCGTAGAGGTGCTTGCGGTGATTCTTCACCGTACCGCTGCCGATGCCGAGCGCACCGGCAATGGCCTCGGTGTCGAGCCCCTGCAACAGCAATCCCGCCACCTGACGCTCGCGGCGAGTGAGGCTTGCCCCTCCCACGCTGGCGATGGCCTGCTCCACGGTCGCCTTGAGATCGGCGCCACCCGGCAGTGCCGGACTCTGTGCCAGCAACGCGGCGCCCTCCCGCCAGTGCTGGCGGCACAGCGAATGCACCAGCGGAAACAGTGCCTCCAGCCGGGCCAGCTCGTCACGGCTGAGGGTGCTGCGCTTGTCGAGTCGCCCCAAAAACAGCATCAGGGTGAGGCCGTCCCGCACCGGCAGGATCAGCCCCACCTCCTCCTGCCAGCCGGTGGCCTGATAGAAGTGGTGGCGATACTCGGGGTCGAGCCGACCTTGAGAGACCTGCGCCAGCGTCCAGACCCCGGCCTCCATACCCTGTTCCAGCGCCTGCATAAAGGGATCCTGGCTGAAGTGGCGGGTGAGGTAGCGATCGAACAGCAGCGCACGCTGGTGGTGCAGGTTGTCGTAGAGGTAAACGGGGCGCTGCCCCACCCCGAGCAGCAGGGCGCAATCGAACGCTACCTGCTGCTGGATAAGACGCACCAGCGCCGCCGGAAAGGCGCTGCCGTGCAGGGCATCGACCACCTCGGTCATGCTGCGGGTCATGGCATCTGTGGCAAGAGTCTGGATCATGGGCGCTGGGTCATGACGATGGCTTCCGGGTGGCGGACAGGCTTCCCGCTATGGTTGTGCGATGGTCACACGATAGCCGGATGCTAGCACGAGAGTGGCAAAACTGTCCCCTAAGGGACATATTCGGCGCGAGCCGGAACGGCGAGGATGTGGCCTTTTCCCTCTGCTGTTGGAGAACCCATGATCAACCCCCATCTGCTCGATGAGCTGACCCGACGCGGCCTGGTGGCCCAGAACTCCGACCCGGTGGCGCTGGCTGACCACCTCGCTACCCCGCGCACCGTCTACTGCGGCTTTGATCCCACCGCCGGCAGCCTGCACATCGGCCATCTGGTGCCACTCTTGATGCTGCGCCGCTTCCAGCTGGCGGGTCACACCCCGGTGGCGCTGGTGGGTGGGGCCACCGGCCTTATCGGCGATCCCAGCTTCAAGGCGACCGAGCGCAACCTCAACAGCGCCGAGACGGTGCAGAGCTGGGTAGCCAGCCTGTCGGCCCAGATAAAAGCGCTGCTGCCAGCCAGCGAAGGGCTGGCGGCGCCGCTGCTGGTCAACAACGCCGACTGGATGGGGCAGATGTCCGCCCTCGATTTTCTGCGCGACATCGGCAAGCACTTCTCGGTCAACGCCATGCTGGCCCGCGAATCGGTGCGCCAGCGGCTGGCCCGCCCGGATCAGGGCATCTCGTTCACCGAGTTCTCCTACGCCCTGCTGCAATCCCAGGACTTCGCGGTGCTCAACCAGCGCCTCGGCTGCACCCTGCAGATTGGCGGCAACGACCAGTGGGGCAACATCACCAGCGGCATGGATCTCACCCGCCGCCTCAATCAGGCACAGGTCTATGGCATGACACTGCCGCTCATCACCAAGGCGGACGGCACCAAGTTTGGCAAGACCGAGGGTGGTGCGGTTTGGCTCGATCCGGCGCTCACTTCCCCTTACGCCTTCTACCAGTTCTGGCTCGGCACGGCGGACGAGGATGTCTACCGCTTCCTGCGCTACTACAGCTTTATGCCGCTGGCCGAGATTGAGGCGCTGGAGGCGGAGGATGCTACGCGGCAAGGACGCAAACTGGCCCAACAGGTGCTGGCCGACGAGCTGACCGAACTGGTGCATGGCAAGGGGGCGCTGGCAGCGGCGCAGCGCATCAGCGAACTGCTGTTCAGTGGCGAGGTGGCCCGCCTTGGCGAGAGCGATCTGTCCCAGCTGGCACAAGATGGCATGCCAAGCTGCCGTATCGAGCGGGAAACCGATCTGGTGACCCTGCTGGTAGAGAGCGGTCTGGCCAACTCGAAGCGAATCGCCCGCGAGCTGCTGGCGGCAGGCGCCATCAGCCTCAACGGCGAGATCCGCCGGGATGAGCCGCTGACGACGGCTGATCGGCTGTTCGGCCGCTACCTGCTGCTGCGCCGGGGCAAAAAGCAGTACCGGCTGGTGATGTGGCACTGATTCCCGCTTGGTTGGGGAGGCATCACAAGGTCGCCTCCCCGCCTCAACCGCTGGCCAGGGATGGCCACAACCTCTTTTGAATCCCAACTTGCGATCCCCCTCACAGCCCGTTTCTCAAGCAGCCACCATACTGGCACCGGCGAACATGGAGTCCGCCCCACCTCACAACCCCTGACAAATCGACAAGGATGCTGATGATGAAGAGATGGCTTCTGGTGCTTCTCTGCACCCTGCCCATGCTGGCGCACGCCAGCGGATATACCCAGACCCGCTACCCCATAGTGCTGGTGCACGGCCTGTTCGGCTTCGACAAGCTGCTCGGGGTCGACTACTTCTACGGCATTCCGCAAGCCCTGAGCCGCGATGGCGCCAAGGTCTACGTGGCTCAGGTATCTGCTACCGCCAGCTCCGAGCAGCGGGGGGAGCAGTTGCTCGCCCAGATTGAACTGCTGCTGGCCGCCACCGGCGCCGAGAAGGTCAACCTGATCGGCCACTCCCACGGCGGCCCCACCATTCGTTATGTCGCCTCGGTCGCCCCTGAGCTGGTCGCCTCAGCCACCAGCGTGGGCGGGGTGAACTACGGCTCCGACATCGCCGATCTGGTGCGCACCAATGCGGCGCCCGGCTCGGCCGCCGAGAAGTTGGCTGCCGCCGCTGCCCACGCGCTCTCCGGCGTCATCTCTCTCCTCTCGGGGGGCAGTCAGCTGCCGCAGGATCCGGTCGCCGCGCTCGATGCCCTCACCAGCAAGGGAGCCAGCCAGTTCAACCAGCGCTATCCGGAAGGGCTGCCCAGCCAGTATTGCGGCGAGGGGCCGATGCGGGCGACCAACGGCGTCTACTACTTCTCCTGGAGCGGACGCGGCAACATGACCAATATTCTGGATCCGGTGGATCCGGCGCTGGCGCTGACCGGCACCTTCTTCAAGGAGCCCAATGACGGGCTGGTCGGCGTCTGCAGCAGCCACCTCGGCAAGGTGATCGGCACCGACTACCGGATGAACCATCTGGATGAGGTGAACCAGTCCTTCGGCATCCACCACCTGTTTGAAACCGACCCGGTCACCCTCTATCGCGACCATGCCCACCGCCTCAAGGAGCTGGGACTATGAGGATCGTCACCCTGCTCGCCGTCCCCTGCGCCATCGCCCTGCTGCTCGGCGGCGTGCTGCTCTGGCCGGCAGCCCCGACTGCGCAGGTGGCGCGCCAGCAAGGCGTACCTGCCGCCAGCAACCATCACCACGATCCCGTGCAGGAGGCCGCCGACGAGCTGCAGGAGCGTTATCGCGCTTTTATCTCGGCCCAGAGCAGCCTGACCGTGCCCACCGATATCACCCTCGCCAGCCTGCAAATCCTCTTCGACGAGCGGGAGCAACTGCGTCAACAAAGCTTCACCCCGGCCGAGCAGGAGCAGCTGTTTGCCGAAGATCGTCTGATGGAGCAGTGGACCCTGCGCCGCAAGGCGCTGGCCGAAGCAAGCGATGCCGACAAGAAGGAGTTGGCCAGCGAGCTGGAGATCTGGCTGGCGGCGCAGCCCCAGTGGTTTCAGGAGGCCGAAGCCAACGGCCGCCTGCTGGGCGAGCTGCAGGCGCTGGAACAGATGGAGCCAGCCAGACGGGATGCCCTGTTGCTTGAAAAGGCGGGGCCGGAAGCGGTGGATAGGATCCATCAGCTTGAGCAGGATCGGCAGGGATTCAAGGAGCAGCTTAACGGCTATCTGGCCGAGTTGGGGCAGTTACCCGCCACAGCCAAAGCCGAACAGCAGCAGGAGCTGCTGGCCCGCTGGTTCGAGCCACAGCAGTGGCGACGGGTCGAAGCGCTCACCCGGATGAAGCTGGGGGAGCAGTAAGCCAATGACAAGGGGCCCGCGATGGGTCCCTTGTTGTGGTGCGCTTATTGCGGCTTGTTGGTCGCCGGCAGCGGCTGCCAGGTGAGGCGAGTCACCTGATGGCCCTGCACCTCGCACTTGAGGCTCAGCTCCTGCCACCCCTTCTCCTGACGCAAGGAGACATCGCCCGCGATCCCCTGCTCGCCAATCTTCAGCTTCTCCTGCTCGAAGATCACCTTGTCGCCACCAGCCAGCTCCATCAGCTTGCCGTTGCAGAGCCAGTGGGCGAGCTCAGCCCCCTTGAGCTTGACGCTGCCCTTGGCGGCCTTCTGTTCGGCAGCGCCGGGAGCAAAGAGCTTGCTCAGCTCGGCGGCCCGTTTGGTGAGCCACTCCTGACGCTGCTGCATGCTCATCTTGCTGACGAACTCGGCTGGCTGACCCTTTTCGTCCAGCCATTGGGTCAGCTTGCCGCTGTCATCAAAGGCGAACTGGGCGGCGGGCTCTTTGACCCCGAACAGCTTGCCCCCCTTGAAGTAGTAGCGGCTCTCCCCCTCCAGCTTGCCCAGCTCGTTCATGATGGGCACGGCGATGATGACGGGGGCGCCATCGACCCAGGCCTTGATGTCGACGCCGTCGTGGCTGAAGAGACGGGTATCGAGGGCACTGGCGGCCCCCTTTTCCATCAGGGAGAACTGTTCGGCAAGAGTTGCCGCCAGAGACGGCAGGGAGCAGAGCCCCAGCCCCAAGCCGAGGCTCAGTGCGATCACGGTATTGCGCATATGTGTCCTGTGTGTTGGCCGAAAGGCCCGGGTTAACTCTCTATCAACCAGGCCCGCAGCCCCTCCCGGTGAGTCTCGCTCAGAGGGATGGATTGCCGTGCCCGATAGTCAAAATGGATCAGGGTCGTCTCGCCGGTGACGGCCAGCTCCCCCTGCTGCCAGGCTTCCTGCCAGATGGTGAAGGAGCTGCTGCCAATGCGGCGCACACCGGTCTTGATGGTGACCGGCTGGCCGTAGAACAGCTCCCGTTTGAACTGCACCGTGTAGCCCGCGATGATCAGGTGCCAGTCATGCACATCCAGCTCGGGCGAAAAGATCCTGAACAGGGGATCCCGCGCCGACTCAAACCAGACCGCCGGCACCGTATTGTTGATATGGCCGAGGGCATCTGTCTCCTGAAAGCGGGGTTGGATCTGCATTTCCAGCATGGCTGGTGACTCCTTGTCGTTGAACCGCGCTCAGGCTAACGCGCCCCGCATCAGGACTCAAGCTCCCCGCCATCGCCCTCTGCCTGACCAACCAGCTCGGGTCGCAGCCAGGCGCTGCGAAAATCGAACCAGCCGAGCGCCGTCATCCGCACCCCGTGCACGCCGGTACGGCTCTCCAGCTCAAGCCAGTGGTGAAACAGCGGCACAAACCAGCCCTGCTGCTGCACCCGGGCCATCAGGGCGCGCGGGCCGGGTTCGGCACCGCTGGCGCGCCACTGCGTCAACCCCTGCCACAACGGCAGCTGGCTGGCCCACACCCGGCGCAGCAGCGGAGTGCCCTGCAACCAGCCGTAGGGGGCAAAGGGCCCCTCATGTTCAAGGTTGAGGGTACCAAGCCAGAGATCCACATCCTCATCCTCGCCGCTCACCCAGCGGCCGTAATCGAGGGTACGCACCTCCAGCTCAATTCCCTGCGACCCGAGCAGGTCGGCCATGGCACCGGCACACTCGTTGAACTCGATATGCTGGTTGAAACAGGCGAGCACCAGCCGCTGTGGCAGGCTCTGTGGCCGGGGTTGCGGCGGTGGCAGCGCCTCGCGCCAGTGGGGCAGCATGCCGAGGGCGCTGGTCCAGCCCCGTTGCAGCTCGGGGGCAACCCGTGCCATCAGGGCCACCGGACTGAGCAGCTGAATGATCCAGTAGCGCAGAGCAGGATCCTGCAAGGCACGGGAGCGCTCATCCTGCAGCAGGAAGTAGCAGCCCGATTCGAGCTCCGACTCGCCGCGCATGATGCCAAGCTCGGGGCTGTCGCGTCCCAGCTGCAGGTGGCTCTCCAGCCGCTCCGCCAGCTCCGGCAGCATCCAGATGTCGATCTCGTCGAGCAGGGCGCGCAGACCGAAGTAGTCGTCAAAAGCGGCGAGGCGCAGCTGCAGCGGGTCGTTGGCGATCACCCGATAGGGGCCGGTGCCCACTGGTTGCAGGGCAAAGCCCGCCTCCCCCTTGAGCTCGCGCGGCAAAATGGCCGCCACCGGCTCGGCCAGCAGGTCGGGCAGCAGGGGATCCGGGCTGTCGAGATAGAGATCCAGGGTGCGCGGCCAGGGGCTCTCCAGCCGCGCCAGATGGGCGAACAGCGGGCGATCCCGCAGGGCCAGCAGACTCTCCATCACATCCTCCACCACCAGCTCTCGACCGTGGTGAAAGCGCACCGCCGGGCGCAGGTAGAAACGCCAGTGGCAGGGGCCGACCTGTTCCCAGTGGTGAGCCAGATCGCCCTCGATTTCCCCATTTTCCTCATTTCGCCAGGTGAGGCCGTTGAAGATCTGGCGGCTGAGATGCACCTCAGAGCGACGCATCGGGCCGGTAGGCAGCAGCTGCGGCAGCGGCCGGTAGTAGGGCACCCGCAGGATCTGACGCCCCTCGCGGGTGGCCTGACCTAGCTGCTCGAGCAGCAGCGGGGTGAGCAGATCGAGGCGATCTTCGGCCAGCCGCACCGCCTGCGCCAGCTGCCCCTCACTGAGCAGATCCCGCAAGCGGCGCCGGGTCAGGCTCTCCTGACTGTCGAGCAGAGTGAGCCGGGAGCGCCGCCCCCGCCCCGCTTCCGCTGTCCAGTTGAGCCAGCCCTGATCCTGCATCCGCCGCAGCAGCAGACGGGCATTGCGCGGGGTGCAACAGAGCAGCTCCGCCACCTCGGCGAGACTGATCTCCCGCTCATCGCAGCCAAGCTGCTGGGCGAGCCGTTGAAATTGCTGGTAGAGGCGACCGGTCGGCATAAAAGAGGAAACCCTTCATTCAAAAGTCATCAGTTTTTACTTCCTCATTTTAACTCAATACTGACGATGACGCTGAGCAACAACATAAGGAGCCTCACCATGAACCATCACATCGATCCCAAACCGAACCGGATCCAGCAGATCCTGCGCCGTTACTTCAAGCGGATCCTGCCGCGCCCGCTGCCACTTATCGAAGATCCCATGCAGCAGCTCAACCGCCTGATGCAGTGGGATATGAACCAGATCGACGACAAGGAGTATCGCCGCCGCCTCTGAGTGCGAGCCGTGCCATCCACTCGGGACGGGCATCCCCTGCGGGAGCAATTGCTTTGCCGGATCTTGCTGTTTACATCGGCCATGGGCCTGATAGATTGGACGTCTATCCATCTATAACTGCCATAAGCAACATCCAACAAGGAGTGTGTGATGAAAGATGCGACCCTGGCCCTGCACCACGGCTTTACCAACGACCCCACCACCAAAGCCGTTGCCGTACCCATCTACCAGACGGTGGCTTACGAATTCGAGAGCGCCCAGCACGGGGCGGATCTGTTCAATCTGGCGGTGCCGGGCAATATCTACACCCGCATCATGAACCCCACCAATGATGTGCTGGAGCAGCGGATGGCCGCGCTGGAAGGGGGGATCGCCGCACTGGTGGTCTCGGCAGGTTCCGCCGCCATCACCTACGCCATTCAGGCGCTGACCGCAGCCGGTGACAACATCGTCTCCACGCCCCAGCTCTATGGCGGCACCTACACCTTGTTCGCCCACATGCTGCCGAGTTTCGGGGTCGAGGTGCGCTTTGCCAAGGATGACAGCGCCGAAGCCATCGCCGCCCTGATCGACGACAAGACCAAGGCGGTCTACTGCGAGAGCATCGGCAACCCGGCGGGCAACATCGTCGATCTGGCCGCGCTGGCCAAGGCAGCCCACGCCCGTGGCGTGCCGCTTATCGTCGACAACACGGTCGCCACCCCGGTGCTGTGCAAGCCCATCGAACACGGCGCTGACATCGTGGTCCACAGCCTGACCAAATATGTCGGCGGCCACGGCAATTCGCTGGGTGGCGTCATCGTCGACTCGGGCAAGTTCCCCTGGGCGGATCACGCCGAGCGCTTCCCCCAGCTGACCAAACCCGAACCCTCCTACCACGGGGTGGTCTATACCGAGGCCTTTGGCCCGGCCGCCTTTATTGGGCGGGTACGCACAGTGCCCCTGCGCAATACCGGCGCGGCGCTGGCGCCGATGAACGCCTTCCTGCTGCTGCAAGGGCTGGAGACCCTGAGCCTGCGCATGGAGCGCCACGTCGACAACGCCCTGCGGGTCGCCCACCACCTCAAGCATCATCCCAAAGTGGCATGGGTCAGCTACGCCGGTCTGCCGGGTCACCCGCACTACTTGCTGGCAGAGAAATACATGGCCGGTCGCCCCTCGGCGATTCTCTCGTTCGGCCTGAAGGATGGTTACGAGGCTGGCGTGCGTTTCTACGATGCACTGAAGATATTCAAGCGGCTGGTCAATATCGGTGACGCCAAGTCGCTGGCCTGCCACCCCGCCTCCACCACCCATCGCCAGTTAAGCGAAGAGGAGCAGGCCAAGGCTGGGGTCAAACCCGAGATGATCCGGCTGTCGGTCGGGATCGAGGCGATCGAGGACATTCTGGCGGATCTGGATCAGGCGCTGGAGGCATAAGTCAGTCAACGAGAGAGAGCGGGCATCAGCCCGCTCTTTTTTTACTGCCGGTGAACCGCCCCCCTCGCCCGCTCGTACATCCCACCCTGCCACCGAATCGAGGTCCTTATGATAGTCCTGCACCACCTGAACAAATCCCGCTCCCAACGCATCATCTGGCTGCTCGAAGAGCTGGGCCAGCCCTATGAGATCAAGGCGTATCAGCGCGATGCCACCACCTTTCTGGCACCGCCCGAGCTAAAAGCCATTCACCCTCTCGGCAAGTCGCCGGTCATCGAGTTCGATGGCCGGGTACTGGCGGAATCGGGCGCCATCACCGAGTACCTGATTGCCCGCCACGCTCCGGAACGGCTGGCACCGGCCACCGACAGCCCGGAGTATGCCGAATATCTGCAGTGGCTCCACTTCGCCGAGAGCTCGGGCATCCTGCCACTGCTGCTGGATATGTTTGTGCGCAAGGATGGCAGCCCGATGCGCTTCCTGCCGGACTATGCCAAGGCGGAGTGTGCCAAGGTGCTGGGCTACCTCAACGATGTGATGGCAAATCGCCACTATCTGGTGGGGGATCGCCTCTCCGGCGCCGACATCATGAACTCCTTCCTGGTGGATCTGCTGGCACAAAGCGGCCAGCTGGCCCACTTCCCGCATCTGCAAGCCTACTGGCAGCGCCTCAATACCCATCCGGCTCGCCAGAAGGCCATGGAGCTGGAACGCGAGCTGGATCAGCGCCCCTGACCGAACAGCCACCATGTAAAACGCCCCGACAGTCGGGGCGTTTTTGTTATGCAGGCAGAGCGCGGTTTACTTGGCCAGCGGCACCTTGTCGCGGCGCGACTTCCACCACCAGCGCAGCCGGATCTGGGAGATCAGCATCCCCGCCAGCATCAGCGAACAGCCCGCCACCGTCTGCTCATCCAGCGTTTCGCCCAGCAGCAACACGCCACCCACGGCGGCGAAGACGGTCTCCAGACTGAGAATGATGGCGGCATGGGCCGGATGGGCACCGCGCTGCCCCAGCACCTGCAGGGTATAGCCAACTCCCACCGAGACCAGACCGGCGTAGAGCAGCGCCTGCCAACCGGCAACCGCCCCGGCCACCGTCGGCGTTTCGACGATGAAGGCGGTAACGAGACTGAGCAGACCGCACACCACAAACTGCACGCAAGCCAGCTTGATGGGGGCCACCCGGTTGGAGTAGTGATCCACCAGCAGCAGATGGATCGCCCAGAACAGCGCGCCAATCACCTGCAGCAGATCGCCAAAGCCGATGGAAAAGTCATCGGTCACGCTCAGCAGATAGAGACCGGCCAGCGCGATAAGGGCGCCAATCCAGGTGTTGGTACCGGTCTTGTGGTGCAACAGCAAACCCAGCACAGGCACAAGAATGATGTAGAGGCCGGTGATAAAACCGGCCTTGGCGGCTGTGGTGTAGAGCAGCCCCACCTGTTGCAGGGAGGCGGCGCAGAACAACACCAGCCCGGCCAGCACACCACCGGTCAGCAGTTGGCGATGATCGCCCGCGACGGCAACAGGTTGTCGGGATTTGAGCCACCAGAGCAGCGGCAGCAGAGAGAAGGCGCCGAGCAGAAAGCGCAGGCCATTGAAGGTGTATGGCCCCATATGGTCCATCCCGAGACGCTGGGCGACAAAGCCCATGCCCCAGATGGTGGCAGCCATCAGCAACATCAGATTGGAACGCATGATGATTCATCCTTAAATCAGCGTTTTGCGGGTTATCTGATCCAAGATACCCGTCTCCCCACCCTCTTGTCTTTATGGCAGTGGATGTTTTACCAGCAGGGCGAAGATCAGCACTAGCAACATGTTGCCACGCAGGATCCAGATCACCCGGAATTGCTGCTGGATGGAGATCATCGGCGCGCGACCCAGCCGCAGGGAGCGGCGCCAACGATAGAAGAGGCGACTGGGGTAATCGAGCGATCCCACGATCACCAGAAAGAGCAGGGTCTGCATGCCGTGAGCCGGGTGGGCGAAGAGAGCCGCCAGCGAGCCGGCATGTTCGAGCGCCAGCAGACTACCGGTGGCAAAGATGCCGAACAGGGCCAGTGCCGAAACCCCGTCCACCACCAGCAGACGGCGCACTCGCACCATGTTGAGCCCGCGGCGAAAAATGAGGTATTCGATGCACAGGGCGAGCAGCAGCAGAATAATGCTGCCGTCATGGAGATGGCAGAGCAGAGAATGATTGAGCATCAGCAAATTCTCACATCCTGCCTTTAGACGAGCCGAACGCCATCATATATGCTGGTCTCACTCGTGCTGAAAAGGATCTCTTCATGCCCCGCGGCAAGCCCAGGAATACGTGGTCATTAATCTCCCGCATGCGGTTGGGCCTCCTCCTGCTCTTTATCCCTGTTTTGCTGCTGGGCAGCATCTACTACCTGCATATGGAGCGCACCCTGCGCAACGAGCAGGAACAAAATCTGGTGGCCCGCAATACCCAATATCTGCACACCCTGCTCGAACCCTATCTGGAGACGCTCAAACGCCAGTTTACGCTGATTTACCAGCAGGTAAATTATCAGGACTTCATTGAGCCGACCATTCGCAACGGCGAGCACTATCTCCAGTCGTGGCGGGCCTATCACAAGGTGATGGAGCTCGACTATGTCTATGTCGGCACCGAGTATCGCAAGATGCTGATCCACCCGGCATGGCAGGCTGACGAAAGGTTCGATCCCCGGGTTCGCCCCTGGTACAAGCTGGCAGCCAGCCACCCCGGCCAGATTGTCTTTACCGACCCCTACTACGACTACACCCTCGGCACCCTCACCATGGCGCTGGCCCGGGTCATCCTGACCCCGGATGGCAAACGGGTCGGTGTGCTCTCCCTCGATACCCAACTCACTCCGCTCGCCAGCTGGCTCAACAACAAACGCGGTGTGGATTATCACGACGGGCGGGGTTATCAGATGCTGATCAACCACGAGGGGCTGGTACTGGCGCACCCGGATCGCGCCCGCGTCTTCAAGCCGCTGGCCGACCCTACATGGCTGATACGGATGAAGGGCGATCAGGGCTTCTTCCTCGATGAGGCAAGCGGCCAGATGGTCGCCTACAACCGCATTCCCGAGCAGCGCTGGGTCCTGCTCAGCGTCGAACCTACCGCCAGCATGGAACGGGTGATAGACAGCGTCTCCGTCAACGTGCAGCTGATGATCGGCGTTGCCTGCGTACTCTATCTGCTGCTCGCCATGCTCTGGTCACGCTACTTCCGCCGCATGCTGGGCGAGATCACCCTGCTGATCCGGGCCAGCCGCTCCGGCGGTATCGCCTACAACGGCCGCCGCATGCTGGAGCTGGCCAAAGTCTACGAAGAGATGGATGCCGCCAGCCAGGACTTCGCCCAGATCCGGCTGCAAGCCAATCAGGACAAGCTCACCGGCCTCTATAACCGCCGCTTCTTCGACGAATGCCTGCAACAGCAGATCAAGCAGGGCCACCCCTTCGGGCTGGTGATGTTCGATCTCGACAACTTCAAACGGGTCAACGACACCTTCGGCCACCAGACCGGTGACGTGGTGCTCAAGCGGGTGGGCAAACTCGGCATGCGACTGTTCCACGACTGGGGCTGGTTCTGCCGCTATGGTGGCGAGGAGCTGGTGCTCATCTTCCGCTATGGCGAGGATCAACCCATGCTCCCCTCCCTGCTGGAGACCTTCCGGATCGGAGTGGAGCAGCTGGAGTGGCGCGAGGTGGATCTCACCATCACTATCAGCGGCGGCGTCGCCTTCAGCAAACCCGGTATGTCTGGCAAAGATCTGATTGAGCTCGCAGACAACGCCGTTTATCGCGCCAAGCGGGAGGGGAAAAACCGCATCTGCTTCCCGCAAAACGGCGAACAGACAGCACTGCCGGATGAACCGCGTCCCGCGGACAAAGCGTCTGATGAGGAGCCGCTACGCGCCAACGAGGCATGACAGCCAACAGCAGCGCTCAGATAACAAGAGAGAGGCCTTCCGGCCTCTCTCTTTTTTCATCACCACTTTTTCATCCCCACCAACCGGTACTCAAAGCTGGCGCTGCCACTCCAGCACGGGCCAGCCCAGCTCCTCGGCCTGCTGACGCAGCGCGGGGGCCGGATTGACCGCATGGGGATGGTTCACTGCCCGCAGCATGGGCAGATCATTGTGAGAATCGCTGTAACCAAAGCTCTCCTGCCAGAGCTGTTCCCGCCCGGCAAAAAGCTGGTTGATGCGGGCCACCTTGCCCTCGCGAAAACTGAGGGTGCCGCGGGTCTGGCCGGTCAGCATGCCGGACTCTTCATCGAGCAGGATGGCGACACAGTGCTCCATCCCCAGCATCCGCGCCATGGGGGCCACCAGATGTTCGCCGGAGGCGGAGATGAGCACCAGCTCGTCACCACGCTGGCGGTGCCACTCGATACGTGCCAGCCCCTCTGGATAGATGCGCTCGCGCAGCACCTGCTCGGCAAAGCGGCTACAGAGCGAGTCGAGCCACTGGCGCGTCTTGCCCGCCAGCGGTTGCAGGGTGAAGGCCATGTACTGGTGCATGTCCATCTTGCCCTGATGGTAGAGGGACATCATCCCCTGCTCCTCGGCAATCATGCTGGCGGGGGCCAGCTCCTCGGCCACCATGTACTCCAGCCAGAGGCTGGCGGAATCCCCGGCAATCAGGGTCTCGTCCAGATCAAACAGTGCCAGTGCCATGGGCGCTCCTCGCAGTGAAAATGGAAATGAAATGCCGCCTCATGCTACCTCACAGAGCTGATCCCGGGCCACTACCAGGGTCACGGAGCGCCCCACCGGCAGCAGCTCGCGGGCCGAGCGGTTGAGGCAATCCACCGTCAGCACACCTGCCTCGCAGGTCACCTGATAGCGGATCACGTTGCCGAGCAGCTGTTGCCCGCTGATCACCCCCGGCAGGTTCGGTTCGTCGCTGTGAGCGCCAGCCGGCAGCAGGGAGAGGGACTCGGGTCGCAGCGCCAGCTTGCCCTGAAAACGGGGGCCAAACAGCGACTTGCCCTGCTCTGCGCCAAGCAGGTTGTAGTTGCCGATAAAGCTCGCCACAAACTCGCTGGCGGGACGGGTATAGATCTCCTCCGGCGTACCGCTCTGGACGATGGATCCCTTGTTCATCAGGAAGATCCGATCCGACATGGTCAGCGCCTCCTCCTGATCGTGGGTCACGAAGATGGTGGTGAGCTCAAGGCGCTGCTGGATCTCGCGGATCTGCTGGCGCAGGCTGCGGCGGATGCGGGCATCCAGCGCCGAGAGCGGCTCGTCCAGCAGCAGGATCCGCGGCTGCACCACCAGAGCCCGGGCCAGCGCCACCCGCTGGCGCTGGCCGCCGGAGAGCTCGGCCGGATAGCGGCGCTCGAAGCCGGTCAGCTCCACCAGCTCCAGCGCCTCCTGCACGCTGGCGGCAAGATCCCGTCCCGGCTGGGGTTTCATCTTGAGGCCGAAGGCAACGTTGTCCCACACCGTCATGTTGGGGAAAAGCGCATAGCTCTGGAACACCATGCCGATGCCCCGCTTCTGGGGTTCCTGCCAGGTGATATCTTCACCGGCCACCCGCACCTGACCGCCATCTACCGGGGTGAGCCCGGCCAGCGCCCGCAGCAGGGTTGACTTGCCACAGCCGGAGGGGCCGAGCAGGGTCACCAGCTCCCCCTTGCGAATGCCGAATTCGATCCCCTCGAACACTCTGGTATCGCCGTAGGATTTGTGCAGTTGATTCACTTCTAGATGGAACATGTTGATTCACCGATGAAATCTGTTGGCCGCCCAGGTGAGCAGCAGGGTCAGCAGGAAGTAGCTCATCACCAGCGCACTGGTGAAGTGGCCCGAAGTAGCACGCATGTTGTAGAGGTAGACCTGCAGGGTCTCGTAACGGGTGCCCACCAGCATGTTGGCGAACACGAACTCGCCGAGCAGGAAGGAGAGGGAGAGAAACAGCGCAGCCAGCAATCCCTTGCGCAGGCAGGGGATCACCACCAGCAGGAAGGCGCGCCGACTACTCGCCCCCAGCAGGTGGGCGGCATCCATCAGATCTTTCAGCGGCACCCCCTGCAGGCTATTGGCCAGCGCCCGGTACATAAAGGGGAGCACCACGGTGAACCAGGTGCCGATCAGGATCCACGGCGTGCCGATAATCGGCAGCACGCCGTCGGCGTAGATTTGCAGCAGCCCGACTGAGGAGACCACTGGCGGCACCGCGAAGGGGAGCAGGATCAACAGGTTCATCCAGGGATCCAGCTTGGGGAAGTAGTAGGCCACCACCAGCACGGTGGGTACCAGCACCAGGGTTCCCAGCAGCAGGGTGGCGAAACAGACCAGGAGGCTGCGGCCAAACGCCGCCAGAAAGCGCGGATCGCCCCACAGCTTGAGATACCAGTCGAGGGTGAAGCCATCCGGCAGCAGGGTCGCCCCCCAGCGGGTGGAGATGGAGTAGAGAAACGTGGCCAACAGCGGCAGCAGCAGGGTGGCGACCAGCCCACCCAGCACCCACTTGGGCCAGCGCGGCATCAAATCATGCATGGGATTGCCCCTTGTTCACATAGCTCTTTTTCAGCAACCACTGGTTGGCGGCCGTCACCACTCCCAGCAGCACCATCAGGATCACCGCCAGCGCCGCCGCCATATTGGGCTCGAGGAAGATGTCGCCGGAGACCAGACTGGCCACCCGGATGGTCACCAGATTGAAGTTGCCGGTAGTGAGGGCGTAGGCGGAGGCATAGGCCCCCACCGCGTTGGCAAACAGGATGATCAGGGTGCCAAGCAGCGCAGGCGTCAGTACCGGCAGCGCCACGTGCCACACATACTGCCCTTTGCTCGAGCCGAGCAGCGCGGCCGCTTGCGGCCACTCATCCTGCAGCGCATCGAAGGCCGGATAGAGCAGCAGCAGGGCGAGCGGGATCTGGAAATAGATGTAGATGAGGATAAGGCCGCTGCCCGAGTAGAGGTTGAAGCCGTCTATCAATCCCCAGGATTTCAGCAGCAGGGTCACTGCACCGTTGATGCCGAGAATGATGATGAAGGCGAACGCCAGCGGCACCCCACTGAAGTTGCCGGTCATGGTCACAAAGGCCAGCAGCACCCGCTTGACCCGCTCGCCGCTGTGGCGCAGCGCGGCTGCACCGAGGGTGCCGATAGCAAGCCCCGCCAGACTGGCGATACCGGCGATGCGCAATGAGTTGCCGAACGATTGCAGGTAGAAGGGAGAGCTCAAAATCTCCCGGTAGTAGTCGATGCCCCAGCCATCGGGGGTCTGGAAACTGCCCACCAGCACCCACACCATGGGGGCGAGCTGGAACAGGATCATCAAGAGGATAAACGGCAGCAGCACCAGCGCGGGCAGCCAGTGGCGGCGCACCTTCTGCTTGGTTGCCACGGGTTGATCCACCAGGATCTCGGTGGTTGCAGGCATCATCAGTGCACCTCGCGCATAAAGGCGGCCTTGAGCAGCGGTGGCGCTGCCGGCTTGTCGTGGGAAACCCCCAGCAGATCCGCCATCAGGGCGCAGAGCTGGGTCTGGGCAATCGCCACCCCATCCGGCCAGCGCTCGACGAAGGCATCGCCAAACAGCCAGAGCGGCACGGTGCGCTCTTCAGGCAGGGTGCCGCCGTGGCTCAGGTCGTTGTTCATGCCGTGATCCGAGGTGACCACCACCTGATACCCCTCCGCCAGCCACTGGGGCAGCAGATCGGCCAGCAGGCTATCCATGCGGCGCGCCTGATTGCGGTACTGGCGGGAGTCGAAGCCAAACTTGTGGCCCGCATCATCCACCCCCATCGGGTGGATCAGCAGAAAATCGGGATCGTACTGGCTGCGCAGCCACTCGCCGTCCATCAGCAGATGGCTGTCGGGGTAGTTGTCATCCCAGTAGAAGCAGCCGTGCTGGATCGGCAGCTGCTCGTCGTGAGTAAAGCGATCGCGGGCCGCCAGCCAGGGGCTCTTGTTGTAAAGCTCGCTCACCCAGTAGTAGGCCGCCGCTGCGGTGCGTTTACCCGCGGCGCGGGCCAGATGGAAGATGGAGTCATGCAGACTGAGACGGCTCACCCCGTTGTGGGTGATGCCGCTCGCTACCGGCGGAACGCCGGTCAGGATGCACTCGTAGAGAGGCCGGGAGAGGGATGGCAGGGCGCAGCTGAGGGTCGTATAGAGGCCACGCTCCGCCTCCACCATGCCTGCGAGGTAGCCCATCCCATGGGCTACCCCGGCAGAGAGGCCATCCACAAGTACCACTATCACCTTGTGTTGCACTGGCCGCTCCTTACTGCATGTAGATCATGACGTTCTCTTGCCACTGACGCGGCAGGGCCTTGGAGCTCTGCTCCCAGGCTGCGTGATCCTGCACCGGCTTGGCCTTGGCATACTGCTCGGCCGGCAGCAGCTTGGCCTTCACGTCATCTGGCAGCGCAACGTTGCTGCGGATCGGGCGGGCATAGCCACGCGCCAGGTTGATCTGACCGGCATCGGAGAGGATGTATTCCCGCGCCAGCTTGGCGGCGTTGGGGTTCTTGGCCCACTTGTTGATGATGGTGGTGTAACCGGCGATGACGGAGCCGTCGCTCGGGATCACCACTTCAAACTTCTTGGGGTCGATCTGGTCGCGGTAGTTGAGGGCGTTGAAGTCCCACAGCACCCCCACTTCCACCTCGCCCTTCTCGATGTTGGCGATGGTCGGGTCGTTCAGCGACAGGCGACCCTGCTGGGCCAGCTTGCCGAACAACTCCAGGGCGGGCTTGAGATTCTTCTCGCTGCCACCGGTGGCGTAGGCCGCCGCCAGCACGCCGTTGTTGGCCTGGGAGGCAACACCCACATCACCCAGGGTCACCTTGTAGTTGCCGCCCAGCAGGGATTGCCAGCTGGTGGGGGCGGCCTTGACCAGATCCTTGTTGATCAGGAAGGCGATAGTGCCGGTATAGGCCAGCATCCAGTGACCGTCCGCATCCTTGGCCCAGTTGGGAATATCGGCCCAGGTGGAGGGCTTGTAGGGTTGGGTGACCCCCTGCTTGACCGCAACCGGACCGAAGGCGCCGCCCACGTCGCCGATGTCGGCGGTGGCGTTGGCCTTCTCGGCAGCGAACTTGGCGATCTCCTGCGCCGAGCTCATGTCGGTATCCTGATGCTTGATGCCGTAGATGTTGCCCAGCTGCTGCCAGGTATCCTTCCAGTTAGCCCAGCTGTCGGGCATGCCGATACTGCTGAGCTGCCCTTCGCCGCGGGCGGCCTTCTCAAGATCCGCGATATTTTCGGCAGCAAACAGCGGTTGGCTGATGGCTACCAGAGCCAGTGCACTTGCGATCACGCTTTTCATCATCCCATCCCTCTGGACTAGGTCAGTTAAGGTTCGAGAGGGATGCTAGAGGGGAAATATGACGGTCGCGGGGCGCTTTGATGGCAGTTTGATGACAATTGCCCTGTCATGTCGCTGTCATCCGCAGCGGTTACAACTCTGAACCCAAGTGAGGCTGGACTACTCCAGCAAGGGCTGAACCAACAAGGGCCAGGCCAGCCCGCACAGCCAGAATGAGCGACAGGGACATGAGCGTGATTGAACCGAGATTGAGCGAACGGCTAGCGGCTGAGGGCCGCGCCTCCAAGTGTGAACAGATTTGCCAGACCCTGCGCCGCTATATCGGCAGCGGCCAGCTGGCGGCGGGGCAGCAGTTGCCCGCCGAACGGGCCCTGAGCGAGCGTTTTGCCACCACCCGCATCACCATCAAGGAGGCGCTATCCAGCCTCGAGGCGGATGGCCTTATCTACCGGGCCGAGCGGCGTGGCTGGTTCGTGGCGCCGCCTCGCCTCACCTACGATCCCGCCATCCACACCCACTTTCACCAGTGGATCGGCGAGCAGCAGCGCACCGCCGAAACCCGGGTGCTGGCCCACGGCAGCGAGCTCGCCAGCAGTGAGCTGTGCCGCTGGATGGGGCTGGATCCTTTTACGCCGCTGTATGAAATTCGCCGCCTGCGGCTGATCGACGGCCGCCCGGTGCTCCACGTCAGCCACCATCTGCTGGCGAGTCGCTTTCCCGATATCGCCAGCGCACCGCTGGCCAGCTCCCTCACCGAGCTCTATCAGCAGCGCTATGGCATAGGCCAGGGTGGGGCGAGTCTCGAGATCACCCCCTCGGCGGCGCGCGGCGCCATCGCCCGCGCCCTCAATCTGGCGGAGGGGATCGCGGTGCTGCGGCTGGTGCGGGTCAACTACGACGAGCGGGGGGCCCTGGTGGATTGCGATATCGAACACTGGCGGCCGGATGCAATCCGTATCTGCCTAGATACGCGGGCGTTGCAACCCATCATCGCCAAAACGCAGCCCGCGCAACTGGCAGAGTAGCCTCGTTCAGGCTCACGAGCAGATGCGGATCCCGCAGGATCCGCCGGGATCAGTTGTCGATATTGGGGATCATGTCGTCAAAGCTCTGATAGCCGCAGTCGGCCAGTTGCAGCGACATGGTGTAGGTCTTGCGGTGCTCCTGCGGGCCGATGGCGGGGCGGTTGAGCTTGAGCTCCTGATGCCAGTACTCCTTCATCCGCTCGATCAGCCCCATCGCCTCGCTCTCGTTGAGGTGGAGCTGGCAGAGCGCCAGATAGTTGTTCGACTTGTGCATGTTCTCCACCAGATACTCCCCCAGCATCGACATCGCCTGCCGCGCCTGCTGGCGGGCGAAGCGGCTGTGCTGCTCGAAGCTGATCCGCTCGCTGATGAGGAAGTGGTAACTGTTGTCGATGCCAAGCTGCAGGATGCCGAGCTTCTCCAGCTTGCGCAGATAGAGGTAGCAGGAGGCATCGGTCAGGCCGTACTCCCGCTTGAGATCGATCAACGTCTTGTCACGCCAGAAGATATTGGCCAGAAAGGCATAGAGGCCCGGCTCGTTGTGAAACGCCTCGTCCTGCTCCTGAGTGAAGACGGCGCGCCGGCTCTGGGCATCCTGAGTGCGCTCCAGCAGCTCCTCGAACGAGAGCCCCACCAGATGGCAGATCTCCAGCAGGGTATCGAACGGCAGGGAGGGCTTGTTCATCATCCGCTTGATGGTGGCAATGGAGACCCCCATCGCCTCCGCCAGCGTCTGATAGCGGATCCCCTTGTCGGTCAGGGTCTTCTTCAGGGTATCGAGGATCTGGGTGGCCAGGGTCTGGCTGTAGCTCACGGGACTCATCCTTGTAGTTGCATCGTGACTGCATGGTTATGCCGCAGCGGGGTCGCCTCTATTTGTACCGCCAAGGCTCAGATATTGACACCAAAAAGATGGTGGTCGCCCGTAAACGGCTGAAATGGCGCCGAGGCCTGACCAGTTCCGGCCAGCGGTCGCAAAATCTGATACCCGCCAGCGCATATCCTTGAACCGGAAAACATTTTGCTAGTGCTGCATAGCTCATCACGCATACTTTTGACGTATCGAATTCAAGACCCTTCCTGGTTTAGAAATCGATTGTTTGCTTCCAAATTTGTATTTTTTAAACCGCAAGGTTTTTCCTCTTTCCTGATCTTGAGCGGCGCTTGCAAAAGCACCGCTCTACTCTTTTTTGCGCCATGAAAAACGCCAGCCACAGGGCAGGCGTCAGCAGATGGCAATCCAATCAGATATAGCGAATGGCCGTCAGCGCCATCACCACCGCCATGCTCGCCATCATGGGCACGAAGGTGCGCTTCACTACATCCACCGGGCTCAGGTTGGCGATGCCGGAGACCGTGATGATCACCCCCGCCACCGGCGAGATGGTGCGGCCAATGCCGGCCGCGAACAGGATCGGCACCAGCAGCAACAGCGGGTTGATGTCGAACTGGCTGGAGACCAGCGGCACGATGGGAATAAACGCCATCACGGGGGCGTTGCCCGAGCCGGTGATAAAGGCGGTCAGCAGGATAAAGAGCGAGAAGACCAGCGACAGCCCGAGCGGGTTGAGCTCGAACGACTTGGCCAGATCGATCAGCTGGGTGATGGCGCCGATATTGGTGAGACCGGCGGAAAAGAACTCGGCCGCCAGCATCAGGGTCAGCACGCTGCCGAAGATCATCCCGGTGCCGGTCAGCCAGGCCTCGAAGTTGGCGAATGCCTTGTTGAGAGAGCGGTAGCGCAGCGCCTCGATGATGATGCAGAGGGTCATGGTCGACATCATGGCCACCGGAATGGTCATCTTGATGGCGCTGACAAACAGCTCGGAGAAGCCGAACAGAAAGACGAAGGGGATCACCGGCAGCAGGGCGTAGTAGCCCGGGGTGTTCTCGTGTTTTGCCTCCAGCTCGTGCAGATACTTGCCCCGCTCGGCGGCGGTGTCATGGCCATCCTTGCGGTCGCAGTAGCGCTGCCACGCGATATTGACGAAGGGGATGATCACCAGCAGCGCGATCTGGAACAGCAGCTGATGGTTCACCACAAACGGCATCACCTCGATATTGATCGCCTTGGCACCGATCACCGCATTGATCTGGCCGGGGCCAAACTCCCACGCGGTGGGGATGACGATGGTCGCCACCGCCGTCTTAGCGCTGATCCCGGCGTTGCGCAGCAGCGGATAGAGGGTGCCCATCAGCAGCAGGGAGAGCGAGGTCGCCCCGGTGATAAAGACGTAGAGGATGGAGACCAGCAGCAGGATGATCGCCAGCAGCACATAGGGATTCTTCAGCGCCATGATGGGGCGGGAAGTGGCCTTCACCAGCGCCGCCGAGGCGCCGATCTGGTTGAGGTAGGTGGCCACCCCGGCAATCGCCACCAGGGTCAGACCGGTGGAGGCGAGGCGGGAGTTGGTCACCATGGCGAACTTCTCCCACAGATCGAAAAACCAGAAGCCCTGACTGTTCTCGGCCGGCAGGATCGGGTTGATCCCCGCCCACTGGGCATACGCCAGCAGCACCAGACCCGCGGTCAGCAAGGTCGCCTGCGGATTGAACCGCTTGAGCATGGCGTAGGCAACCAGCCCCACCACCACCAGAATCAATATTGTCGACATATTTATTATCCTTGTTGCAGCACCCGTGACGACCCGATTACATCTGATTGTTATTTCTCATAATCGGGATTCGGCAGCGTATCAGCCGCCCCCGGCAAATTGAATTGGTCGGTGTGACCAGCACCGCAATAATAAAGATTTAATCAATAGCGAATCGCTCGGCAAAATATTGCCCTAACACACTCCGGATAATCAGAATGTGGAGCCCTTCAAAGTTGTCATCAGGCCGCTGTGCGCGCCCTCATAAAATAGCGACTCACCCTGCCCGCCCCCTTTTTTCGTCTCACCCATCGGCAAACGGCGCCGTGGCCAACCGGCCGGTCGGGTTCGGCCAAGTCGGCCCTTGCTCCTCCCGGGGCAGCCAGAGCTCAGATGAACGACATGCAGCAAAAGCGACCATTGGCGAGCAAAAAGACAGCAACAACGAGAGTCAAACATCGCCTTTTGCAGATAAAAAATGCAACCAGCCAAAAAATTTTGGCCACCAGCGACGAGATCCGACCGGTCAAAATAACAACAAAAAGTTGGCAATCGACCCCATTTACAACTGATTAATCATCATTCAGTTTGCAATCAGATGCTCCTTGCGGAGCGAAAAAGAAACCCAAGGGATATCAACCCCCTCCGGCCGATCGGCCAGCAAATAGCCCGGTTACGGTTATTTCGTTTATTTTGGTAATTTATAAATAAAGTGATAGCTCTAAATTAATCATTAATTACCCAGTTATTGTTTATGCCGATTTTTATTTGCAGCAAATCACCGCTGGCACACGGGTTGTTATTGAAAAACGAGCTGACTATACTGCGCCGCCTCGAATACAGGAGTGCAGGAAATATTAATAACTTTCATGGATGAAAGAGTTCAATCACACGCAGTTCACACATCAGGACAGATAATCCATGAACAAGTTTAACAGTGCAGTTGCCCTCTCCCTGCTCGGTCTCACCCTCAGCGGCGCCGCGTGTGCCGAGGGCTGGTATCTCGGTCTGGATCTCACCACCTCCAAAATGGATCTGGATGGCGTGGCCCAGCGAGCGCACGACGCCAACATCATCGACGACCAGCTCGACGGTGGCAGCCTGATCGTCGGCTACCACCTCAACGACTGGCTGGCCATCGAAAGCGGTCTGCATGCCCAGCGCATGAGCCAGCTGATGTGGATCACCAGCCCGGGCCTGACCGGCTTCACCGACACCACCA
The DNA here is from genome assembly GCF_038739755.1 of Aeromonas sp. SE22. Lineage (NCBI taxonomy): Bacteria > Pseudomonadati > Pseudomonadota > Gammaproteobacteria > Aeromonadales > Aeromonadaceae > Aeromonas > Aeromonas sp. SE22. Next base: position 154,669 of record NZ_JBCGFD010000007.1, read on the forward strand.
TCGATACCCGCAGCATCAGCCTGGCCGCCAAGCTGAGCCAGCCGCTGGCCTGGGGCTTCAGCGCCTACGCCAAGCCGGGCGTGGCTTACACCAGCACCGAAGTCGAGATGATCGGCAACGGCACCATCCTCGGCATGAGTGTTCAGGGTCGCCGCAGCGAGACCAAGGGCACCGTTCACCCCAATCTGGAAGTGGGCATCGACTACGCCTTCAACGACCATATCTCTGCGGGGATCGGTTACGAGCGCCAGTTCAACGCCATGACCCTGGGTGACGATCACTACTCCCTCGACACCCTCAAGCTGGGCATTCGCTACCACTTCTAAGGCGGCCGCGTTCCCATGCAAAAGGGCCGCAGGTTTCACGCCTGCGGCCCTTTCCATTTGCCGTCCCGCCCTCAGCAGATCCGGTTCTTGCCCTGCAGCTTGGCCTGATAGAGCGCCCGATCGGCACGCACCATCAGGCTCTCCTTCTGCTCATCCTGCTCATACTCCGCCAACCCGAAACTCAGGGTCGCCGGGCCGTGAGGGCAGATCGTCTCGCGCTGCAACAGCAGCTGGAACTTGCTCGCCACCAGCTGTGCCTCGGCATGGCGAGTATTGGGCAGCACCACCATAAACTCGTCACCGCCCCAGCGGGCCAGCAGATCGATCTCGCGAATATGGCGGCGGATCAGCGCCACTATGTTGATCAGGGTCTGATCCCCGGTGTGGTGGCCATAGCTGTCGTTGATCTGCTTGAAGTTGTCCACATCCATGGCGATCACCGAGAAAGGCTGATGGAAGCGCCGTGCCCGCTCGCACTCCAGCTGCAACGCCCGCTCCAGCCGATAACGGCTGGCGGCGCCGGTCAGCGCATCGGTCTCTGCCAGCAGGCGATTCTCGTCCACTTTGCGTTGCAACTCCTCGTTGAGCCGCGCCAGCTCGGCGGTGCGCTCGGCGATCAGCTGCTCCAGCGAGCTGTTGCGCCGCTCCAGTTGCTCCTGCAGCAGCTTGCTGGCGTGGATATTGCGATGGGCGCCGATCATCCGCGCCACCGAGCCATCGGGATTGCGGGCAATAATGTGGCCGCAATCCTCAATCCAGAGGTAATCGCCATCGCGGGTGCGGCAACGATACTCGGCGCGATACTCATGGGCGCTGCCATTGAGACAGAGATCGAACTTCGCCATCACCGCCGCAATGTCATCGGGATGGATCACGCTCTCCCAGGTAAAGACGGTATTGCCGAGGGAGTGCGGTTCATAGCCCAGCATCTGATACCAGCCGGGATTGCGATAGACAAAGCCGGTATTGGCATTCCAATCCCAGATGCCGTCGCTGATCACCTCCAGAATCCCGTGTACCACAGACTCGCTGAGGTCGGAGATCCTGACCGGATCACTCTCTTTGCGCATATGAGGTCATCCTCTCTTCTTGCCTGCGTCACTCTTGCTTGCCCACCAAACGGCGTTGTCGAGTCGGCGTGAAGCGCTACCTTGGCACACGGCGAAAATCCTGTCAGCCAGAATGCCACTCTCCCCCTGCTATCCGGTTATCGGCTGCTCGCTCTGCATGATAAATGGGCCGTTCAGGGCGTCAGCAAGTGTGGCTCAAGTGCAGCCCATTTGCAGACCAATACGCAGAGGCCGCCGTGATGGGGAACAGACGGAAGGGAAACAGGCAGAGCGTCTGCGCAGGGTGTAATAAGCGAAGCGCATTACACCTTTTGCCAGCTCAATATCAGCGGTGCAATTCACTTCGTTCTTTGCACCCTAGCGGATTTCACAAAGCGGGCGAAATGGGCATTGTGCCAACCTGTTCCCCTCACCCTGCCCTCTCCCGGAGGGAGAGGGGATAAAGCAGCATCGGAAATATGCTCACCAGCCGTGTAGGTTCGATTAGCGAAGCGTAATCGGACAGCGGTAACGGCATTACTCCCTTCTCCCGTTTATTAAAAAAGGAGGAGAAGGGTCGGGGATGAGGGGAAGGAAAAAAGAGATTTCGCGGTAAACGTTGGGCTTCGCTGCGCTCAGCTACAACCTAAACGATCGGTAGATTGGCGCTGAGCCTGCGAAGCCCAACATACGAGATACACGAAGTCGTAATCTACGACGTCGATGTGTTGTGGTGAGAAGATAAGTAAAAGATGCACAACATCTATGGATTCAAATAATACATTTCTTAAAAATCAATATTGGCTAATCATCAATGTTACCGTAGTATAGTCTGACCAAACTAATTTTAAATAGTGTTTAAAATGGAAAATATAGATGCTCAAAAATTATTAATATTTGCTACAATTTATGCACTTTTATTTTCTACTCTTTATTTATTGGGTTTTTGGTTGAATTTTAACATAAACCCATTTCACTTTATTAACACTTCAGATGTCATAAAAATTTCCGTATTACCGATGATTATCACATTTCTAATTGGCATCTTTGCAATTGGGCTAGGTAGATTGATTGCGGTAGCAACAACACTCAAGAAGGAAACTTTGGCAAGCCAAGAAACTAAAGAGCCGAAACGTAATCTGGCACTAATGTTTTGCCGTTCTATACAGATTTCTATTATTATATTATTTCTTTTTTCCACAATATTCGTGGACACATCAGCTTTTTGGCTTCTTTTATTGAATTTCATGATGATGGTTGCGATTGAGGTGGTTGGAAAATTACTTTATGAAAAACCATTTAAAATGGCAGCTTATTGTATCGCGATATTTATGGTTTCATTCTCATACATATACGGGAATAGCAGTGCCAAATCCATAAAATCCAGTACGGAATACATTTCAATAAATAATGAAAATAAAGGATTGGTTTATGTTGGCCTTATGGGTGATTATATTTTCCTATGGAATGAAAAATTAAAATCCGTTGATGTGATTAGACGGGAGTCAATTGATGAAATCCAATTTCCTGTATCGGAACCAAAACCTTTAATCTCTCTAAACTGGGCTAAAGTATCTCCTTATTTTAAATAGGTTGATATGGGACTGTGAATATATACATTATTTCCCAATTCGACGGCAGTAAATCCCTTTACCGCCGCCATCAATCACTCCCCCAACCTCTCCGCCAATCCGGAATAACGCTCGGTCTTTTTCCGTACCGCTTGGGCCAGCAGGGCGCGATCGCCGTAGAGATCGAGTTTCGCCTTGGCGCGGGTGATGCCGGTATAGATCAGCTCGCGGGTCAGCAGCGGGCTGGGGCTGTCGGGCAGCACCAGCACGGTATGGGCAAACTCCGAACCCTGGGATTTGTGGATGGTCATGGCGTAGACCGTCTCGTGGGGCGGCAAGCGGCTGGGCAGCAGAGCCCGCAGGGTGCCGTCCGGCTGCTCAAACCAGACCTTTAACCGGCCAGTTTCATCGGGCAGGCAGAGCCCCATATCGCCGTTGTAGAGGCCGACGCCGTGATCGTTGCGCACCACCATTACCGGGCGGCCGGCATACCAGTCGCCATCGCGGGCAATCAGGCCAGCCCGTGACAGGGCCAGTTCGAGCCGCTCGTTAAGCCCCAGCACGCCGAACGGGCCGTCGCGCAGGGCGCAGAGGATCTGGAAGCTGTTGAATGCCTTGAACACGGCGGCGGGATCTTCCCCCGCGCGGGCCGCCTGCAGATAGCTGCCGTAACCGGCCACCCCTTGGGCAATCAGGGCATCGTAGGCCTCCCCGGCCCAGGGGTGCAGGCTGATATCGGCGAATCCTGCGCCCCAGACTGATTCCACCGCCGCGGCATCGCCGCTGTTGCAGGCGCGCGCCAGCTGGCCGATGCCCGAATGCTGATCAAAGCGCCAGCTCTTGGCCAGCAGACAGAGGCTGTCGCGCACCGGAGCCCCCGCGGGCGTGCCCTGCAAGCGGTAGCCGGTCTGGCGGGAGAGCCAATCAGCCTGCGCCGGACTGATGCCCTGTTCAATAAAGCTGCAGATATCGCCGAGCACGGCCCCCGCCTCCACCGAGGCGAGCTGATCCTTGTCGCCGAGCAGGATCAGGCGGGCGTGGCTCGGCAACGCATCGAGCAGGCGCGCCATCATCGGCAGGTCAACCATGGAGGCCTCATCCACCACCAGCAAGTCGAGGTGCAGCGGGTTGCCCGCGTGGTGGCGGAACTGACTGCGCCCCGGAATGACCCCGAGCAACCGGTGCAGGGTGCCCGCTTCGGTGGGGATCGCTTCGACCCACTCGGGGGGCAGATCGAGGGCCTGCAGGGCAGAGCCGATACTCTCGGTGAGGCGCGCCGCCGCCTTGCCGGTGGGGGCCACCAGCCGGATCGCCGGGGCCTTGCCTGCTTGCAGGCCGGTCTCCACCAGAATGGCGAGCAGTTTGGCCACTGTGGTTGTCTTGCCGGTGCCGGGGCCGCCGGAGATCACCGCAAAGGGGCGCGCCGCCGCGGTGGCCGCTGCCAGTTTCTGGCCGTTGCAGCAGAGCGCCTCGGGCACCAGCGCATCCAGCTTGCTCAAGTCGCTCGCCGCCTGGGCGCTGGCGAGCAGCGCCTCGATGGCGGGCCAATCCACTTCATTGGGGAACACCAGATCGAGATACTTCTCGATAAAGTGGCGGGCCGAGAAGTCGGGGGCGAGGCGGGCTTTCAGCAGGGCCCCAAACACCAGCCCGTAGTCGCGGGCAAACAGCCGCGACAGGGCCGGGGCAATCTCCGGCCATTCGGCTCGCTCGCTCAGGGCGCGCAGATGGCGGGCCACCCCCAGTTCAAAATCGTGGTAGCGGGTGAGGTAGAGCCGCCCGTGCCACAGCCGCAGCGGCCAGCGCGGGGTTAGCCCGTCATCCTGCTCGGTGCCAACCAAGGGACTCTCTGCAAACAGGGCGGGCCAGCGGGCAGGAGCCGCCAGATCCCCCAGCAGATCCCGGCTCTGCTGGGGATCCAGCCCGAACGGTCGCAGGGATCCGGCAGTCAACATTTCAAGCGGCAGGCAGACATGGCCACGCCCCAGCTCGAAGCAGGTGAGCGCCGCCCCCAGCACCAGCTCGGGGCTGCCGCCAAGGTCTGCCACCAGCCGGGCAAATTGCAGATCCAGCTGGCGGATGCGGCCAGCCAGCGCCAGTGTTTTGAGCCGTTCAACCATCATTGCGCTGGCTGCGGTGCTGATCATGGTGCCGCTCATGCCTCTACCTCGTTTAATTCTGTTGATGAAACACCGCCAGAGCGATCACCGTTTCTAAACAACTCATCCAGCCCCAGCACCAGTTCACGGCTCGGGCGGGTATGGAAAATGCCCCCCTGCGGCATGCCGCGCAGGAACAGATAGAAAACGCCGCCAAAGTGCTGCTCGAAGTCGTAACCCGGCAGGCGCAGGGTGAGCAGCCGGTGCAGCGCCAGCGAGTAGAGCTGGTATTGCAGGTCGTAGCGGTGCTCGGCCATCGCCCGCTCCAGCGCCGAACGGCTGTAATCGGCGGGGCTCATGCCGAGATGGTTGGATTTGTAGTCGAGCAGATACCAGCGTCCCTGCCACTCGAACACCAGATCGATAAAGCCCTTGAGCATCCCCTGCACGGTGGCAAAGCTGAGCGGCTTGTTGCCCCGCGACAGCGGGTCGTGCTGCTGGCAGAGGGCGGTCAGCGCCGGTGCCGTCACCCGCCCCATGGGCAGGAAGAACTCCAGCTCCACCTGTTTGCGCTCGGCACTCAAGTCCCGCAGCCGCACCGGCTCGCCAAAGCCAGTCTCCAGCGGGGTATCCAGCACCGCCTCCACCTGCTGTTGCAGCACGGGAGCCCAGCTCTCGTCGAAGCCGTCCTGCGCCAGCAAGGTGGCGATATGCTCTGCCAGCAGCTCGCCCGCGGCGCTTTGAAAGTCGATGGTCTCGAACAGGCTGTGCAGCAGGGTGCCGGGGCGCGCCCCTTTCGGGAAGGTAAAGATGGAAGGCTGGGGTGCCTCCTCCGGTTGCTCGGCAGCCAGCGCGGCCGCCTCGGTCACTACCTCGTCATCGAAGCCGGGATTGGCGAGTACGCCCTTGCTGTGACCGTGACCCTGCGCCGCCAGCCCGGAGTAGGAGCTGATCCACCAGTCCCGCTCGAGGGAACCGCTAAAGTGGCGCACCTGCGGCTCGCCCAGCTGCTCCTCCTCTGGCGGCAGCGGGGCCGGACGGGTGAGCGAGGGCTCACCGACGGCCACCCCGGGCAGCGCCTGTGCCAGCTCGGTCAGCGCGGTCGCCAGCGTCTGTGCATCCCCCTCTTCGCCCTTTTGCAGCAGGTAACCGATGGCGGTGTGGTGCAGGTCGGTCTTCTCCGACTTGCCCGCCCCCGCCCGCACCGGCGCCAGCCCCAGCCAGGTGGCGTAGACACCCCGGGTCAGCGCCACATAGAGCAGCCGCAAATCTTCGGCAAGGCGCTCCCTGTCCGCTTCGGCGAGCGACGAGTCGGCGCCGGTCAGATCGAGAATGGTGCGATTGCCCGCCTCGTCCGCCTCGTGATAGAGCGGGGTCTCGGCGGTTCTGTGGCTGCAGATAAAGGGCAGGAACACCAGCGGATACTCCAGTCCCTTGGATTTGTGGATGGTGACGATCTGCACCAATTTCCGCTCGGATTCGAGCCGCAGTACCTGCTCCGCATCCTGCCCGTTGGGGCGGCTCACCGCCTCCCCCAGCCAGCGCAGCAGGGCATATTCCCCGTCCAGCTCGCTGCTCACCTGTTGCAGCAGCTCGCCAAGATGGAGGAAGTTGGTCAGCCGCCGCTCGCCATAGGGGCTCGCCAACAGCGAAGAGGCGAGATTGCGCCGGTGCAGCAGGGCCCGCAGCATCGCCAGCACGCCGCGGCGATGCCAGATCTTGCGGTACTCCATAAACTCCTGCACCGCGCTCTCCCACGCCCGCTCGTCGCTGGCCAACCCATCGAGCGCCTTGGCATCGAGGTCAAACAGGCCGGTGGCGAGCGCCGCCCGCAGGCTGCGCTCTTCGCTCGGGTTCTGGCAGGCGTGCAGAATCAGCAGGATCTCCCGCGCCTCCGTCTGCTCCAGCACGCTCTCGCGGTTCGACAGATAGACGGAGGCGATGGCGAGCCGCGCCAGCTCCTGCTGCACCAGCTTGCCCTCGGCGCCGGTGCGCACCAGCACGGCGATATCCCCGGCCTTCACCGCCTGATCGCCTATCTTCGCCTTGCCCTCGCGGGCCAGGGTCAGCAGACGATGGATCTCGGCGGCGGTGGCGCGGGCCATCTTGCTCTGGTAATCCCCCCGATTGAAGGTGGGCTGGCCGGTCAGCTGCCAGCAGTGGAGCACCGGCGCGGTGGCGCCATCGAGCAGCAGCGCCTTGCTCTTGCCCTGCGCCTCCACCGGCAGGAAGGGGATATCCGCTTCGTAGATAAAGGGATCTTTCGCCCGCTCGAACAGGCCGTTGACCGCCCCCACCAGCGCACTGCTTGAGCGCCAGTTGCGCCCGAGGGTGTAGTGGGCGCTCACATTTCGCCGCGCCTGAATGTAGGTAAAGATGTCGGCGCCGCGAAAGCCGTAGATGGCCTGCTTGGGGTCGCCGATCATCAAGAGCGCTGTGTCGCTATGGCCGCCGTAGAGGCGATGGAAGATGCGGTACTGCTGGGGATCGGTATCCTGAAATTCGTCGATCATCGCCACCCGGTAGGTGGCGCGAATGCGCTCGCAGAGCCGCTCGCCAAGGCTGGAACCGAGCGCACCGTCGAGGTCTTTGAGCAGGTCATCGAACGAGAGCTGATGAGCCTGCCGCTTGCTGGCCTGCATCCGGCTGCGCACTACTTTGGCGGCCCGTTGCAGGATCAGATCCCGAATACCGGGACGGCTGGCCAGCAGTTCATCGATCTGGCTGAACAGCGGCAGGGTCGGCACTGTCCCCCCCTTCTTGAGGTTCTCCTCCAGCACCGTCTGGCCGAAGCGCTCCAGCTCCTTGGGAATGGCGTAGCCACTGCCTTCGTCCTGTGCCCAGTCAGCTATCTTGGCAAGCCACCCTTCGTAGTTCTTGCCGGTGTAGCGGCTGATCTGGCCGTCGGTCTGGCGGCGGATCTCGTCCGTCTGCGCCAGCCATTCGCTCTTCACCGCCGCGATGCGGCTCATGGCCGCCTGATGGCGGGCGGCGAGGGTCTCGTCCCCCAAGGCTGGGTGGATCTCCAGCTCGCTGTTGTCGAGCCAGCTGCCCATCTCCCGCAGCAGGACGGCGGGGCTCGGCCAGAGCGCGCGCACCGCGCTGGCGAGGGCTTTATCCACCGGATAGAACTCGGCGCGCCAGTAGTCGCTCACCGCCTGCAGCCTGAGCTGGCTGTCGTCGGTAAGAAATTCGGTTTCAAAGAGGGCTCCAGACTCGAAGGCGTTCTGCTTGAGCATCCGCTGGCAGAAGCCGTGGATGGTAAAGACCGCCGCCTCATCCATCTGCCGCTCGGCAGCCAGCAGGCGACGGGCCGCCAGTTCGTGATCCTCCACCTCGTCCAGCAGTTGGGCCAGCAAGTCATCCTTGCTCTCACCGCGCATAAAGGCGAGCCGCGCCTCGTGAATGCGGGCGCGGATCCGCCCGCGCAGCTCGGCGGTGGCCGCTTCGGTAAAGGTCACCACCAGAATTTCGGTCACCGAGAGGGGCCGCTCGTGGGCGCTCGGCTGACCGGCATCGGCCCCCTCTTCGATGAGCGGGCCGTGGCCCAGCAGCAGGCGCAGGTAGAGACCGGCGATGGTGTAGGTCTTGCCGGTACCGGCGGAGGCTTCGATCAGTCGTTCACCATGGAGGGGAAAACGCAATGTATTGAGCGGGTTAGCCATTATTTCAGCTCCTCCAGGGTATTGAGCAGCGGGGTCAGGTGTTCGCGAGCCAGCGCCTGCAACTGCCCCAGCACCTCGTCATCGAGTTCGGGGAAGCAGCGGGCGACGTAAGCGTCTTGCCCCTCCCCATTGATCATCCAGCCGCCGTTGAAACGGGTGAGGGCCGCCTTGTCGGCCGCCTCCGGCTTGTCGGGATCCTTCTCGATCGCCTTGAGCCAATCCCATGCGGTGTTGGGGAAGAAGGGCAGCGGCCGCTTCATCCCCTGCGCCCAGCACGCCACCAGCGCCGCCAGCTTGGGCCGCGCCTCGTCGGCAGCGAGCTTGGCTAACCGCAGACTCTGTTTGGCATCGAACAGCAGGGTGTCGCCGGGGACGTCGCTCAATGAGAGGCAGAGGTGCTGGATCCAGCCCAGCAGCAGATCCTTGCCGTTGAAGCTGCCGGGTTTGACCACCAGCAAACGCCCCTTCTGGGTGTCGATCCACCCTTGCAGCTGGCCCTGAGTGAGGGAGATATCGATCTCCACCGCCTGCTTTTCTGACTCATTGGCCGCAACCCATGGCCGCAGCCGATCCGCCAGCTTGCCCATCTCGGCATCCAGATCGTCCAGCAGCAGGCTGCCGAACCACCCTTGCGGCAACAGGCCGGTGAGCTGCAACCGCTCGCGACGCTCGGTACTTTCACCTTCCGCCAGATGGGCATCGAGCAGCAGATCTTTCAGCTGATAATGTTGCAGGCCATCCAGCTCGAACGGCTCGCTGTCCTCGATGTTGGCTTCGTTCAGTTCAAACCACACCTTGAGGCGACGGTTGAGGAAATATTTGGTGGGCTGGCGATAGAAGCGCAGCAGCTCCGCCAGCTCCAGCCCCTGCTCCTTGCCCCATTCGGGCGGGAGAGGCAGCTCGCCGCTCTGGAAGTTGGCCGCGCCGCGCACCGGATTGAGAGCGGGCAGCCAGTCGGCGGCATAGGTAAAGAGGCGCGAACCCGCCTCCGGGTAGAAGTAGTTGCGGCTGTAGGGGGTGAGCGGGTGCGCCACCATCAGGTGGTTGAGCAGCCGCTTGCCGGAGGTTTCGTCATCGAGATCCTCATCCCCCGCCAGCACAAAGCCCTGCCGCACATAGTCGATCAGCTCCGCCAGCAGGACCGACGGCACCTTGTCGCTGTTGTCCTGCGCGCTGAAGCCCTGATAGCTGATATAGAGCCCCTGCTGGGCACTCAGCAACGCCTCGAGGAAGAGGTAGCGGTCATCATCGCGACGGGAGCGATCCCCACGCCGCGACGCTACCGCCATCAGGTCGAACCCCATGGGGGCCAGGGTACGCGGGTAGACGCCATCGTTCATGCCGAGCAGGCAGACCTGCTTGAAGGGGATGGAGCGCATCGGCATCAGGGTGCAGAAGTTCACCTGACCGGCGAGGAAACGCTGGCTGGAGCGGGACTCTCCCAGCACGCTGCCGAGATAATCCTGCAACAAGTCGGCGGTGATGGGCTGCTCGAAACGGGCCTCGCCGAGCCGGGTCTGCCACTCGACCAGCTGGCTGCGAATAAGCTGAAGCTGACGCTCTTCATCCTCGTCGGCCAGATAGAAGCGCTCCAGCAGCGCCAGCAGGCAGGCGTTCCACTCGGCCAGCGGCTGCGCCTGTTGCAGGCGGGGCAAAAACTCGGCCAGCGAGTCGACAAACCAGGCTAGCTTGCCGAGTGCCAGCCCCTGCTGACCCTCGATATCGGCGTAGGGCAGAATGCCCGCCACCGGCTCGCCATCCCCCATGGCAAAGCCGAGCAGCATGCGACGCAGGCCGAACAGCCAGCTGTTGCCGGACATGGGCGGCAGATCGAAGCGGACAGGGTAGCCGTCGTCCAGACCCCAGCGGATGCCGGTCTCCTGCACCCAGACCCGCAGCTGGTTGAACTCGTCGTCATCCAGCTCGAAGCGGCGCAGCACGGCGGGCACCTCGAGAATGGCGAGCAGCTCCCCTGCCCCGAAGCGGGCATTGGGCAGCCTGAGCAGGGCGAGGAAGCTTTGCAGCAGCGGGCTCTCCTGACTCGCCGCCCGATCCGAGACCGCAAACGGGATCTGACCGCGCGCGCCAAACACCGCCTGAATGTAGGGGCCGTAGCTGTTCACATCCGGCATCATCACCACCACATCTTTCGGGGTGAGGGTCGGGTCCTGCTCGAACAGCGCCAGCAGCCGGTCGTGCAGCACCTCGAGTTCGCGCATCGGGCCGTGGCAGGCATGGATCTGCAAGGATCCATCCGCCGGATCGATGGGGCTCTTGTGATGGCTGCTGTCGAGATCGAACTGACCTGCGCCCCGTTCGGCCAGCTCCAGCACATCCTTCTGGATGGCGCGCAGCAGGCTGACATTGCCTTTGCCATCCACCTCGTCGATATCGACGAAGGCCTCGATTTGCGGCACCTCCAGCTCCATCAGCTGATGCAGGTAGTCGCGCCCCAGCTTGCCCATGGAGGCGAGCAGCGGGTTGGCGGGGCCCTGCAACGTCTCGATATCGGTGCCGGGTTTGAGCTTGTTCTCCAGCCGAGCCAATGTCTTGCGATCCAGCAGATCTCCCCAGTAGTAGCGGCAGGGGTTGGTGACGAACAGGTGCACCTCCACCTCAGGCCGACTGCCGAGGGCCAGCAGCGCCTCCACATAGCGCGGCGGCAGCGCCGAGATGCCAAACACGAAGACCCGCTGCGGCAGCTTGCCCGGCAGTTCGGCGGTGCGCTCCAGCTCGTGGATAAACTCCTCGTAGAGGTTGGCGCGGTGGTAGCCACTCGGAGAGAGCGCCAGGGTGCGGGCCACCAGCTCACGCCACAGCTCCGGCTGCCAATCCTGACCGCTCACCCCGGCCAGCTCCTGACTCAATCCTTCCCCCTCTTCCCAACGGGCGATCCAGTCCGGCCGGTAGACCAGATACTGGTCAAAGAGATCCGCCACCTTCTGGCAGAGCTGCCATAACCGCACCTGCTCGGGATCCCTGGCGGGATCCTCGTCCTCTCCACCGCCCAGATAGGCGGCGAGCGGGGCAAAGGCAGGGCGATCGAGCAGGGCGGGCAGAATGGTCATCAGCTGCCAGCTCATGGATCCCTTGTTGTAGGGGCTCTGGCGCGGTACATCCGCCAGCACCCGGGTGAACATCTCCCAGATAAAGCTGGCGGGCAGCGGAAAGTCGATATTGGCGGCGATGCCGAACGCTTTGGCCAGCTCCAGCTTGAGCCACTGGGCCATACCCGGACTCTGCACCAAGATCTGCTCCCGATCGAAGGGGTGAGAGAGAGGGGCCTGCCGGATGCGGCTCACCAGCAGCTCTTTGAGCAGATCCAGCTGATTGGAGTGGTAGAGGGTAAACATGAGCAATTCCCGCCTGTGGATGAGAGGGGGCGAGGGAAAAGGCGAGCCATTTCCGTCACTTCACAAGAGAGGGAATTGTCAGGGATCGGGGGATAAGATGCAAAAGGCACTTGTGGCCAGCAGGCGGGCAAACCGCTGAACCATGAGGGGCGCCGCAGATTTGTGCAGCAGCCTCACCGACCCGGAAAACGCAGACAGAAAAAAGCCGGTGCAGGGCACCGGCCAAAAGGCATTGGAAAACTCAAACTGACTGGCTGTTACCAGTTTTTGCCGAGACGGGCATCCACACTGAAAGCCCCTGCTCCGGCCGCCGCCAGCGCCAGGAAACCACCGGCGACGGAGACGTTCTTCATAAACATCAGCATCTGCATCTGTTCGGCAGGCTGATAGTGGAAAATAAAGGCGGCCATCAGGGTGAAACCGGCCATCAGCACCGACAGGCTGCGGGTAAAGAGACCCAGCATGATGGCGAGGCCACCACCCAACTCAAGCAGGATCACCAGCGGCAGGATAAAACCCGGCACCCCCATCGCTTCCATATAGCCCTGGGTGCCGGCGTAACCACCGATCTTGCCCCAGCCCGCAATCACGAACATCAGCGCCAGCAGTACACGACCCGCCAGCAGCGCTACATCTTTCATCTTGTCCATTTCACTTTCCTCGTCTATCTCGTATCGCCACTGACCAATCAGGGCAGGTCAAATAACAGGGCCTGAGTGGCACTTGTCGCAACCAACTCCCACCGGTATTCATCACGACTGAGTACCCCGTCGCCGGGTCGGGCAGCCAGACCGTTTGCGGTCAACTCCCCTGAAATCATCTGCAGGTAACCGTGTCGGCCAGCCAGTGCCCAGTCGAGCGTCTCGCCCGGGGCCAGTTCCAGCCGCCATACGCGGGCCTGTTGGCGGATCCGCAGCGATCCTGCCTCACCATCCGGTGACGCCACCAGCGTCATGCCCGGTCTGGACTCGATCTTCTTCTGCTGATATCCGGGTGGCGTGCCGAACTCGTTCGGCTCGATCCAGATCTGCAACAGAGAGAGGGGTTCCGTCTGCGAGGGGTTGTATTCGCTGTGACGGATCCCGCTGCCTGCGCTCATCAGCTGGAAATCCCCTGCCGGGATCTGCTCGACATGGCCGAGGCTGTCCTTGTGCTCTATGGTGCCTTGCAGCACACAAGTGAGGATCTCCATATTGGCGTGAGGATGGGTGGCGAATCCGCCACCCGGCGCAACCAGATCCTGATTGATCACCCGCAGCACCGAGTGTCCCATCCACTCCGGGTCATAGTAGTGACCGAAGGAGAAGCTGTGGCGTGCGTCCAGCCAGCCGAAGTTGGCCTTGCCTCGCGCCTCTGCGGCTCTCAATTTCATCATGGTGTGCTCCTCATCTATCCGGGGTTCGGTTTAGCGATCTTTGCCACCGCCGAGACCGAACGGAATGCGATACTCGCTGCTCTCGCCAGCCAGGCTGACAGTCAGGTTGCCCTGGGTACGACCCGGGATCTTCACCTGCTGGGTGCCCATCAGGTTGGCGTGGACCGATGCCAACAGATCGCCAGACTCGTCGCGCACTTCCAGCATCGGGTTGGCTTTGCCATCCAGCGCTGCGGTGGAGTGCCACTTCACAAACAGCACACCCGGGGTGGCGTTGAAGTCAGCCGGTACGGCGGCGTGGGCGAAACCTGTGGTCATCAGGCCTGCAACGGCCAGCATCTTGATTACGTTTTTCATGTTCATTCACTCTCTTGTTTTATATGTCATTGCCAAGGCCAGCTCGGCCAGAATCAATGCATCCATGCAAGAGGTCATTCAAATAGTGTGTTGTTCTTTCACCGACATCAGACATGCCGATTTGGCCTGTCACAGTGCGGAACTTCCCGCATATTTGGCCGCCAGACGTTCCTGCCTAAGCGATGATTGAATATTAAAGGTGCTTGGCTTAACTTGTTAGCGAGATAATCTGGCGAACATATTCAAAAAAATTGAAGGTGAAAGATGGCCAAGGAGTCGAACAAGGAACGCGCACTCACCCTGGAGGCAATCCGGGTGCTGGATGCCATCGACCGCCGTGGCAGCTTCGCGGCGGCGGCCGACGAGCTGGGCAAGGTACCCTCGGCATTGAGCTACACGGTGCAAAAGCTGGAAGATGAACTGGATGCCATGTTGTTCGACCGCAGCGGCCACCGCACCAAGTTCACCCCGGCGGGGCGCATGCTGCTGGAGCGCGGGCGGGTGCTGCTGGAGGCAGCCGAGCATCTGGTGGGCGAGACCCGGGCGCTGGCCCGCGGCTGGGAAACCGACATCACCATCGCCGTCGATGCGCTGGTGCCCTTGCAGGCACTCTACCCCTTGGTGGATCGACTGGCCGAGCAGACCGATACCCGGCTCAGACTGCGCGCCGAAGTGCTGGCGGGCAGCTGGGAGTGTCTGGAGGATGGCCGCGCCGACCTGCTCATCTCCTCCCTCAACCCGGATATCGTGATGACCGGCATCAAGCATCAGGTGCTGAAAGAGGAGGTGATGCTCTATGTCGCCCACCCCGACCACCCTCTCCATCAGGAGCCGGAGCCCCTCGCCGACGAGACCCTGCGACGCTATCGCGCCATCGCCGTCGCCGATACCGCCCTGCGCAAGCCGGTGCTCACCTACCGCCTGCTCGACAAGCAGCCGCGCCTCACCGTCAGCACCATGGCGGAGAAGCGCGACGCCCTGCTGGCCGGGCTAGGCATCGGCACCATGCCGCAGAGCTGGATTGAGGAGGACATCAAGGCTGGTCGGCTCAAGGTGATCAGCCCCGAGTACCGCCATCAGCTGCAGGTGGTGCTGGCCTGGCGCCGCGATACCATGGGCAAGGCCAAGAGCTGGCTGGTGCGGGAGATCCCGAAACTGTTTGTAGCTGGTGAAAAATGAGACACAGTTAACAGATGACTCAATTACATGCCTCACTTGACACCCAGATGTTTTATTGGTTCCATAGCCGCCTCATTTGAACCAATGGAATCTGTAGAAAATGAAAAAGACTTTGCTGGTAGCCCTCACCTCCCTGCCCCTTTTTGCCCATGCAGGCCTGATGGACTCATTGACCGACAGCGTCACCAGCAGTGTAAAAGATGCGGCCAACACTGCCGTATCCGGTGCCGTGGACAGCGCATCCAACGAAGCCATCAAGAAAGCTCTGGATATCAAGGAAGGTGGCTCCAACAAGCAGGCTATCAAAGAGAAACTGGGCGCACCTGCTACCACCAAGACCGAATCCGGTCTGGAAGTATGGACCTATGATCTGGATGCCCTGAAAAAGGCCTCTCCGCTGCTGGCAGAGACCACCAAAACTCTGCTGAAAGATACCGACGCCGCCAAAAAGAACGTCGTTATCAAGTTCGAAGGCGAGACCGTCAAGAAAGTAGACCTGACCGACAAGGCTCAGGGCTAAGTTCGCTCGTCCGGTGGGCAGGGCTGTGCGCCCGCACCGATACGGATAGCAAGAGGGGGAGCACCTGGCTCCCCCTCTTTCATTATCGGTTTGTTACACCTTGAAGCGATGCACCAACGCCACCAGCTGGCGATTGGACTCCAGCAGGGTGGCCGAACTCTGTTCGGTATTCTGACCGTTATCCACCAGCAGATTGACCATGTCGCGGATGGTGACCATGTTGCGGTTGATCTCTTCGGTCACTCGACTCTGCTCCTCTGCCGCAGTCGCAATCTGGGTACCCAGATCGTTGATCTGCACCACGGCATTCGCCATCTTGTCGAGCCCGCCAGTCACCTGCTCGGTATTCTCGGTCGCAGCCTGGCAGCTCTGCTTGGTGTGCTCCATGGCCACAACGGCCTCCGCCACCCCCTGCGTCAACCGGGAGAGCATGCTCCCCACCTCGGCAGTGCTGTTCTGGGTTCTTGCCGCCAGTGCGCGCACTTCATCGGCAACCACGGCAAAACCACGCCCCTGCTCACCAGCTCGCGCCGCCTCGATGGCCGCATTGAGTGCCAACAGGTTGGTCTGGGCAGCAATATCACCGATCACACTGAGTACACTGCTGATCTGGCGGGCATCTTCCTGCATCCCCAGCACCTTGGTCGCGGCAAGATCCACTTCATCGATCAGCGCAGCCACACTGGCAGAGGCCTGACCCACCACCTTGCGGGACTGAATCGCCTGACCATTGGCCGACTCGGTAAAGCTGGCGGAGTCGCTCGCGTGGCACGCCACGCTGTCGGCGGTGGAACTGAGTTCAGTCAGGGCGGTGACCACCTGATCGGTCTCGGCGGCATGCTCACCGAGAATGCGTCTGGCCTGGCCCGTCTGTTGGTCAAGCTGCGCCAATTCACGGGTAATCAACTCGGTTGTTTCGGTCACCTGCAACATCATCTGCTGCAGATAGGCGATAAAGCGGTTCACCGATTGGGCGATATGGTCCAGCTCATCGCGCCCCTTGACCCGGATCCGGGCTGTCAGGTCCGCATCACCAGCTGAAAGCGCATCGATGTTCTGCTTGAGGGTGTCGAGTCGACTGCCCAGCTGCTTGATAGCCATCAACATCAGCGCAAACAACAGCACCACTAGCGGTAGCTGGATCGCTGCCAGCGTCTTGAGCACCTCCTGACTGTCGTGGGTCAGGGTACTGGTCGGCAGCGCCGCAGCAAGCAACCATGGAGTGCCTTCGATGGGTTGCATCAGCAATGTCTGCTCTTCACCCAGATCCTGAAAGGTAGTGCGCTGCAACGCGGTACCGTTACCCGCCCCTAGCAGGCTGGCGATGGCGCTGGCAAAGGGATAGTCCCCGTGAGATGAGAGGTTGCCCAGCACCACATCCCCGGTCAAACGGCCATTCTTGCTGAGGATCTTGCCGTCGGCCTCGACGATCATCACCTGACCACCGATCTCCTGCTCTTTCTTGGCAACCAGATCATTGAAGAAACCCAGCGTCACATCGATGGTGGAAACCCCGTAGAGGGAACCGTCACGATAGATCCCCATGGCACAGTTGGTTCGCGGCTGTTGGCTGGCACCATCCTTGTAAGCCGCCGCCCAGGCACACATGCCTTTCGCCGCCTGCTGCCCGGCTCGGTGCCAGGGCTGCTCGAAATAGTTGGGGGCCTCGGCCGAGTTCCAGTAGGTATTGGGGATCAGCTTGTTGGCACCATCCCGATGAAAGAAGGAACTGAACTTGATTCGACCGGCCTCCCGCTGCTCAGGCATCGGCCAGATACCGCCACCAAACACCATGGCATTGCCATATTGATCGATCAGAGCAGGCAGAACGGTATCGATCTGCTCGCTCGGCAGCTGGGCGACCAGCTGGGTGATACTGCGTGACTGGCTCTGCACCCCGTTGAGCTGATCGCGAATGTCGGTTGCGATCTCGCTGACCCGCAGCACCAGATTCTGCTCACCCGCCCGCTGCAGCTCGGGCTTGACCCATAACTGGATGCCGATAACGGTCAGCACACAGACCGCCACCATGAATCCCAGAAAAACGGCGGTATATCGCCCCTTGATTGTCCCCAGATTCCAACCCATACCCTCTCCTGTTTACGGCCACTGCTCGGTGCAGCTTGTTATATGAGCGGGCATTATCTTGCAATTCGCTCACGGCGCGTTTGCCATCGCTCACATAAGCGACAACCTGATAAGGATTCGAGCGAAAATGGATCGATATGATCACAAAAAGGGTGGCCTCGGCCACCCTTTGGTTTGTCAGTTTAGTGTGAAACTGCAGGAGCTGTTACTGATTCGCTTCGGCAAACTTCTTCATCGCCTCTGCGTGTTTGGTCATACCATCGGCACGCTCGTTGAGGTTCTTGATGAACTCTGCTTTTTTGGCCGGATCCTGAATGCGATCATAGCGTTGCTTCAGGTTGGCTTCGATCTGTTCCGGCGTCATATCCTTCATGCGCGCCATCTTGTCGTGACGGCCACCGTGGTGTTTGCCGCCCATCATGCCGCCATCCATCGGGCAATCCACCATGGCACCGGGCTCGGGAGCCGGGGCAGTTTGCGTGGCTGCATAGGCACCGATCGGCAGGCCAAGGATCAGGGTGGCGGTCATCAGAGTTTTGGTCAGTTTTTTCATGGTCTATCTCCTGTCGGATGATTCGGGTTCGGCTCTCTCGCCTTGCCCTCAAGTAAACACCCGACCGGTGTCTGAACTTTGCCAGCATCGCCCTTTTTTGTAGCAGAGTGTGGCATCAGGCGGATCTGGCACACTTTGACACAAACCGCGCAGCGTATTTTCGTATACTCGTGCCAACGCCAAGCAGGGGAGGTATTCATGAATCAGGGCAGCACCCACATTCTGGTGGTCGACGACCACAGTGAGATCCGCGATCTCTTGAAGCGCTTTCTGGAACAGCACGGCCTGCGGGTCAGCTGCGCCCGGGATGGCAAGGAGATGAAACGGCTGCTGGAGGAGCGGGAGTTCGATCTGCTGGTACTGGATCTGATGATGCCGGGCGAGGACGGTCTGACCCTCTGCCGCGAACTGCGCGCCAAATCGAGCCTGCCCATCATCATGCTCACCGCCATGGGGGAAGAGACCGACCGCATCATAGGGCTGGAGATGGGAGCCGATGACTATCTGGCCAAACCCTTCAACCCGCGCGAATTGTTGGCGCGGATCAAGGCGGTGATGCGCCGCACCCAGGCGGATAACCAACCCGCCGCCGAGACCCTGACCCGGGATCTGCGCTTCGATCGCTGGCTGCTCGATATCAATCGCCGCGAGCTAGTCGATGAGGATGGGGTGGGCCTGAGCCTCTCCACCGCCGAGTTCGATCTGCTCAAGGTGTTTCTGGAACGCCCGCAGCGGGTACTGAGCCGGGATCAACTGCTGGATCTGGCCCGTGGTCGCGAGGCAGTCGCCTTCGATCGCGCCATCGACACCCTGGTGAGCCGGCTGCGCCGCAAACTGGAGCGGGATCCCAAGAATCCGGAGCTGATCAAGACCATCTGGGGTGGCGGTTATATGTTCTCGGCCGATGTGACGCAGGTATAAGCGGTGAATGCACTGAAACGGCTATGGGCTCGCATGTGGCCCAAGGGGCTGACCGGCCAGATCATTCTGGTGGCGCTGGCGGGCTTGATCCTGATCCAGCTGCTCAGCATCCAGATCTACCGCTCGGATCGGGAGGAGGCTCTCGGCTTCGTCAATAGCCGCAACGCGATGCAGCGGATCATCTCGGTGGTGCGGCTGCTCTCCCTCTCTCCCCCCTCGCTCTACGACGAGATCCTCAAGGCGAGCCGCAGCGAAACCCTGCTGCTGCGAATTGAAGACGAGCCGATGCAACCCGACAACCGCAGCCCCCGCTTCGAGCAGCTGGTGCGCTCGCGCCTAGGCTATCCCCCCACGCTCACTATCGAGATCAGTGCCGAGCTGAAAGAGGATGCCCAGCGCAGCAAGGCGTGGGAGCACCATGCCCGCATGATGCGGGATCGCAAGGGGCCGCCGCCACCGCGGGACATGCGGCTCTACGGATCCATCGAACTGCCACAGGGTGGCTGGCTGCAGTTCAGCTCGCTGGTCGACAAGGAGGCCGGCAGCTGGTCATGGCAAACCACCTTCAACCTGATGCTGGTCGCCAGTCTGGTGATCGGGCTGATGGTGCTGCTGTTTCGTCGCGCCACCCGCCCCCTCAAGCAACTGGCAGGCAACGCCGAACGACTGGGGCGCGGGGAAGATATCGAGCCCCTGAAAGAGGAGGGGCCGACCGAGATCCGCGAATCTATTCAGGCCTTCAACCGGATGCACACCCGGCTCGACCGCTTCGTGCAGGACCGAACCCGGATGTTGGCCGCCATCTCCCACGATCTGCGCACCCCCATCACCAGCCTGCGCCTGCGCAGCGAGTTTCTGGCCGATGGCGAGGACAAGGATCGCATCCAGCAGACCCTGCAACAGATGGAGCAGATGCTGGCCGCCACCCTCAGCTTTGCCCGCGAAGAGGGGCAACAGGAGGCTACTCGGGAACTGGATCTGGTCAGCCTTTTGGTCAGTCTGTGCGATGACTATGCCGATACCGGCCAGCCGGTTACCTGTCTGGCGGAAGGAAAAGAGGTCTACGCCTGCCGCGCCAACACCCTGCGCCGGGTACTGCAGAACCTCATCGGCAACGCAATCAAATACGCTGGCAGCGCCGAGGTCTCGCTGGAACGCACCCGCAGCGAGCTGTTGATCCGGGTCTGCGACCACGGCCCGGGGATTGACCCGGCTCGACTGGAGGATGTGTTCAAGCCGTTCGTGCGGCTCGACGAGGCGCGCAATACCGAGTCCGGCAGCGTTGGGCTGGGCCTCTCCATCGCCCGCACTCTGGTACATCAACACGGCGGTGAGCTCACCCTGCTCAATCGGCCAGAGGGCGGACTGGAGGCAAAAATCAGCCTGCCGCTGTAAGCCGTCACGGTATGAGTCCTGCTCGTTACGGCAATGCTGCCATCATGTAAACTTCATCGCCAGATCGCTTGTTCTTCCTCGTTGAAGGCAGTAATAATCGGCGTCTACAGACAGTGGCTGGCAATGGATTGGAGCAGGGATGGCTTCTTCTCGGATTGGACAAGCGTTCAGGGCAGGGTGCGGTTTTCTGCTGCTCATTATTGCCCTGCACGCCTCGGGAAAAGAGCCTGAAAGGCCCCTCGTCATCACCAACTCCAAGGCGTGGCAGCCCTTCTCCTATATCAATGAGTCGGGCCAGCCAGATGGCCTGTTGATCGACCTCTGGCGCGAATATGCTCGCGTCACCGGTCAGAAGATCGAATTCCGGCTGGTCGACTGGCAACACTCCCTCGATCTGCTGCACGAAGGGAAGGCCGATGTGCATGCCGGTCTGCTCTGGTCACCGGAGCGAGACAAGCTGTTCGACTATGGCCTGCCCCTCGCCCAGCTCGACTCCCAGCTCTTCTTCTCCAACGAGCTGCGTGGCACCGATGTCCACTACTACCTGCTCCATGAGACCGTCGGCGTCGTCGCTGGCGGTTATGAAGAGTACTACGCCAGGCGCTACTTCCCGGGCACCAAACTGCAGACCTTCGATGACAACGACACCCTGCTGGCAGCGGCCTTTCGGGGCGATATAAAGGCCTTTATCGCCGATCTGCAGGTCGCCAACTTCTACATCTATACCTCGGCAGATCCGACCCGCTTCATTCCGGTGCGCCACCTCTATACCGACCAGATCCGCTTTGCCGTCAAGAAAGGGGATCTCGCCCTGCTGGCCAAGCTCGAAGAGGGATTCGCCAGGATAAAGGAGAGTGACCGGGAGCGGATCATCCGCAAATGGATGCATGTCGAGACCGTCTACCCCATCCATCTCGGCCCATGGCTACTGCTGGCCGCGGGTCTCATCATGGTGGCCTATATCGTGCAGCTGCGCCGGGCCGTCGCCAATCGCACGGCAGAGCTGAGCCGCGCCAATGCCCGGCTCGAAAAGCTGGCCAGCACAGATCCGCTGACGGGCCTCCTCAACCGGCGTGCCTTTATCCCGTCACTGGAGCAGCAGCTGACCAGCGGCACCCCCTGCGCTCTGCTGCTGTTCGACGTGGATCATTTCAAGGAGACCAACGATAAATTCGGCCACAACGTGGGCGACAAACTGCTGGAAAAACTGGCCGAAAGCATAGCCGTCATCTTGCCGGAGCAGAGTCTGTTTGCACGCATTGGCGGTGAGGAGTTTTGCGTCCTGCTGCCGAGCGATAACCTGCAGGCGACCGGATTGTGGGCGGCATGCCTCTGTCAGGAAGCCAATAAAGAGCGGCTGGAGACCACACTGGGTGAGGTCACCCTCTCCATCAGCACAGGAGCAGTCTGGATTTCAGCCGGGGAGAGTATCGACACCGATCAGCTGCTGCGACAGGCAGACCAGCTGATGTATCAAGCCAAAGCCAATGGCCGCAACACCTGGCAAGCGGCGCCATATCAGGCGACCGCCTACCCGATCAATGCCCAATAAAAACGGCCGCCATCGGATGATGGCGGCCGTGAGGCATTATGTCTGTCAGAAGTTGTAGGTGACACCCAGATTGTAGCGGCGACCATCCAGCACTGTGCCATAGCTGCTGTAATCCACCGTCTTGTCGAACAGGTTGTAGACCCCGGCGGTCAGATCGAGATGCTTGTTGGCCTTGTAGACCAGCCCCATGTCAAAGAAGGTATAGGAGGGTGTCCCCTCCGCCATCTTGACCCGGCTCAGGTACTCGGAGGTCTCGCCACGGAAGTTGACTCGCGACCAGAGGCTGAGATCCTCGGTGGTCTGCCAGTCAACGCTGCCGTTGACCATGTGGCGTGGCATCTGGTTGAGGGCATTACCCGCCAGCGGGCCACTCTTCTGCTCGGACTGGGTAAAGGTATAGCTGCCGCTGACCGACCACTTGTCGTTGATCGCCCAATCCATCATGCTCTCGACGCCACGCATGTTAGCCTTGTCGACGTTGACCCGATCACTGATGAAGTCATAGCTGTGGCCATTGAGAGTACAGGCCGGATCGCTCTTGCTGGTGCAGCGACGAACTTCGGAGATCTTGTTCTTGAAGTCGGTGTTGAACAGGGTCACCCCGGCATTGAAGCCCTGATGGCCATTCCACAGCAGGCCGATCTCTTCACTCACGCTGGTCTCGGGTTTGAGCTCCGGGTTGCCAACCAGCATCCCATCCAGACTGCCACCGCCGGTAACCTGACCCCAGTTGGCCGCAGACATCCGCAAGTCCGGCGAGCGATAACCGGTCGATACACCCCCTTTCAGTGTCCAGCTATCACCCAGATGCCAGACACCGTAGAGGCGCGGGCTCCAGTGAGAGCCGTAGTTCTGATCCCGATCCATGCGGGCGCCCCCTGTCAGGGCAAAGCTGTCAGTGAGTGACCACTCATCCTCGACAAACATCGCCCAGCTCCAGCGGGTAAGCTGCTCGGCAGGGTTGGCCACTTTCAGGTTATTACCCTGATCATGCAGATCCTCATAGCGATACTGACCACCAACGCTCAGGTAGTGATTCCCCAGAATGAACTGGGTGTGGGTATCGGCGATGGTGTTGGTGAGCTCCATCTTGCGGCCGGGGTTGGTGTTGGTCTCCTGCTGCAGATAGCTGCTGGAAGAGCCGAAATCATACTGGCCATCATGGGTCAGCGCATAGTTGGTGCGCTCATAACGGTTAAGGCTATCCTTCGCCTTGGCATCCAGCGAGTTGCCTGCCGTGCGATCCCGATCCTGCAAGCTGCGGCTGGCTTCCAGATCGAAGCGGTTGTGATCGTCAGGCTTGAAGCTGAGCACGGCAGTACCGCTGCGGGTCTCCTGCTCGGCAAAGCCCTGGGTAAACTTATCCTCGCCACGATGGGCCAGCTGACCATTGAAGCGCAGTCCCAACACGCCATCGATCAGTGAACCTGCGGTATAGGCATCGGTCTGGAAGCTGTTGCCGGAATCCTTGTTCTCCTGGAAGGTCGAATCAGCATGAACCGAGCCCTGCCAAGCCAGACCTGTGGTCTTGCGGGTTATCACGTTAATCACGCCGCCCATGGCATCGGAACCATAACGGGATGACATGGGGCCACGCACGACCTCAATCCGCTCAATAGCCTGTAGCGGTGGTAACCAGCCCTGCTCGATACCGGGTCCATCGCTATTGGGGCGAGTACCACGGCTATCCACCTTTTTGCCATCAACCAGCATCAGGGTGTATTTCGAGCCCATACCGCGAATGCTGATATCACTGCTGCTGCCACCACCGGTCACCACCACACCGGGAACATCCTTCAGGGCGTCAGTCACATCGCGATAGGCGCGCTTCTCCAGCTGTTCGCGAGTAATGACGGAGATAGAGGCAGCGGAATCCTCGATTTTTTGCTGGAAACCCGAGGCGGTGACAACCATCACTTCCTGTTCGGAAGCTAGGGCGTGAATAGAGAGAAGAGAACCGATCAGCAAGGCAAGCTTGCTTGGTTGTATTGTTGTCATGATTTGGCCTGAACGTTTCAAGTAGGAAAGTGGCGTATTCCCTTACTTCACTCGTTACAAGACCCGGCCTCCTGCCGGGGACGGTGATTAATAAATGCTTATTTGAAACGCAACTTATTAATCGGTCTGGATTGTAACGACCAGGACAAGATCAATCAAACAATAATCATTATCATTTATGTGATTACAGTTAAACCTGCTCAGATGCGAAGCATCAGGCAAGATGGTTTATAACATCATGATTTGTAATGATAAGTTTACTTATAGGAGAGATTGGCAGGAGCAGGTTGCAAACCTGTGCGGATAACAACAGACCAGATGCCTGGATTTCAGGCAATAAAAAACCCCGCTCGATGAGCGGGGTTTCTTGTATTGGGTGCCTGGCAGTGTCCTACTCTCGCATGGCGAATGCCACACTACCATCGG
>NZ_JBCGFD010000008.1:0-161317 GCF_038739755.1 Aeromonas sp. SE22
TCGCCATGCGAGAGTAGGACACTGCCAGGCACCCAATACAAGAAACCCCGCTCATAAAGCGGGGTTTTTTATTGCCTGAAAATCAGCAAATCGCCTGATAATTGACCGTTCATTCTCTCTTCTCTGCCGTTTTCTCTGTTTTCCCTCCCTGATTTTCTCCGGTTATGCCATCGCGGCTGGCGGTGGTTGCCGTTATAATGGCCGCCCTCAAGCAAGGTGGTGGTATGAAAGCAGAATATCTACAGCGATTCGGGGGCATTGCCCGTCTTTATGGTCAGAGCGCACTGCGTTCCTTTAGCCAGGCCAAGGTCTGTGTGGTGGGTATCGGTGGCGTGGGCTCCTGGGCAGCAGAGGCGCTGGCCCGCGCTGGTATCAACCAGATCACCCTTATCGACATGGACGATATCTGCATCACCAACACCAATCGCCAGATCCACGCCATGCAGGGGACTGTTGGTCGCCTCAAAACCGAGGTGATGGCCGAGCGTATTCGCGCCATCAATCCTGATTGCGAAGTGATCGAGGTGGACGATTTCGTCACCGCTGATAACCTGGCCGAGCATATCAAGCGGGAGTTTGACTATGTGGTGGATGCCATCGATTCGGTCAAGGCCAAGGTGGCGCTGATTGCCTTCTGCAAGCGCAACAAGATCCCGGTGATTGTGGCGGGTGGTGCTGGCGGGCAGATGGATCCGACCCAGATCACTGTGGCGGATCTGGCCAAGACTATTCAAGACCCGTTGGCGGCCAAGGTGCGCTCCGATCTGCGCCGATTGCACAACTTCAGCAAGAATCCGGCGCGCAAATTCGGGGTGGAGTGTGTCTTCTCAACCGAGCAGCTGAGCTATCCGGATGGCAATGGTGGCACTTGCCAGGCCAAGGCAGCCAGCGATGGCACTATGAAGATGGATTGCGCCTCCGGTTTTGGCGCCGTGACGCCGGTGACGGCAACCTTTGGGCTGGTTGCCGCGTCCCGGGTATTGAAGAAGATTGCCGAGCGGGGCGCCCGAGTCGAGAAAGAGGCAGGGAATGAAGATGCTGGGTCGATTGGCGAAGCGTAATAGACCACTGAACAAGGCGGGTTAGACCGCTTGTTCCCGGATCGCCAGCACGATCGCTCTGAGCCCGTTACCTCGTGACGGGCTCAAGTGTTTCTCAAGTCCCAGTTCGGTGAAATACCCTTCCATATCAAATGCCTGGATCGCCGCAGACGATTGGTGGTTGAGTGCCGCCAGCACGATGACGATGAGGCCACGCACGATGCGAGCATCGGAATCACAGGCAAAGTGCCAGCAGCCATCCTCGCTTTGTTCTCCCTTCAGCCAAGCCTGGCTTTCACACCCCTTGAGGCGAAACTCCTCCTGCTGCCATTCGCCGGGTAGCGCTGGCAGCTGTTTGCCGAGCTGGATGATGAGCCGGTACTGGTTCTCCCAGCCGTGAGCGGCAGCAAACTGCTGGCGGATGGTGTCGGCGTTGGGCTCAAGGCCAATCTGGGTATAGCTTGCGAGGTCACTCATTCGGTTGTCTGCCTTAGAAGAAGTCACTGAGTTTGTGCAGGGCGGCCAGCAGGGCGTCGATATCATCCCGATTGTTGTAGCAGGCCAAGGAGGCGCGCATGGTGCCACCGATCCCGAGCGATTCCATCAGCGGCATGGCGCAGTGATGGCCGACTCGCAGGGCGATCCCCTGCATATCGAGCAGGGTGGCGGCATCTTGCGGGTGAATGTCATCGAGCAGGAAAGAGACCGCACCGGCGCGTTGGCCGGGTTCGCCTATCAGACGCAGCCCTGGTACCTGTTGCAGACCGGTGACCAGATAGTCGGTCAGTACCTGCTCATGCTTGGCGAGCCATTGCCGGTCTAGCCCCATCACAAAGTCGATGGCCGCAGAGAGGCCAATAGCACCAGCGATATGGGGGGTGCCCGCCTCGAACTTGAAGGGCAGAGTATTGAAGGTGGTACCGCTGAAACTGACCCGATCGATCATCTCGCCACCGGCTTGCCAGGGCGGCATCCGTTCCAATAGCTCGGTGCGGCCCCACAACACGCCGATGCCGGTCGGGCCATAGAGCTTGTGACCGGAGAAGGCGTAGAAGTCGCAACCGATGGCCTGCACATCCACCTCGAGATGAGCCACCGCCTGAGCGCCGTCGATCAGGGTCAGAGCGCCGACTGCCTTGGCCGCTGCCACCATCTCTTTGACTGGATTGACGGTGCCAAGGGCATTGGAGACGTGGGCCACGCTTACCAGTCGGGTGCGTGGCCCCAGCATGGCGTGATAGGCGGCCATATCGAGATCGCCCCGCTCATCGAGCGGGATAACCCGGATCACCGCTCCGGTACGTTGGGCGACCAGTTGCCACGGGACGATATTGGCGTGATGCTCCAGCGTGCTGAGGATGATTTCGTCCCCCGCTTTGAGCTCGCTCATCCCCCAGCTCTGGGCCACCAGATTGATCGCTTCTGTGGTACCACGGGTCCAGATAACTTCGTGGCTGCGGGGCGCATTGATAAAGCGGGCGACCGTCTTGCGGGCATCTTCGAAGGCGCGGGTCGCGCGGCCGCTCAGGGCGTGAGCAGCACGGTGCACGTTGGCGTTGTCGGCCCGATAGTAGTGAGCGATGGCATCCAGTACCGCGTGCGGCTTCTGGGTGGTGGCGGCATTGTCCAGATAGACCAGAGGGTGGCCGTTTACCGCCTGCGCCAAGGCCGGAAACTGGCTGCGCAGTTGGTCATGCTGTTGCTGATTCATGCTCCCCTCATCATCTGGAAAAAGTCATCATCTCGAAAGGTCGGCCATGATCCTGAAAATAGCGCTCGAACACAAGGCGCGATAAGCCCGATTGGCGGTTGCCTGCCGTGCAGCAGGTACGGCTCGTCGGGTGATTTCTGGTACAATGCCGCCCCTCATCATAAGCCAAGAGATCCGGCCCATGAAGCTCAACCCCAATCAGAACGAAGCGGTCAAGTATGTTTCCGGCCCTTGCCTGGTGCTGGCGGGTGCCGGATCGGGCAAGACCCGAGTCATCACCAACAAGATTGCCTATCTGGTGCAGCAGTGCGGCTACAACGCGCGCAATATCGCCGCCGTCACCTTCACCAACAAGGCGGCGCGGGAGATGAAGGAGCGGGTTGGCCAGACCTTGGGTCGCAAGGAAGCGCGGGGGTTGATGGTCTCCACCTTCCATACTCTGGGGCTCGAGATCATCCGACGGGAGCACAAGAGCCTGAATCTCAAGGCCAACTTCTCCCTGTTTGACGACACCGATCAGCTGGCTCTACTGAAAGAATTGACTGAAGATGAGCTAGACAACGACAAGGACAAGCTCTCGGCCCTCATTACCCAGATCTCCAATTGGAAGAACGACCTTATTCTGCCTGCCCGCGCGATGCGCATTGCCCGCGGGCCGGAAGAGGTGCTGATGGCTCAGCTCTATGAGCGTTATCACCGCCAGATGGTGGCCTACAACGCGCTGGATTTTGACGACCTCATCGTGATGCCGACCCTGCTGCTCAAGAGCAACGAGGAGGTGCGCACCCGCTGGCAGAACAAGATCCGCTACCTGCTGGTCGACGAGTATCAGGACACCAACACCAGCCAGTACGAGCTGGTGAAGCAGATCGTCGGTGAGCGTGCCCGCTTCACCGTGGTGGGGGACGATGACCAGTCCATCTACTCCTGGCGAGGTGCCAAGCCGCAGAATCTGGTGCTGCTGAATGAAGACTTTCCGAACTTGCGGCTCATCAAGCTGGAGCAGAACTACCGCTCCAAGGGGCGCATCCTCAAGTGCGCCAACATCCTGATCGCCAACAACCCCCATGTGTTCGACAAGGCGCTCTTCTCCGAGCTCGATTACGGGGTGCCGGTCAAGGTGCTGTTTGCCAAGAACGAGGAGCACGAGGCGGAGCGGATCGCCGCGGAAATGATGGGCCACAAGTTCATGAATCGCACCCGGTTCAAGGATTACGCCATCCTCTATCGGGGCAACCATCAGTCGCGCATCTTCGAGAAGGCGCTGATGACCAACCGGATTCCCTATCGCATCTCCGGCGGCACCTCGTTTTTCTCCCGCACCGAGATCAAGGACATCATGGCCTACCTCAAGTTGCTGGTGAATCCGGATGAGGACACAGCCTTCCTGCGGGTGGTCAACCTGCCGCGCCGCGAGATTGGCCCCACTACCCTCGAAAAGCTTGGCCAATACGCCAATCAGCGCGGCAAGAGCCTGTTTGCCGCCAGCTTCGAGCTGGGGCTGGAACAGCACCTCTCCGGGCGTGGCCTCGTGGCCCTGCAGGCATTCACCAACTGGTTGGTACGCCTTGGCGATGAGGCGTTGCGCGGCAATCCAGTGGAGGCGGTGCGGGACATGATCAAGGAGATCCACTACGAAGAGTGGCTCTACGAGACCTCGCCCAGCCCGAAAGCAGCCGAGATGCGGATGCAGAACGTCTCTACCCTCTATCGCTGGATCACCGAGATGTTGGAGGGGGATGAGCTGGAGGAGTCGATGACGCTGGCACAGGTGGTCACTCGCCTCACCCTGCGTGACATGATGGAGCGCAACGAGGGGGAGGATGACGCTGATCAGGTGCAGTTGATGACGCTGCACGCCTCCAAGGGGCTGGAGTTTCCCTATGTCTACATGGTGGGGATGGAAGAGGGCTTGCTGCCCCACCAGACTAGCATCGACGAAGACAACGTGGAGGAGGAGCGGCGTCTCGCCTATGTGGGCATTACCCGTGCCCAGACCGAGCTGACCTTTACCCTTTGCAAGGAGCGGCGTCAGTACGGCGAGTCGGTGCGTCCGGAGCCGAGCCGCTTCCTGCTGGAGCTGCCACAGGATGATCTGGAGTGGGAAAACCAGAAGAAGGTGACGGCCGAGGAGCGTCAGCAGAAGGGGCAGATGGCGGTGGCCAATCTGCGAGCCATGTTCAAGAAGGATTAACCCTAAAGGCTGGCCGGGGTAAGCAGCGGGACTATGTCGGTGCCTGGCATGGGCGGTGAGATATAACGCCCCTGTCCCATCCGGCAGCCAATATCGATTAGCTTCTGCAATTGCTGCTGGTTCTCTATACCTTCCACTACAAGGGTGTAATCGAGATCCTGACAGATGTCGCGCATGGCGCGGATTAGCGCGAGGTCTTTGGGGGACTGCAACATGCGCTGGGTAAAGCTGTCATCCACCTTGATGTAGTCCACCGGGAAGTGGAACAGAGCGTTGAGGGAGGAGAAGCCGGTCCCAAAATCGTCGAGGCTGATCTGGATGCCCTTGGCGCGCAGCTCGTGCAGCGAGGCCAGCGCATCGGAATCCTGCCGTGACAGCTCCCGCTCGTTGAATTCAAATATCAGGTAGCTGGGGGAGACCCCCTCCTCTTCCAGAATGGTTATCAGCCGCATGATATGGTCGTGGTTGACCAGATGCTTGCCGGAGAGATTTATCGCTACCTTGAACTTGCTCTGTCCCGACAGTGGCAACCAGTTTTTCAGCTGCTGGCAGGTGTGGCGCAGGATCTGGTAATCCAGCTCGAGAATAAGGCCGCACTGTTCCGCCAGCGGGATGAAATCAAAGGCATCTTTCAGCACACCTTCTTCCGTCAGCCAGCGAGCCATCACCTCAAGGCCGGTCAGCCGGCTGTCCTGCAGCCGGATCACTGGCTGGAAGTAGGGGACGATACGCCCTTCGCGCAGTGCTCTGGCCAGCATCTCTTCCGGCGAGTTCCAGTTCTGGTTGATGCAATCCTCCGAGTAGCTGACGATACGGCTGCGGCCATTGCGCTTGGCCTGATACATGGCGAGATCGGCCTGATGAAGCAACTGGCTGATGTCCGTTGTTTGTTCGGATGCGATGGAGACGCCCAGGCTGACGGTGATGCTCAGCTCGTTGCCGAGCAGCCTGAAAGGGTAGGAGAGCCGGCTGATGATCCGGTTCAAAACTGGGCTAATGTCGTCATCGTTCTTGCTGCTGTCCAGATAGATGACGAACTCGTCCCCTCCCAGCCTTGCCACCAAATCATTTTGCCGGATGCAGGTTTGCAGGCGGCGGCTTACCTCTTTCAGCAACTGATCCCCGGCGCTGTGGCCCAAGGTGTCGTTGATCTGCTTGAAGTGATCCACATCGATAAAAATCACGGCAAACCCGGGCGATTTGTAGCGGTTGTAGTGGGTCATGGCGTGGTTGAGGTGATTCATCAGCAAAGCCCGGTTGGGCAGCTGGGTGAGCGGGTCGTGCAGGGCGTCAAATTGCAGCCTGCGTTCCAGCTCCTGATGCTGTTTGAGCTGCTTTTGCAATCTGAGGTTGGTCTGGCGCAGCTGCTGGAGACGCTGGTTGATGGAGTCTTCGGTATTGATGTCGTTAAGCTGCTGGCGGATCCGCTTCAGCTCAAGCAGCAGCGTGAGCTGGCCACGCAAAAAATCGAGGAAAAGTTTGTCATCTGCTTCCAATGGGGCGGACGTGCTGATGATGAAGTGGGCGAAATACTGTTGTTGCAGGCGCAGCGGCATGCTGTGCCAGAACAGCGACTCTTTGCTGACCTCGATATTGCTGGTGCTATGACACAGACCGCTGATGAACTCATCGCTCTGATGCGGAGTCGCCGGGTAGACCTTTTCCAACTTGTGAGTATTGAGCCGAACCAGCAGCATGTCCTCAATGGCCAGCATCTGGCGCAGCACAGCTTCCAGTTGGGAGAAAAGGGCCTGACCGGGAAGGGTATTGGCCAGTCGCATGATGCGGCTGATGCTCTCGATTTTCTTCTGCCAGTTGGGGTCTTTACGGATCAGCGGAGAGGGGGGCTCTGCCAGATGGGAGCCTGCCTGGGTTTCGGTCAGCCGTTTGGCCAGACATTCGAGCAGCAGGCGCAGGGTCGGGAGATCTGTTGGTGTGCTGCGTGCCAGCAACCACTGTACCTGGCCATGTTCGATAGGAAAAACGCACCAGCCATCGGCTTCATCCAGCTGGGTCAGTTGATCGGTGATCCGGGACTGCTCCCGTCCCAGCTGCTGTTTGAACGAGTCACTGATCTTGTGGGCATAGACCCAGTTCAATCCGGTATCGGAGAGGCCAAGCATGCCAAAATGTTGCAGAGGGCAGAGTTGATCAATCTGCTGGATCAGGGCGTTGTAGTTGTCGGTCGTTGCTGTGTGCGGCGCGGGAAAGTCCATAATGGCCGAGACCAACGCCAGCAAAGGAGTTGAATAGTGGGATTCAATGGATTGGGACGACATGAGATGAGCAACTCCCGAGTATGTCTACCATACAAGAGTAGCTGGAAGGCGATAGATTGAAAGGGCCGCATATGCGGCCCTTTCAAATACTTAGAGCTTGTCGATCATGTAGTGGATGGCGTTCTCAATCTCTTCGTCACTACAAGTTGCGCAGGTGCCGCGCGGAGGCATCATGCCGGATTTGCCGGTAAAGCCACCGATGGCATGCTTCTTGAGCGTTTCAATGCCCTGGGCGATACGGGGCTCCCAAGCCGCTTTGTCGCCACGTTTGGGCGCGCCGGCTGCACCGGTGTCGTGACAGGCGAAGCAGGCGCCCTTGAACACGGTTTCGCCATCGCGCGGGCCGGAAGAAGCGGCTGCCGCAGGCGCTGCGCCTGCACCGGCAATACCTTCCAGATCCTTGGCGGTATAGACCTGACCGACCGGTTTGATCCGTTCGGCAATGGCATCCGGTGACATATCGTCAGCAGCAAATGCTGCCCCGGACAGGCTGACAGCGGTCATACCGACAGCCAGCAGATAGCTCAGTTTTTTCAGCACGCTCATATACTCCCAGCACTCTCTTATTATCCCTGTGAACCGGACGGATTATAACCGAATAGTTACAGCCATTTAAACGCTTGTGTGTGAAGTGTTAAACACTCTGCAAGCAAACTTTTGGCCCGTATCACGCTGTCTGACTGTGTGCTTCTGAAAAAGAAACCCGGCTGATGCCAGGTTTTAACAAGTTAAGGGCAACAGGTTAGTTATCCCAGCTCAGAATCACCTTGCCGGAGTGGCCGGAGCGCATGGCATCAAAGCCTTGCTGGAACTCGTCGATGTGGAAGCGGTGGGTGATGATGGGGGAGAGATCCAGTCCTGACTGGATCAGGCTGGCCATCTTGTACCAGGTTTCGAACATCTCGCGGCCATAGATCCCTTTGATAAACAGCCCCTTGAAGATCACCTTGTTCCAGTCGATGGCCATGGTGGAGGGGGGGATGCCGAGCATGGCAATCTTGCCGCCATGGTTCATCTTGTCGAGCATCTCCTGGAAGGCGCTCGGTACGCCGGACATCTCCAGCCCCACGTCAAACCCTTCCGTCATTCCCAGCTCGCTCATCACGTCGGCGAGCTTCTCCTTGCCGATGTTGACGGTACGGGTGGCGCCCATCTTGCGTGCCAGTTCCAGTCGGTATTCGTTGACGTCGGTGATCACCACGTGGCGGGCACCAACATGACGGCAGACGGCGGCAGCCATGATGCCGATAGGGCCAGCGCCGGTGATGAGTACATCTTCACCCACCAGATCGAAGGAAAGGGCGGTGTGAACCGCATTGCCAAACGGGTCGAAAATGGCGGCCAGTTCGTCCGGGATATTGTCCGGCAGCTTGAAGGCATTGAAGGCAGGGATCACCAGATATTCGGCGAAGGCCCCCGGCCGGTTGACGCCCACTCCCGTGGTATTGCGACAGAGGTGGGTACGGCCGGCGCGGCAGTTGCGGCAGTGGCCACAGGTGATGTGACCTTCACCGGAGACGCGATCGCCGATGGCGAAGCCGCGCACCTCCTGGCCGATAGCGACGACTTCACCGACATATTCGTGACCCACCACCATGGGGACAGGAATGGTCTTCTGCGACCACTCATCCCAGTTGTAGATATGGATGTCGGTGCCGCAGATGGCGGTTTTGCGAATTTTGATCAGCAGGTCGTTGTGGCCCAGCTCCGGTGTGGGAACGTCGGTCATCCAGATGCCGATCTCGGGCTTGAGTTTGGACAGGGCTTTCATGGCGGATCCTTTGCTATGAATGCAGAAAGAAGGGAGGGGCACAGGGCCCCTCGATGCAAATCAGATGATGGCGAGTTCGCGGCCAATGCGGATGAAGGCGTCGATCGCCTTGTCCAGCTGCTCTCGGGTGTGAGCGGCGGACATCTGGGTACGAATGCGCGCCTGACCTTTCGGCACTACCGGGAAGGAGAAACCTACCACGTAGATACCGGCCGCCAGCATGCGGCTGGCCATCTCGGCAGCCAGCTTGGCATCGCCCAGCATCACCGGAATGATGGCGTGATCGGCCCCAGCCAGGGTAAAGCCGGCAGCACTCATGCGCTCGCGGAAATAGCGGCTGTTTTCTTGCAGGCGGGCGCGCAGGTCGTGACCTTCGGCCAGCATGTCGATCACCTTGATGGTGGCTGCAACGATGGAGGGGGCCAGCGAGTTGGAGAAGAGGTAGGGGCGGGAGCGCTGGCGCAGCCAGTCGATCACCTCTTTCTTGCCCGAGGTATAACCGCCGGAGGCGCCACCGAGCGCCTTGCCCAGAGTGCCGGTGATGATATCGACCCGATCCATCACACCGCAATATTCGTGGGTGCCACGACCGTTTTCACCGATAAAGCCGACGGCGTGGGAGTCATCCACCATCACCAGCGCATCGTATTTGTCGGCCAGATCGCAGATAGATTTGAGGTCGGCGATAACGCCATCCATGGAGAAGACGCCATCGGTGGCGATCAGCTTGAAGCGGGCGCCATCGGCGTCAGCCTGTTTCAGCTGGGCTTCCAGCTCGGCCATGTCGTTGTTGGCGTAGCGATAACGCTTGGCCTTGCACAGGCGCACACCATCGATGATGGAGGCGTGGTTGAGTGCATCGGAGATGATAGCGTCTTCGGCGCCGAACAGGGTCTCGAACAGACCTCCGTTGGCATCGAAGCAGGAGGAGTAGAGGATGGTGTCTTCAGTGCCCAGGAAGGCAGACATCTTCTGCTCCAGCTCCTTGTGCTGATCCTGGGTGCCACAGATGAAGCGAACCGAGGCCATGCCGAAGCCGTGGCTGTCGAGGCCCTGATGGGCTGCAGCGATCAGATCCGGGTGGTTGGCCAATCCCAGATAGTTGTTGGCACAGAAGTTCAGTACCTGCTCCCCACCCACGGCGATGCTTGCCTGCTGGGCGGAGGTGATGATGCGTTCCTGCTTGTACAACCCTTCAGCTTGCACCTGATGCAGTTGCTCGGTCAGGTGACGATAGAATCCGTTAGACATCCTCGATCCTTATTAGCTATTTCAGCTGAGTATCAACAGAGGGCCACATTTTACTGCAGTTTGTTGCGGTTAATTCAAATTATTGTTCTGCAATTAAACAATTGTGAAACAGATCTCACCCAGCTGGTTGGGCCAGTTGGCGGTAGTGCTGCTCCAGCTGCTTGATCTGTTCGGCGACTTGCGGTTGCACGTAGGGGCGCAGTAGAAACAGCACCTTTAGTACTCCCTGATAGAGCAGTGGCTTGGTGATGCGGGTATTGGGGGCCTGGGCAATCTGGAACGGGATCCAGCAGGTGACCACCATCTTGATGGTTTGGCCGAGATCCGGCAGATCCGCGTCAGTCACATCTATGATGCCCCCTTCGCGCAGGCTCTTGAGCAGGGTCACGACCGAGGATCTCATCTGCTCCTGCGCCTTGAGGTATTTCTGCTGCAGTGGCTCGTCCCGGCTCAGGATGTCCGGCAGGTTGGCGTAGAAGAAGCGGAACTGCCACATCAGATAGAAGATGGCATCCAGATAACCCATCAAATCCTGCAGAGTGATTTCACGGTTGCGGGTCGGGATGAAGCTTTCGCTCAGGTGGCGGGCATATTGATCGAAGATGGAGTGGATGATGTCCTCTTTATTACGGAAGTGGTAATAGAGGTTGCCCGGACTGATGCCCATGTGCGCCGCAATATGGTTGGTGGTGATGTTGCGCTCACCCTGATCGTTGAACAGCTCGGTGGCGCTGTGAATGATCCTGTCTCTGGTCTTCATCACTCATTCCTCCAACGGGTTCCGTCCGGGGCAAATGGAACAAGGTCGAATCCCCAGACTGCCCGTGATAAACTTTTCGGCAATTTCAAATTGGCTCACTATACACAGCTTTAACAAGCAGTCACATGTAGCCATCAACGTACGAGAGGCAAACTCCATGATCGTAGTAACTGGCGGTGCTGGCTTTATCGGCAGCAATCTGGTCAAGCAGCTGAACGCTCAAGGACGGACCGATATCGTGGTCATTGATGACCTGACCGACGGCACCAAGTTCGTCAATCTGGTCGATCTGACCATCGCTGACTACATGGACAAAGACGAGTTCCAGGCGCGTATCGTTTCCGGCGACGAATTCGAAGAGTGGGACGGCATTGAGGTGATCTTCCACGAAGGTGCCTGCTCGGCGACGACCGAGTGGAACGGCAAGTTCATCATGGAGGTCAACTACGAGTACTCCAAGGACCTGTTCCACTACTGCATCGAGCGTGAAATTCCGTTCATTTACGCCTCTTCTGCCGCCACTTACGGCGGTCGCAACGACAACTTCATCGAAGATCCCAAGTTCGAACAGCCGCTCAACGTCTATGGCTACTCCAAGCAGCTGTTCGACCAGTACGTGCGCCGCTGGATGCCGGAGATCAACTCTCAGGTCGTTGGTCTCAAGTACTTCAACGTCTACGGCCCGCGCGAGCAGCATAAAGGCTCCATGGCCTCTGTTGCCTTCCACCTCAATACCCAGGTGAAGAAGGGCGAGAATCCCAAGCTGTTCGAAGGTTGCGATGGTTTCCCCAACGGCGGTCAGATGCGTGACTTCATCTATATCGACGACGTCTGCAAGGTAAACCTCTGGTTCTGGCAGAACCCGCAGCACTCCGGCATCTTCAACTGTGGTACCGGTCGCGCCGAGCCGTTCCAGAACGTGGCCGAAGCGGTGATCAAGCATCATCAGAAGGGTTCTATCGAATACATCCCTTTCCCGGATCACCTCAAGGGTCGCTACCAGAGCTTTACCCAGGCCGACATGACCAAGCTGCGCAACGCAGGTTATGACGCCGAGTTCAAGACTGTGGCCGAAGGGGTTGCAGATTACATGGCGTGGCTCAACCGCTAACGGGCGAGCTTTACACTGCCATGTAGACAAGCCGGAAGCAGGTTCTACCTGTTTCCGGCTCTGTTGTTTGTCACTGTTTTTCTCAGTTTCTACCGGGTAACCACGCAATGAACATATTGATGGCACTCTCCCAGCTCGAAGTGACGGGCGCCGAGGTTTATGCCACCACGGTCGGCAACGAACTGACCCGGCGTGGTCACAACGTCTTTTATGTGTCGGATACGCTGACCAAGCCAACCCTTGGTCCCGTCTTCAAGCTTCGGTTCAACAAGCGCAGTATCCTGCGCCGTTTCTGGCACGTCTTTTACCTTATCTATCTGATCAAGAAGCACCATATCCAGTTGGTACATGCTCACTCCCGTGCCTCCGGCTGGAGCAGCTATGTTGCCTGCAAACTGACCGGTACCCCGATGATCACCACGGTACATGGTCGTCAGCCGGTACACGCATCCCGCAAAGCCTTCCATGCCCTTGGATTCAGGGCGGTCGCCGTTTGCGAGGATATCGCCCGGCAGATCATCGACAACCTGGGGGTTGATCCCGCTATCGTTCAGGTTCTGCGCAACGGTATCGAGACCGACAAGTTCCAGCCCGTGCCGGCGCCGGATAATGACAAGCCGGTGATCGCCATCATTGGCCGTTTGAGCGGCCCCAAAGGGGAGCTGTGCTACCGCCTGCTCGACGAAGTACTCGATCTGGATGCCTGCAAGGTACGGATTGTGAGCGGTACCCGCGTGCCCGAGCGTTTTGCCCGTTTTCAGGATCGTGCCGAGTTTGTCGGTTATATCGATGATGTGCCAGCTCTGCTGGCGGGTTGCGACCTGGTAATTGGTGCCGGTCGGGTAGCCATGGAAGCGCTGCTCTGCGGTCGGCCCGCCTTCGCTATCGGCGAAGCCAAGGCCATCGGTCTGGTGACCGAACAGAATCTGGATGATGCTCTGGCCAGCAACTTCGGCGATATCGGTCCCAAGGATCTGGCTATCGATTTTGCTGCGCTGAAGGGCGAAATCAAATCCGCCCTGGCTAGCAAGGTGGTGCCGGAAGCCATTCGCCAGCGGATTCAGGACGAGTACGGCTTGCAGGGGGTAGTATCCGGCCTCGAAACCATCTATCAGGATGCCGTGGTCCAAACCCTGCGCCGCGAGATGCCGGTCATCATGTACCACCGCTTTATCGAACACGAGAGCGAGAAAGGGGTGCACGGCACCTGGATGCCGATCGCCATGTTCGAGAAGCACCTGCGCCTGATGAAGTGGCTCGGCTACGAGGCACTGACTTTCCGCGATCTGGCGGACAAAGGCTTTATCCACCGTCTGCAATACGGCAAGAAGTACCTGATGATCACCGCTGATGACGGCTATCAGGACAATCTGACCCGCATGCTGCCGCTGCTGGAAAAATATGGTTACAAAGCAGTGGTGTACGTGGTGACTGGCGAAGGTTATAACCGTTGGGATGTGGAGCATCCGACCAATCCCGATACGTCTGTTCCCCTGATGAATGGCGAGCAGATTAAGGCATTGGCAGCGAGTGGCCATGTGGAGATTGGGGGGCACACCCTGACCCATCCTCGCCTGAGCAAGCTCTCGCCAGAGCAGCAGTCCCATGAAATTCAGGAGAACAAACGCCAGCTGGAGGCCTTGCTTGGCCAGCCGTTGCTCTCGTTTGCCTATCCTTACGGAGACATCAATGAGAGTGCCAAGGAGCAGGTCATAGCCGCAGGGTATCGTTTTGCCGTTGCCACCAACAGTGGCCCCAAAGCGATGCACCAAGACCCCTACCAGATCCGCCGGATCGCCATCTTCCCCCGCACCGATGTGTTTGGGTTGTGGCGCAAAATCCGCGGGAATTATGTTTTCAGGGCATCAAAGTGATATCAAAAAACGTCATAAGCATGGAGCGATTTGCTCTTCTGATCTTTTCATTCACTCTGATTTTTGCATTCAGTGGAATGTTTTTCTTTATTGATGGCAAAACATATCTATCTAACCTCATTGTCGTGGCATCCATAATTGGCATGGTTTCTTTTTACATCCATCGTTATCCGGTGGGGCTTAGAAATCGTTATATAATATTGGTTTTATTATCTTATGCTATTTATATTTTCGTAAATAGACAGCTTCACGGTGACCAATATGGCATTATGCGGAGTATAATATATATTGTATGTTTCTCATTTTTAATGCCGCGGCACATTACTTTGCTCAAAGCTGGTTCTTATGGAATTATTTTTGGTGGATTTGGCTTGGGGGTTATTAGTATATGGCAGTATACTCATGGAGTAGCTAGGGTAGAGGGTTTTACAAACGCGATAATTTTTTCTCAAGCAGCCCTGACATTGGCAATTCTCAATTTTTGGTTTTCGGTTTATTTCTCAGGAAATCGCCTTGAAAAATGGCTTTATATTATTTCGGCACTATTCTCTCTCTGTGCTCTATATCTTTCACAAAGTCGTGGTGCTTGGCTAGCATTCATAGTTGTGATCACATGTGTTTTATTATTTAAAATTCAAAGAAAGCCATTGAAATATATTTCAATCACGCTAGGGTTATTCTTGGTATTCGGAATGCTATGTTTAAACAGCAATATCGTTAAAAATAGAATAGATGCTGGATTTTCTGATGTTGTAAACATGGAAAATGGAAATTACAGTACATCTCTTGGGCTCAGAGCGGTTGCATGGAAAAGCGCTTGGTTGGGGTTTATCGATTCGCCATTAATAGGCGTGGGTACCGATGGTTTTGATGCGTTAAAGCAAGAGCAAGTGAAGCAGGGTCTTGTGCCGCAAGCGTTGCTAAACCCCGAACTTGCGCATTCACACAATCAGTATTTACAGACTTTAGTTATTCGCGGTGGTATAGGATTCATTTTCTTACTGGGTATACTTATATTGCCGGCAATGTTTTTTGCGAAAGAAATGGGGTTTGTGTCTGCAGGCGTCTTTATCCCTATATCATTCGCTGTCGGAGCAGTATTTGATGTGCCTTTCGAACACCAAAGTATGATGTATTTATACTCATTAAGCCTAATATTTATTTTATTTTGTCATGAAATCAAGCAGGATTTATCATAACTATGATTCCCGTATTTATTATTAGTTTGACACGTAGTGCTGACAGGCGGGCGATGGTAGAGAGACAGATGTCTCATTTGGGGATTGCCTTTGAGTTTTTCGACGCAGTTGATGGCAAATCATTACCATCAGATCGCTTAGCGAAAGTGGATTTCAATCTGGCAAGAGAGACTTGCGGCCATGACCTTAGCTTGGGTGAGGTCGGTTGTGCCATGAGTCATATTAATGTATATGAAATGATGGTTGAGAGAAATATCCCTCGTTGTGTCATTTTAGAAGATGATATTTACGTCCACATGCATTTCAAAACTATTGTTAGAGAGATTATTAATAAAAATAATTCTGATATTGTATTTTTGCATCATGGCAAGGCGAAACATTTTCCAATATACTCATCTTTGCCAGAGGGGTACCGTTTGGCAAAATATTTAACACCCAGTAAAAACTCACAAAGAGGAATTATATCTACAGGAGGATATATTCTTACACAGGCTGGCGCTCTCAAGCTGCTGAAGATGGCTTATCCAATCAGAATGCCTGCTGATTATCTCACTGGGCGGCTGCAGTGGAATAAATTGAGAGCCGCTGGTGTTGAGCCATGCTGTCTGGATGTTGGACTATTCCAATCGACTATTGATGACAGAAATTATGGCCAACATATAGAGTGATGGAGGTGATTACTGTGATTAAAACCTTTCAATTATGGAGGGATGTCCTGCGCCGCAAGCTGGGTATTTTACTTTTTGATCGTCATTCATCAGTGAGATCATTATCGCACGGTGCCACTGTTTTTGTTAGGTGGGATGCTAAGCTTGGTGATGCAATCGTCTCTTCCTGGGTGGCAAGGGAGATTAAAAATAAATTTCCTGAGCGAAAAGTCTACGTTATTACCAGCTCTGGTATGGCGCCATTGTTTAGAGACTTTTTTAACTTTGATTGCGTCTTTGAAATACCCAAGAGAGCTGGCTATAGGGAGCTCAAAAAATTAGCCAATGACATGGGGAATGTAGATTATCTTGTGCATTTTAGCCAAAAAATGAAGATGAAGGACCTTTATTTCATCTCCAAAGTTGGGAGCAAAAATGTAGCAGGGATTGATGATGAGCTTGACTGTATTAATATCAAGCTGGGTAAAAAAACTACAGGGATGCACTTTGCGAAGAAATTTAAGGTGCTTTTGGAGCATATGGGGATTGCTAACCCTGATACCAGTTATATAGTGCCTTCGTGTAAGGGTGCTGAGGATTGGGTTGGCTCTTGGTGGCCAAGTAATAAAACGTTGTGCTTCAATCCATATGGCAGTGGGACATCCCGTTGTTTCAGTGTTGAGAAAACCATAGAGTTAATCAACACGATGCTTGATTCATCAAATTACAATATTTGTCTATTGTATCCACCTGGGCGTGAGAGGGACGTTGAACGAGTTTTATCTCATGTTTGTGACCCAGCCAGGGTTGTTATTGATCATGAGAAACCATCTCTTGCTTCGCTCTTTGCACAGACAAGGCATTGTGCCGGTATGGTGTCTGTGGATACTGCTACAGTGCATATTGCAACCGGTTTGAGTAAACCTGTTCTCGGTATTTACAATGATAATTTCGGGATGCCAGAAAATGTGGAGTGGCATCCAAATAATCCTCGCTCAAGTGTTATCTACGCAGAAACCAGGTCTGCACAACAAGACGTAAACTTTATAAACGTTGCTGAATTTAAAATGGCATTTAAAAAGTGGGTGGCTGATTATCTATAGAGAGTTGGGGTTTTCCCCAACTCTTTCTCATAAAGATATAAATTCTTCGGTCACTCTTTCACTAGAAAAAGGTTGATAATAGTTTGAATGAATGGGGATTCTTCTTCGCTCCATGCTTGTAATTGCCATAGCCAGTTCACTGATATCTTCCATCGGGATTAGAAATTTATCGAGTGGTGTTGTCAATATTTCAGCAGGCCCAGATGGGCAATCCACACTGATAACCGGTGTGTGGCAGATAAGTGCTTCAATAAGCACTGTTGGCAACCCTTCTGCATCTGATGTCAGAATAAGCGCTTGGGAAGCTTTGATATAGGGATAGGGATTCTTCTGAAAGTCGATGATCTTCACCTTGTTGGCAAGGTTCATATCCTCGATCATTGCTTCAATTTTCGGACGTAGTACCCCTTTGCCCATCAGCACGAGTGGCGTATCAACGCTGCTTAGCTGGTATGCCTGCAAGAGACGATCATGGCGTTTTCGCTCTTCGAAGGTGCCGACATGGATAAAATACTTGTCGAATGGCTTGCTGAAAGGCTCATTGGCCAACGCCTGAATTTTCTCGATATTAAACGGATTGTAGATAACCTGACACGATTTTGGTGTGGCTTTTACATTTTGTAAAATGTCGTCTGCGATACCACGGGATACGCAGATCAGTTTTTTTCCATTATAGAAGCGCTTGAATTTTTCATATCCCTTGGCATTGTCTTTGGAAAAACCGGTGACATTACCGTGGATCCAGTAATAAATATTCAGTGTTTCAGGAAGGTGTCTGGTAATTTTGTCACATGAACATGAGATGATGACGTCAGGTGAAATATCTTTGATTCTTTTCAGGATCAGTGACGCTTGTATTTTTTCAACCGCAATATTGGATATGGCTTTGGTCAGTTTTGTGACAATGCCAAGATCAATCGGATGGATATTATCGGGCAACGTATGATCTATTTTTTCCCGCAAGGTAAACAAGGTTACATCGGCACCGGCATCTTTTAGCAATGATGCAGTATTGAGCAGAACCTTTTCCGCACCACCACCATACAAGTCTTCAACAATGAATAAAAACTTTTTAACTGGTGGGGTCATAACTGCTCCGCAGGTCTCATAACTGACTGGTAAATCTACTAAAAATGTGAATCGTAAACGAGCAAAATCAGGTGGCAACTGTTAAAGTCGTTAGCAATTTTTTCAATAGGTGTGGATCAATGATTGGTCTTAGTGGGCGCTACCATAACGCATTATTCGCGGCCTGTATATTTGTCGGGCTGCTGCTCTCCTGGTTGTTTTCCGATCACCAACTCCTCACCGGCGATCAGACCCAGATGCTCTACAAGGGTTACCTTGGGGCCTATGAGGGGGTCTGGCTCAGCTATGGCAATGCGGCGAGTGCGGTGGGCAATGTGCCGGGCAGCTTGTCGGCCTGGCTGATCGGTGGGCCGCTGCTGCTGTGGGATTCTCCCTATGCCCCCATGGTGTTGCTGCTGGCGATGCGCTTGGTCGGATTCCTGCTGTTTGATGCTGTGATCCGTCAGGTGTTTGATGACAGGGTGCGCCTGCTGTTTCTGGTGCTCTGCTGGCTCAACCCCTGGTTCCAGTACGAGAGTCTGCTCTACAACCCCTCCTATCTGTTCCTCTTCTCGGCCATGCACTGCTGGTCAGCCTGGCATATGCGCGAGCGGGCCTCCTTCTGGCACATGATCGTGCACCTGCTGGCTATCGGCATGGCGATGCAGTTGCACTACTCCTGGCCGCTGCTGGCGGTGATGTCCACCTATCTCTTCTGGCGCCGCATTCTCAAGGTGAGCTGGAGCGGGGTGGTGGTGGCTGCCCTGCTGATCGGTGCTTCCCTGATCCCTTACGCGATGGAAGTGATGAGCAACAGCCACATCACCCAGAACGTCGATCCCGAGGCGCGGCAGCGCTATATCGGCTGGGGGCTGATGCATGTCTATCCGGTGCTGAAATCAGTGCTCTACTGGCTGCGCTACGGCTCCTGGCTGTTTGCCAGCAAGCTGGTCAACGACACCCAGTTTATCTGGCTGGCGGGGCACGAATACCTGCAGATGGCAGCGATCTGGCTGTGGCGGATCGTGATTTACGGCGTGGGTTCCGCAACTGTGTTGCTGGCGGCCAAGGCCAATTGGCAGCTGTGGCGGGAGCTCAAGCCGCGTCTGCTGCGCAGCGACCGTGCGCCACTGGATGGCGAGAGCTGGCTCGGCCTCTATGCACTGGCGGCGGTGCTGGCGGTGCTGGTGAGTGCAGCCCTGTCACCCATCATCTTCAACTACTGGCACCTGATGCTGATCTTCCCCTACGCATTGTTCCCGATCCTGCTGCTGCTGGTACGCTGGAGCCGTCGTTACCCGCAGTGGGTTGGCAAGGGGCTGCTGGCGGCCGCCCTGTTTTGCACTGCAGTCAACCTGATTGCGGCGAGCGACAGCACCAAGTTCTCTTATCAGGCGGACTACAAAACCCAGGTGCTGGAGTATCTGCAAGAGATGAAGCTGCAACCCAAGCAGTGAGTCATCCACGGCCAGCTCCCCGGTCTCGGGGGGCTGGCTGTCACTATTCGAAACGGTCCATATGGGCGAAGTTTTTTGCTTCGGCAACCCAACCCTCACGTCCTTGCTGGTCACGAATTTTTACCCACCACTGGCTTTTCGGTGTGGCGCCATATTTGATCTGGGTGCGCCCGTAGTCATAGTCCAGCGTGTAGGTCTTGCCCTTGTACCAGAACCGCATCGCCCCTTCCCCGATACTGGCCAGGGTATAGAGCTGTTCGCCCGCTTTCAGGTTGAGTAGCGGGCCCTCACCCTTGTCGTTATAGCCGAGCTTGACCGGTTTCAGAATCTTGACTGTCCCGGCCTTTTCGACGATGACCACGCCGGTCAGTCCCTCGACCTTTTTACCACGCGGTACCTTGAACAGAGCTTTGGCGGTCCAAGAGGGCTCGGCTCTGGCAATCACTTCCTGCTTGGTTGTCCACTGCTGATAGGTACATCCTTCAAAGGGGCAGCCACCCCAGTCATAGTAAGGCACGGACAGTTGTTCACTGGCGCTTGCAGTTGCAGCAAAAAAGGATAAGG
This sequence comes from Aeromonas sp. SE22, assembly GCF_038739755.1. Lineage (NCBI taxonomy): Bacteria > Pseudomonadati > Pseudomonadota > Gammaproteobacteria > Aeromonadales > Aeromonadaceae > Aeromonas > Aeromonas sp. SE22. The sequence continues at coordinate 20,030 of NZ_JBCGFD010000008.1, forward strand.
CAATCAGTAATAGTCTCATAAAAGTACCACTTAAGAGATGGGTGTGAATTTTGGAGGCAATATACGCAATGATAAAAAGTCTATCAAAACAAAGGGTTTATTGATTTTCATCGCAATAGAACCGGCTGGTGATATCCGGCGGCAAGTTGGGGGCAAGGGGGGAGATAGCCCGCCCTACTGCCTTGTGCCATGCTGATGGCTATCAGGGTATCGGGTCGGCACTTATGGGCATTTCTCTTTCAGGTATGCGTTTGCTGTCAGTGCTCTCGGCACTTGTTCTTCCCTCTATCATGTTCAACTCATCTGTCGCGGCCAGTGCGCCCCTGCGGGGATGTGTTTTCCAGCTGGCTCCACTGGTTTCCATCGATCCGCAGGGCAAGGTCTCCGGGCCGGTGATCGACTATTTCAGACTTCATGTAGAGCCCGTGCTGGGGCGGCCGATCGCATGGCAGGGTCTCAATGTCGCGCGCTTGCTCAGTAATCTAGAAAGTGGTGAATGCGAACTGACGCCGTTGTTGAGCTATACCCCCGAGCGGGCAAAGCACATCCACTATGTCGAGCCTTATCTGTTGTTGCTGCGGCCTGTGCTGGTGGTGCTGGCGCCATCACGGTTGCGGTCGGTCGAGCGGCAGGCGGATCTCTACGGCGCCGCGATTGGCTGGTCGAGTCAGGCGATCGTGCCGCCACTGCTGCAGCATCCTCAGATCCGGATTGATGCTCTCTCCCAGCGTAACTGGGAGCATGGCAACATGCAGAAGCTGGTGCGTGGGCGGATCGATGCCGCGCTCTTTTCCAACGATATCTCGGCCAACTACTTCCGGGCCCAGCAGTCGGTGGCGACCCGTCTCATCTATCTGCCGGTTACCCCGCTGGAAGTGCACATGGCGCTGGCCAAAACGTTGGCGGCGCGGCAGCCCGCGTTGGCGCAGGCGTTGCAACATGTGTTCGAACAGCACCCCCTCGTCTCGCTGGTGGATCCGCCGGCTCGTTTGGGTGGTCGTTGAGCCAGCTGCAACCGCGCGGCCGGAATGCAATAATCTACAAGCTCTCCTGCTTGCTTGCGGTGTATCTATAGCCCATGAGTACTACTGATTCCCTTATCCGCTACTGGCAATCCCCGCACCTGCCGGGGGTCGAGCTGTCACACTCCCATCATCGGGCGTTCAGCTACGGCCGCCATGTCCATCTCGACTACCATATCGGGCTGGTGCAGCGGGGTGGCCAGAAGTTTATCCACAAGGGAAACAGCCACACCCTGGTGCGCGGCGAGCTGTCGACCGTCAACCCGGACGAGGTGCACGACGGCCTCAGCCTGCTACCGGAAGGGTACGAAGTGCGGGTCTTCGCCATCGATCCGCAGCAGCTCTCCCTCTGGCTGCCCGATCAGCCGGAGCCTTTCTTCGACAAGGGATTGCAGAGCCGCCCCGACCTCTATCAGGGCTTTGCCCAGCTGCACAGCTACCTCGACAATCCGCAGGCTGATGGCCTGCTGATCGAGGGACAATTGCTCGCCCTGCTTGGGGAATTGTTGCAACTGGCGCCCGAAGTGCACCAGCTGGCAGATCCCCAGCTGCGCTATCTGCGCGACTATCTGCTGGCCCGGCTCGACGAGCCTCACTCGCTGGAGGAGCTGGCGGGGCTGGTCGGTCTCGATCGCTTCGCCTTTTTGCGCCAGTTCAAGAAGCGCAGCGGCATGACACCCTACGCCTGGCTCAAGCGGCTGCGGCTGGAGCAGGGCAAGCGGCTGCTGGCGAGCGGCATGGTGGTGAGCGAGGTGGCGCTGGCGGTCGGTTTCTTCGACCAGAGCCACTTCCACCACGGTTTTCGCCAGGCTTTTGGCCTGACCCCCGCCGAATTTCGTGCCCAGATGCAATCTTTTACAAGCCGGACTCCCCGCTGATCCGCCATGCTGGCGGCATATCACTTTTTTGAGAGTTGCTATGCTGACCAGTCTTTTCCTTACCCTTGGCCTTATGCACCTGATCGGGCTGGCCAGCCCCGGCCCCGATTTTGCCCTGATCCTGCGTACCAGCCTGCACCGGCCGACAGCCCTTGGCGCCGCGCTTGGCATCTCGCTCGCCATCATGGTGCACGCCACCCTCAGCCTGACCGGCATCAGCATGCTGATTGCCAACAATCCCATGCTGTTTATGGTGATCAAGTGCGGCGGCGCCCTCTATCTGGGCTGGCTGGGCTGGGGCGCCCTGATGGCGGCCCGCCAGCAGAGCAGCACCGTGATGCAGAGCGCCGCCAGCGAGCTATCAGGTTGGGGCAAGGGCGTACGCGCCGGTATCGCCACCAACCTGCTCAACCCCAAGGCGCTGGTGTTCTTTATCGGCATGCTGGCGGCCATGGTGTCACCAGAGGTGGATGGAGTGACCCGCAGCCTGCTGGTGGTCGAGCTCTTTATCATCTCGGTCTGCTGGTTCGGCATGCTGGCCTGGAGCCTCTCCACCTCCCGCGCCCAGCAGTTGCTGCAACGGGTGCAGCGACCACTCAACCTGGTCACCGGCGTGTTGTTTGCGACGGTGAGCCTCTCCATTCTGGCCAGCATGGGCGTCGAGCTTATCGCCTGACAGAGAGGAGGTGGGGGATCCGTCCCCCGTCTCCCTGCACCGATTGTGGACATTTCCCCCATTTCCGTATGACAACTTGGATGGCGCCTGAACATTCGGTAGATGGCGCTTGTGAGATAGGGGGGAAATAGGGTATTTCTCTGGGGGAATCGGAGGCAACCAGCACGGGATCGCCCGCCGTGTAGAGCAAAATCCACAGTAAAAACAATCGGTCAATGCAGGAGCAAATATGAAAAAGGTCGTGATGGTTGCCATGGCGGCGGCCCTTCTGGGCGGCTGCGCCGTAAAAAATCAGGTCTCCTACAGCTTGCAGTCGCTGCAAACTGTTCCCTTCAGCGCCTTCCAGCCGAACGAGAGCAACCCCAACCAGCGGGTCTACAAGGAGCCGGGCGTTGATCTGCGCCAGTACAATGAGGTGCTGCTCGATCCGCTCCAGTTTATCCGACAGGAGAATGGCCAGTGGTATCTGCTGACCGCCAACGAACAGAACCAGATTGGCCGCTACTACCACGACAAGTTCCAGAGCGAACTGATCAAGCACGGCGTCAAGATTGCCACCGCCCCCGGCCCGAAAGTGATGCGGATCCAGGCTGCCGTCACCAACTTCGACCTGACCCGCCCCGACCCGAAACTGCGTGACCTGATGCCGGCCAAGATCGCCATCAACGTTACCCGCGAAGTGATCGGCAAGGAGCCCTACCTGCTCAAGGTGGGCAGCATGGCCCAGTTGCTCGACTCCCAGAGCGGCAAGCTGCTGGTGCGGGTGATGGATGCCCGCGAGACCCCGGACACCACCCACAAGGATTCGCCCATCACCGCCGAGGAGATGGAGAAGATGATCGACCAGTGGGCGGCCAACCGCGCCAAACAGCTGGCCGACAATCTTGGCAAGTAAGCTCGGCAAGTAAGCACCGACATCATCGAGAGGGGAGCCAGTGGCTCCCTCTTTTTTTGGCCCGCTGGCGGGCCGCCGCCATGGCTCGCAGCCCTTGCCAGTCGGGCGCTCAGCCCGTTGCCGAGTCCGCCACCACACCATCCGCTGTGCAACGGGCCGACCGATTTCTGCTTTTCTCCCCCACATTTTGGCAGTTAGGATGACCCTTCCGTGACCACCCCCTCATAGAAAAGGAATCGCTATGACCCGTCACCCCAACATCAAACACTGGCGCGAGCTGCAAGAGCCGGAGCCGGGATGCTATCCCGGTAGTCAGGAACAGATGTCCCTCGGCAGCGCACTGGGCAGGCACTTTGGCTTTAGCCGCATCGGTATTCACCACGAGCTGGTGGCGCCCGGCCACCGCACCAGCTGGCCCCACGCCGAAAAGACCGAGGACGAGTTCGTCCACGTGCTGGAAGGCACCCCCGATGTCTGGCTCGACGGCGTGCTCTATCGGCTGCAACCGGGCGACTCGGTCGGTTTCAAGGCCGGTGACGGGCTGGCCCACACCTTTATCAACAATACCGATGAGCCGGTGCGATTGCTCTGCGTAGGTGATCGGGATCGCGCCGACAACCGCATCCACTATGCCTTGCACCCCGAGTACAACCGCCAGATTGGTGCACGCCATTGGGATGACGTGCCCGAGCGGGAGCTGGGTGCTCACGATGGGCTGCCTGACCGGCTGCGCGAGCGCAACGGCCCTTTCTAACTGCCCCTCATAGCATCATAAGGAACCACTATGAACCGCCACCCCTGCATCAAACACTGGAGCGAGCTGCAAGAGCAGGAGCCGCGCTACTACTCCGGCAGTCAGGAGCCCCTGTCGCGCGGTTGCGCCCTCGGCAAGCACTTTGGCTTCAGCCGCATCGGCATCCACCACGAGATCGTCGAGCCCGGCCATCGCACCAGCTGGCCCCACGCCGAAAAGACCGAGGACGAGTTCGTCCACGTGCTGGAAGGCACCCCCGATGTCTGGCTCGATGGCGTGCTCTATCGGCTGCAACCGGGCGATTCGGTCGGCTTCAAGGCCGGTGACGGGCTGGCCCACGCCTTTATCAACAACACCGAAGAGATTGTCCGCCTGCTCTGCATCGGCGATACCGACCGGGAGGATAACCGCATCCACTACGCCGTCCATCCCGAGCGCAACATCACCCTCGGCAAGCTGCACTGGGACGACGTACCCGCACGCGAGCTGGGCGATCACGACGGTCTGCCCGACAAGCTGCGCGAGAGTAACGGCCCCTTCTAGCGCAGAGTGATGGCCATCCGATGGGGTGGCTTTTCGCGCTGGCGACTATCCTTTGGGACTCAATCCAGCAAGGAGGTGAACATGACAACAGGAACAGTGCGACTTCATCGCGTCATCAAGGCGCCGCCGATGCGGGTCTATCGGGCTTTTACCGAGGCGCAGGCGCTGGCCAAATGGCTGCCGCCCCACGGTTTTACCTGTCAGGTGGAGCATCTGGATGCCCGGGTTGGCGGCTCGTTCCGGATGTCCTTCACCAACTTCGCCAGCGGCCATAGCCAGACCTTCGGCGGCGAATACCTCGAACTGGTGCCGGGCGAGCGGATTCGCTACACCGATCGCTTCGATGAGCCCGGTCTCGCCGGGGTGATCCATGTCTCCATCATCCTGACCGCGGTGAGCTGCGGCAGCGAGCTGGCGGTGGTGCAGGAGGGGATCCCCGCCGCCATCCCGCTGGAGATGTGCTATCTCGGCTGGCAGGAGTCGCTGACCCAGCTGGTGGCGCTGGTGGAACCGGATATCCCCGCTTAATGGCCGGTGGCGGGCCGGGGATTCACCCGCTCGCCAGCCGCTTGCAACAAAAAGAGCCTGCCAGATGGCAGGCTCTCTTCATTCTGGTCGGGGCGACCTTATTGCATATTGAGCCCGCCCAGATAGTCGCGCTTGCCGAGATCGACCCCGGCGCGGCGCAGCAGGGCGTAGGCCATGGTGAGGTGGAAGTAGAAGTTGGGAATGCCGTACTCATGGACGCAGGTATGGCCATCCATCCCCTTGCCGCCCGCCCAGTGGGGCACGTAGCGACCGCTGGCGTACTGGCTGTAGTCCGCGTCCAGCTTGCCTTGCAGATAGGTGATGGTCTTGCCGATATGGGCGCGCAGATCCGCGATGGTCTTGGGCTCATCGCCCATGGCCGGCAGCTCGCTGTGGCTGGCGGTGGCGACCACGGAGCGGGCTGCATCGCAGCAGATCAGCACCTGCTTGCTGAAAGGCAGCATATCGACGATCAGCCGATCGCCGAAGAAGTTGTCCACGTTGAACTGCTTCGCCGCGGCATGGGCCTCGGCCTTGGCCAGACAGTGATCCAGATTGGTCAGCATCTTGATGAACTGGGCGGTGATATCGCGATTCATGAGCACTCTCCATCTTGTTGAAACAGCGGCCCGCGTGCGCGGCCACGGTGAATGAGACTGGCTAATCGGCCACCAATATACCCCAACCGCTGCCGGGTTCGAGCCCGGCGCGCACAAAAGAGCGGGGCAGGGGTCTGTGATACGACAGGAGGTGGCGATCAGCGGGCGGCGCGCTGCCAGAGCAGGGTCAGGCCGATGCCAAGCACCACAATGACGCCGAACACGAACTCCAGCCCGTCGGGCGAATCCCGGGTGCGGGCAACCAGAGCACAAGCGCCAAGGGTGCAGAGAAGCCCCACATAGACCCGCCAGAAGCGCGGGAAGTCGGTAATGAAATCGACAAGGTCGAGCAGGTCGTCGAGCAGTTGCAGCAGTGACATCATCCTCTCCGGTGGCGCCGTCGTACCAATTTCCCCTCAGCTTGGCACGACGGGGTGGCGAGCGATATCCGCGCGCGTGATAGCCAGCCGGGCCAACGCAGGGGGCGGTCGCTGCAACGCTGACTTTTTCGCCCTGTGAGTCCCTCTCTGTCCCTTTTTTGATCTGTGACATAAATCACCTTTTTTCAGAGGCGTAGGCTGATCCCGCTGCCCGGAGCACCCACCCGGGTACAAGAAAAGGAGAGTGTAATGAAGATCTATGACCGGAACCGAAATGTGCTGAACCAGGGTCAGCGTGTCATGATTGCCGCCACCGGCGCCGTCGACTTCCTGAAAGAGGCTCATACCGACAACATGACTCCCTATCAGGCGGAGCACGAGAAGTGCGTGCTGCTGGCAAACTCCGGTGAGCGCTACGCCCCCATCGAGTTGATTAGACTAGGCTGATCCCTTTCCCTGTCACCCTACTCTTTACAATTCACCCGGCCGCCACGCCTGACGGCCGGGTTTCTGATCTCCCTTCCTCTATTGCCGCCATCTCGTTTGGCCACTCTCTCTGCCGCTGCACACCGAATGCTCCCCGTCTATCACCGCTAGTCATCTTGCTGTTGTTGCTCCCTCGCCCTGTGGGAGAGGGTCGGGGTGAGGGAATCGGTTGTCACGAGCTGACCGGGGTTGCACCCTCGTCTTGCGGGAGAGGGCTGGGGTGAGGGCATTGCTTGCCACCCACTGGCCGCCGCTATCATCCGCCCGCTAACCCATCCCCTCTCACCACCCTATGGATCGATCGGCCAACCCCTTGTTGGCGCCTGTGATGACAGCCCCGAGCCTGAGTGACAGCCAAAACGGTTTGTATAAATTTAATTTATAGGTTTTGCGAAAATGCCATCGTTTTGTCTTATACAGGCAGGCGGCAAGCCACACGCCCCGTTTGGCCCCCAGTGGGGCGCTGGAGGGCAATGGCCGATTTGAGATAACGGGAATGGCTCGAAGTAAAAGGGATATGTAGGTTCGATTAGCGAAGCGTAATCGGACGATCGCGCAATGGAACATCCGCACCATCACGACCCGCAAGCAGATCGACGTGAGGCAAGACTATGCTTGGCTTTTCGGTCTCAACGAGGGGAAAAGGATGGCCAATTGGCGGCGGGCATGGTGGCCCGGAGGAGCCTGGTTCTTCACCGTCAACCTGCTGGAGCGGCGCAACAACCGGCTGCTGGTGGAGCAGATCGACCTGCTGCGTCAAAGTGTTGCCAAGGTGCAACAGGCTCACCCCTTCGCCATTCATGCATGGGTGGTGTTGCCCGACCATCTCCACTGCATTCTCTCTTTGCCGGAGGGGGACACCGATTTCCCCCTGCGTTGGCGGCTGATCAAAAGCCACTTTTCCCGCGCCTTGCCGGTAAACGAGCGGCGCAGCCAGACCCGGTTACGCCACGGGGAGCGGGGCATTTGGCAACGCCATTATTGGGAACACCTGATCCGGGATGAGCAGGATTACCGCCACCATATGGATTACGTCCATATAAACCCGCTCAAACATGGTCATGTCACGCGGGTGGCCGATTGGCCATATTCCACCTTCCATCGTTACGTGGCGAGTGGCGTCTATCCACCGGATTGGTGCGGGTCGGTGGATGGGGCGTTGGGGGGATTGGAGTAAACCTCTAAAAGGGTTGTTCCGTTGTTAGTGTCCGATTACGCGAACGTCTTACGCGATCGTCCGATTACGCTTCGCTAATCGAACCTACAGACCTATTTATCTTTAAGGTACGCATGAATTCCAACGTGTCTAAAAATAAATCAGAAAGTTCTTGTCGAGAAATCACCATATCTTCATTAACTTGCCAAGCTATACCGACATCATAATCAAAGCCTGGATACGATATCTGGAAGTCTGTTTTCTTGTAGTCTCTAGCTGGTTCCAGTTTTGCCAGTGGTATTCGCAAACGCGCGAATCGGGTTCTTGCATCCTGGAATCGATGCAATACTACTACTGGGTCATCACTTTTTTGTTCTTTAAGGAGCTGAGTTAGCGTTCGCACAACCTCATACGCCCCCAAAATCCATAAATAAGAATGTGTAAGATGACGTTGTATCAAGTCATAATCGTTATTGGCATCACCACCATTCTTGTATTTTTGAACCAACTCAAAATCTATCTTGCATAGGTTTGCATCCATTTCGCCAAGATTTTGCACAAGGCTCATTAAAAAAGGCTCAAACCTGATCAATCCAATTGATACTTTAAGCCAGCGTTCGAAACGTAATTCACTATTCATTATCTACTCCGTGGAAATGGAAATTTAAAAACTCCGTAGGTTCGAATAGCGAAGCGTATTCGGACGATCGCGTCATTAAAACTATCGCTATGAACGCTAGATAAAAACCAACCCGGCCTAAGCCGGGTTGATTGCATCAAGAACGGGAAAAATCAGAGCGCTTCCAATCTGGCATATGCCGTCACCAGCCACTTGGCGCCGACGTCGTCGAACTGGATCTGCACCCGGCTCTGCTGGCCGACCCCTTCGAAGTTGAGTACCACCCCTTCCCCGAATTTCGGATGGAGCACCCGCTGGCCGAGCTTGATGCCGCTGGCGTCGAAGCTTTGCTGCACCTCGTTCTGGCTAAAGCGGCCGTACTGGGTGGGGCGGCTGACCTGAGTGCGCAGCCGGATCTCTTCCAGACACTCGGCGGGCATTTCGCGGATAAAGCGGCTCGGCTTGTGGAACATCTCGCGGCCGTAGATGCGGCGGCTCTCGGCATAACAGATGTAGAGCTTCTCCATGGCGCGGGTCATGCCGACGTAACAGAGGCGGCGCTCCTCTTCCAGCCGGCCCGACTCCTCGGTCGATTGCTGGCTGGGGAACATCCCTTCCTCGACGCCGACCAGCAGCACCAGCGGGAACTCCAAGCCCTTGGCGCTGTGCAAGGTCATCAGCTGCACCGCATCGGCATATTCGTCGGCCTGATTCTCGCCGGACTCCAGCGCCGCGTGGGCGAGGAAGGCGGAGAGATCGCTCATATCTTCCAGCTCGTCCGGGCGCTGGTACTGGCGGCAGGCGGTGACCAGTTCGTCCAGGTTCTCTACCCGCGCCTGGGATTTCTCGCCCTTTTCCGCCAGATACATCGCCTTGAGGCCGGAGTTCTGGATGGCGATATCCGCCTGCTGGTGCAGCGGCAGCATGGAAACCTGCTCCTCCAGCGCGTCGATCAGCTCGACAAAGCCGCGCACCGCGTTGCCAGCGCGACCGGTCAGTACCTTGTCATTGAGCAGCGCCTTGGCCGACTGCCACAGGTTGAGCCCCTGATCGCGGGCGTTGCCGCGCAGGATCTCGAGGGTGCGATCGCCGATGCCGCGGGTCGGGGTGTTGACCACCCGCTCGAAGCTGGCGTCGTCACCACGGTTGTTGATAAGCCGCAGGTAGGCCATGGCGTCCTTGATCTCTTGCCGCTCGAAGAAGCGCAGGCCGCCGTAGATGCGATAGGGCATGGCATCCTGCATCAGCGCCTCTTCCAGCACCCGCGACTGGGCGTTGGAGCGATAGAGGATGGCGCAGTCGGCCAGGAGGCCGCCCTTTTCCTTCCAATCCTTGAGGCGGCCGACCACGAAGCGCGCTTCGTCCACCTCGTTGAAGGCGGCGTACAGCGAAATCGGCTCGCCCTCGGCCCCTTCGGTCCACAGCTCCTTGCCAAGGCGCTCGGCGTTGTTGGCGATGACGCTGTTGGCGGCTTTCAGAATATTGGCGGTGGAGCGGTAGTTTTGTTCGAGGCGAATGGTCTCGGCCCCCTGATAGTCGGTCAGGAAGCGCTGGATGTTCTCGATCTTGGCGCCGCGCCAGCCGTAGATGGACTGGTCATCGTCGCCGACGATCATCACCTTGCCGCTGTTGCCCGCCAGCATCCGCAGCCAGGCGTACTGGATGCCGTTGGTATCCTGAAACTCGTCCACCAGGATGTTCTGGAAGCGGTCGCGGTAGTGCTCGAGGATGTGCGGTTTGTTGAGCCACAGCTCGTGGGCACGCAGCAGCAGCTCGGCAAAGTCCACCAGTCCAGAGCGATCGCAGGTCTCCTGATAGGTCTTGTAGATCTGCTGATAGGTGCGGGTGACGGGGTCGCCGTAGAGGTCGATGTCGCCGGGGCGCAAGCCTTCATCTTTCTTGCCGTTGATGTAGCCCATCACGGCGCGCGGAGCCCAGTGCTTCTCGTCCAGATTGAGCGCCTTGAGCACCCGGCGGATCAGCCGGTACTGGTCGTCGGAGTCGAGGATCTGGAAATCCTGCGGCAAGCCCGCATCCAGATGGTGGGCCCGCAGCAGGCGGTGGGCGATGCCGTGGAAGGTGCCGATCCACATGCCGCGCACGCCGTCGCCGATCACCTTCTCGACCCGGCCGCGCATCTCGGCCGCCGCCTTGTTGGTAAAGGTGACCGCGATGATGGAGAAGGGTGAACAGCGTTCCACCTGCATCAGCCAGGCGATACGGTGCACCAGTACCCGGGTCTTGCCCGAACCGGCACCGGCCAGCACCAGCAGGTTGCTGCGGGGCGCCGCAACGGCATCTCTTTGCTTGTCGTTGAGCCCGTCGAGCAGGGTTGAAACGTCCATCACCACTCCTGTTTATTTATACAGGCGGCGATTATACGGCCATCCCCCCGTCAGACCAACTGCAAACTCCGCACGACGGGCAGGCGAGGGGAGTCAGGCAGGGCGGCTGCGCCGGTTTCTGGTCGGTAAAATGGTTGTGGGGAGGGGATGGTTTCCAGCTGTAGCCAGCGGCCGGATGGCGCGCCGTGCGGTTATTTTGCGAGCCGGATCACGGGGCGATGGGTGGGGCGGATGCCCAACCGGGGAAAACGGTTTAGAGTAACCAATTGAACAATAAGAGAAATGTCGTTTGGGTCTCTGAATTGTCAGCATAAACAACTGAAAAGCAGCTAAAAAACAACTGCTTATAAGGTTATTTGCTTATAATTCAAACCGTTAACGCAAACGTTTTTCCCTTATCATTTGCTTGACCCGCACCGGGGCTGACTTAGAGTAACCCTGCGTGCTAGATGACCCGCTTCGGCGGGCAAGCAAGTTCCCTCACTTAATAACAATCAAGGATACGATCGTGACTAAAGTGCTCAAACTGGCCACCGTGGCCTCCCTCACTCTCGCTGCTCTCTCTGCTCAGGCTGCTTCCGAGCCGGCCGTGATCTATGACACCGCGGGCAAGTACGACAAATCATTCAACGAAGCCGTGTTCCGTAACGGCGTCGAGCTTTACAACAAGGACAAAGGGGTAAAGGTCAAAGAGTTTGAGCCCCAGAACGAAGCCCAGCGCGAGCAGGGTCTGCGTCGTCTGGCCAGCCGTGGCAACGGCCCGATCGTGGCGGTCGGCTTCAACATGGGTTCTGCGGTAGAGAAGGTTGCGACCGAATTCCCGAAAACCCAGTTCACCATCATCGACATGGTGGTCGACAAGCCGAACGTCCAGTCCGTCATCTTCAAGGAGCATGAAGGTTCCTTCCTGGTGGGCGCACTGGCTGCCATCGCCTCCAAAACCGGCAAGGTCGGTTTCGTGGGTGGCATGGACATCCCGCTGATCCGCAAGTTCGAGTGCGGCTACGAGCAGGGTGCCAAGTACGTCAATCCGAAGATCGAAGTGTTCCAGAACATGGCAGGCTCCACTCCGGCCGCGTTTGCTGACCCGGCCAAGGGTGCCGAGCTGGCCAAGTCCCAGTTCGCCAAAGGCGCTGACGTGGTTTACGCCGCAGCCGGCGGTACCGGTATCGGTGTCTATCAGGCTGCCAAGGACAGCGGCAAGTTTGCCATCGGCGTAGACTCCAACCAGAACCACCTGCAACCGGGCACCATGCTGACCTCCATGGTCAAGTCTGTGGGTCTGGCTGCCTACCAAACCTGGGATGACGCGGCCAAAGGCCAGTGGAAACCGGGTATCAAGAACCTGGGTCTGGCCGAAGGCGGTGTGGATTGGGCGCTCGACAAGGACAACGAGAAGCTGATCACCCCGGAGATGAAAGCCAAGGTGGATGCCATCAAGGCCGAGATTATTTCAGGCAAGGTCAAGGTTCATGACTACATGAGCGACAATACCTGCAAATACTAATTAGATAGTTGCTGCTACGACTCTCAACGCACCGACCGGCCCGCACGGGCCGGTTTTTACAGTCTTATTTCATGAAACGCAGGGCTGCATCATGGACCAGACAGATCGCTATGCCATCGAATTAAGAGGTATCGATAAGCGGTTCGGCGAAGTGTACGCCAACAAGCTGATCGACCTTAAGGTTCGGAAAGGCAGTATTCACGGCATCGTTGGCGAAAACGGCGCCGGTAAATCCACCCTGATGAGCATCATTTACGGCTTCTACCATGCCGATAAAGGCGAGATGTTCATCGACGGGAATCCTTTCAAACCCCACGGTTCACAAGATGCGATTGCCGCAGGCGTGGGCATGGTGCACCAGCACTTCATGCTGGTGAACAACTTTACGGTTTTGGAAAACGTCATCCTCGGCGCTGAAAATGGCTGGCACCTTCAGCAGAGCGTGGCGTCGGCAGAGAAGCTGCTCGGCGAGCTGGCGCGGGACTATGGTCTCGAAGTGCCACTGCACGAGAAGGTGGAAGATCTGCCGGTGGGCCTGCAACAGCGGGTCGAAATTCTCAAGGCGCTCTATCGCGGTGCCCGCATCCTGATCCTCGACGAGCCGACCGGGGTACTGACTCCGCAAGAGGCGGATCACCTGTTCAAGGTGCTGGAGAAGCTGCGGGATCAGGGGGCTACCATCATCCTCATCACTCACAAGCTGCGCGAGATACTGGCCATCACGGATCAGGTCTCCATCATGCGCCGCGGCGAGATGGTGGCGCACGTTGCTACCAAGGATACCGACAAGGAGCAGCTGGCCGAACTGATGGTGGGCCGCAAGGTGCGCCTCAAGGTCGACAAGGGGCCGACCCAGCCGGGCGAAGCCAAGCTGAAGGTCGAGGGGCTCAGCTACTTCGACGCCAGCAAGGTGGAGCGGGTCAAATCGGTCAGCTTCGAGGTGCGCGCCGGTGAAGTGGTCGGCATTGCCGGGGTCTCCGGCAACGGCCAGTCCGAGCTGCTCAGCCTGCTTGGCGGCATCATCAAGCCGAGCAAGGGCGGCTTTACCATCAGCAGCCGCAGCGGCGTGCACAAGGTGAGCGCCGAGCAGGCAGCCGATCCCGAGATGGTGCGCAACTTCGGCCTCGGCCATGTGCCGGAAGATCGCCACAAGATGGGTCTCATCAACCGCTTCGAGGCGAAAGAGGCCTTTATCCTCGGTTATCACCGCCGTCCGCAATACAACAAGGGGTGGCTGCAGAACAAGGAGGCGATCCAGCAGGATTGCCAGGCCAAGATGGAGAAGTGGGACGTGCGCCCGCCCCATCCCGACCACAAGACCGCCAACTTCTCCGGTGGCAACCAGCAGAAGCTGGTGATCGCCCGTGAAGTGGAGCAGGACCCGGATGTGCTGTTGATCGGCCAGCCGACCCGCGGGGTCGATATCGGCGCCATCGAGTATATCCACCAGCAGATCATCGCCATGCGCGACAAGGGCAAGGCGGTGCTGCTGGTCTCGGTCGAACTGGACGAGATCATGAGTCTCTCTGACCGCATTCTGGTTATTGCCGACGGTCGCATCGTCGGCGAGCTGGATGCCGCCAAAGCGGACGAGCGCACTATCGGCCTGATGATGGCCAACATAGTGCCGGATGAAGTTGCCAAGGAGGCCCACTGATGAGCCAAGTACGTATTCCTGCCTGGGTCTCCGTGGGCGTCGTGTCTGCGGTCAACATCCTGCTGGCCTTCCTAGTGTCGGCCATCCTGTTCTACTACCTCGAGATCAACCCGGTCGATGCCGCCAAGATTATGTGGTACGGCGCGTTCGGCACCGGTGAAGGGTTTGGCTTTACCCTCTACTATGCAACCGGCTTTATCTTCACCGGTCTGTCGGTAGCGGTCGCCTTCCACGCCGGTCTGTTCAACATCGGCGGTGAAGGGCAGGCCTATATCGGTGGTCTGGGTGTCGGTCTGGTCTGTCTGACCCTCGGCGATGTGCTGCCGTTCTCCCTGCTGTTGCCGCTCTCCATCGTTGCCGGTGGTCTGTTCGGTGCGGCCTGGGCCTTTATTCCGGCCTGGCTGCAAGCCAAGCGCGGCAGCCACATCGTTATCACCACCATCATGTTCAACTTCATCGCCGCCTCGCTGATGGCCTATCTGCTGGTGGAGGTGTTCAAGCCGCCCGGTTCGATGGCAACCGAGAGCCGGGTCTTCGCCGAAGCGAGCTGGCTGCCCAAGATGACCGGGCTGGCGAGCCTGTTTGGCGTCGAGATGCCGAACAGCCCGCTCAACATCAGCTTCTTCTGGGCGCTGATCTGTGCGGCGCTGGTGTGGGTCTTTATCTGGCACACCCGCTGGGGCTACGAGATCCGCTCGGTCGGCGCCAGCCAGAGTGCCTCCGCCTACGCCGGTATCTCCTATCCCAAGGTGGTGATCCTGGCCATGGTCATCTCCGGCATGCTGTCGGGCTTCTTCGCCCTCAACGTGCTGCAGGGTGAGCTGCACCAGATCAAGCTCAACTTCGTGGAAGGGTTCGGCTTCACCGGTATCGCGGTGGCGCTGATGGGGCGTAACCACCCGGTTGGCGTCATCATCGCCAGCCTGCTGTTCGGTTTCCTCTATCAGGGGGGCGCCGAGCTCAGCTTCGAGTTCGGTGTCGACCGCAACATCGTCGTGGTGTTGCAGGGTCTGGTGATCCTGTTCTGTGGCGCCCTTGAGCACATGATGCGTCCGCGCATCGAGCAGCTCTATCTGGCGTTTGCCAACCGCTCTGCGCAAGTCAAGGGGGCCTGATCATGTTTGAAATTCTGATCCTGATGCTGGATGCCACCATCCGTACCGCGCCGCCCCTCATTCTGGCCGCCATGGCCGGCATGTTCTGCGAGCGCTCCGGGGTGGTCAACATCGCGCTGGAAGGCAAACTGCTGGCGGCGGCGTTCGCCAGTGGTGCGGCGGCAGCGGTCTCCGGTTCCGCCTGGGTGGGACTGGGTGCCGGGATTGCCATCTCGGTGCTGTTTGCCCTGATGCACGGCTTTGCCACCATCACCCACCGCGGTGATCAGGTGGTGAGCGGGATGGCCATCAACATTCTGGCGGCCGGTCTGACCGTGACGCTGGGTCGTTACTGGTTCGATCAGGGTGGCCAGACGCCGGCGCTCTCCGGCGATGCCCGCTTTGCTCCCATCGACTTCCCCTATGCCAAGGAGCTTTACGATGTGCCGGTGATTGGCCAGCTCTACAGCGAGCTCTTGAGCGGCCACTCCCTGCTGGAGTACGTGGCGTTCGCCTGCGTGCCGCTGGCCTGGTGGGTGATGTTCCGTACCCGCTTCGGTCTGCGGCTGCGGGCGGTGGGCGAGGCGCCGGCTGCGGTCGATACCGCCGGTATCTCGGTGGTGCGGATGCGCTACACCGCGCTCATCATCGGCGGCCTGCTGGCCGGTATCGGTGGCACCTATCTGGCGGTAGCCCAGACGGCCCAATTCATCCCCAACATGAGTGCGGGCAAGGGCTTTATGGCGCTGGCGGCGCTGGTGTTCGGCAAGTGGCGCCCCTGGAATGCCATGGCAGCCTGCCTGCTGTTCGGCTTCCTCGATGCGGTCGCCATCCGTCTGCAAGGGGTGACCATCGGCGACTTCCCGATCCCGGTACAGGCCATCGAGGCACTGCCCTACATCCTGACCGTGTTCCTGCTGGCCGGCTTTATCGGCCGCGCCGTGGCGCCGAAGGCACTTGGTACACCCTATGTGAAGGAGCGGGAGTAGCGTTCCTTAGCGCGATATTCCCGACCACCCAGATAACAACAGGCCCACTTCGGTGGGCCTGTCTTTTTATGGCTGCTGTGGCGCGGATAGTACGGCCGCCTTGCCGGGTGGGCTGGAAATAAAAAAGCCCCCTCATACGGGAGGGGGCTTGGCCTGATGGCTGGTTTCTGAATCAGGGAACCAGCTTGTAGACACCAAAGCCGGGGTGCTTGGGATCGCTGGCCGGCAGGGTCTCCACATAGTTCAGCTTGCCGCCGGTCAGGGCTTGCGCCTCGCTGCGCGGAGAGCTGTAGATACGCAGATCCAGCGTGCCGGGCAGAGGGGCCAGCTGCCAGTTGTTGTCTGCCGCTGGCGTGAAGCCGCCCGGATTGTTGGTGGCCAGCAGCTTCAGATACTCGGAGAGTACTTCGCGTGTTTCGAAGGGATCTTCATGGACGATCACCTTGCTGTTGATGCCCGGGAAGTTGCCACCGCCGCTGGCGCGGTAGTTGTTGGTCACCACATAGAACATCTGGGCCGGATCGACCGGTTGCCCCTGATAGGTGAGATCGGTGATGCGGTAGCTGTCGCTCACCTTGTTGCCATCCACGTCGTAGCGGGCTGCCTTGGTCACATCAACCTTGTAGTTGACCCCGTCGATGACATCGAAGTTGTAGGTACGGTACTTCTCGTTGACCAGCCACTGGGTTGCTGTATTCGCAGGGTCGATCTTGTTGAACTGGACAGCGCTCTTCTCCAGCCACTCCTTGACGGTGGCACCGTTGATGGCCACGACCTGCAGGGTGTTGGGGTAGACATAGAGGTCGGCCACATTGCGCAGGGAGATATTGCCCGCCGGCACATAGGTGAAATCGGTCGGGCCATTGCGGCCCCCGCGGAACGGTGCGGCGGCGGAGAGGATCGGCCACTTCTCCTTGAGCTGACCATCCTGCTGCAACTTCTTGGCGTGCCAGAGCTGGGCATCGCTGACGATCTGGATGGAGGGGTCATCCTGTACCAGCGCAAAGAAGCTGTGGATGGGTTGGGTAATCTTGCTGAGGGGCTCGTCCAGCCACTGGTTGGCCTGCTCGTGTTCGGTGATGACCTGATCGACCACCGCCTGATCTTCCACGCTGGTGGCGCTGCTGTCGATCTTGCGCAGCTGTGCCTGGCTGGAGCTGACCTGCCAGCGACCATCCTGCCAGGTCATATGCAGGTCGATGATGCCGAGGTGGTTGCCCCATACGCCGGGCATGACAGCCGGTACGCCCGCCAGGGTGCCTTTGTCGTTGTCCACATCGGTCATGTTGGGGTAATCGCCTGGGAAGGTGCGGTGGGCATGGCCCAGCAGCAGGGCGTTGACCCCCTTCACCTTGGCCAGCGGCAGAGCGGCGTTCTCCATCAGCGGTTCGCGCGGGTCGCCAATGATGCCGGTGTGAGCGACCACCACTACGATGTCGGCACCTTTGGCCTGCATCTCGGGCACATAGTGCTCGGCAGTCTCGACCATATCGGCCACCACTACCTTGCCCTCCAGATTGCGCTTGTCCCACTGGGTGATCTGGGGCGGGGTCAGGCCGAGTACGCCAACCTTGATGGTCTGGTTGTTGCCGTTGGCATCTTTCACCTGACGATCAAGCAGCACGTAGGGTTTGAACTTCTGCTTGCTCCAGTCGATGGTGCCCTTGCCATCGCGACTGAAGGCATCGGCCTCGAAGACGTTGGCGTTGATATAGGGGTAGTTGGCCCCCTTGAGCGTCGCAGCGAGGAAATCGAGCCCGAAGTTGAATTCGTGGTTACCCAGGTTGCCGACATCATAGTTCAGGGTGTTCAGCGCCTTGATGGCGGGGTGGGTCTGCTTGCTCAGCCACTGCTGCTTGACCTGCTGGTCGTGGATGTAGTCGGCCAGCGGGGTGCCCTGAATCAGATCGCCGTTATCGATCAGCAGGTTGTTGGCGTTTTCCTCGCGCGCCTTGCGGATCAGAACTGCAGTACGGGAGAAGCCGAGTGAGGCATCCGGCTTGTTCTGGTAGTAGTCATAACCCAGCAGGTTGGAGTGGATATCCGAGGTCTCTATCAGCCTCAGGTTGACGTCACTGGGAGCCTGAGAGTTGTTGTCGTTGCAGCCGGACAGCAAAAGAATAACGGCCACTGCGCTCAATTTGAGAGTGGTTTTCATGGGTAGGGTTCTCTTTGTTATGGGAATTGCCAGCATCGGGCATTTTATCGGCGACCAAAGAGGGTGGATGTGAGCCTGCTAACACTCCCGGCTAAGATGGCTCCTATCAATAGAGCTATGGGACTGATTTGGCGGTTTTTTCCAATTTTGGCTCGCCATGCGTGACGTCTTGTATTGCTGCGGTTTCGCTAAAAAAAGGGTGGGGTAACTGGATTTTTTTGTGGCCTTTTGGCTCGTCTGTAATGGTTGGTTACAGATCTCCATTCGACTGCCGAGTGACCTCTCAATTAAATTCAGCGCCGATTTATTGCACCTCTAATTACAAAGCAATCGCAAGGAACAACAACCATGAGAATGTGTAACAAGGCGCTGCTGGTCTGGCCTGCACTGCAGCACTGTCTGCTTGTGATGGCGAAAAAGCCGCCAACAGTATTGCCAAGCGTGATCCGTTGATCATGCAAGAAGCCGGTTTGTATCAGGCTCAGCTGCTGAGTGGTACCAGTGAAAAGTCTCCATTAAGAATGCTGTCCGGTCTGGATGGTGTGGCGTTGATCTACCCGAAAAGCGATATCGAGCAGCGTTGGGGTGTTTGGGTTGATAACAACGATAAGGGGGTTGTCACGGCAAGCCAGTGGGTTGGTAAGGCAGCCCAACAGCTGCCGAAAGACAAAGACTTTTACCCTGTCGTGCTGACCCGCAATTCTGAGCGGTTCCAAGAAAGCGGTGGATTACCTGCTGGCGATAATTCGAGTAATGACCATAACTTAATCTCTTTCAAAGATCAGTCCGTGCGTGATTCTCAAGATAAAGAAGTCAAACGCTGGGTCTTTGATTTCCGTCGTACAGGGATCGAGTTTGGTACAACCAAATCTCCGCTCTACCCGCAGTGGGAGGGAATGATAGCGCTCAATCCAATAGTTGGTGGGACAAAGTCAGTTGAGCCTGCTCTCTGGGTTAGCAAGGATGATCAGGGTTTTAGCTATGCCATGACCGGCAATCTCGAAACCGCAATTGCCGCTGATGGTAAATTGAGCGTTCTGATTGAAATGCCTGCTGCAGGCTGCACTCTGATTGGTAAGGGAGACAAGCCGACTAAAGGCCTCAACAAGCTGACTTTCAACCTGAAGTCACCGGATAAGGGTGTTTGTGTGTTCGACGAGGCAAAAGTTCAGAGCGTGCTTGAAATGCGTTGGACTATGGCATTGGCGAAGGCTGAAACGGTCACAGCATATACCACAGCATTTAGCGTTGAAGGGCGAGATCAGCTAGTGATCGGTTTCCCTGAGATGGATGGCTTTATGCTGGTTGCGGAAAAGAAGAAATAATTTTTACCTGTAGTTTTCCTCTCCGTTTTCACCCCGGCTATGCCGGGGCTTTTTGTATGCAGAGGAGGGGATTTTCTTGCGCGGGTTTAGAGCAGGAACAGGGTCGCCAGACCGAGGAAGATAAAGAAGCCGCCGGTGTCGGTGATGGCGGTGATCATCACGCTGGCGCCTACGGCCGGATCGCGGCCGAGCCGGTTCATGGTCATGGGGATAATCACCCCCATCAGCGCCGCCACCAGCAGGTTGAGCACCATGGCCAGGGTCATCACGGCGCCGAGCGCCGCATCCTGATAGAGCAGGAAGGTCGCCACCCCCATGGTGCCGCCCCACACCAGCCCGTTGATCAGCGCCACCCCGAGTTCGCGCAGCAGCAGGAAGGAGAGGTTGCCCGCCTGAATGTGCTGCAGCGCCAGCGCCCGCACTATCATGGTGATGGTCTGGTTGCCGGTGTTGCCGCCGATCCCGGCGACGATGGGCATCAGGGCCGCCAGTGCTACCAGTTGCGAAATGGTGTGCTCGAACAGGCCGATCACCCGCGAGGCGACAAAGGCGGTGCAGAGATTGATGGCAAGCCAGGCCCAGCGGGTCTTGACCGCCTTGGAGACAGGGGCGAACACATCCTCCTCTTCACTGATACCCCCCATCCGGCGCAGGTCGGTGTCGCTCTCCTCATAGACCAGATCCACCACCTCTTCGACGGTGAGGCGGCCCATCAGCTTGCCCTTGCCATCCACCACGGCGGCGGAGAGCAGGTCATCCCGCTCGAAGGTGCGGGCGGCCGCTTCGTCGTTATCCTCCGGATCGAAGGTGACCGGGTCCTGCTCCATCACCGCATTCACCCGGGTATCCGGCTTGTGCAGCAGCACCGTGGTGAGCGGCAGCTCCCCCAGCAGGTGGTTGCGCCGGTCGATGACGAACAGCTTGTCGGTGTTGGCGGGGATCTTGCCGCGCAGGCGCAGATAGCGCTGGACGGTGGCGAGCGTCACCTCGGGGCGGATGGTGATGATCTCGAAATCCATCATGGCGCCGACGGTGTGCTTGCCGTAGCGGATCACCTCGCGCACCCGATCCCGGTCGGCGGGGGCCATGTAGGTAAGCAGCCGTCCCATCAGGTTGCGGGGCAGGTATTGGCCCAGATAGATCTGATCGTCGATGTCGAGGGTGCGCAGGGCATCGAGCAGCTCTTTGTCGCTCATGCCGCTGATGAGGCTGTCCCACACCGTCTCCGACGCCTCGACCAGAGTCTGACCGCGCTTCTCTTCACTCACCAGCGCCCACAACACATGGCGCTCATCCGGCGGCAGCGACTCCAGCGCATCGGCGACGTCGGCGGCGGGCAGGCTGTTGACCAGCCGGGTCAGCTCGCTGGTCTGGTCGCGCTGTTCGGCATCCTGCACCGCCTGCGGATCGAGCAGGCTGTCGGTGAGGGCGTCATCGCGCAGCAGCAGGGTGAGAATGCGGGATCTGTCTTCCGCACGCTGCCTGGCGCTGTTTTTGATGGGAAGAGACATGGAGAGGTTCCTGAGCTGGTGGCCATAGGGCCGAATAGCCATAGGATACCAGACTTAAAACAACAGGTTATGACGGCGCGCAGTGGTGCAGAGATTTATCCGGCAGAGATCGGGCGAGGGCTTGGCGCAGGCGCAATGGCAGGAGGAGGACGGTTTGGGGGGGGAAATGACTCAGTATAAATTTAATTTATGGATTTTCCCTGCTTGGCCCAACTTTAACTTATAGCGAGTGGATTGATCCCTTCAGCCTGTTTCAATGCTCACAGATTGCCAGCCATGGCCATCGCCCGATCCCGGTGAGACGGTTGCTCGGCCGGGATCGGGTGACGGACAGGTTCAAATGGTCAGGCGAGGGCTCGCTGAGCCTGTGGTGCCTCACCAAACCAGGCAAGCTGGTCCGCCAAGGTCACCACAGATCCCACCATGATGAGGGCCGGGCTCTCGACCCCCATCGCCAGCGCGGGCAACTGGTCGAGGGTGCCGCGAATGACCCGCTGGCAGGGTTGGGTGCCGCGCTCGATCAGCGCCACCGGAGTGTCGCCCCCCTTGCCGTGGGCCAGCAGCTGCTCGCGGATAGTGGCGCAGGATGAGAGCCCCATGTAGAAGACCAGCGTCTGTTTGTCCTTGGCCAGCAGCGGCCAGTCGAGATCCCGGGCGCCTCCCTTGCCGTGCGCGGTAACGAAGCGGACGCTCTGGGCGTGATCGCGGTGAGTGAGCGGAATGCCGGCGTAGGCGGCGCAGCCGCTGGCCGCGGTGATCCCCGGCACTACCTGCAAGCCAATCCCAGTACCAACTAGCGTCTCCAGCTCTTCGCCGCCACGGCCGAAGATAAAGGGGTCACCCCCCTTCAGCCGCACCACCCGCTGGCCCTTCTTCGCCTCCTCCAGCAACAGCTGGTTGATCCCCTCCTGCGGCACGCAGTGGTTGCCCGCCTGCTTGCCGACGAAGATGCGCTTGGCGTCGCGGCGCACCAGTGCCATCACCTCGTCCGAGACCAGCCGGTCATAGACCACCACGTCGGCCTGCTGCATCTGGCGCAGGGCGTGCAGGGTGAGCAGGCCAGGATCGCCGGGGCCGGCTCCCACCAGCACTACTTCGCCAGCGGTGTTGCATTCGTCGGCAAACAGGTTGTCGGCCAGCTGATTGGCGGAGGCGCTATCACCGCGCGCCAGCGCTTGACCGAGCCGGTCGGCCCCGAGCAGCCGCTCCCAGAAGCGACGCCGCTCCCCCATGCTGGCGAAGCGCGCCTTGACCCGCTCCCGCAGGCTGCCGGCGAAGGTCGCGACGGCACCCAGATGCTGGGGCAGCAGGGCTTCCAGTTTTTCCCGCAGCAGCCGGGCCAGCACCGGTGCCTTGCCGCCGGAGGAGATGGCCACCATCAGCGGCGAGCGGTCGATGATCGACGGCATGATGAAGCTGGAGCGCTTCGGGTCATCCACCACGTTGGCAAAGATCCGCGCCCGGTTGGCGCTCTGGTAAACCAGCGCATTCACCTCGCGCCGATCGGTGGCGGCCACCACCAGCCACTTGCCCGCCAGTTGCGCCGGTGTGAATTCATCGGCCAGCCACTCGATGCTGCCGTTGGCAGCCAGTTCCGCCAGCTCGGGGTCGAGCTTGGGCGCGACCACGGTGAGGTGGGCACCGGCATCCAGCAGCAGGCGCGCCTTGCGCTCCGCCACCTCGCCACCGCCGACCAGCAGCACGGGTTTGTTGTCGAGTCGGCAAAAGATGGGCAAGTAGTCCATGGGGCCTCCTGATCAGGCGGTTCTGGTCTGGTTGGCGGTGCTGGTGGTTTCGCTCACCGCGACCGGGCGCTCAGCCTTGGGGGTGGCATACCAGTAGCCGAGGCCCATAAAGAGGGCGCCGGAGACGGTGTTGCCGAGGGTCACCCACAGCAGGTTGTGGCCGATGCCGCTCAGGGTGTAGGCATCCGAGTGGGCACCGAACCAGGAGAGGGCGAACAGGGTCATGTTGGCGATGGAGTGCTCGTAGCCGGAGGCGATGAAGGCCAGCAGGCACCACCAGATGGCAATGAAGCGGGCGGCACCCTCGGTGCGCAGTGCCATCCAGATAGCGAGGCAGACCAGCCAGTTGCAGAGGATCCCCTTCATAAACAGGGTCAGCGCCGGTGCCTGGGTCTTGGCCAGCGCCACCTTGTGGGCCAGACTGCCCGCGTCCGGCAGCAGGCTGCCGCCGTAGGAGTAGATGAGCGCCACCACGATGGAGCCAATCAGGTTGCCGGCCCAGGTCTGCGGCAGGATGCGCAGCAGGTCGGCCATGGTGATTTTGCACGTCTTCACCCCGAAGGTGAGGAACATGGTGTGGCCGGTAAACAGCTCGGAGCCGGCGATGATCACCAGCGTCAGGGCGATGCCGAAGGTGGCCCCCATCACCAGCGGCCGGATGGCGGGATCCACCAGATTGCCGAGGGTGAAGATGAGGATGATGCCGAGGCCCACATAGGCCCCCGCCATGGCGGAGCTGAGCCAGAAGCCGAGCTTGTCGCTGCGCTCGAAGCGGTTGATGCGGGCCGCGTTGGCGGCGCACTTGTTGATGGTTTCCGTGTACATCTAGTGAGTCCTTGAAAGGGCTGCTCTCTGGCAGCCCGAAAGAGAGTGAATTTGGCTTTAGACGGCGACCCAGACCTGCTGGTCGCGTACTTCAACGGGGTAGCTTTGAACCGACATCGCAGGGTTGTCGAAACAGTGGCCATCGCTCAGGCGAAAGCGCTGCTTCTTGAGCGGGCTGGCGACCCAGAGCTCGCCGTCGTGTTCGCAGATCAGGCCCCGCGACAGCACGTTGGCGGCGAAGAAGGGATCCCGGTTGTCGATGGCGAACACTTCGGCGGCCGCGCTCGGGCGGAACAGGGCGATCTGACGACCCTCGATCAGAGTGCAGACGCCGGTTCCCGGCAGGATGTCGTTGAGTTGGCAGGCAAGTTTCATCATTTGGTCTCCACCTCGATCTGGTAGACGGGGATGCGCTCGGCCGGGGTCGCCGGTCGATGCTGGTCGCGCTCGGCGACGAACTGAACGTCCGGATCGCGCTTGTCGCTGTTGATGAAGTGGCTGAATCGCTTGAGTGCCTCCTCTTCGTTGAGGGTGCGCGACCATTCGCACTCGTAGCTGTCGATCAGGGTCTGGATATCGCGCTCCAGGGTCTCGGCCAGCCCCAGCTTGTCGTCGACGATCACCTCGCGCAGGTAGTCGACGCCCCCTTCCAGATTGCCGAGCCAGACCGAGGTGCGCTGCAGTTTGTCGGCGCTGGTGACGTAGAACATCATAAAGCGGTCGATCAGCTTGATGAGGGTTTCGCGGTCGAGGTCAGACGCCAGCAGATCGGCGTGGCGCGGCTTCATGCCGCCGTTGCCGCCCACATAGAGGTTCCAGCCCGCGTCGGTGGCGATGATGCCGACATCCTTACCTTGGGCTTCCGCACATTCGCGGGTACAGCCGGAGACGCCGAACTTCATCTTGTGCGGGGTGCGAATGCCCTTGTAGCGGTTCTCGAGGAAGACCCCGAGGCCGACGCTGTCCTGCACGCCGAAGCGGCACCAGGTGCTGCCGACGCAGGTCTTGGCCATGCGCAGCGCCTTGGCGTAGGCCTGACCGGTCTCGAATCCGGCTGCCAGCAGTTTGCGCCAGATGGCGGGCAGATCATCCTTCTGAGCCCCGAACAGGCCGATGCGCTGGGCGCCGGTGATCTTGGTGTAGAGCTTGTAGTCGCGGGCCACTTCGGCCACCGCCAGCAGCCCTTCCGGAGTCACTTCGCCACCGGCCATGCGCGGGATGACGGAGTAGCTGCCGTCCTTTTGCATGTTGCCGAGGAAGATATCGTTGGTGTCCTGCAACGGGATGTTGCGCGGGCTCAGCACATGCTCGTTCCAGCAGGAGGCGAGGATGGAGCCGACGGTCGGTTTGCACACCTCGCAGCCATAGCCCTGACCGTGCTTGGCCAGCAGCTCGTCGAAGCTCTTGATCCCCTCCACCTTGACCAGATGGAACAGCTCCTGACGGGAGTGGGGGAAGTGGGCGCAGAGGTGGTTGTTGACCTCGATGCCCTGCTTCACCAGCTCGGCGTTGAGCACCTGACTGATGAGCGGCACGCAGCCGCCGCAGCCGGTACCGGCCTTGGTGTGCTGCTTGATGGCGGCCAGGGTGGTGTGCCCCTCGGCCACCGCCTTGGCGATGTCGCCCTTGGAGACGTCGAAGCAGGAGCAGATCTGGGCACTTTCCGGCAGGGCATCCACCCCCAGCGTCGGCTTGGCACCGGCGTAGGCAGGCAGGATCAGGGTGTCCGGGTGGCTCGGCAGCGGCAGGGCGTTGAGCATCATCTGCAGCAGGTTGCCGTAATCTTCCACGTCACCCACCAGCACGGCGCCGAGCAATCGGCTGTTGTCCTCGCTCACCACGATCTTCTTGTAGACGCCGGCCTGATCGTCCTGAAATACATAGCTGTGGCTGCCCGGGGTGCGGCCGTGGGCATCGCCGATGGAGCCGACGGAGACGCCGAGCAGCTTGAGCTTGGCGCTCATGTCCGCCCCTTCGAAGCGGCTGTCGCCGCCGAGCAGATGGTCGACGGTGATCTGGGCCATCTTGTAGCCCGGTGCCACCAGCCCGAAGAAGCGGCCCTGCCAGGCGGCGCACTCGCCGATGGCGTAGATGTCGGGGTCGGAGGTGAGACAGTGATCGTCGATGACGATGCCGCCGCGCTCGGCGATGACGAGATCACCGTAACGGCCGAGGGTATCTTGCGGACGAATGCCGGTGGAGAAAACCACCACGTCCACTTCCAGCTGGCTGCCGTCGGCAAAGGCGAGGCGGTGTTTCGCCTGCTCGCCGCCATGCATCAGGATCTCGCTGGTGCTCTTGCTGGTGTGTACCTGCACGCCCATGGATTCAATCTTGCGGCGCAGCAGCTGGCCGCCCTGACCGTCGAGCTGCTCGGCCATCAGCACAGGGGCAAATTCCACCACATGGGTTTCGAGACCCAGTGCCTTGAGGGCGCCGGCGGCTTCGAGGCCAAGCAGGCCGCCACCGATCACCACCCCGCTCTTGCCGCTCCTGGCGGCGCTGCGGATGGCTTTCAGATCCTCGATGGTGCGATAGACGAAGCACTCGTGGTGCTGACTGCCCGCAATGGGCGGCACCCAGGGGTAGGAGCCGGTGGCCAGCACCAGCTTGTCGTACCCGACCACAGTGCCCTTATTGGAGTGCACTTCGCGGTTGGCCCTGTCGATTTTTTTCACCGCTTCGCCGAGCAGCAGGCGGATGCCGTGCTTGTCGTAGAAGCCGGGTTTGACGAGGGAGAGATCTTCGCTGGTGTGATGGGAGAAGTAGGAGGAGAGATGGACGCGATCGTAGGCGGGACGGGGTTCTGCACCGAAGACGGTGATCTCGTAGCGGCCCGGGTCGGCCCGCTCGATCAACTCTTCGATGAAGCGGTGCCCCACCATGCCGTTGCCCACAACGACCAGTCTGACTTTGCTCATGATTGCCTCTAGTTTGGAGTAATAAAACATCATTCTGGGGCTAGGCTACCCAGTCAGTCGGGGCGGGCAATTGATGCAAATCAAGTGTCTATTTATATATCTCGTCAGGGGTAATTCGATAAAATTCAAAGATATACAAAATTAGGTATACCAGTTGATGATTTCTGGGGTGGCTCGGGGTGAGGGGGTGTGGAGGGAAAGCCCGGTTTACCCACGGCCGGGGAGTGAAAACTTCTGGCGGAAAATGGCCGGCCTCGCGCTGGGCGAGACCGGCATCAGCTGAACAAGGTGGCGCGTCAGGCGATATGGTGGCGGAACATGGCGAGCGCCAGCGACAGAGTGACGCCGGCGATGGCGAGCAGCGGCCAGAGCAGGGGCCAGGCGGCCGACCAGTCAAACCCCTTGAGGAAGACCCCCTTGAGCAGCACGATGAAGTGGGTGAGGGGGTCGATGGCCGCCAGCCACTGGAACACCTGCGGCATATTCTCCACCGGCGAGATGTAGCCCGAGAGGATCACCGCCGGTACGGTGAAGGAGAAGACACCGAGAAAGGCCTGCTGCTGGGTCGAGCAGAACGAGGAGATGAAGAGCCCGATCCCGGCCAGTGCCAGCCCGTAGCAGACCATGCCCGCCATCAGCAGGCTGAGGCTGCCGGCAAAGGGGAGGTGAAAGACAAAACGGGCGGCCAGCGCGACTATGCACCCTTGTCCCACCGCCACCATAATGCCGGGCACCGCCTTGCCCGCCATGATCCAGCCTGCGGTGAGGGGGGAGACCAGCAGCTGATCGAAGGTGCCCTCTTCCCGCTCCCGCGCGACCGAGAGGGCGGTGACAATCAGACAGCCGGTGGTGGTGATGATGGCCACCAGCGCCGGCAGGATATGCCAGTGGAATTCGACGTTGGGGTTGTAGAGGTTGCGTACCGCCAGCTCGGGTTGCCCCTTGCCCTCACTTTGCCAGCGGGCGATCACCTGACTGATGTAGCCAGCCGCCACCTGACCGCCGTTGGAGCGGCGCCCGTCGATGATCAGCTGCACCTTGGCCGGTTCGCCGCGTGCCAGCCGGCGCGAGAAATCCCCCGGAATAATCAGCCCGAGCAGTGCCTGTTGCCCGGTGATGGCCTCGGTCATGCCCGCCTCGCCCGCCACCGGAATGATGGTAGTGAAGGCGGGCATATGGGTGAGGCGCTCCAGCAGCTCGCGGCTCTGGGCTCCGCCATCCTGGTTGTAGATGGCCAGCGTGTTGCCGGTCACCTCCAGAGTGGCGGCGAACGGGAAGAGGGCGGTCTGCAGCAGCACCGGCATGATGAGCAGAAAGCGCCCCTGAGTATTGCCCATCAGGGCCTGCAGCTCTTTTCGGATCAGCCACCAGAGTCGGATCAGCATGGGTTACTCCAGAGTGCGCCGCGTCTTGCGGGCGGTCAGGGCCAGCCAGAAACCGGCCAGCAGCAGCAGACAGAAACCGTTGACCAGCAGGATCGAGAAGACGCTGCCCGCCTGATAGAGGGTCTGCAGGGAGCTCGCGAAGTAACGGGCCGGAATGAGGTGGGTGATGGCCCGCAGCAGCGGCGGCATGCTGGCGATCTCGAACACGAAGCCCGACAGCATCACCGCGGGCAGAAAGGCGGCGATCAGTGCAGCTTGCGCGGCGTTGAACTGGCTGCGCATCACGGTGGAGAGAAACAACCCGAGCCCGAGGGCGCTGCCGAGAAAGACGCTGGTGACCAGAAAGAGCAGCAGCAGGGAGCCGCGCCACGGCACGCCCATCACCGCCACCGAGAAGAGCAGGCAGAGCAGCATGGCGATGATGCCAAGGCCGTAGTAGGGCAACAGCTTGGAGAGCAGCAGCTCCCCCTTGGTGACTGGGGTGGCGAGCAGCGCCTCCATGGTACCGCGCTCCCACTCCCGCGCCACCACCAGCGAGGTGAGCAGGGCACCGATGATGGTCATCACCACCGCAATGGAGCCCGGCACCAGAAAGTTGCGGCTCACCAGCGCCGGGTTGAACCAGGCGCGGCTCTCTATCGACACCGGCATGGCGACCCCCTCGCCCGCGAGCCACCCCTGCCAGATCCCCTGCACATAGTTGGTGACGAAGTTGGCGGTGTTGGGTTCGGAGCCATCGGTCAGCAGCAGCGCCTGCGGCGTGCCATTGCCCTGACCGGCCATGGCGCGGGAGAAGCCGTCATCGATCACCAGCAGGCCGCGGATCTCGCCACGGGCCAGACTGGCGAGCAGGGACTCCTTGCTCGGGCCGCTGTGGATCTCCAGCGCGGTAGAACCGCGCAGGGCCTGCTCCAGCCGCACCGCCGGGGCGCCGCTGTCGGTACGCCAGATGCCGAGGCGCAGATGGTCCACATCGAGATTGATGGCGTAACCCATCACCACCAGCAGCACCACCGGCATGATGAAGGCGATGAGGATGCTGCTCGGATCGCGGAGGATTTGCAGCGTCTCCTTGCGGCAGAGGGCCAGCAGTCGCCGACGGTTGATGCTCATGCGTCCTCCTCGCTGGCCCGCTCGACCAGGGTGATAAAGGCCTCTTCCATTGTTGGCAAAGAACAGGTCGGCAAGGAGCCGGTTGGCAAAGAGGTCGCCGCCTCTTTGGCGGCCAGCCCTTTGAGATCGTCCGGGGTGCCGAGCGCCAGCAGCTTGCCGCGATAGATGAGGGCGATGCGGTCGCAATACTCCGCCTCATCCATAAAGTGGGTGGTGACCAGCACGGTGACGCCGTGGTCGGCCAGCGCGTTGATGTGCGACCAGAACTCGCGCCGGGTCACCGGATCGACCCCGGAGGTGGGCTCGTCGAGAAACAGCAGCGGCGGCTCGTGCAGCAGGGCGCAGGCCAGCGATAAGCGCTGGCGCAGGCCGAGGGGCAGGGATTCCGCCTTCTGATCGAGCCAGGGGGCGAGGGCAAAGGCAGTCACCATGGCATCGATCCGCGTCTGCTGGTGGCGGCCGAACAGGCCGTAGATACCGGCGAAGAAGGAGAGGTTCTGGGCCACGGTGAGCTGCTTGTAGAGGGAGAACTTCTGCGCCATGTAGCCGAGGCGCTGGCGCGCCGCCGAGGGGCTGTGAGCCAGATCGATGCCGGTCACCAGCGCCTGTCCCTCGCTCGGGCGCAGCAGGCCGCACTCCATCTTGAAGGTGGTGGACTTGCCCGCCCCGTTGGGGCCGAGCAGGCCGAAGATCTCGCCGCGGCGCACCGCAAAGCTGACATCATCGGTGGCGGCAAAATCGCCGAAGAGCTTGGTGAGGTGGCGCGCCTCGATCACCGCCTCGGGGGAGACCCCCTGCGGCAGTTCGGCTTCCCGCATCCCGGCCGCCAGACTCGACTCCCCGCCGGGGCCGCCGCCGAGCAGGTCGATAAAGGCATCCTCCAGCCGGGGCTGGGCCGGTTGAAAGGCGCCGTTGGTCATTTGCAGCTCCGCCAGCGGCGGGGGCGTCATGCCCGGGTGCAGCAGCAGGCGAACCCGCTCCCCCGCCACCGCGCCATCCATCACCGCTGGGTGAGCCAGTGCCCGGCGCAGCAGGGCACGCCGCTCGCGGCCATCCAGTTGCCCCGCCTCCAGCAGCCAGCAGCGGCTGGCCATGGCCCCCATCAGATCGGCTGGCGTGCCGCTGGTGCGCACCTCGCCATCCGCCATCAGCAGCACGTGGTCGCACAGCTCCGCCTCATCGAGATAGGCGGTACTCCAGAGCACCGTCATCCCTCCCTTGGCCAGCTCGCGTACCATCTGCCAGAGGGCGCGGCGGGAGATGGGATCTACCCCGACCCCGGGTTCGTCGAGCAGCAGCACATCCGGGGTGCCGAGCAGGGCGCAGGCCAGCCCGAGCTTCTGCTTCATCCCGCCAGAGAGCTTGCCTGCCGGCCTTGCGGTGAAGCGGGCAAGATCGGTGAAGGCGAGCAGCCGCGCAAAGGTGGGCGTGCGTTCGGGCTCCAGTACGCCGCGCAAGTCAGCGTAGAGGGTGAGGTTCTCCAGCACGCTGAGATCCTCGTAGAGGCCGAACTGCTGGGGCATGTAGCCGAGGCGCTGACGCAGCAGATCCCCCTCGCTTACCGGATCCAGCCCCAGCACCCGGATGGTGCCCGCTTCGGGGATCAGCAGACCGGCCAGCAGGCGTAGCAAAGTGCTCTTGCCCGCGCCGTCGGGGCCGACCAGCCCGGTGATGCCGCCAGCCGGAATGGTGGCCGAGATGGCATTGAGGGCGACCCGCTCGCCAAAGCGTTTGGTGAGCCCCTCAAGGGAGATGGCGCAGCTCATGGCACCAGCCTGACGGTGACCGGCATCCCTTGGCGCAGGGCCGGGTCTGGGTCCTGCACCACGATGCGCAGCCGGTAGACGAGGTGAGTGCGCAGGTCAGGCGTCTCCACCGATTTCGGGGTGAACTCGGCGGTCGGCGAGACAAATCCCACCACCCCGTGATAGGGCTTGTCCGGCCGCGAGTCGGTGGTGAGGGTCACCTTGGCGCCGCTCGGGAAGTGGCCGAGCCAGGGCTCCTCCACATAGGCGCGCACCCAGACTGGCGCGGTCAGGGAGAGGTTGAAGGCGGTCGCTCCGCTCTGCACCATGCTGCCGTTCTCGACGGCGCGGCTGATGATGATGCCGTCGCTGGGGGCGGTCAGGCTGGCATCCGCCAGCGCCAGTTCGGCACTGGCGAGCGCCGCTTTGGCTCCTTCCAGCTGGGCATCGGACTGGGCAATCTCTTCCGGGCGGTAGCCGGTTTCAAGCTGGGCGAGCTGCTCGCGGGCGGAGCGCACCTGCGCCTGGGTCTGATCCCGCTGGGAGCGGGCGGTATCGAGCTGACCGCGGGAGATGGCGCCGGTGGCTGCCAGTGCGCTCTGGCGGCGCCACTGCTGGTCGGCCTCCAGTGCAGCTGCTTCGGCGGCGGCCAGTGCGGCCCGGGCGCGGTCGGTCTCTTCGCTGCGATAGCCTTTGTGGATCAAGGCGTTGGCGGCAGTGAGCGCGGCCAGATTGGCGCGGGCGCTGTCGCGGCTGTGGGTGAGGGGAACCGGATCGAGGCGGGCCAGCAGTAGACCGGCTTTTACCCTATCCCCCTCATCGACCAGCACCTGATCGACACGGCCGCCGACCCGAAAGGCCAGATTGACGTCGCGAATATCGACGTTGCCGTAGAGGATGGAGCCGTCGGCCGGGCGCCCCTGCCACCAGAGGTAGCCACCGATAACGGTTAGCAGCAGGGCCACGATTGCAATGCGTTGCTTCATACCGCTTCTCCTTGAGGATGGCTCTGCAACCAGAGGTAACCACTGAGAACCGCCAGCAACAGAGCTACCATCGCGATGCGTTGTTTCATGCCGCTTCTCCTTCTTTCATGTCGGTGGGGCGCAGGCCGCGCAGGGCCCATACCAGCCGCTGTCTGGCGGCCTCGGGGTTGTCTATCTGGCTGAGAAAGGGGGCGGCCTGTTCGGGCAGCCAGCCGAGCTGGCGACCGCTGCCGGCGATCACCAGCGGCAGGCCGACCGACCCCATGATGAAGATCATCAGCTGGAGCGGGTGACCCGCGACCAGCGACCCTTCGGCCTGTGCCATCCGAACCTGCTCGATCAGCAGCAGGGGATGACGGCGCGGCAGGCTGAGCAGAAAGCGCTGGGCCGCCCCTTCGCCTGCCAGCGCATCGCCAAACAGGTGGTTGATAAAGCCGCGCTGGCGCGCCACCAGTCCGATCAGTGCCTTCATGGTCGCCTCGAACATGGCGATGGCAGAGGGGTAGGAGCCCTTGGCTGCCACCGCCTTGAGCTCGTCATAGAGGGGGGCGTACCAGAGCTCGACCAGCTCGTCGATAAAGGCGTCGCGGTTGCCGAAGTGGTAGACGAAGGAGCCGAGGTTCACCTCGGCCGCTGCCGCCAGCTCGCGCACCGTCAGGCCGCGCAGCCCCTTCTCGGTGGCGATGGCGAGGCCGGTATCGAGCAGTTTCTGCCGGGTTGGATTCATCTTTCTGGTTCCTGCTGCACAGATTTTGATCTGATTTATACATATGTATAAATCAGCTACCGAGAATAGGAAAGATCTTTTTTTGAGCAGATTTCAGCGGGGATGAAAAAACGGCGGGCGTTGGCAAGGAGAGGTTTGGAAACGGCTTGGGATTGAACGGGTTGCCGCAGGTGTGGGCCAGAATCCGGGCAGATGACGGAGGTGGTGGAGAAATAAAAACGCCTCCGCGAAGGGAGGCGTTTTATCGGGAGGGCGCGTTTACAGAATAAAGCGGCTCAGATCCTCGTCTTCAATCAGCTTGCCGAGGTGGGCGTTGACGTAGTCGGTGTTGATGACGAAGGTCTCGCCGGACTTCTCGGAGGCGTCGTAGGAGATATCTTCCATCAGGCGTTCCATCACTGTGTGCAGACGGCGGGCACCGATGTTCTCGGTACGCTCGTTGACCTGCCAGGCCGCTTCGGCCAGACGGCGGATACCATCCTGAGTGAACTCGATGTTGACCCCTTCGGTGGCCATCAGCGCCTTGTACTGATCGGTCAGGGAGGCGTTCGGCTCGGTCAGGATCCGCTCGAAATCTTCAGTGGTCAGCGCGGTCAGCTCGACCCGGATCGGCAGACGACCCTGCAGCTCGGGGATGAGGTCGGACGGCTTGGCGATCTGGAAGGCACCGGAGGCGACAAACAGGATATGGTCGGTCTTGACCATGCCGTGCTTGGTGTTGACGGTGCAGCCCTCGACCAGCGGCAGCAGGTCGCGCTGAACCCCTTCACGGGAGACATCGGGGCCGGAGCTCTCGCCGCGCTTGCAGATCTTGTCGATCTCGTCGAGGAAGACGATGCCGTTGTTCTCGACCGCAGCGATGGCTTTCTGCTTCAGCTCTTCCGGGTTGACCAGCTTGGCCGCTTCCTCTTCGATCAGCGCCTTCATGGCCTCTTTGACCTTGATCTTGCGCTTCTTCTTCTGGTTCTGGCCCAGGTTCTGGAACAGCCCCTGCAGCTGGTTGGCCATCTCTTCCATGCCCGGCGGGGTCATGATTTCGACGCCCATCGGGGAGGCGGCCAGATCCAGCTCGATCTCC
The DNA here is from genome assembly GCF_038739755.1 of Aeromonas sp. SE22. NCBI lineage: Bacteria > Pseudomonadati > Pseudomonadota > Gammaproteobacteria > Aeromonadales > Aeromonadaceae > Aeromonas > Aeromonas sp. SE22. The sequence continues at coordinate 53,677 of NZ_JBCGFD010000008.1, forward strand.
TTGTCATCCAGCTGACCTTCGCGCAGTTTCTTGCGGAAGATCTGGCGGGTGTTGGAGTTGTCGGCTTTCTCTTCCTCACCCCAGGTGTTGCGCGGGTTGGGCAGCAGGGCGTCGAGAATGCGCTCTTCGGCGGCTTCCTCGGCGCGGTATTTCATCTTCTCCATCTCGGTCTCGCGCACCAGCTTGATGGCGACATCGGTCAGATCGCGAATGATGCTGTCCACTTCCTTGCCGACATAGCCCACTTCGGTGAACTTGGTCGCTTCCACCTTGATGAAGGGGGCGTTGGCCAATTTGGCCAGACGACGGGCGATCTCGGTTTTGCCGACACCGGTCGGGCCGATCATCAGGATGTTCTTCGGGGTCACTTCATGGCGCATCTCTTCGTTGAGCTGCATCCGGCGCCAGCGGTTGCGCAGGGCGACGGCCACCGCACGCTTGGCATCGGCCTGACCAATGATGTGACGATCCAGTTCGTGGACGATTTCTCTCGGGGTCATCTCGGACATGATGGAGTTCCTGTATCAGGGGCGGGCAGTGCCCACCCCTTGGAGAATTGGTTGCTATGTAGCCGGCTTATTTGGCCGAATAGTCCAGCACTTCGACGGTGTGGTGCTGGTTGGTGAAGACGCAGATGTCGCCGGCGATCTTGAGCGCCTTCTCGACGATGCTCTTGGCATCCAGATCGGTGTTTTCCAGCAGGGCGATGGCCGCGGACTGGGCAAAGTTGCCGCCGCTGCCGATGGCGATGAGATCGTGCTCCGGCTGCACCACGTCACCGTTGCCGGTGATGATGAAGGATTTTTGCTCGTCGGCGACGGCCAGCAGTGCTTCGAGGCGGCGCAGGGCGCGATCGGTGCGCCAATCTTTGGCCAGCGCCACGGCGGCGCGCTCCAGATTACCCTGATGGGCCTGCAGTTTGGCTTCGAAGCGTTCGAGCAGGGTGAAGGCGTCGGCAGTACCACCGGCAAAACCGGCCAGTACCTTGCCGTTGTAGAGGCGATGAACCTTGCGGGCGTTGCCCTTCATGACGGTGTTGCCAAGAGAAACCTGGCCATCGCCACCGATGACGACCTGACCGTTGCGGCGAACTGAAACTATGGTAGTCACTTTACTTACCTCGCTTGAGCCGAATGACGGCCTGACTGTGCATGGGAGAAAAGATGGGGATGGCAAAACGGCTTTTCAAGCCTGCAATCGGTCAGGATCAGGACGAGATGGGGCTATGGGTGCGAAGGGAGCCCAAAGAAGAGGGGCCGGGTGTTGCCACCCGGCCCCTCATGGTGAAACGGGCGCTTACCCTTTCTTGGGGATGCAGCCGCTGATGCCCGAGCTCTGCAGCTTGCGGTTGGCCGCGTCGGCGGCGGCCTTGCCGTTGAAGGGGCCGACCATCACCTTGTAGACGGTGCCGTTGGCGCCATTGATCACCTGCAGGCTGGAGGAGAGGCCGGCGGTGAAGGCGATGCGTGCCTTGAGCGACTCAGCAGAATCCTGCGAGCGCAGGGCGGCACACTGCATCATATAGCGGCCGCTGTCGGCAGCTGCGGTCTGGGCAGGTTGGGCTGCCGGTTGGGCTTTGGCGGCAGCGGCTCGCTCACGCTCCAGCTCGGCACGGATCTCCCGCTCCATCCGCTCACGCTCGGCCTTGCGGTCGATCACCTGCTCCTGGGCGCTGGCAACCGGCGCACCGGAGGTGGAGGGAGTTGTTGCCGGATTGGGCTGATAGGGCTTGGGCTGGCCGATGGGCGTTCCCGGCTGGGGAATGTCGGTCGGTACCGGCTGCGGCAGCTTCTCCGGTTGCAGGGTCATGGTATCGGCAGGAGGTGGCGGCAGAACGCCCGGCTGGGTCGGCGGCTCTATGATATCGACCTGCTTGTTCTCAAGCCGTTCGATGTAGCTCCACTTCTCCTGAGGCAACCCGTTGTTCTGCGGTTTTGGCTTGTTGGCTTTGACCTGCTCTTCGATGGTCGGGGCATCGTGGCCCTTGCCATTGATCATGTAGAGGAAGCCGCCAAAGCCTGCCAGCAGCGCCCCGGCCAGCAGGGCCGGGATAACAGGAAAGCGGCGCGGAGCCGCTTTCTTGGTGTTGCGACCGCCCGCGCGACGTCGCGGACGGTTGCCGACATAATCCCGGGTCGCCATCTATTACATGCGCTCCAGGGTGTAGATACCCAGTACACCGAGGCCCAGCTTGAGCACCTTGGCGGTGGCAGCACACAGCAGCAGACGGCTCTGACGGGTCGCTTCGTCCACGCCATCCTTGTTGATCGGGCAGGCTTCGTAGAAGGTCATGAAGTTGCCGGAGAGCTCGTACAGATAGGTACAGAGCAGGTGCGGCATCCCCTTGTCCGCCACGCCGTTGACCGCGTCGGAGAACTGGATCAGCTTCTGGGCCAGGGTCTCTTCCGCTTCCTCGTTCAGGGTCACATTGCCGGTCAGGGTAGCGGCATCGACGCCGGCCTTGCGGAAGATGGATTGAATACGGGTGTAGGCGTATTGCAGGTAAGGAGCTGTGTTGCCTTCAAAGGAGAGCATCAGATCCCAGTCGAAGATGTAGTCGGTAGTGCGGTTCTTGGAGAGATCCGCATACTTGACCGCACCCATGGCAATGGCGTGCACCACTTCGGCCTTCTCTTCAGCGGAGAGGTCGCTGTTGCGGCTCTCCAGCAGGGCGGCGGCGCGCTCTTCCGCTTCGTTCAGCAGGTCAACCAGCTTGACGGTGCCACCGGAGCGGGTCTTGTAGGGACGACCATCCTTGCCCAGCATCATGCCGAAGGCGTGGTGCTCGAGCGGCACGGATTCCGGCACATAACCCGCCTTGCGGGTGATGGTCCAGGCCTGCATCAGGTGCTGGTGCTGACGGGAGTCGATGAAGTACATCACCCGGTCGGCGCCCAGAGTTTCGTAACGGTATTTGGCACAGGCGATGTCGGTGGTGGTGTAGAGGAAACCGCCATCGCTCTTCTGAATGATGACGCCCATGGCCTCGCCATCCTTGTTCTTGAACTCGTCCAGGAAGACAACGGTGGCACCTTCGCTCTCGACCGCCAGCCCCTTGGCTTTCAGGTCGGCAACGATCTCCGGCAGCATGTCGTTGTACATGGACTCGCCCATGATGTCCTTGTTGGTCAGGGAGACATTCAGGCGGTCGTAGTTGCGCTGGTTCTGCTCCATGGTCATGTCGACCAGCTTCTTCCACATGGTACGGCAGTACTCGTCGCCACCCTGCAGTTTCACCACGTAGTTACGGGCGCGCTCGGCGAAGGCTTCGTCTTCGTCGTAGCAACGCTTGGCCTGGGTGTAGAAGGCTTCCAGATCGCGCAGCTCCATGTCGGAGGCGTTCTCGTTGGCCATCTTCTCCAGATAGGCGATCAGCATGCCGAACTGGGTACCCCAGTCACCGATGTGGTTGGCACGCACCACCTTGTGGCCGAGGAACTCCAGCGCACGAGCGGCCACGTCACCGAGTACGGTGGAGCGGATGTGGTGCACCGCCATCTCTTTGGCCACGTTGGGGGCGGAGTAGTCCACCACCACGGTCTGCGGGGTCGGCAACTTCACGTTGGCGTTGGCAGAGGTCACCATGGCCTCGACCTGACCGGCCAGCCAGCGTTGGTCGAAGAAGAAGTTGATGAAGCCGGGGCCGGCGATCTCGACCTTGGCGATCAGGTCGGAGGCAGGCAGGTGCTCGATGATGGCAGCCGCCAGCTCACGGGGATTCTTGCGGGCCGGCTTGGCCAGCAGCATGGCCAGGTTGGTGGCCAGGTCGCCGTGAGCTTTTTCCTTGCATCGGTCTACTTGCACGCGGGCTTCCAGGTCCGCCGGCAGGACGCCTGCTGACTTGAGATTGGCTACCGTTTGTTCAAGTAGATGATGAATATGCTCTTTCATAACTGACCACCAAGGTTGCGCGTCGAAAAATGACTGATATATAAGGGCGTGAATTTTACCCGCATCGGCTCGAGAAAACTATAGGGATGACCCGCCGCTCGCTGTCGGGCGGATATTTCACTGCGTTTGGCGCCATATTCCAGAATATTGGACGGAAATTACGGTGCTTATCCATTTCTACTGCATATTGAAGCGCCTTGTCCAGGCTATTTCCCCTGATTGTTAAGGGTTTTTCCCGACACTGATCTCCCGCTGGCTGTTGCACGTACCTAGAGTCGTAACCCAGCAAGGAGTTTGTGATGCGACTGGCACTGTTTCCCCTATCAGCCCACCTGCTGCCCGGCGGCATCATGCCGCTGCGGATCTTCGAGCCCAGATACCTGCGGATGGTGGCCGAAGCGGGGGAGGCGGGCTTTGCCCTCTGCATGGTGGATCCGCGCCAGCCCGACGCCTTGCGCAACATGCTGCCCATCGCCACCCGGGTCAACGTCATCGACTTCGACCAGCTGCCGGACGGCATGCTGGGGATCACGGTGCAGGGGGTGGAGCGGGTGCAGATAGAGGATCTGTGGCAGGAGCAGGATGGCCTGCGCATCGGTGAGGTGAGCCCGCTGCCGGCATGGCCGCCCCGGCGGCTCCATCCCGATCAGCTGCCACTGGCCGATGCGCTGCGGGAGGTGTTTGCCGACTATCCCGACTATGCCGCCCTCTATCCCGCGCCCCGCTGGGACGATGGCAACTGGGTGGCCCAGCGCTGGCTGGAGGTGCTGCCGATCCCCCCCGAGCAGAAGCAGCTGCTGCTGGCCGCTGCCGACAATCAGCCTGCCATCGCCCTGCTCAAGGGGGTGCTGGTGGCCAGCCACTGATTTTTTCCTGACCTGCTGATCCGCCAGCGCCGCAGGGCCGTACCAGTCATTACCACAGCACCTTCGACAGCACACCAAAGGGATGGCGCAATGGCATATACTGGCCAACCACACTCGACCATACGCAGGACTTCGCCCGTGATGGATAACCCGGATGGCGACCTCAAATCTCTGCTGATCAGGGTGGCAGAGCAGGCCGACAAGGCCGCGTTTGCCCGCCTGTTCCAACACTTTGCGCCGCGCATTCGCAGCTACGGGCTGCGCCATCTCGGCAGCGAGGCCAACGCCATGGAGCTGGTGCAGGAGACCATGCTGCTGGTGTGGCAGAAGGCGCGCCTCTACCACCCCGAAAAGGGGGCGCCGACCACCTGGATCTACACAGTGATGCGCAACCAGTGCTTCGATCTGCTGCGCCGGCGCCGTGCCAGCAAGGAGGATCTCTGCGCAGAAGAGCTGTGGCCGGTGCTGGAGTTTCAGGCCGAAGAGGAGCATCTGAGCGGGGGCGAGGATGCCGTGCTGACCCGCCAGATGGCCCACTATCTTGGCACCCTGCCTGAGCCGCAACAGCAGGTGGTGCGTGGCATCTATCTGCAGGAGTTCTCCCAGCAGGAGCTGGCGGAGCGCCTTGGCGTGCCGCTCGGCACTATCAAGTCCCGCCTCAGGCTGGCGCTACAGAAACTGAAAGAGCAAGTGGAGCAAGGCCATGATTAAAGCCCATCCAACCGACCCTATGTTGCGCGCCTTCGCCGCCGACGAGCTGCCTCTGCCGCTGGCCGTCGGACTCTCCGCTCACTGCGAGCTCTGCCCCGATTGTGCTGCTCGGTTGAAAGCATTTGAGGAGGAGCTGGCGCAGCAATATCTTGCCTCGCCAGCAGAGCCCGAGCTGGCCTCCCGCGATGAAATGGCGCTGGATGCCGGATTTGACGCCATGCTGGCGGATATTCTGGCGCAGCCCGAACCGGTTGCCGCACCCGTTACCGATCTGTACCGAGCCCAGCCTGCCGAGCTCGAAGTGGCCGGTCACGCCTACCGCTTGCCGCGGGTGCTGGCCCGCTACCGCTCGCCCAAGTGGCGCCATATCGGGGCCATTCGTCAACAGAGTTTGCCGCTGGACGAGATGGGGGCTCGCGCCAGCCTGCTCCATATCGATGCGGGTGGCCGTATCCCCGAGCACACCCATCAGGGTTATGAGCTGACCCTGCTGCTGGCGGGCAATATTCAGGATGGCGACAACCTCTATCAGGCCGGGGATTTTATCTGGCGCGATGCCAGCCATGCCCACAGCCCGCAAACCCCGGACGGCTGCCTCTGCTACACGGTGCAGGATGCGCCGGTGCAGTTCACCAAGGGGTTGTCGCGGCTGCTCAATGGCATCAGTCAGCACCTCTACTGAGGGGCTTGGACAATAAAAAAGGGACCTTGCGGTCCCTTTTGTCATTTGATTGCTGGCTGCGGTCAGGCGACAAACAGCAGGTAGACGGCGAATGCCACGATAAAGCGGTAGATGGCGAACGGAATGAAGTCGAGGCGGCGGATCAGCGCCAGGAAGCTCTTGATGGCGATCATGGCGACCACGAAGGCAGTGATAAAGCCCACCGCAAACATCGGGAAGTCGGCCATGGAGAGGAAGTCGCGGCTCTTGTAGAGATCGAGCGTACTGGCCGCCATCATCATGGGTACCGCCATGATGAAGGAGAACTCGGCCGCTGCATGGCGGCTGATCCCCATCAGCATGCCACCGCTGATGGTGGCGCCGGAGCGGGAGAAGCCGGGCCAGAGCGCCAGACACTGGAACAGGCCGATGCCGAACGCCTGTTTGTAGCTGATGTCATCCAGGGTTTCGGAGCGAACCGCCGGACGGAACTTCTCGGCGATGATCAGCAGGATACCGCCCGCAACCAGCGCATACATCACGGTCTGCGGGCCAAACAGGTTGGCCTTGATCCAGCTGTGGATGGCCAGACCGACCACGATGGCGGGCATCATGCCGAGGATGACGTGGATCAGCGACAGGGTGGCGTGGCCCGGTTCCGGCTTCTGGCCGAAGTGGATGCCAATCAGACCAAACAGGCGGCGCCAGAAGACGGCAACCACCGCGAGAATCGAGCCAAGCTGGATCACCACTTCGAAGGTAGCGGCCTTGGGACCTTCAAAGCCCAGCAGATGGCCGACGATGATCATGTGGCCGGTTGAAGAGACGGGGAGGAACTCGGTCAGCCCCTCGACGACGCCCAGAATAAAGGCGACCAGCAGGCTATAGGTGTCAGTCATCGAACAGAATCCTTGCTACGTTGATGCAAAAACGCCCCGGAAGGGTCTCGGGGCGGCTTATCTTGCTCGAATGTGGCTGGCGCTGCTACGGAAAAATTGTGAAACCTTTAAGTCAGTCGCGGATAAAGCGGTAGCGAGTCTGGTGGTGATAGCGCTCGCCCGGCACCAGCCAGGGGTCGCCCAGCTCGGGCCGGTTCGGACTGTCGGGCAGTTGCTGCGCCTCCAGACAGAAGCCGTCGTGATCCCGGTGCGCCAGACCCTGGCGATTCGGGGTATTGGCCAGCCAGTTGCCGGTATAGAGCTGCAGCGAGGGCTGGTTGGTGTAGACCTCCATCGCCAGCTGTCTGTCACCCGATACCACGCGAGCAGCCCACTCCTGCGCCGGGCCGTTGAGCACAAAGGCGTGGTCGTATCCCTTGGCCTGCTGCTGCTGGGGATGGCTGAGCCAATCCAGCCCGACAAGGCGCTCTTGGCGCAGATCGAATGGCCCCTCCACCGGGGTGATGGCGATCGGCAAACCGCTCGGGTCGGTCGGCAGGAAGTGGTCGGCATTGATGCTGATGAGGTGGTCACGCACATCGCCGCCGTCCGGGTTGTCATCGAGATTGAAGTAGGCGTGGCTGGTGAGGCTGACCGGCGTCGCAGCATCCGTGCTGGCGATGAAATCCACCACCAGATCGCTCTGCTCCAGCCGGTACTCCAGGGTTACCCGCAGATTGCCGGGAAAGCCCTGATACCCAGCCCGGGAGAGCAACGCCAGCTTGACCCGATCCGCTTCCCGCTCCTTGATCTGCCACTGCTGGCGATGAAAGCCCGCCTGCCCGCCATGCAGGCAGTTGGGTGCCTGATTGGCATCCAGCGACCAGCGCTCGCCATCGCGTAGCAGTTCGGCGCCGCCGATGCGGTTGGCAAAACGTCCCGCTACCGCGCCCAGCCACACCTGTTGGTTGGGATAGGTGTCGTCGGCACAACCCAGCAGGACTTCGCGCCGTTTGCCCGCCACCGGCAGGGTGAGGGAGGTGAGGATAGCGCCGAAGTCGAGGCCGCGCAGGCGCAGCCCCTCCTCATTTTCCAGTTCGAAGGGCGTCATGGCGCTGCTCATAGCTTGCCTGCACCGGCGCTGGCAGAGCAGACGTAGCAGTCAGCCTTGAGGCCGAAGCGGGTCGGATACTCGGCTTCAACCGCGGCGATCACCTCAGCCACCTTCTCGGGGCGCAGCAGGGCGACCACGCAGCCGCCGAAGCCGCCGCCAGTCATCCGCACGCCGCCTTCGGTGCCGATCCTGGCCTTGATGATCTCCACCAGACCATCGATGGCTGGCACTGTGATTTCGAAGTCATCGCGCATGGCGGCGTGCGAGTCGGCCATCAGCTCGCCGAGACGAACCAGATCCCCTTGCGCCAGCGCATCGGCGGCGGCCAGGGTGCGGCTGTTGTCGCCTACCACGTGGCGGGCACGGCGGTAGCAGACCTCATCCAGTCCGGCCTTGCCTGCTTCGAGAGCTGCCAGATCGAGATCGCGCAGCGCCTTGACCCCGTAGTGGCGGGCGGCCGCTTCGCACTGCTGGCGGCGGGTGTTGTATTCGCTATCCACCAGACCGCGGCGCACATTGGAGTTGACGATCAGCACCGCCAGATCGGTGGGCATGGGGATGAGGCGGGTCTCCAGCGAGCGGCAGTCGAGCAGCAGGGCGTGGTCGGTTTTGCCGCTGGCGGAGATCATCTGATCCATGATGCCGCAGTTGCAGCCGACGAACTGGTTCTCCGCCTGCTGACCGTTGAGGGCGATCTCCGCCTGGCTGATATCGAGCCCCAGCGCCTCTTTGAAGGCCTGGCCGATGGCCACTTCCAGCGAGGCGGAGGAGGAGAGTCCCGCCCCCTGCGGCACGTTGCCGGAGACCACCAGATCGAGGCCGCGCAGGGCATAGCCGCGCTCCTGCAGATACTTCACCACGCCACGGATGTAGTCGCTCCAGCGCTGGCTGGGGTGGTGCTCGATGGGCTGGTCGAGGTCGAACTGGTCGCGCTGGTTGTCGTAGTCGGCGGCGATCACCTGCACTTGTCGGTCATCGCGCAGACCGATGGCGACGCAGGTCTCGTAGTCGATAGCGCAGGGCAGCACGAAGCCGTCGTTGTAGTCGGTATGTTCACCGATGAGGTTGACGCGGCCGGGGGCGCGCACCAGCAGATCGGGCGCTTTGGCAAATTGCTCGGCAAAAACGGTGCTGACGCGTTGGCTCGGGGTCATAGGGCCTCCTCATTGGTTTGATTGGTCTGGTTGTAGTGAATGGGGCTTAGAGCGCGCAGCCGCTCGGCGGCTTGCTCGGGGGTAAGGTCGCGCTGGGTTTCGGCCAGCATCTCGAAGCCGACCATGAATTTGCGCACGGTGGCGGAGCGCAGCAGCGGCGGATAGAAGTGGGCATGCAGTTGCCACGCCTCGGGGCACTCCGACTTGGGCGGTGCAAAGTGCCAGCCCATGGAGTAGGGAAAGCTGCACTCGAACAGATTATCGTAGCGGCTGGTGAGCTCCTTGAGCGCCACTGCCAGATCCTGTTGCTGGGCCTTGGTCAGGTTGAGCATGGAGGGGACGTGCGCCTTGGGCAGCAGCAGGGTTTCGAACGGCCAGGCGGCCCAGAAGGGAACTACGGCGAGCCAGTGCTCGGTCTCCACCACGATGCGCGAGCGATCCGCCAGCTCCCGCTCCACATACTCCAGCAGCATGGGACGGCCATGCTCGGCCAGCCAGTCGCACTGGTGCTGCTCTTCGCGAGCGATCTCGTTGGGCAGGAAGTCGCTGCCCCAGATCTGGCCGTGGGGGTGCGGGTTGGAGCAACCCATGACTGCCCCTTTGTTTTCAAAGACCTGCACCCATTCCCACTGGGCCGACAGCTCGGCGACCTGATCCATCCAGGTGGTGATCACCCCCTCGATGGCGGGCAGCGGCAGCTCTGGCAGGGTCTTGCCGTGATCTGGCGAGAAGCAGATGACCCGGCTGGTGCCGCGGGCTGCTTCCAGTTTCAACAGGGGATCGCTGGCACTATCGGCGGCCGGGGTATCCTGCATCAGGGCGGCGAAGTCGTTGGTAAAGACGAAGGTGCCCTTGTAATCGGGGTTGATGTCGCCGGTGACCCGGGTGTTGCCTGCGCAGAGGAAGCAGTCGGGATCGTGTGCCTGTTTGGGGGCCTGACTCACCTTCTCCACCTGCCCCTGCCAGGGGCGTTTGGCCCGGTGGGGGGAGACCAGCACATACTGGCCGGTCAGCGGGTTGAAGCGGCGATGGGGATGATCGACGGGGTTGAACATCATCTCTCCTGAATAAGGTATTGAAAAATAAGGTCGTCTATTAACAGGGAGCAGGCAGGCCTACTCCTCGTAACCGTTCGGGTTGGCGGATTGCCAGCGCCAGCTGTCGGCGCACATGGCGTCTATGTCCCGGGTTGCCTGCCAGCCCAGCTCGCGCTCGGCCTTGGCCGGATCTGCCCAGCAGGCGGCGATGTCGCCCGGGCGGCGCGGTTCGATGCGAAAGGGCAGCGGCTTGCCGCAGGCATTGGAGAAGGCGGCGACCAGCTGCAATACGCTCTGGCCCTGGCCTGTGCCCAGGTTGTAGGTGTGCACGCCACCCTTGCCGGCGCAGTGTTGCAGTGCCTTGACGTGCCCCTCGGCGAGATCCATCACGTGGATGTAGTCGCGCACGCCGGTGCCATCCACAGTTGGGTAATCGTTTCCAAAGACCGACAGGCAGTCGCGACGGCCGATGGCGACCTGAGTGATATAGGGCATCAGATTGTTGGGAATGCCTTGGGGATCTTCCCCCATGGTGCCCGACTCGTGGGCTCCGACCGGATTGAAGTAGCGCAGCAGGGTCATGCTCCAGTGGGGCTCGGCCAGCTGCAGATCTTCGAGGATCTCCTCGATGATCAGCTTGGATCGCCCGTAAGGGTTGGTAGCGCTGCGGGGGAAATCCTCGCGGATCGGCAGAGTGGCGGGATCGCCGTAGACGGTAGCCGAGGAGCTGAACACCAGATTGTGCACCCCGGCCCGTTTCATCGCCTGCAGCAGGGTGAGGGTGCCGCCGAGGTTGTTCTCGTAGTAATCCAGTGGAATGCGGGTCGACTCACCGACCGCCTTGAGGGCGGCAAAGTGGATCACCGCGTCGATCTGCTGCTCGGCGAAGATCCGGTCCAGCAGAGCGGCATCGCGAATATCCCCTTGATAGAACACGGGTTGCTGGCCGCTGATAGCCGCGACTCGAGTCAACACGCTGCGCTTGCTGTTGCAGAGGTTGTCCACCACGACCGAGGTCATGCCTGCGGCTTGCAGGGCCAGAGAGGTGTGGCTGCCGATATATCCGCAGCCGCCGGTGACCAGAACCTTCATCTTGCTCTCCACTGAAAATGACGCTGCAAGCAGTCTAGCCGAGGGGTTGGCTTGCAAACTGTGAACTTGCTTGCAAAACAGTGTAAACGATTACACTGTTTTTGTGATCGCTTCTCTGGCAGATCGTGCGTTATCCCCTGTTTTCAATGGGGTTGGTGGGTATAATGGTCAATCTGTCGCAGAGTGAAATAAGTGAAAACAGCATGAGTACCATCAAGGATGTCGCCCGTTTGGCCAATGTGTCGGTGGCAACGGTTTCACGGGTGATGAACAACTCGCCCAAGGCCAGTGCTGCCTCCCGTGCTGCCGTCCAGAAGGCGATGGCGGAGTTGGGCTATACCCCCAACGCCAACGCGCGGGCGCTGGTCAGCCAGACCTGCGATACCATGGGCGTCGTGGTGGGAGACGTGGCCGATCCCTTCTTCGGGGCTCTGGTGAAGGGGGTCTCCGGCGTCGCCGTCGAGCAGAATCTCCACCTGTTGATGGGTAACGGTTTTCACAAGGCGCGCCAGGAGCGCGAGGCGATCGAGCTGCTGATCGGCAAGCGCTGCGAGGCGCTGGTGGTGCACAGCAAGGCGCTCAGCGACGAAGAGCTCTGCGACTACTCCATGCGAGTGCCCGGCATGGTGCTTATCAATCGCGATATTCCTGCCATCAAGGGGCGCTGCATCGCCCTCAACAACCGGCTGGGGGCCGCCACGGCAACCCGTCATCTGATCGAGCTGGGTCACCGCCACATCGCCTTTATCAGCTCGGATCACGCCATCGAAGATGCCACCTTGCGGCTGCAGGGGTATCAGGACGGGTTGGCAGAGGCTGGTCTGGCGGCGGATCCCGAGCTTATCGAGAGCGGCACCCCGAACGAGGAGGGGGGCGAGCGCGCCATGCTCAACCTGTTGGCCAAGGGGCTCAAGGTGACCGCCGTGGTGGCCTATAACGATGCCATGGCGGCCGGAGCCATCTCGGTGCTGGCGGACAACGGGCTGCGGGTGCCGGAGGAGGTCTCGGTGGTGGGCTTCGATGACATCATCTACGCCAGATACCTGAGGCCCAAGCTCTCCACCATGCGGTACCCCATCGAGTTGATGGCGAGTCAGGCAGCCAAGCTGGCGTTGCAGCTGGCGGCAGGGGAGAGCGAGGCACAGCAGAACCGCATCTATACACCGACCTTGATCAATCGTCACTCGGTAGCGCCGGTTCGCGCTGGATAGGGGTCGTTTGCAGCTCATTTCCCGAGCTTTTATTGTTTTACCTGTTTTTAATGGTTTTTACTCCGCTTTACTTAACAAAATTAGTGTAATCGTTTACATCTGTGTGAGCGAGATCGCCGATCCCCTGGCCACACTTCTCTAGACTGGAATACGTTTTCCAGTCATCAGGGAGAAGGGGAATGCTCAGGGAGATAGTGGCGCGTCAGGATTGGCAGACTCAGGCGATTACTTCGGTAAACCGCTTGGCTGCCCATACCCCCATGTTCAGCTGGCGTAGCGAAGCGGATGCCAGAGACGACCTCCTTTCACCCTCACGCCGTTCACTGGATGGCGAGTGGTGCTTCTCCTTCTTTGCCGCTCCCGAGCTGGTGCCCGAGAGCTGGCTGGCACAGGATCTGGCGGATGCCTGCCCCATTAGGGTGCCGGGCAACTGGCAGCTGGATGCTGCCTATCCGGCTGTGCGGCCACTTACCGATGGCCCCATCTACACCAACATCAAGTACCCCTTTCCCTGCGATCCGCCTCGAGTGCCGGCAGAGAACCCCACCGGTTGCTACTCCCGTGAGTTCGAACTCCCTGCCGACTGGCTGGCCAGCGGCCAGAGCCGGATCATCTTCGACGGGGTGAGCAGCGCCTTCCACCTGTTCTGCAACGGTCGCTGGGTCGGTTACTCTCAGGACAGCCGGTTGCCCGCCGAATTCGATCTGACCCCATATCTGCAGGCCGGTCGCAACCGGCTGGCGGTGCTGGTGTTGCGCTGGTCCGACGGCTCCTATCTGGAAGATCAGGATATGTGGTGGCTGTCTGGGATCTTCCGCTCCGTCAGCCTGTTGCACAAACCGGCCCGTCATCTGATAGATATCCGGGTCACTCCCGCGCTGGACGCCTGCTATCGCGATGGCCGCCTCAAGATTGCACTGCAGGCGGCCAATGCAGTTGGCCTCTCGGTGGAGGCCAATCTCTATGACGGCAGCGAGCGGGTTGCGACCCTGCGCCAGCCGATCGGTACCCAAACGATTGATGAAAAAGGGGCATATGACGATCGCGCCGAGCTGTGGCTCGATGTGGCTGCGCCGCACCAGTGGAGCGCCGAGACGCCTCACCTCTATCGCCTGACCCTGACCTTGCTGGACGAGCAGGGCGAGCCTATCGAGAGCGAAGCCTATGATGTGGGCTTTCGGAGAGTAGAGATCCGTGGCGGTCTGCTGCGGGTCAACGGTCAGCCGCTGCTTATTCGCGGTGCCAACCGTCACGAACACCACCCCGCCAAAGGCTATGCCATTGATCGCGCCACCATGGAGCGGGATCTGCTGCTGATGAAGCGGCACAACTTCAACGCGGTGCGCTGTTCCCACTATCCCAACCATCCCGACTTCTATCGCCTGTGCGATCGGCTCGGCCTTTATGTGGTGGATGAGGCGAATCTGGAGACTCACGGCATGACCCCCATGGGGCGGTTGGCGCGGGATCCCGCCTGGAGCAACGCCTTTCTGGAGCGGGCCACCCGCATGGTGGCACGGGATTTCAACCACCCCTCGATCATAATCTGGTCGCTGGGCAACGAGTCGGGTTACGGCCCGGTCCACGATGCCATGTATGGCTGGATCAAGCGCAGCGACCCGAGCCGTCCGGTGCAGTATGAGGGGGGCGGGGCCGATACTCCGGCGACCGACATCATCTGTCCCATGTATGCCAGAACCCATCAGGATCAACCCTTCCCGGCGGTGCCCAAGTGGGCGCTGGCCAAGTGGATTGGCCTGCCGGAAGAGACCCGGCCGCTGATCCTCTGCGAGTATGCCCACGCCATGGGCAACAGCCTGGGAGGCTACGCCCACTACTGGCAGGCGTTTCGCGATCATCCGAGATTGCAGGGGGGCTTTGTCTGGGATTGGGTCGATCAGGGGCTCGACAAATACACCGCCGATGGTCGCCACTACTGGGGCTATGGCGGTGATTTTGGCGATGTGCAAAACGATCGCCAGTTCTGCTGCAACGGCCTGCTGTTCCCGGATCGCACTCCCCATCCCGCGCTGTTAGAGGCAAAGCGCGCCCAGCAGCCGTTTCGCTTCACTCTGCTTGGGCACTCCCCGCTGCGAGTGCGGATCGAGAGCGAATACCTGTTCCGGGAAACCGACAACGAGCGGCTTTGCTGGCAGCTGAGTGAAAACGGCCAAGTGGTGCTGGAGGTGGAGGTGTCTCTCGTGCTGGCAGCTCAAGGGGCGGTCGAGTTGACCCTGAGCGGGACGCTACCCGCTTTTGCGGCGGGCTCGCTGGCCTGGCTCGATCTGGCCATTTTCCAGCCGAATGCCACCCCCTGGTCTGCGGCTGGGCACGAGGTGGCGCGCCAGCAATTCATGCTGCCGTCACCGCTGGCGCTACCTGCACCAGTCAGCCCTGCGGTGATGGTTGAGCAGGCCGACGGCTGGCTGATCACCACTGCGAACAGTCAGTGGCGGCTCGACAAGCAGAGCGGGCACATCACCAGCTGGCAGAAATCGGGGCAGGAGCAGTTGCTGACGCCGATCATGGATCACTTCTACCGCGCGCCGCTCGACAACGACATCGGCACCAGCGAAGCGGATCACGCCGACCCCAACTCCTGGATTGCCCGCTGGCAGGCGTGTGGGCTTGAGCAGTGGCAGCACCGCTGTCTGGGCGTGGTGGTCGCCGGCAGTGAGCTGCGGGTGACTCACGGCTATTTCCATCAGGAGCAGTTGCAACTGCTGAGTCATTGGCATCACCGCTTTGCTGACGACGGCATCATGAGTCTCGACATCGAGTGCGAACTGGCGCAGGCGCTGCCTTCGCTGCCGCGGATCGGTCTGCTAATCCATCTGGCTGACCCGGTTGAGCAGGTGCAGTGGCTGGGACGCGGCCCCCACGAAAACTATCCGGATCGCCTGCTGGGCGCCGATCTGGGTCGCTGGAGCTTGCCGCTGGAGGCCATGTACACCCCTTACGTCTTCCCGACCGACAACGGCTTGCGCTGCGATACCCGCGAGCTGCAGCTGGGGTCGATGCGTGTGAGTGGCGCTTTCCATTTCAGCGTCAGTCGCTTCAGCCAGCAGCAGCTGGCCACTGCCCGTCACCAGAGCGATCTGGTGGCAGAGGAGGGGCTGTGGGTCTGCCTCGATGGTGCTCACATGGGAGTGGGTGGCGATGACTCCTGGAGCCAGAGCGTGCGCCCCGAGTATCAGCTGACTGCCCGTCGCTATCGCTGGCACTGCACCCTTGGCTGAGCTTTTTGACAACAGCCCGTTAGCGACTAGCCTCAATGCTGCGGAATAGATTGAGTCCAAAAATTAACGCTCGAATTTATGTATTTGAAAAATAAGAAAAAGATTCAATGTAACAGAGTGTAATCGTTTTCATTTTGTCGTCATGATCACAGAAGAAATGACAACAAATTGATTACATTGAAGGGCGATTGCTCAATAGCTCGCCACCCTACAACTCATGGATAGATACATCGGAGCACACACAATGAAAAAAATGACGACCGTTGCTGCCCTGCTGCTGGGCCTGATGGCTGGTGCCACTGCTGCCCACGCTGAAACCCGCATCGGGGTGACCGTCTACAAATATGACGACAACTTCATGGCGGTGGTACGCAAGGCGATCGAGAAGGAAGCGGCTGCCAACCCCGGGGTTGAGCTGCTGATGAACGACTCCCAGAACGACCAGTCCAAGCAGAACGACCAGATCGACGTGCTGCTGGCCAAGGGCGTGAAGGCGCTGGCCATCAACCTGGTTGACCCGGCTGCCGCTCCAGTGGTGATTGAGAAGGCCCGTGGCGAAGATATTCCGGTGGTCTTCTACAACAAGGAGCCGAGTGCTGCCGATCTGGCCAGCTACGACAAGGCCTACTACGTAGGTACCGACTCCAAGGAGTCAGGCATCATCCAGGGTCACCTGATTGCCAAACACTGGAAAGCCAATCCGGCTTGGGATCTGAACAAGGATGGCGTTATTCAGTACGTGCTGCTGAAAGGGGAGCCGGGCCACCCGGATGCCGAAGCGCGCACCACTTACGTCATCAAGACCCTGAATGACGGTGGCATCAAGACCCAGCAGCTGCACATGGATACCGGTATGTGGGATACCGCCATGGCCAAGGACAAGATGGACGCTTGGATCTCCGGCCCGAACGCCAACAAGATCGAAGTGGTCATCGCCAACAACGACGGCATGGCGATGGGCGCTGTCGAGTCACTGAAAGCACAGGGCAAGACTGCCATTCCGGTATTCGGTGTCGATGCGCTGCCTGAAGCGCTGGCACTGGTGAAGAGCGGTGCCATGGCCGGTACCGTGCTGAACGATGCGGCCAACCAGGCCAAGGCGACCTACGAGCTGACCAAGAACCTGGCTGAAGGCAAAGCGGCTGGTGAAGGCACCAAGTGGAACATCGTCAACAAGGTCGTGCGTGTTCCCTACGTCGGCGTAGATAAAGACAACCTGTCCCAATTCGAATAATTCCCTCCTCCAGGGCAAGGGAGATCCCCTTGCCCTTTTTTCAACCAGATGTGATGGCTGATATGACAACACAGCAACAATCAGAATGGCTGTTGGAGATGATTGACGTCAGTAAGAGCTTTCCTGGCGTCAAGGCACTCGATAATGTCAATTTACGGGTCCGTCCTCATTCTGTGCATGCGTTGATGGGCGAGAACGGGGCGGGAAAATCGACACTGCTCAAGTGCCTGTTCGGCATCTACGAGAAGGATCAGGGCAAGATCTTCTTCAAGGGGCAGGAGATCAACTTCACCTCCTCCAAAGAGGCGCTGGAGAACGGCGTTTCCATGGTGCATCAGGAGCTCAACCTGGTGCTGCAGCGCTCGGTGATGGACAACATGTGGCTCGGTCGCTACCCAACCAAAGGGTGGTTTATCGACCACGGCAAGATGTACGAAGATACCAAGCGCATCTTCGAGGAGCTGGATATCGACATCGACCCGCGGGTCAAGGTGGCGACCCTCTCCGTCTCCCAGATGCAGATGATCGAGATCGCCAAGGCGTTCTCCTACGATGCCAAGATCGTCATCATGGACGAGCCTACCTCCTCGCTGACCGAGAAAGAGGTGAGTCACCTCTTCAAGATCATCAACAAGCTGAAGGACAAGGGGTGCGGCATCGTCTACATCTCTCACAAGATGGAAGAGATCTTCCAGCTCTGTGACGAGATCACCATATTGCGGGATGGCCAGTGGGTGGCAACTCAGCCGCTCAAGGGGATGACCATGGATCAGATCATCGGCATGATGGTCGGTCGCGAGCTCACCCAGCGCTTCCCGGAAAAAACCAACCAGCCGAAAGAGGTGATCCTCGAGGTCGAACATCTGACGGCGAAGAACCAGCCCTCCATTCAGGACATCACCTTCAACCTGCACAAGGGGGAGATCCTCGGTGTCGCCGGGTTGGTGGGGGCCAAGCGCACCGACATCGTCGAGACCCTGTTCGGCATTCGCGATCGCAGCCAGGGCAGCATCAAGCTGCATGGCAAAGAGGTGGCCAACCACAACGCCCACGAAGCGATCCGCAACGGCTTTGCGCTGGTGACCGAGGAGCGCCGCTCCACCGGTATCTACTCCCGTCTCGATATCGCCTTCAACTCCCTGATCGCCAACATGGACAACTACAAGGGCTCCATGGGGCTGCTCAGCGACAACAAGATGAAGAGCGATACCCAGTGGGTCATCGACTCCATGCGGGTCAAGACGCCGACCCAGCAGACCCAGATCGGTTCCCTCTCCGGGGGCAACCAGCAGAAGGTGATCATCGGCCGCTGGCTGTTGACCCAGCCGGAGATCCTGATGCTGGACGAACCGACCCGCGGTATCGACGTGGGTGCCAAGTTCGAGATCTATCAGCTCATTCTGGAGCTGGCGAAGAAGGAGAAGGGGATCATCATCATCTCCTCCGAAATGCCCGAACTGCTCGGCATCACCGACCGCATCATGGTCATGAGCAATGGCCGGGTCGCCGGGATCGTCAACACCAAAGAAACTGACCAGAGCGAGATACTGCGCCTGGCATCTCTGTACCTCTAGAGACAGGAAGACATTTATGGAGTCGGCTAAAAATTTCAATCTGATGCGGGCGCTCAAGGAGAACGGCATCTACGTGGTGCTGCTGGTGCTGCTCATGATCATCGTGATCAAGGAACCCTCCTTCCTGAGTCTCACCAACTTCAGCAACATCCTGACCCAGTCCTCGGTGCGGGTCATTATCGCGCTGGGGGTGGCAGGCATCATCATCACCCAGGGTACGGATCTCTCGGCCGGTCGTCAGGTCGGTCTGGCGGCGCTGATCGCGGCGACCATGCTGCAGGCACTGACCAACGTCAACAAGGTCTTCCCGACGCTGGGGGAGGTGCCCATTCCTGCGGTGATCCTGCTGGTGTGCGTGGTGGGTGCCCTGATAGGTCTGGTCAACGGTCTTATCGTCGCCTATCTGAACGTGACCCCCTTTATCACCACCTTGGGGACCATGATCATCGTTTACGGCATCAACTCCCTCTACTTCGACTCGGTGGGCGCTTCGCCGGTGGCCGGTTTTGACCCCCGCTTCTCCAGCTTCGCCCAGGGCTTTATCCGGATCGGCGGCTTCAAGCTCTCGTACCTCACCTTCTACGCGGCCATCGCCAGCGTCTTTGTCTGGGTGCTGTGGAACAAGACCCGCTTTGGCAAGAACATCTTCGCCATCGGCGGCAACCCCGAGGCAGCCAAGGTCTCCGGTGTCAACGTTGCGGTCAATCTGGTGATGATCTATGCGCTGGCTGGGGTATTCTACGCCTTCGGCGGCATGCTGGAAGCGGGCCGGATCGGCAGTGCCACCAACAACCTCGGCTTCATGTACGAGCTCGATGCCATCGCCGCCTGCGTGGTGGGCGGGGTGTCGTTTGCCGGCGGGGTGGGAACTGTCGCAGGTGTGATCACCGGCGTACTTATCTTCACCCTGATCAACTATGGTTTGACCTATATCGGCGTCAGCCCTTACTGGCAGTTCATCATCAAGGGCGGCATCATCATTCTGGCGGTGGCATTGGACTCCATGAAGTACGCCAAGAAGAAATAACGATTGGCAGGGAGGGTTGGCAGTGCCAGCCCTCTCTTCTGGAGGGATCCCATGCCATTCAAGGTCAAGATTTACGTCCTGTTGCTGCTGGCCATTCTGGTCACCATCGGTACCGCCTGGTTCAGCGTCAATCACTTCATCAGCGCCTACATCCGCACCCAGGCGACCAAGAACATCAACGAACAGATCACCTTGGTCAAAGAGAAGCTGGCCAGCGACATCAATCAGAAAATCCTGCTGGCCGCCAACCTCAACTTCGGGGTGACCAACGTCAAGAAGACCCTGCAAGAGACAGGCTTTCACAATA
This sequence comes from Aeromonas sp. SE22, assembly GCF_038739755.1. Taxonomy (NCBI): domain Bacteria; kingdom Pseudomonadati; phylum Pseudomonadota; class Gammaproteobacteria; order Aeromonadales; family Aeromonadaceae; genus Aeromonas; species Aeromonas sp. SE22. The sequence goes on from NZ_JBCGFD010000008.1 coordinate 73,673, forward strand.
TCGTCAAAGTGATCGGTGACATGGCGTTCGACGTGAGCGGTGTCATCAACGATACGGCCAAGGTCGATGCGCTGCGCAAGCTGATCCCCGCCGCCAACAACCAGATCACCGTCAGTCCGCTGCAACAGGTGGATGGCAAGCCGGTCATCACCATACTGGTGCCGCGCGGTGCAGATTCGGCCTATCTCTACTACCTCGACATGAGCGAGTTCAAGAGCCTGCTGGCGAAGATGAGTGGCGAGGGGCGCTACTTCTCGCTGGCCGATGGCCAGGGCAATGAGCTCTACAACAGCAAACCGCAGGGGGAGAGCGAAGCGCGCCCCAATCAGCTGGATATTCGCGGCAACAGCTGGACCCTGACCGGCTACATCGACCTCGACTACATCCAGGCCATGACCCGGGCACTCAACGGCCAGATCATCATGGCGCTGCTTGGCGTCGCCGCGGTGGTGATGGTACTCGCCATACTGGCGCTCAACGTGGCTTATCGCCCCATCCTCTCGCTGCGGGATCTGGTGCTGGAGCTCTCTCGCGGCAGTGGCGATCTCACCCGCCGGCTGGCGGTGACCAGTACCGATGATCTGGGCCAGATCTCGGCCGGCATCAACCGCTTTATCGAGCGGCTGCAGGAGATGATGGGCGAGGTGCAGGAGGCGAGCGGTCAGCTCAACAGCGGCATTGCCGGATTGGCCAGCCAGACTGGCGCAGCCCAGTCCCTGCTGGCGGATCATGTGCGCGAGACCGAACAGGTGGTGACTGCCATCAACGAGATGAGCCGCACCGCAGTCTCGGTGTCGGAAAGTGCAGCCAGCACCGCCCGGCTCACCGGCCAGAGCCAGCAGCTGGCGAGCCAGTCCCGGCAGGTGGTGGATCAGGCGATGGCCAGCGTGATGGCGCTGGTGGACGAGGTGGAGGAGACTGCCCGCTCCATCGAGGCGATGCAGCAGGATGTGCAGCAGATAGGCTCCGTGCTGGGGGTGATCGGTAGCATTGCCGAGCAGACCAACCTGTTGGCCCTCAACGCTGCTATCGAGGCGGCTCGTGCTGGCGAGCAGGGGCGTGGCTTTGCAGTGGTGGCCGATGAGGTTCGCTCCCTTGCCGCCCGCACCCAGCAGAGCACGGCGGAGATCCAGACCATGCTGGCCAGCCTGCAACGGGGCAGCCGCACCGTGGTGGAGGCGATGGAGAACACCAAGCAGAGTTGTCAGGGGGCGGCCGAGAACACTACCAGGGTCAATGAGTCGCTGGATCTGATGGCGGGAGAGGTGGTGGAGATCAATGATCTCATCAGCCATATCGCCACGGCGGCGGAGCAGCAGAGCGCAGTGGCGGAGGAGATCAACCGCAACATGAGCGCCATCGCCGAGGTGATCCGCCAGCTGACCCACAACGGGGAGGCGACGGTCGCCAGTTCAGGTTCGATGCAGCAGACCTACGATCGGCTCAGGGAGATAGTAAGCCACTTCCGGCTGCGGTAATGGCCGGATACGCCATAAAAAAACAGGGCCAAGCGGCCCTGTTTTTGTATCCCTTCGAATCAACCCGCCTTGCGGCGCAGGTAGACCCCGGCCTCCATATGGTGGGTCCAGGGGAACTGGTCGAACAGGGCGAAGCGGGCGATCTCGTGGGTTTCGCCCAGCACGGCCATGTTGGCTTGCAGGGTTTCCGGGTTGCAGGAGATGTAGAGGATGTTGTCGTACTCCTGCACCAGCTTGACGGTGGCATCGTCGAGACCGGCGCGGGGCGGGTCGACGAAGATGGTGTTGCACTGGTAAGCGCCGAGATCGACCCCCTTGAGGCGGTTGAACTCCCGCTCGCCACGCATCGCCATGGTGAACTCCTCGGCTGACATGCGCAGGATGATCAGGTTGTCGACACCGTTGGCGGCGATGTTGAACTGGGCGGAGTCAACGCTCGGCTTGGCGATCTCGGTGGCCAGTACCTTGCGGAAGTTCTGCGCCAGCGCGATGGAGAAGTTGCCATTGCCGCAGTAGAGCTCCAGCAGATCCCCTTCGCTCCCCTTGGTGACTTCCAGCGCCCAGCCCAGCATCTGCTCGTTGATGGCGGCGTTGGGCTGGGTGAAGCTGTTCTCCACCTGCTTGTAGATGAGCTGGCGACCGGCCACGTTGAGCTGCTCGATGACAAAGTCATCGCCCAGACAGATCTTCTGCTTGTGAGCACGGCCAATCAGCTGCAGCTCGAAACCCTTGGCGCGCAGATCGGCCTGCAGCGCCTCGGCGGCCTGCTGCCACTCGTTCTCCAGCTTGCGATGGTAGAGCAGGCTGACGATGATCTGGCCGGACTGGGTGGAGAGGTAGTCGATTTGGAACAGCTTGCGACGCAGCACCTGATGGGGGCGCAGCCCCTCCAGCAGCACCGGCATCAGCTGGTTGATGAGGCGGCTGGCAGTGGGGAAGTGGTCGACCCGGATAATCTCTTTGGTCGCCGGGGCATACATGCAGTGAAAGAGGTCGTCCCCCTCGTGCCAGATGCGAAATTCGGCGCGCATCCGGTAGTACTCCGCCGGTGAGCTGTGCACCTCCAGCGCGGGAGGGTTGAAGCTGGCAAACAGCCCGGTGAGGCGCGCGCTCTTCTCATCGAGCTGGGCCTGGTAGTCGGCCGGGGTTCTTGGCGCCGGAGCATCCGCAGAAGGCTGTTGGGACTGGGTCATAGATACCTCATGTGCACACCGGCCGGGCCGGGTCGAAATCGCAGGATGGCAACAGGCCACCCAAAGGGGCCCGATTTTAAAAGCCAGCCACAGATTGTCCAGCATTTTGTGGTCAAGAAATGTTCAGTCAGGCCGATACCGGATCTACAGGCATGGTGGGAGGACACATTATGCAGATCGACGGCGTGGGCGCAGCCCAACCCAAGGGAGTGGGTGTTTCTCCCAAATCGCCGCAACAGGCGGAGTCAAAACAGCTCAACAGCGAGGATGAGGTCTCCTTGCACAAGCCCCCGAAGTGGGCACAGGTGCTGATCCAGCAGGCGCTGCAGTTTGCGCTGGAGATTAACGGGCAGAGCTATCAGGCGCCCAAGACCCAGGATCAGCCGGAAGAGGTTACCCCGGATACCCTGTTCGACTTCCAGTCGGTGGCGGACAACGTGTTGCAGTTTGTCACCGGGCGGCTGGGTGCGGCCCGCGCCGACGGCAAGTCGGATGATGCCCTGACCGGCATGATGGAGCAGGCCCGCAAAGGGGTGGACAAGGGGTTTGGTGATGCCCGCAAGCAGCTGGGTGACTGGGCTGACAACGGCGATATCAAGACCGGCATGGATCAGAGCTACAAGCTGATCCAGAAGGGGCTCGACGAGTTTGAGAAGGAGTTCTTTGGCAAGGTCTCCACGACCGATATGGGGCAGGCCGAGATGGCCAGTCGCCAGCAGGGTTCGCTGGAGATCCAGACCAAGGATGGCGACAAGGTGGTGCTGCGCTTCAACGACAGCTGGCAGACCCGATCCCAGAAGAGCGACAGCGGCAGCCAGTTCAGTCTCAAATCGAGCCAGAGCTTCAGCTTTTCGCTGGAGGGTGATCTCAGCAAGGAGGAGATGGACTCCATCGGCAAGCTGGTCAAGGGGATCGACGGTCTGGCCGGCGACTTCTTCTCCGGCAATCTGGATGATGTGCTGAAGAAGGCGGGCGACCTGAAGCTGGATGACACCCAGCTGGCCTCTTACTCGCTCAAGCTCAAGCAGAGCGTCAAGCTGAGCCAGACCTATCAGGGGGCCAGCTCCCTGCAGGATCTGCTCAAGCCGTTTGCCGACTATCTGCCCAAGCTGGACGAGGTACAGAAGCAGGCCGATGCCGTGCTGCCGGAGTCCCAGCAGCAGGCGCTGACCCCGGCCGTGCTGGCTGCGCGTGGTCAGACTGATCCGGCGCAGGTCAGCAGTTTCACCAGCTTCAACGAACGCATGCTGCAGGCATTGCGGATGCTGAGCCAGTTCCAGCCCGCGACCGACCCTGCCAGCAGCGGCAAGAGTGCCTGAGTGCTTGCCATCGGGATTGATTAACTCCTGACCGGCCGTTTGCCAGCTCCTGCGGGGGCTGGCAAACTGGCCTTTTTCCCGATGCGGCCAGCCAATGAACCCGAAAAAGCCCCGAGACAAGCGCGAGCTTTGCTACCCCTTCATCTTCGAAACCTCGCTCAAGTGTGACTTCGAGATCGCCACCGATGAACTCTGCTGCCAGGTCGGTGCAGTGCTGTCACACCTCTCGCCGGATGCCGATATTGCGCCCATGCTGGCGGATCTCGCGGCATTGCAGCGCCTCATTTACAACCTCAACGGCTCGGTGCGGGGCAAACTGGGGATCTTCGAGGCAGACCTTGAGTGGCTCAAGGCCCGTTACGACCACTACAACGAGGCGAGCCGGGGCCGGGTCACCGGTTTTGTGCTGCCGCAGGGGCCGCAGCCGATCCCGACCCTGCATCTGTGCCGCTGTGGCAGCAAGAAGGTGGTGCGACTGCTGGTGCGCCTCGAGGAGAGCGGTGTCAGCTTCGACCCTATCCTCTACCGCTTCGCCAACCTGCTGGCCAACTTCTTTTTCGTGCTCACCGTCTATCTCAAACAGCTGTGGCAGGTAGCGGAAGTGCCCTACGTCAGCATCAACTACTGATGCTCAGCCCGGTTCGCTGGTGCTCTGCACAAGGGCACTGCCGGCCAGCTGTGGCGCATAAAAAACCGGAGCCCACAGGCTCCGGTTTTTTATATGCGAGATAACGCTATTCAACTGGAGAGCAGCACCCGGGCCGAGTTGGCCGGGATGGTCAGCTGCAGCTCCCCCTGCACCACCTCGAACTTCTCGCCGTTGAAGGCATCGGTGAAGCGGCTGGCCGGGCTCGCGGTCTGCCACAGGGGCAGGCTGATGGTGCGCGGCTCGCTCGGGTGGCGGTTGCAGGCAACTACCACCTGATCGCTTTGCAGGGTGCGGGCGAACACATAGCTGTGGGGGCCGGCGTAGAGGGTCTGGATATCACCGCGGCGCAGGGAGGGGCGCTGGCGGCGGATCTGGATCAGCCGACGATAGTGGTCGTGCAGCACGTGATCCCAGGCGGTGGTCTCCCACGGGAAGCAGCGGCGGCAGTCCGGGTCGTTGCCGCCGGACAGCCCCACTTCATCGCCGTAGTAGATGGATGGCACGCCGATATAGGTGAGCAGCAACGTGGCCGCGAGGCGCATCCGCTGCTTGTCCTCACCCAGCAGGTGGAGGAAGCGCGCAGTGTCGTGGCTGTCCAGCAAGTTGAACTGGGCCAGCTGGTTTTTGAACGGGATGTGGGCCCGCGCCAGCTTGAGCCAGCGATCCAGCTCTTCGGCACTGATCTTGATGGGGTGGTAGGCGATATCCTTGCCGGCCAGGAAGGCGCGGATCGGATGGGCGAAGCCGTAGTAGTTCATGGCGCCGTCCTCCTGATCCCCCTGTAGCCACTGGCTCGCCTCGAAGAAGTGTTCGCCGAGCACGTAGGCGTCCGGGTTCTCCTGCTTCACCGCCCCGCGAATGGCGCGCACGTGGCCGCTGTTGCCCTCGGCGGTGCCGCGCTCACCCAGCATGTGGATGACGTCGAAGCGCCAGCCGTCGATCTGGTAGGGGGCGCGCATCCAGTAGCGCAGGATGGCATCGTCAGCTCGATAGACGGCGTCCTGCACCTTCTCGCAGGAGAAGTCGAGCTTGGGCAGGCTGCGAATGCCCTTCCAGCTGACGTAATCCCCTTCGTTGTCAAAGGTGTAGAAGCTGCGCCACGGCGAATCCGGGTTGCTCTGGGCGCCGAGTGGCGGGCAGAACCAGGGGTGCTGGGTCGAGGTGTGGTTGACCACCGCATCCAGAATGATCTTCATGCCGCGCTGGTGCAGGTTGCGGGTCAGCTCGGCGAACTGCTCGTTGCTGCCGAGGTGGGCATCCACCTTGAAGTAGTCCTGGGTGTCGTACTTGTGGTTGCTCGGCGAATCGAAGATGGGGTTGAGGTAGAGCGCCGTCACCCCGAGAGATTGCAGATAGTGCAGCTTGGCATCGATGCCCGCTAGATCGCCGCCATAGAATTCGCAGGCGCCGTGGCCCTCTTCGTGGCGACTGACCGGCTCGCCCCACGCCTTGCTGATGACCGCCTTGCCGCGATACTCGTACTCGTGATGCTTGACGCTGAGGGACGGGTCGCCGTTGTAGAAGCGGTCGGGGAAAATCTGGTAGAACACCTGATCCTGCACCCAGGCCGGTGGCTGGTGCAGGCTATTGAAGCGAAAATGCTGCTCGCGCGGCGGCATGGCGGCGCTGACGCCAGCGCCGTGCAGCCACCACTGCTCCTCGTCGGTGAGGCACTTGAAGCAGTAGAGGTGGATATCCTGCCCCTTGCCAAGCGGCAGGTTCACCTGCCATACCTGCAGCCGGTCGCGGGTCGAGATCGCCGTCATCGGGATCAGGTACTCCTCGTTGTCCGGCTCGTGGCGCAGCCACACCTCGCGGATGGGGGCATCCAGCTCGCTGAAAAGGGTCAGTTGCAGGGCATCGGCACTCTCTTTGAACCAGGGCGCCACCTGGGGATGAAACAGAAACGGATGGGTCATGATGCTTATTGAGTCAGAAGATCGGCGAGGGCATTACCCTGTTCATGCAGTGTTTCGAGCTGGCCGGCCAGCGACTTGGGATCCAGTCCCAGCTGATCGGCGAGCGGTTTGGGGAAGCGGGCTATGATGGCCTGGGCAGGCACCCCGGCGTTCCAGGCGAAGGAGATGAACACTGCCAGACGGATCAGTACCGCCTCCTTGCTGACCGGATCGTGGGAGAGGGGATCCAGCTGCTGGGAGATGGCGTCGACAAAGCTCTCCGACAGGTTCCAGCGCCGCGCCAGCTCGGCACCGAGCTGGGCATAGTCATAGCCCAGCATCTCGCGCTGGGCCTCGACCCGGCTGCTCCCCTTCTGGATCGCCAGATTGATGAGCTCCGCCTCTTCCGGCAAGGTGCTCTGGATCAGCAGCTCGCCGATGTTGTGGATGAGGGCGCAGGTAAAGGCGGTCTCGGGGTCGAGCACCTTGGCCTCCTGCGCCAGCGTCTTGGCGATGGTGGCGACCTGAAAGGTCTCGGTCCAGAACTTGTTCTTGTCGAAGCTGGGGGGCGCCTTGAAGCTGCCGATGATGCCGGAGGCGACCACGATGGAGCGCAACCGGTTGAAGCCGAGGCGGATCACCGCCTGATCGATGGAGGTCACTTCGTTGCCACGGCGCAGGGCGGCCGAGTTGGCCATCCGCAGCACCTTGACGCTGATCACCTGATCCATGGCGATCTTGGCCGCAATCTCGTCGATGCGGGCATTCTCGTCGTTGAAGCTCTGCATCAACTCGTGCAGCAGCTTGGGAATGGTGGGGAGTTGTTTGATCTTGTCAAACAGACGATCCATCGACATGGCTGAGGCAGCCTCCATTGCGAACACTGCCTCATATTGTGCCACAGCCGGGCAACATGTTCCTGTTTGTAATGCCGGTTTGTGAGCCCTAGAGCACCCAGTCGCGCAGGGTGTATTCCAAACGGTGCTGTTTGCCCTGCAGTACCAGGTCTTGGCTGGAGCCGCTCAGGGTCGCCCCCTCGGTCAGAGTGGTCAATACGGCCTGTTCTATGGTGTCGAGCGGGGGCATGCAGGCCATCTCGGTGCTGCCCAGACTGGTGACCCAGAACTTGTCCCCTTTCATATGGCCCTGACCGAAGTAGCGGTTGCAGCCGGCGATGCCGTTGACGGTGAAGTGCTCGCCGATCTCGAAGTCGGGCGGATTGTCGCGCAAGGCGGCAACCGGTTCGCCATCCAGCTTGCTCAATACCCAGTGGTGATGTTGCAGATCCTGCCGGACAAAGGGGGCTGAACTGCAGCCGGCGAGCAGGAAGAGGGGGATGAGCAGGAGTGACAATCTGGACATGGCGGGGCTCCGGTTGATGGGAGCCGCAAGCATAGCCTGTTTGCTTGCCCTGTAGCAGGGCGGAAGCTGGGGCGACCGACCGCTTCTGTCGCCCCTTTGCCGCCAGAGTGTCGTTAAATGGCAACACTCTGACGATTTAGCCCCATTCAGGGCTTGGCTGCGAAGATCCGATCGGCATAACGGGCCAGACCGGCGGCCACCGAGCCGAAGTCATCGCCACCCTCGAGCGGGATGGTCGGCAGCTTCTGGCGGATAAAGCTGGCGATCAGCGGCGAGCGGGCGCTACCGCCGGTGACGAAGATGCGGTCGGGTTGCACCCCGGCGGCGGCGATCGCCTCATCCATCAGCTCGCCAATCTTCTCCAGCAGCAGGGCCGAGGCGCCGGCCAGCTGCTCGCGGGTCAGCTCTGCCTCCAGCCCTTTTTCCAGCTCGCTCAGGGAGTGGCGGCTGCTCTCCTGCTCCGAGAGGGCGATCTTGCCCTGCTCGGCGCGCCAGACCAGCTGGTGGCTCAGCTTGTGGGCCCGCAGGTTGGCAAGGCGGCCCAGCTTGCTGCCGGGCTGGCTGTCGAGCTGCAGATCCTGCAGCTGGCGGGCGGTATCGAGACTGTAAAAACGGCTCTGGGCGCTGACGTCGTTGATGGCGGCTGCATCCCAGAACAGCGGGTGGGGCAGCGGCTTGCCGGTTTTGAGCACCTCGTGCATGCCGAGCAGCGGCATCATCCCCTCCACCGTCAGGCGGATGTCGAAGTCGTTGCCGCCAATCCGCTGGCCGCTGTGGCCGAGCAGATCGTCGGTGCGATCGAGCCGGTCACGGTAGCTCGGGCCCATCCGCAGCATGGAGCAGTCGGTAGTACCGCCGCCGATATCCACCACCAGCACCACGGCGTCTTCGGTGAGGCGCGCCTCGAATTCAAATCCTGCTGCCACCGGCTCGTAGAGAAACTCCACCTGCTCGAAGCCGGCGATGCGGGCCGCTTCGCTCAGAATGGCGATGGCCTGACGGTTGCTCTCTTCGCCAGCCAAGCCCTGAAAGTTGACCGGACGGCCGATCACCGCCTGACGGATCGGGGCGCCGAGCTGCTGCTCCGCCTGCTGGCGGACGTGGAGCATCATGGCGCAGACGATATCTTCGAACAGGGCGATCTGGGGAGCCTTGAGGCCATAGGCGCCGAGGAAGGATTTCGGCGACTTGATGTAGTAGCCCTCGTCCGGCTCCTCCAGATAGCGCTCCAGCGCGGCACCGCCAAAGCTCAGCTCGTCGATCAGCCCCTCTTCGCGCATCTGGCGTCGCACCGCCTGGGCCCGGGTCACCACGGGGCCGCGCAGCTTGAGATAGGCCGCCTGCTGGCTGTCGGCCAGCCCTTCGGCCAGCAGGCCGGCGATGGCGTCCCGGTGCGGCGCGTGCAGGGTGGAGGGGAGGTAGCGGGAGGGGCCGAGATTGAGCAGCCGCGGGCTGCCCTGTTCCATCACGGCCACGGCACAGTTGGAGGTACCGTAATCAAATCCGATAAACATGGGCAGTCAGCTCCTTGGAAAAAAGGGGAGCTAGCCTACCCGATGGCGCCGGGTCTCACAACCCGGCGTGCAGAGATGAGGCGCTGCAGTAGCGCGCGGGGGGTTACTCGACCTCGTTGTCGCTGCGGCCCTGAATCTCGATAGCCTGAATGTTGCCGAGGGTGGTGTCAGCGATGGCGTGCAGCGCCTCGCGGGTCAGGAAGGCCTGATGACCGGTGAACAGCACGTTGTGGCAGGCTGACAGGCGGCGGAACACATCATCGGTGATCACCTCGTTGGACTTGTCGGAGAAGAAGAGATCCTCTTCCTCTTCGTAGACGTCCAGCCCCAGCGCGCCGATGCGGGAAGTCTTGAGCGCCTCGATGGCGGCGTTGGAGTCGAGCAGGCCGCCGCGGCTGGTGTTGATGATCATCACCCCGTCCTTCATCTTGGCGAACGCCTCCTGATTGAGCAGGTGGTAGTTCTCCTTGAACAGCGGGCAGTGCAGGCTGATGACGTCGGACTGGCGGAACAGGGTGTCGAGATCCACATACTCGGCCCCCAGCTCGATGGCAGCCGGATTCTGGTAAGGGTCGTTCACCAGCAGGCGCATGCCGAACCCCTTGAGGATACGCAGGGTGGCGATGCCGATCTTGCCGGTGCCGATGATGCCGGCGGTGCGGCCGTGCATGTTGAAGCCGACCAGTCCCTCCAGCGAGAAGTTGGCGTCGCGGGTGCGCTGATAGGCTTTGTGGATGCGGCGGTTGAGGCACATCATCATGCCGACCGCGTGCTCGGCCACTGCCTCGGGGGAGTAGGCGGGCACTCGCACCACCTTCAGCCCCAGCTCCCTGGCGGCGGCCAGATCCACGTTGTTGTAACCGGCGCAGCGCAGGGCGATCACCCTGGTGCCGTTGGCCGCCAGCTCGGTCAGCACCTCGCGGTCGGCGTCGTCATTAACGAACAGGCACACCACCGGGAAGCCGTGGGCCAGTCGGGCCGTCTTGGCCTCCAGCCGCACATCGAAGAACTCCAGTTCAAAGCCGAAGCGGCTGTTGGCCTGGGTGAAATGCTCTTTGTCATAGCTCTTGGTGCTGAATACGGCGACTTTCATGGTGTGCTCTCCGCAGATGATTTGTAGTTAAATTACAACAAAGCGAGTCAACTATCACCGGACAAACCGGCTGGTTATTGTCCCCACGGCATGATGGGTACGGCGCTGACTGCACTCTTGTACGAACCATCCACCAGCTTGGTGCTGTAGGTCAGGTAAACCAGCGCATTGCGCTTCTGGTCGTAAAAGCGCACCACCTTCTGCTCCTTGAACACCAGCGAGGTGCTGACGTCGAACACCTCTTCCCCCGCTTTCAGCTTCGCCGGCAGGGTGATGGGGCCAATCTGGTGGCACGAGAGGGAGGCGTGGGAGGGATCTTCCGCCAGCCCGAGCCCGCCCTTGACGCCGCCGGTCTTGGGGCGCGCCAGATAGCAGGCGACACCGTCGATGCGGGGATCGTCGAACGCCTCCACCAGGATCTTGTGGTTGGGGCCGAACAGCTTGAAGGCGGTACTCACCTCGCCGACGGTATCAGCCTTGTCGGCCAGCGCCGGGCCGGCGAACAGGGCGCCCAGCAGCAGGGGCAGGGCGCGGCGCAGAGGTGAATTAAGAGTGTGGCGGTATGACATGGTCTCTCCTGTTGGCCCGGCCCCCCTCAATAGGGAATACCCAGGCGACGATAGAGGCTGGCAAGCACCCAGGCGGGGCCTATCAGCAGAAATTGCAGGTCGGCGAGGAAGGAGGGGCGCTTGCCCTCGATCCTGTGGCCGACAAACTGGGCTATCCAGAGCAGCACGAAGATAAACAGCGCGGGCCACAGCAGCGGCCCCTGCCACTGGTGGCAGCAGGCCAGCCCGAGCGCGGTCAGCCCCGCCATCCCGACGAACAGGGCAAACGACAGCTGCAGGTAGAAGGCCAGCACCGGAATGGCGGCCACCGCAGCCCAGTTGAGCCCCGCTTGCAGCGGCCCGGCGGGCAGGCTCCAGAGCAGCCCCAGCGAGCAGAGATAGATGCCCGGCACCGCCAGCTTGTGGATGGCGACGTTGACCGGATGGCGATGGCTCTGGCCGTACTCCTCAAACCACTCTTCGATTCCCTTCATGGCACCTCCCTGGCGCACGCTCTGGTTTGCTGCTCTGGCCACCCGCGGTAAACGGGGGCGGCATCGCAAGCATGATGGCGGAAGCGAGCGACCAATGCCAGATGGCAACGCCGGCCCATGCCGCGTTCTGATCAGATAGCGGTAAGGGGTGATGCAAGAGAAATGGTTTGGATCGGGCGATGGCTCTGACGGGCCTGTGACCCGTGCTGACCGTTTGTTTGCGAGGCTTTGGTATCGCTATAAATTTAATTTATGGGTTTTGCCTTTATGGCCCAATTTTAACTTATAGCTAGCCGGATCCCGCCATAGGCGCAGCTCTGCGCCCGTCAGCGGCTGTCACAAGTGCTTGCCCGATCCCAAGCGGGGAGTCCGGCTGCATCAGCTTTGATAGGAACAAAAACAGCACCGCCCCTGACGGGGCGGCTGGCAGCTTATCACTGCGGGGGATACTCCCAATACTGCGCCGGGATGCTCTTGAGCAACGGCGTCATATCGGGGTTGGGCAGCTGGATGGTGACCCGCTGGTCGAGATTGGCGCTGGCCAGCGCTTCGCGGATCTTCGGGTTTTCACGGAAGAACTGCATGAAGCTGCCGTCGGCATAGGCCCGCTCAAGGCCGGTCTGGATCGCCTTGGCCAGCTCGGGGTACTTGGGGCTGACGAAGAAGAACTGGGCGAAGGGGTAGCGGATCAGCAGATGCTGCTCGATGGCGAGGTTGGGATATTGCGCCACCAGCTCGCTGCGCTCGGCGAAGATCTCCACCATGGCGCGCGGAAAGAAATCGACCTTGTCGCCGTCGTTGATCAGGCGAAACAGGCTGCTGAAACGACCGGAGTAGGTCGGGATGCCGGCACTTTCCAGAATCTTGTTGTCGGCCCAACCGACTCCTTGCGCCGCTTTCATCTGTCTCAAATCAGCCAGGGTATTGATCTGGTTGAACTTCTCCTGGGCATCAGCGTGAATGAAGGAGAGGCGCAGCCCTTCCAGCCCGCGAAACAGCGGAATGGGGACGGCAAGCAGGGAGGATTCGAGCGCGCTGGAGGTGCCCATCCAGAAGACGTTGATGGTCTTGCCCTTGCTCAGCTGCTGCTGGAGGGTGAACTGGTTGAGATCGAGCTCGACGGGCTGGATGCGAAAGGGGGGGCCGGAGTGGGTCAGGGCCAGTTCCAGCAGCTTGTACTGGTACTCCTGATCGAGATTGTTGACGGGGCGACTGGGCACTTTGACCGTCAGAACCTGTGCTTGTGCCAGCAGCGGCAGGCACAAACACAGTTTGATGAGCCATTTCACTCTCTGTTCTCCTGTAGAGTCCGGGACGTGCCCGGAGTCTAACAGAACTTTTCACCCTCTTGCTGCGGCGCAGTGTGCAAGATTCGGGCGTTGGCCCTTGTCTGCCGACCGCCTATTGCTGCCAGAGGAGAGTGATTTCCCGGAGAGGGATCAGGCGACGCGGCGGAACACGTGGGTATCGTTGAATTCCTTGGTGCTCTGGCACTCGACGCAGAAACGGGACTCCGGACGGGCATGCAGACGCTTGAGAGAGATCTCGTCGCCGCAAGATTCGCAGTAACCGAAATCCCCTTCGCTGATGCGCTTCAGCGCGCCGCGCAGTTTGCGCAGGTGCAGCTTGTCGTGCTCGATGCGGTTCAGCTCCAGACGGCGGGCTTCCTCGATGCTGGCACGGTCAATTTCATCGGCCATCTCGTTGGTGTCGGTGGCGATGGCCTGGCTGGCCTGGGAGTTGAGGCGATCTTCGAGTTCGAGGATCTGGCGCTCGATCTGTCCCTTGTAAAAGGCCAGTTGGTCTTCAGTCATGAAATCACACATACGATTTACTACCAGTCAGTTTACTAACCCAATTATCCCTGTTTATGGGGGCTGTCTGCCTGCAGACCAAGCCCTTGTATCCCGATTTGCACCGTTTTCATGCAAGAGAGTGCAAATCAGGGCGGGCCTTGTACCAAAAAAAAGCAGCCAAGCAAAGCAAATAGGATACGGATTGTGCGCCTTTGCAAAAAAATGGCCTCTTTAGCGGCTGATCTGACGGGATCTGACATCTGGTTCTGGCCGGTTGGCACCGGCTTTGCACTGGCGAGAGGCGAGGCCACGAGTGTTTAGTATTTGGTGCCGCATTGGTCATTATATGCGCCGTTATTTATAGTTTTTTAAACACACACCCTTGACATTGCCCTTGATGGCGGGCTTTTATGGTGGTGTTGATTACAATTTTATAACAAGGGTGTTCCATATATTAGACACCCTTGCCAATGGCAACCGTAGAGTCGGGGTTTAACATGGACAGTATCAAGGGCTGGATGGAGAGCAATCGCATCACGGAAGTGGAGTGTCTGTTCCCGGATTTCACCGGCAACGCCCGGGGCAAGATCATTCCAGCCAACAAGTTTTTGCGCGAAGGGGGCATGCGACTGCCCGAGGTGATCTTCACCCAGACAGTGACAGGTGAGTATCCGGATGACGACAGCATGATCGACCCGCTGGAGCGGGACATGCAGCTCTATCCCGACCCCAATACCATCCGCTTTGTCCCCTGGGCGCTGGAGCCTACTGCCCAGGTGATCCACGACTGTTTCGACGTCAACGGCAAGCTGATCGACATCGCGCCGCGCTCCGTGCTGCGTCGCGTTTTGTCATTTTACGAGAAGCAGGGGTGGAAACCTGTGGTGGCGCCTGAGCTGGAGTTCTATCTGGTCACCCGCAACGAAGATCCCGACTATCCGCTAATGCCGCCGGTCGGCCGCAACGGTCGCCCGGAGACCGCCCGCCAGTCGTTCAGTATCGATGCGGTCAACGAATTCGACCCCATCTTCGAGGATATGTATGACTACTGCGAGGCGCAGGAGCTGGAGGTGGATACCCTGATCCACGAATCAGGCGCCGCCCAGATGGAGATCAACTTCCTGCACGGGGATGCCATCGATCTGGCCGATCAGGTGTTCCTGTTCAAGCGCACCATGCGCGAGGCCGCCCACCGCCACGGCATCTACGCCACCTTCATGGCCAAGCCGATGAGCAACGAGCCGGGCTCCGCCATGCACATCCACCAGAGTCTCGAGGATATGAACGGCCGCAACCTGTTCGGTACCCCGGATGGTGGCAACTCCGAGCTGTTCATGCACTTCATCGCCGGTCTGCAGAAGTACACCCCGGCGGTGACTGCGCTGCTGGCTCCCAACGTCAACTCCTACCGCCGCCTCACCTTCGGCGAGAGCGCGCCGCGCAACGTCCAGTGGGGGGTGGAAAACCGCACCTGCGGCCTGCGCGTGCCCTTCTCCGATCCCAGTGCCCGCCGGGTGGAGAACCGCTTCGCCGGTGCCGATGCCAACCCCTATCTGGCGCTGGCCGCCACTCTGGCGTGCGGCTATCTCGGCATGATGGAGAAGCTGGAGCCGTTGCCGGAGATGAAATCGAGCGCCTACGAGCTGCCCTACAGCCTGCCCCGTTCACTGGAGGAGGCGCTGAGCCATCTGGAGCAGTGTGATCCCATCAAGGAGATGTTGGGCGAGCGCTTTACCCGTGCCTTTGTGGCGGTCAAACGCAAAGAGTACGAGACCTACTTCGGGGTGATCAGCCGCTGGGAGCGCGAGTTCCTGCTGCTGAACGTCTGACCCGGATGCGTGCCGGCCACGCATCGTCCGAATCGGGGAGGCAGGCAGCCTCCCCTGCCTGTAACCGGTAATACGGGATGGAGGAGTGCCTTCCCCCGCGGATGGTTGTGAGCGAAAAGTGGCTCGCCACCGCTCTGGTTGCATGGTTGATAACAGTTTTTGGCTCGAATTAAGAACGCGAGGAGCAAGCCGCGCTGCAGCCGTAGGCCGCCCGAAAGTGGCCGTGACTGCGGGAGTGGTAGCCCTCCTGATTATGTGACGAACAGAACCAGCTAAATCGAAGGAACCGAGGAGCTAACAATGCAACAGACTACCCGTGAGTGGCAGCAACAGGATGCCAGCCACCACCTGCACCCCTTTACCGACTTTCAGGCCCTGAACAAGAAGGGCAGCCGTATCATCACCAAGGCCAGTGGCGTCTATCTGGAAGACTCCGAGGGCAAGCGCATTCTGGACGGCATGGCGGGACTCTGGTGCGTCAACATGGGTTATGGTCGGCAGGAGCTGGTGGATGCCGCGGCCAGACAGATGGAGCAGCTTCCCTACTACAACCTCTTTTTCCAGACCGCGCACCCGCCGGTGATCGAGCTGGCCACCCTGCTGGCCGAAGTGACGCCATCCCATCTCAACCACGTCTTCTTTACCGGCTCAGGTTCCGAGTGCAACGACACTGTGCTGCGGATGGTGCGCCACTACTGGGCCAGCAAGGGGCAGCCGGAGAAGCAGGTGATCATCAGCCGCCACAACGCCTATCACGGCTCGACCGTGGCGGGGGCGAGTCTGGGCGGCATGAAGGGGATGCATCAGCAGGGCAACCTGCCCATTCCCGGCATAGTCCATATCGATCAGCCCTATCACTTCGGTGAAGGGCAGGGGATGAGTGCCCACGAATTCGGACTGGAGCGGGCTCGTCAGCTGGAGCAGAAGATTCTGGAGCTGGGGGTGGACAAGGTAGCTGCCTTTATCGGCGAGCCGATCCAGGGAGCGGGCGGCGTCATCATTCCGCCCGACAGCTACTGGCCCGAGATCCAGCGCATCTGCGATCACTACGGCATTCTGCTCATCGCCGACGAGGTGATCTGTGGCTTTGGCCGTACCGGTCACTGGTTTGCCAGCGAAGGGTTTGGCATCAAGCCGGATCTGATGTGTCTGGCCAAGGGAATTACCTCGGGCTACCTGCCGCTCGGTGCCGTCATGGTAAGCGACCGGGTCGCCAGGGTGCTGGTGGAGGAGGGGGGCGAGTTCAACCACGGCTTCACCTATTCGGGTCACCCGGTCTCCTGTGCGGTGGCGGTTGCCAATATCCAGCTTATGCAAAAGGAGAGCATAGTTAAGCGCGTCCATGATACCATCGGCCCCTATTTGCAGCGCCGCTGGGCGGAGCTGGCCGACCATCCGCTGGTAGGGGAAACCCGTGGCCGCGGACTGGTTGCCGCACTGGAAATAGTGCAGGACAAACAGACCAACCAGCGTTTCCCGGCGCACGCAAATGCGGGGATGACCTGCCGGGAGTTCTGCTTTAACAATGGCTTGGTGATGAGGGCGGTAGGCGATACCATGATCATATCGCCCCCCTTGGTCATCACCGAGGAACAGGTTGATGAATTGGTCAAGCTCGCCAGGCTCAGTCTGGATCTGACAGCCGCCAAGCTGAAGGGTTGAGGTGCGGCCGGGCAGGTTGGCATGCGCATACAATTTGCTTAGGAGACAAGGATGATGTCTTTCAAAACGGGAGTGATCGCTGCCTCTGTGGCTCTGGTCATGGCAAGTGCCGGAGCAATGGCCGACGAGAAGGTGCTGCACGTCTACAACTGGAGCGACTACATCGCGCCGGATACGCTGGATAACTTCCAGAAAGAGACGGGCATCAAGGTGGTGTATGACGTGTTCGACAGCAACGAGGTGCTGGAGGCCAAGTTGCTGGCCGGCAAATCGGGCTATGACATCGTCGTGCCGTCCAACCCCTTCCTGGCCAAGCAGATCAAGGCGGGCGTGTTCCAGAAACTGGACAAGTCCAAGCTTCCCAACTGGCAAAACATGGATCCTGCCCTGCTCAAGGCGCTCGAGCCGAGTGACCCGGGCAACCAGTACTCCATCCCCTACATGTGGGGCACCATCGGCTATGCCTACAACCCCGAGAAGGTGAAGGCGGTGCTGGGGGCCGATGCGCCGGTCAACTCCTGGGATCTGGTGTTCAAACCGGAGAACATGGCCAAGCTGAAGGAGTGCGGTGTCTCCTTCCTCGACTCGCCGACCGAAATGCTGCCGGCCGCCCTGCAATATCTGGGCTTCAAGCCGGATAGCCAGAAGCCGGACGAGCTGAAGAAGGCCGAGGCGCTGTTCCTCTCCATCCGTCCCTACACCGCCTATTTCCACTCCTCCAAGTACATCTCGGATCTGGCCAACGGCAACCTCTGCGTGGCGGTCGGTTACTCCGGTGACTTGCAGCAGTCGAAGGCGCGGGCGGCGGAGGCCAACAACGGCGTGTCGCTGACCTACACCATCCCGAAAGAGGGGGCGGGCAGCTTCTTTGACATGATCGCCATCCCGGCCGATGCCCAGAACGTCGAATCCGCCCACGTCTTTATCAACTATCTGATGAAGCCCGAGGTGATCGCCAACATCACCAACATGGTGAAATTCCCGAACGGCAACAAGGCGGCGACCCCGCTGGTCAATGCGGAGATCCGCAACGACCCGGGTATCTATCCGAGCGAAGAGACCATGCAGAAGATTTACACCTTCCCGGATCTGCCGGCCAAGGTGCAGCGTGTGATGACGCGCAGCTGGACCAAGATCAAGTCCGGCAAGTAAGTGACGAGTGCCCCTCCCGGTCCGCAGTTCGGCCGGGAGGGTAGTGATGCCATCTTTCGGGATGGGCCGCGCGAGAGGATGCGCAGACGGTCAACCACTAAACACAGGAGAACTGAAACCGTGCATACAACCAGATTGGCAACCATTGCCCTGACCATGGGGTTGGCAAGTGGCGTTCAGGCAGCACCTGAACTCCATTTCTACAACTGGTCTGATTATATCGGCGAGACCACCCTCAGCGATTTCCAGCAGGCGACCGGGATCAAGACCGTCTATGACGTGTTCGATTCCAACGAGACCCTGGAGGGGAAGTTGCTGACGGGGCGTACCGGTTATGATCTGGTGGTGCCCTCCAACAACTTTCTGGCCAAACAGATCAAGGCGGGAGCGTTCCAGAAGCTGGACAAATCCCTGCTGCCCAATATGGCCAACCTGGATCCGGTGCTGCTCAGCCAGCTCGACAAGGTGGATCCGGGCCATCAATACGCCGTGCCCTATCTCTGGGGTACCAACGGTATCGGCTACAACGTCGACAAGATCAAGGCCGTGCTGGGGGTCGACAAGATCGACTCCTGGGCGGTTATTTTCGAACCGGAAAACATGGAGAAGCTCTCCCGTTGCGGCGTCGCCTTCCTCGACTCCGCCGACGAGATGATCCCTGCCGCCCTCAACTATCTGGGGCTCGACCCCAACAGCCATGAGCCAGCGGACATCAAGCGGGCCGAAGAGCAGCTGCTCAAGGTGCGCCCCTATGTCGCCTACTTCCACTCCTCCAAGTACATCGGTGATCTCGCCAACGGCGATATCTGCGTGGCGGCGGGTTTTTCCGGCGACATTTTGCAGGCCGCCGCGCGGGCCAACGAGGCCGGCAAGGGGGTGAAAATTGCCTACAGCATCCCGAAGGAGGGGGGCAATCTCTGGTTCGACATGATGGCGATCCCGGCCGATGCCACCAATGTCAAAGAGGCGCACGCCCTCATCAACTACGTCCTCCAGCCCGAGGTGATCGCCAAGGTCAGCAACTATGTGGGCTATGCGAATCCCAATGCCAGGGCGGCGGCGTTCATGGATGAGAAGGTGCGCGATGATCAATCTGTTTATCCACCGCAGCCGGTGTTGGCACGACTCTATGTCTCTCAGGAACATCCTCGTGCAATCCAGCGGCTGATGACCCGGAGTTGGAGCAAGGTCAAGTCCGGAACCTAACCTTGGTGCCCGTTCGGGGGCGCCAAATTGCTTTTATGGATCGGCCGCGAGGTCGATATCACGTTGGGGAGTTTGGTAATGGCGATAGCCTCCAGTGCCTACAAGAAAGCCCTCGAGGGCAGCCAGCAGCGTAAAGAAGTGCTGGTCAAGATTGATCGGGTAAGCAAGCAGTTCGATGAAACGCTGGCTGTCGATAACGTATCGCTCAACATCAACAAGGGGGAGATCTTCGCCCTGCTCGGTGGCTCCGGCTCCGGCAAGTCGACCCTGTTGCGGATGCTGGCCGGTTTCGAACGTCCGACCGAGGGGCGGCTCTATCTCGATGGTGTCGACATCACCGATATGCCGCCTTACGAGCGTCCCATCAACATGATGTTCCAGTCCTACGCCCTGTTCCCCCATATGACGGTGGCGCAAAATATCGCCTTCGGCCTCAAGCAGGATGGCCTGCCCAAGCCGGAGATCGATGCCCGGGTGGAGGAGATGCTCAAGCTGGTGCAGATGACCCAGTATGCCCGCCGCAAGCCGCACCAGCTCTCCGGTGGCCAGCGCCAGCGGGTGGCGCTGGCCCGTTCGCTGGCCAAACGCCCCAAACTGCTGCTGCTGGATGAACCCATGGGGGCGCTCGACAAGAAGCTGCGCTCCCAGATGCAGCTGGAGCTGGTCGAGATCATCGAACGGGTCGGGGTTACCTGCGTCATGGTGACCCACGATCAGGAAGAGGCGATGACCATGGCCGAGCGGATCGCCATCATGCACCTCGGCTGCATCGAGCAGATCGGCAGCCCGATGGATATCTACGAAACCCCGGCCAGCCGGCTGGTGTGCGAGTTCATCGGCAACGTCAACCTGTTCGACGGTCTGCTGGTGGAGGATGAGCAGGACCACGCCATCATCGCCTGTGCCGATCTGGAGCAGCCCATCTATGTGGGCCACGGCATCAGCTCCCGTGCCGAGAACAAGAAGGTTACCTACGCCCTGCGCCCGGAGAAGCTGCTGATGAGCCTGCAAAAACCGGCGGAGATCGAGCATCCGGATTTCAACTGGACCAAGGGCAAGGTCTACGACATTGCCTATCTGGGCGGCCACTCGGTTTATCACATCGAACTGCCCTCGGGTAAAATCGTTCAGGCTTTCATCGCCAATGCCGAACGCCACGGCAAACGGCCAACCTGGGATGACCAGGTGTTCCTCTACTGGGAAGATGACAGCGGCGTGGTGCTGCAATCATGAAGGCATTGAGACGACTGAAGCATGTGTGGGGTCGCCAGCTGGTGATCGGCATCCCCTTCTTCTGGCTGTTCCTCTTCTTCCTGCTGCCCTTCATCATCGTGCTGAAGATCAGCTTTGCCGAAGCGGATGTGGCGATCCCGCCGTACACCGACGTGGTGAGCTGGGCCGACAACCAGCTCACTATCCTGCTCAACATGGGCAACTACCTGATGTTGCAGGAGGATGAGCTCTATATCGCCGCCTATCTCGGTTCGCTCAAGATGGCCTTTATCAGCACCATCCTCTGTTTGCTGATCGGCTATCCGATGGCCTACTCCATCGCTCGGGCCAACAAGGAGACCCAGACCGTTCTGCTGCTGCTCATCATGATGCCGACCTGGACCGCGATTTTGATCCGGGTCTACGCCTGGATGGGCATTCTCAGCAACAACGGCTTGCTCAACAGCTTCTTGCTGAGCATCGGTCTTATCCACGAGCCGCTGCAGATCCTCAATACCAACCTGGCGGTCTATATTGGCATCGTTTACTCCTACCTGCCATTCATGGTGCTGCCGCTCTACGCCAATCTGGTCAAGCATGACCAGAGCCTGCTGGAGGCCGCATCCGATCTGGGAGCCCGCAACCTGACCCGTTTCTGGCAGATCACGGTGCCGCTCTCCAAGAACGGCATTATCGCCGGCTGCATGCTTGTGTTCATTCCGGTGGTGGGGGAGTTTGTTATCCCGGAACTGCTTGGCGGCCCGGAGACACTGATGATCGGTAAGGTGCTGTGGCAGGAGTTCTTCAACAACCGCGACTGGCCGGTGGCCTCTGCGTTGGCGGTGGTGATGCTGGCAGTGCTGATCATCCCCATAATCCTGTTCAACCGTAACCAGGCCAAAGAGCTGGAGGGCAAGGCATGATGAGACGTTTTGGTTTTGCCAAGCTGATGCTCTGGCTGGGGCTGCTGTTTATCTATCTACCCATGGTCATCATGGTGATCTACTCCTTCAACGCCTCCAAGCTGGTGACGGTATGGGGGGGCTGGTCGCTCAAGTGGTACTTTGGCCTGCTCGACAACAAGCAGCTGATAGGCTCGGTGCTGCGCTCGCTGGAGATCGCCTTCTATACCGCGATTGCGGCAGTGGCGCTGGGGACGGTGGCGGCTTTTGTGCTGACCCGGATCCCGCACTTCCGTGGCCGCACCCTGTTCGGCGGCATGGTGACGGCGCCGCTGGTGATGCCCGAGGTGATTACCGGTCTGTCGCTGCTGCTGCTGTTCGTGGCGATGGCCCAGCTGGTGGGTTGGCCTGCCGAGCGCGGCATGCTGACCATCTGGATCGCCCACACCACCTTCTGTACCGCTTATGTGGCGATCGTGGTGTCGGCCCGCCTGCGCGAGCTGGATCTCTCCATCGAAGAGGCAGCCATGGATCTGGGGGCCAAACCGTGGAAGGTGTTCTTCCTGATCACCATCCCGATGATCGCCCCCTCGCTGGCGGCAGGCGGCATGATGTCGTTTGCCCTGTCGCTCGATGATCTGGTGCTGGCGAGCTTCGTATCTGGCCCGGGCTCGACCACCTTGCCGATGGAGGTTTTCTCGGCGGTGCGGCTCGGGGTGAAACCGGAGATCAACGCGGTCGCCAGCCTGATCCTGTTGTCGGTATCGCTGTTTACCTTTGGCAGCTGGTATCTGATGGCCAAGGCGGAGAAGCGCCGCCGTGCCGAGATCGCCATGACCACCCAGATGCAGGCGGTTGCCTGACCTCGTGTTAAGATCCGCACTCTCTCGTCAACCCGGAGGATGAGAATGCGGATCTCCCTTTTTAGCGGCCGCGGCACCGAGCTGGTGCCCGGCCTTGTCTCTGCCATCCACAAGCAGCCGGTGACTGTGCCGGTTCGTTGCACTTTTGCCGGTCTGGAAGAGGATGAGCAGAGCGATCAACGTCATCACGGCGGCCCGGATCGGGCACTCCATTTCTATTCAGCTGACCATTATCCCTGGTGGCAGACCTGGCAAACTGCGCTGGGTCTTCCTGCTCCCCGCACTCCCTGGCAACCCGCCGCCTTTGGCGAGAACCTGTCCGGTGTCGGGCTGACCGAGATGCAGGCCTGTATTGGCGATGTCTATCGACTTGGTGAGGCACTCATCCAGATAAGTCAGCCCAGATCGCCCTGCTTCAAGCTCAACCAGCGCTTTGGCTATGGCCAGATATCGCAGGTGATGCAGCTGAGCGGCCGTTGTGGCTGGCTGCTGCGGGTGCTGGAGGAGGGGATGATTGCACCCGAGGCGACCATGGAGTTGGTAGACAGGCCTTACCCGGAGCTGACGGTGAAGCGCACCGCCGATATCCTGTTCAATCAGGTACGCAACGAAGTGGATCTGTTGTTGCTGCTGGAGAATCCGTCCCTCTCGCCCAACTGGCGTCAGCATGCGGCTGATTGGCTGGAGCACGGCACAGTCGCTGACTGGCAACGTCGTCTGCTGGGCCCCGAGTCGCTGCGCTTGCCTTGAGGCAGAGTTAGCGGAATGTCACCATCCGGCTGCATTTCGGTAAACGGGGGCGACGAGTGCTGAATAGTTGAGCGAACGGCACTTTTTTTCCCTTTAAATGCAAAAAAGGCTTGTGTCGGGTCGGCCCTTTCGGTAAATTCCCGTCCCGCAGACATCGGTGTGTAGCGCAGCTTGGTAGCGCACTTCGTTCGGGACGAAGGGGTCGGAGGTTCGAATCCTCTCACACCGACCAAATTTGAAAAGGCCGCTCAATAGAGCGGCCTTTTTGCATTTCGCTTTCCTGCTTTCTCGCTTCACTTTACCTGCCGACCTGCCGACCTGCCGACCTGCCGACCTGCCGACCTGAAAATTGGCCGAGTGATTTCACTTGCTGTATGCGGGGCCGAAGCAAAACCACAGATATTAAAAGGGCCACCGCTTGGTGGCCCATTGGTGGAGTCTATTCTGACTCCGGCACTCTAGATTGTGGCAATCTCGTTATGGCTCTTGTCTATGGTGCCCTCCTTGCGCGCCAGGCGCTTGTTCAGATATGCCAGTGCTGATGCCGCAAAGCCTTTAAACTGTGTTGGGGCAGCAAGGCCGCGTGTTTGGGGTACTCACAAATAAAATGTTCGATTCCCTCCATCAGTTGTTCACGTAATGAAATCACGGGCTCATGCCAGGCTTGCAGGCATAGGTGACCGGGGATCAACTGCTCCTGATAATCTTCCAGCAGCTGTTCTGGCCAGGGCTCAATACCGGAATTGCGTTGCAGCAAATAGTGGGCGGCGGGTTCACGGGCATAAATGAACTGAATTTGGGCCAGATCGCGTTGGCTTAGCGTTTGACTGTTGATGTGACAGGTCAAATATTTTCCCGTCTTCAGGTCCAGAAAGTGACCGCGTTGCCGACAGGGGACGATGCGATACCAAGGCAGGGGTGAGGAGAGAGAATACCCCTCAAGCTCCTGTTCCAACCAGTGGCGACACTCGGGTGTCTGCACCTCGTCGAGCATGGACTCGAGCTGTGTCAACAAGGCTCTGGATGGTTTGATGGCCAGTTTCGCACTCATCACCTGCAATCCTCCCTCTGCACACAATCCCGACTATGAGTATGGACCTGCTTTAGCCAGAGGGGGTAGGGAATCTAATGATTAAAAGTGGATTAGCAGAGTGCTTTTTATGCATTAATGGCGTTTAGCCCACCAGATAGGTGCCGGTCCCAAAGGCGATATGGGTGCCCTCTTCGTTGTGCAGCTCCATCCGGGCTACCGCGACCTTGCTGCCGGCCCGGATGATGTGGGCGGTGGCAATAAACTCGTTGCCGCGCCCCGGCCGCAGATAGTCCACCCGCAGATCTATGGTGCCGAGGCGGGAGAAGCGTTCCTTGAGATAACTGGGGGAGAAATCCTCCAGATCGTCGATGCAGGAGGCCGCGACTATCATGCCGCCCGCCACGTCGAGCAGAGCTGCTGTGACGCCACCGTGCAGGATGTTGTGGAAGGGGTTGCCGATCAGCTTCTCCTCCATCTTGATGCGCAGCTCCACCCGGTCGAAGTCGTAGTGGGTCACCTGCATGCCGATCAACTTGTTGAAGGGCATCTTTTCAGCGAACAGGTTGGCAATGCCACTGAGCGCCATCTTCTTGAGCATCTGTTTCATTCCTTGAATCCGATTCCTGTTTGCAAAGCCGAGTAAAAGCTCCAGCCAGTCTGCAACAGTTCCTTAACAGTCGCAATGGCAGGTTTATTGTGGGCGGCGGCTGCTTTAGAATGGCGACCCCAAAGGAGAGCCCATGACCGCGATTGCCGAAACCCTGCCAGATCCTCAGCCAGAGAGTCCGCTTGCCCTGCTGCAGGCGGTCTTCGGCTATCAGCAGTTTCGGCCGGGTCAGCTCGAGATTATCGAGCAGATCGTCGCGGGGCGCGATGCGCTGGTGCTCAAGCCCACCGGTGGTGGCAAGTCGCTCTGCTACCAGATCCCGGCACTGCTGCGGCCCGGGCTCGGGGTGGTGGTCTCTCCCCTTATTTCGCTGATGAAGGATCAGGTCGACAGCCTGCGCGCCAACGGCGTAGCGGCGGTCTACATCAACTCGGCCCTCAGTCGGGAGGAGATGATCCAGAACTTCGCTGCCATGCGTCGTGGCGAGATCAAGTTGGTCTATGTCTCCCCCGAGCGCTTGCTGCAGCACGAGTTTATGGACCGGCTGGCCGAGCTGCCGCTCGGGCTGTTCGCCATCGACGAGGCGCACTGCGTCTCCCAGTGGGGCCACGATTTCCGGCCTGAGTATGCGGCGCTGGGGCGGCTAAAACAGTGGTTCCCACAGGTGCCGGTGGTAGCGCTCACCGCCACCGCCGACGAGGCGACCCGCAGCGACATGCTGCACCGGTTGGAACTCAACGCTCCCTTTATCCACACTGCCAGCTTCGATCGTCCCAATATCCGCTACAGCCTGGTGGAGAAGTTCAAGGCGGCCGAGCAGCTGCTGCGTTACGTGCAGAGTCAGAAGGGCAACTGCGGCATCGTCTACTGCTCCAGTCGCAACCGGGTGGAGGAGGTGGCCGAGCGGTTATCCCGCCACGGCTGCAAGGCGGCGCCCTATCATGCGGGGCTGCCGCTCGAGCAGCGCCAGCAGACCCAGGATGCCTTCCTCAAGGACGACATCGAGATCGTGGTGGCGACGGTGGCGTTCGGTATGGGCATCGACAAGCCCAATGTGCGCTTCGTGGTGCACTACGACATCCCGAAGAACATCGAATCCTACTATCAGGAGACCGGTCGCGCCGGGCGCGATGGCACTCCCGCCGAGGCGCTGCTGCTCTACGATCCCGCCGATATCGGCCGGGTGCGCCGCCTGCTCGACAACATCGAGAACCCCCAGCAGTTGCAGGTGGAGCAGTACAAGCTCAACGTGATGGCCGCCTTTGCCGAGGCGCAGACCTGCCGCCGTCAGGTGCTGCTCAACTATTTCGGCGAGTACAACGACAAGCCCTGTGGCAACTGCGATATCTGTCTCGATCCGCCCAAAAGTTATGATGGCACCGAAGATGCCCAGAAGGCGCTCTCCTGCGTCTGGAGGGTGGGACAGAATTTCGGGGTGGGTTATGTGGTAGAGGTGCTGCGCGGGTCGCTGAACCAGCGCATAAAGGATCACGGCCACGACAAGCTCTCGACCTACGGCATCGGCAAGGATCAGAGCCACGAATACTGGATGAGCGTGATCCGCCAGCTGATCCACAAGGGGCTGCTGACCCAGAACATCACCCGCAATCTGGTGCTGCAGTTGACCGAAGCGGCCCGTCCGGTACTGCGTGGCGAGGTGAAGCTGGAGCTGGCAGTGCCCCGCTTGCAGCCTATCTCCAGCCGCAAGGAGAAGCGCAACGGTCTGCTCGACAATGCCAACTATGACAAGCGGTTGTTCAAGGAGCTGCGCGCCCTGCGCAAGCAGATTGCCGAAGATGAAGAGGTGCCGCCCTACGTGGTATTCAACGATGCCACACTGGTGGAGATGGCACAGCTGATGCCGATGACCGAGGAGGAAATGCTAGCGGTCAACGGCGTCGGTCACCGCAAGCTGGAGCGTTTCGGGGAAGCCTTTATGGACCTGATCATCGACTATTGCCGAAGGTAAGAAAGCTTGGCGAAGCACGGCCGAATGGATGCTTCGCCAACGGGGAGGCGCCCGACAGCCGGGTGCAGCAGATTACTTGAGGCTGGCGTAATAGGCCGCCAGATTCTCCATATCCGCATCGGTGAGCGGCGCCATAAAGGGAACCATCAGGGGCTCTTTGCGGCTGCCATCCTTGAAAGCCTTCAGCTGTTTCACCAGATAGGCGGCATTCTGCCCGGCCAGATGGGGGTAGTTGGGGATTATCGCCTTGCCTTCCACGCCGTGACAGGCAGCACAGACGGCCGCTTTGGTCTTGCCCGCTTCGATATCGGCTGCCTTGACCTGATGAACCCAGGCCAGAGCCAGCAGGGGCAGGGCATAAAGCCACTTTTGCATCTTCTTCTCCTTGAATTGAACAAATGAGGATTGCCGGTTGGCGGACAGCCTGCTGACGGCAGTATAAAGATTGACACGAGCATACTCAGGGATGAATGGCACAACCATGAAGCTGATCAACACTTTTGCGAGCGAACTGCCCTGGGCCTGTGAACCTGTGGTGCCCCAGCCGCTACAACAACCCCGGCTACTTCACCTCAACCGCGCTTTGCTGGATGAGCTGGGGTTGGGAGGCGTCAGCGAGTCTGAGTGGATCGCCTGCTGTGGTGAGGGAAAATTGCTGCCCGGCATGCAGCCGGTGGCGCAGGTGTATGCCGGCCATCAGTTCGGCGGCTATAGCCCAAGGCTTGGCGATGGCCGGGCACTGCTGTTGGGTGAGCAGCTGGCGCCCGATGGCTTGCGCTGGGATCTCCATCTGAAGGGGGCAGGAAAGACGCCGTTTTCCCGCTTTGGTGACGGCCGCGCCGTATTGCGCTCGAGCATTCGCGAATATCTGGCCTCCGAAGCGCTCCATGCCCTTG
The DNA here is from genome assembly GCF_038739755.1 of Aeromonas sp. SE22. Classification (NCBI taxonomy): domain Bacteria; kingdom Pseudomonadati; phylum Pseudomonadota; class Gammaproteobacteria; order Aeromonadales; family Aeromonadaceae; genus Aeromonas; species Aeromonas sp. SE22. Next base: position 101,098 of record NZ_JBCGFD010000008.1, read on the forward strand.
GCATACCGACCACCCGGGCGCTGGTGCTGGTGGGCAGCCAGGAGCCCGTTTACCGCGAACAGGTGGAGACCGGGGCGACCGTGCTGCGCACCGCCCCCAGCCATCTGCGCTTCGGCCATATCGAGTATTTCGCCTGGAGCGGGCAGGGAGAGAAGATCCCGCCACTCATCGACTATCTGCTGCGCCACCACTTCCCCGAACAGGAGAGTGGTGCCGAACTGTTTGCCGAAGTGGTGCGACGCACCGCGCGGCTGATTGCCAAATGGCAGGCGGCGGGCTTCTGTCACGGGGTAATGAATACCGACAACATGTCGCTGCTCGGCTTGACGCTGGATTACGGGCCATACGGCTTTATCGATGCCTACGTGCCGGACTTTGTCTGCAACCACTCGGACCCTGCGGGCCGCTACGCGCTGGATCAGCAGCCCGCGGTCGGTTACTGGAATCTGCAAAAGCTGGCACAGGCACTGGCGGGGCATGTAGACGGTGATGTGCTGGCTGCTGCGTTGGCCCAGTACGAACAGCAGTTGATGCTGCACTACTCCGAACTGATGCGGGCCAAACTCGGGCTGGCAGTGTGGGAGGAGGATGACCCGGCGCTGTTCCGCGAGCTGTTCCGGTTGCTGGCGGCTAACAAAGTGGATTACCACCTGTTCCTGCGCCGTCTCGGTGAGGTGACGGGAGAGGGGGCATGGCCGGCATCCTTGCTGGTGTTATTAGCCGACCCCGCTGCGTGGCAGGGGTGGTTGACTCGTTACCGGGAGCGGCTGGTGCGGGAAGGAAGCGAAGATAGTGTGCGCAAGGCGCGGATGGATGCCATCAATCCCAAATATGTGCTGCGCAATGCGCTGGCCCAGCAGGTGATCGATGCTGCCGAGGCGGGCGATATGCAGCCGTTCGAGCGCTTGTTTGCCGCTTTGCAACGCCCCTATGATGAGCAACCCGAATATGAGGATCTCGCTACCCCGCAACCGGCATGGTATTGCGGTGGCGAGCTATCCTGCAGCAGCTGAGAGATTTGGAATGAGATGGCAGATCAAGCAGATAGATAGCGATGCCGGAGTTGTAATGCTGGCGTGCCCCGCTCTCGATTGGGACACCTTTCCGGCCTTGGCCGGGGCGCTGCTGCAGGCGTGGGAGCTGCATCCACTGGAGCGGGATGTCGGTGCCGATCGCCATAGCTGGTTGCTGGATTTCGAGGGGAGCCAGTTCAGACTGGAGTTTGAGCACTACAGCGGCTGCTGGTTGGAGGCGGTACGTCCTGAAGATCGGGAGGCGCTGCTCTGGCTTGCCAGACAGCATAAAGATTGAACTATCGCGTGCGGGGCGTATAATCTCGCGCTTCGCTTATCGCCAATGGTGGCGATATGGGTTCCCTAACCCCATTAACCAAAAAGGTCACAAGATGAATCTGACCCCTGAGCAGTACCAAACGGCGCTCGTTCGCCTGTCGTTGTTCCATATCCTCGTTATTGCCAGCAGCAACTATCTGGTTCAGCTGCCTATCACCGTCTTCGGTTTTCACACCACCTGGGGTGCGTTCAGCTTCCCCTTTATTTTTCTGGCGACCGACCTGACGGTGCGGATCTTCGGTGCCGGTCTGGCGCGCAAGATTATCCAGACTGTGATGCTGCCGGCACTGGCCATCTCCTATGTGCTCTCCGTACTCTTCTTTGAAGGGAGCTTCCAGGGGGTGGGCCATCTGGCCGAATTCAACCTATTCGTGGCACGTATCGCGCTGGCCAGCTTTATGGCTTATCTGGTGGGCCAGTTTATGGACGTGGTGGTGTTCAACCGCCTGCGGCTGCTCAAGCACTGGTGGGTGGCGCCAGCTGCTTCCACTCTGTTTGGCAACATGGTCGATACCATCGCCTTCTTCAGCGTGGCCTTCTGGCGCACGAGCGACCCCTTCATGGCGGAGCACTGGGTCGAGATCGCGACCGTGGACTATGTGTTCAAGCTGCTGATTAGCCTTGGTTTGTTCGTGCCGCTCTACGGCGTGCTGTTGCGCTATCTCAGTCGCAAGCTGGTTGGAGAGGCGGGATTGCCTGGGTTGCAATCCGCAGTCCGACAAGCCTGATGAAATTGGCCACCCTTAACGGTGGCCAATTTTTTTGCCTGATTGGCAAATAAAGCTTGCTCAATTAAATGAGAATGATTATCGTTAACTTGTTTTCCGGGAAAGGCCTCATCCGTTCCAACGTGATGGACTTCTTGTGAAGGCACGACATTGCTCACATTGCTTCCAGTTAAGGGCCAGTTTATCTGGCCCTCTTTTTTGCTCCGGTTTCGGCAAATTGCGGGCATAAAAAACGGGAGCAGTTGCTCCCGTCATCATGCTGCTGGCTTACTCGATGTCGAGTGCCTCGGGGGAGAGGATCACCCCTGTGGTATCGGCGTAGAGATGATCGTCAGGCAGGAAGGTGACTCCGCCAAAATTGACCGGCAGATCCGTTTCCCCCACATCCTTGCTGTCGGCACCGACCGGAATGGCTGCCAGCGCCTGAATGCCGATGTCGAGATCTTCGAGGATATCGACTTCGCGGACGCAGCCGTAGCAGACAATCCCTTCCCACTCGTTTTCAGCGGCAGTGGTGGCTATCTCGCTGTCGATCAGGGCGCGGCGCATGGAGCCACCGCCATCGATCAGCAGCACCCGGCCAACGCCGTTCTCTTTGACGAGCTCACGGATGAGACCGTTCGATTCGAAGCACTTGACGGTGGTGATGACGCCGCCGAAAGAGGCGCGGCCGCCGAAGGAGCAAAGCATGGGTTCGAGCACATCCACCATGTCCTGATAGATGTCGCACAGTTCTGAAGTGTTGTATTCCATAGTGTCAAATCCACGGCTGGAAACAGGTGGATCCAGTATAAGGAGTGAGACCGGCATTTCAATGAATATTCCTTGAACAGCCACAGGGATAACGTTTTCCGCATAAGCTCAATGCAGTTCATCCGTACAGGTGAGAGGTGCATCGTGCTGATCCGTCATAAGTTGATTCTGAATACCGTACTGGTTGCGATTGCCATGGTGGTACTGAGCGGCCTCTTTATCTATTCGAGCCAGGTTACCCGCAGCCTGACACAAGCCCAGCGCAATGTGGACGGGCTGGAGATTGCCATGCTGAATCTGCGGCGGGCCGAGAAGGATTTCCTGCTGCGTAAGGATCTGAGCTTCGTTAACCATTTCAATGAGGTCATGACGCAGTTCCACCAGCTGGACGAGACCCTGGGCCGTGACGACAACCTGGCTGCGGTGCATGCCGATCTGGCCAGGCTGGATCAGCAGATGGCGGCTTACGGCAAGGCGTTTCTGGAGCTGGTTGCCCAGCAGCAGAAGATTGGTCTGGGGCCGGAGGATGGGCTCTATGGCAAGCTGCGGACTGCCGTGCATGAAGTGGAAGATGGCCTCAAAAAGCTGGATCAGCAGGGGTTGCTCATCACCATGCTGCAGCTGAGACGGGCGGAGAAAGACTTCATGCTGCGATCAGATGTCCAGTATCTCGACCGTTTCCAGACTCTGCACAAGAGTTTCCAGCAGAGTCTGGCCGCCTTGCCGGAAGCCGACCGCGGCAAGCTGGAGCAGGCCAGCAATCAGTATCGGGAGGACTTTGTCGCATTGGTGCAGGGTATGCAGGTGCTGGGGCTGAATGAGGATGAAGGGCTGCGCAACCAGATGCGGGGTCTGGTTCATCAGACCGAGCAGGTGTTCTCTGCCGTCGACCAGCATATCGCCGGTGAGCTGGATCAGCAGACTGCTCGCCTCAATACCCTGATGTTGATGTGTGGCGGGGTGATCATCGTACTGATAGGTATCATGAGCGTGCTGCTGGGTCGCAGCATCGATCGTCCCATTAGCCGGGTAAATGATACCGTCAATCGCATTCGCCAGGATAATGACCTGCGCCTCAAGATCGAGCTACAGGGAGCCGATGAAATGGCTCAACTGGCGGGTAACCTCGATGTGATGCTGGGCGGGTTCCGCAACCTGATCGGCGATGTGAAACAGAGCGTGCATACCCTGACGGAGGCGGCAGATCACCTGTCGGACAACGTTAAACGTACCAGCGAGGGAGCTGCTCGCCAGCTGCAGGAGACCGACATGGTGGCCACCGCCTCGACCGAGATGGGTTCCACCATAGAGGAGATCGCCCGCAATACCGAGCAGGCCGCCAACAATGCCCAGGCGACCAACAACAAGGCGATGGAGGGGCGCAGTGCGGTGGAGAACACCGTCGACCAGATCCGTCTGCTGGCTGACAATCTTGAGCACTCATCCCGCGAGGTTGGTCAGTTGCAAAGAGAGAGCGAGACCATCGGCTCGGTGCTGGACGTGATCCGTGGTATTGCCGAGCAGACCAACCTATTGGCCCTCAACGCGGCGATCGAGGCGGCACGGGCGGGGGATCAGGGGCGCGGTTTTGCGGTGGTGGCGGATGAGGTGCGTAGCCTTGCCATCCGTACCCAGAAATCGACTCAGGAGATTGCCGGCATCATCAGCTCGCTGCAGAAGCAGACCGGCAGTATCGTCGAGGTGATGGCGACCTGTCGCGAGCAGGGGAGTCGCAGTTCCGATCAGGCCAACGTGGCGGGGGCGCTGCTGGAACAGATCACTCAGGATGTTACCCACATCATGGATATGAGCACCCAGATTGCGGCAGCGATCGAGGAGCAGAGCCTGGTCGCCAACGAGGTGAACCGCAACGTCAACAACATCCGCGACATTGCGCAGGAGTCGAGCGCCATGGCGGCGGAGAATGCCAGATCCAGTCAGGGGCTGAACGAGCAGGCCAAGCTGCTGAATCAGGCGGTCGCGAAATACCGGGTTTAGTGATCGGGCGGGCATCCTTGCGAGGTTTTTTCACCAGAGTGGCAATGATTTGATCGTAATGGCTGTTATTGAGCAGCTTCGCTCATATAATCGCCGCCACTATGATGATTCGGAAGGATTCGATGACAAAGTTGCTGGTGGCCGTATTCGGGCTATTTTGCTCCTGTCTGGTATCGGCAGGAGTATCGTCCCGGGCCACTGTTTCCGGCATGGAGCCGCTCCTCAGCTGGTTCAGCGGAGATTTTTCGAGCCAGGAGCAGGCGCGATATGACGACCGCTTTACCAGCGCTGAATTGCGTCTGGTGGAGATCTGGCGTGGCTATCAGGGTTATCGCTGGGTCTATGCCGAGCAGTACCTGACCCTGCGTGCAGTTCGCCCCTTCCGCCAGCGGATCTATCGTTTCTCCCCCAGTCCTGATGGACGCATTCTGATGGCCGAGCTGACCATGCCGCGGGCCACCGACTTTGCCGGCGCCTGGCACAACCCGGAATTGCTCGATAGCCTCACCCCCCAGCAACTATCTCTGCGTCGTGGCTGCGAGATCTGGTTGAGCCGCGCGCCATCCGGTGAATATGCCGGTCATACCCGGGTTGGTCACTGCGCTACCGATTTCGGTGGCGCCAGCACGCTGGTGCAGCATGTCTGGATTGGTCCCAACAGTGTCAGACTGCTGGATCGGGCTTATGATTTGGCGGGCAAGGCGCGCTGGGGGAGTCCGGGGGAGGGATATGTCTATCTGCGCAGGGTGCGTGAGCGCGGGCACTGAGCCTGACGGACGGAAAACGTGAGTGATTGTAAGACCACAGAAACAAAAAAGACGCCCATAAGGCGTCTTTTTCAGAATTCGTCAGAAGTAGAATTACTTCTTGGAAGTCATCGCACCGAAACGCTTGTTGAACTTGTCTACGCGGCCGCCGCTAGAAACTTCTTTCTGCTTGCCGGTGTAGAACGGGTGGCACTCGGAGCACACGTCCAGGTTCAGATCTTTACCGATGGTAGAGAAAGTGTTGATGACGTTACCGCAAGAGCACTTGGCGGTGATGGCTACGTAGTCAGGATGGATACCAGCTTTCATGGACAACCTCAAAGTAATAGGCCGTGTCGCCATCCGATCTCTTGTCGGACACCACACGATTGTTGAACACAGTTTCAAAGGCTGCGAATAATATAGGAAATGCCTGAGATCAGGCAAGTGGCTTCGCAGAAAAAATAGGCAACCTCTGGTGAATTCTTCCCAAACGCTGGATCTGGTTCGTGTGGCTGTACCGGTGCCGCTACGCCGTCATTTCGACTATCTCTCCCCCCTGCCGTTACCTGCTCCCGGTTGTCGGGTCGAGATCCCTTTCGGCCCGCAGACCCTGGTCGGTCTGGTGGTGGATCACCCGGCCGAGAGCCAGGTGCAGCTCAACAAGCTCAAACCCATCAAGCGCGTCCTCGATGGGGCGCCTGTGCTGGGGCCCGACATTCTGGCGCTGATGAACTGGAGTGCCAGCTACTACCAGCACCCGCTGGGAGAGGTGTTACCGCACGCCCTGCCGGTGCTGGTGCGCAAGGGGGAGCCTGCCGCCTATCGCGAGCTGGAGTTCTGGTTTGCGACCGATGCTGGCATGGCCATCGATCTCAACGAGCTCAAGCGGGCGGCCAAGCAGCAGCAGGTGCTCGCCCTGCTGCGTAAGGGGCCGCAGACGCCATCAGCCCTCAAGCAGGAGGAGATCCAGAGCGCAGCCCTCACTGCGCTGGAGAAGAAGGGGCTGTTGGAGAAGCGTTCGCTGGAGCCGAGCCACGATGGCGATTGGGCTGCCCGTTTTGAGCCGGGGGAGGGGCTGCGCCTCAACGGCGAGCAAGCACTGGCCGTCTCTGCCGTTACCAGCCAGAGCGACAAGTTCGGTGCCTTCCTGCTGGACGGCATCACAGGTTCCGGTAAGACCGAAGTTTACCTGAGCATCCTCGAGCCGCTGCTCAAGGCGGGCAAGCAGGCGCTGGTGATGGTGCCGGAGATCGGCCTCACTCCACAGACCATCAACCGCTTCCGGCGCCGCTTCAACGTGCCGGTGGTGGCGATGAACTCGGCCATGAACGATCGGGAGCGGCTCGATGCCTGGCTCGCCTGCCGCGACGGCGGCGCTGCCATCCTGATCGGCACCCGCTCCGCGGTGTTCACCCCGTTTCACAACCTCGGCATCATCATCATCGACGAGGAGCACGACGGCTCCTTCAAGCAGCAGGACGGTTTTCGCTACCATGCGCGGGATCTGGCGGTGATGCGGGCTCATCGTGCCGGCATCCCCATCTTGCTTGGCTCGGCCACCCCGTCGCTGGAGACATTGCACAACGCTCGAACCGGCAAGTATCACCACCTCACACTCACTCGCCGTGCCGGCAATGCCCAGACTGCCCGTCAGGTGATCCTGGACATCAAGAACGTGCGGCTGCAGGCGGGGCTCTCTCCCCAGCTGGAGCAGTTGATGGCGGAGCATCTGGCGGCGGGCAATCAGGTGATGCTGTTTCTCAACCGCCGTGGCTATGCCCCGGCTCTTATTTGCCACCAGTGCGGCTGGAGTGCCGCCTGCGAGCGCTGTGACGCCTGGTACACCTGGCATCAGGCCGGACGACGGCTGCACTGCCACCACTGTGACAGCGTGCGCCCGTTGCCCCACCACTGCCCCGAATGTGGCAGCAACGAACTGATCGGATCGGGAGTGGGCACCGAGCAGCTGGAGCAGCTGCTCACCACGGTTTTCCCGCAATATCCCGTAGTACGCATCGATCGGGACAACACCCGTCGCAAGGGGGAGTTGGAGACCCACCTCGGTGACATCAAGGCGGGCAAGTACAAGATCCTGATCGGTACCCAGATGCTGGCCAAGGGCCACCACTTCCCGGATGTGACTCTGGTAGGGCTGCTGGATGTGGATGGCGCGCTATTCAGCGCCGATTTTCGCGCCGCCGAGAAGCTGGCCCAGCTCTACACCCAGGTGGCGGGCCGTGCCGGTCGCGCCAGCAAGCCTGGGTTGGTGGTGTTGCAGAGCCATCATCCCGAGCACGCCCTGCTGCAGGATCTGACCCAGAACGGCTATGGCCACTTCGCCGACACGGCGCTGAAAGAGCGTAGCCTGCTGGGGCTGCCGCCGTTTAGCTATCAGGGACTGTTTCGGGCCGAGGCCAACGGCCGTGACGAGGTGCAGCTGTTCCTCAGCCGCCTCGCCGATACCCTGCGCAGCGCCCGCTATCCCCATGTTCAGGTGCTCGGGCCCATCAGCGGCTTTATGGAGCGCAAGGCGGGCAAGTTCCGCATGCAGTTACTGGTGCAGGGGCCGAACCGTGCGCCACTGGCCCAGCTGCTCGATTGGGCGGTGAAGGAGCTGGAGGGGTGGCCCGAGACCAAGCGGGTACGCTGGAGCCTCGACATCGACCCCACCGAGCTGAACTGAGCCAGGCTCTTGTCGCTGATGGTGAAGCGGTCGCTGGCGCGCTTCGTCAGCGACCGGGTTTTGCCATGCGGGTGCCGGTTTCAGACCCGCAGGTCGACCTGCTGTACCCAGCCGCCCTTGCCCTGTTCGGTCACATAGAGGCCGGACTGGCGCAGCACCCCCTGATTGCCGCTTTCCCCCAGATGGTTGAAGGGGGTGTCGAGGGGATGGAGCAGGATGGCGCCGATCCCCAGCTCCACCAGAGCGATGGGGGAGTGTTCCGGCTGCCAGAACTGCAGCGCCGAGAACTGGCTATCCCGCTCGTCCAGCACCCCGTTGCCATCCTCATCCAGGGTCGTCAGCTCGCCGAAGCCATTGCCGGAGCGGGCCCCGAACAGCTCGCCGCCGTCATCTATGGTGCCGTTGCCGTTGCGATCCAGCGCCACAAAGCCGCTCCCTTCACTCAGGCCCGGCAGGCTGTCCTCTTTGCCATCCTGATCGATGTCGAACTTGACCCGGGCGTCGGTCAGGCCGGCGATTTTTCCATCCAGACTGAGCACCAGCGGATCCTTGAGGGCATTGAGGGTAGTGCGGCGCTTGCTGATATCGAGCTGGCGCCAGTCCAGCACAAAACCCAGATCAAGTTGTAGACTCTGGCCATCCTGAGTCTCTATGCTGGCCGAGGCGACTACGTTGAGCTGCTCCTTTTGCAGTAGGCTGTCGGTTACTTCCACCAGTTGATCCGGCTCGGCGGCGGGTTGACTGCTGTCGCCCGTCGGGGAGTTCACCCCCTCAGCGCTCTGGTCGGTCGGTTTGATCGGATCCGGCAGCTCTATCTCGTGGCCCAGCATCGCTTCGATCATCAGCTTGATAAGCCGCTGGTGGTTGTCGAGCCCGTCGTTGGGAACGCCGTTCTCCTCCTGATTTTTGCCCCCCTCCGCCTTGGCTGGCGCGGCTGCGGTTTGCGGGGGAGTCTGGGTATTGCTCCGGCTGCTGGCTTGCAACGTCAGGGCACTGGCTTGCATCAGGGTGGTTCGCTGCTCGCCGGATGGCGGTGTGGCGGCCGTTCCGTTGGTACTATTGGCCTGCGGCGCGACTGACCCCAGTCTGCGCACCTTGCGGGCCTGCGCCTGTTGCTGCCGGTATTGCACCTCCCCCTGGAGGTCATAGTGATCGATGCGCATATCTTCGCCCTCGGCGCTATACATCTGGTCAGTTATCGACCAGACAATGAACCGGGATTAACACCAAATCGGACTAACAGGCAGAATTGTTAGTTCCATGTTGCAAAGTGATGGTGAGGCTGGATGATGGGCATTCAGGTTGCCAGCCCGGTAGCCGGGACGACAAGGGAAGGGGAGAGAGGATGAGAAACTGTCTGGTGATGGGGGCGGCGGGCTATATAGGCTCCTATCTGGTGCCTCACCTGCAAACGCTGGGCTACAGGGTGATTGCCGGGGCGCGCCGTCCCTGCCGCTTGCCTGAGGGGGTCGAGTTTCGCCTCGCCGACAGCCTCAAACCAATCACCCTGCTGCCTGCGCTGGCGGGCATAGATACCGTCTTCTATCTGGTGCATGCCATGGGGGCGGGGGCTGATTTTCACCGGCTGGAGCAGCAGGGGGTAAAGAACTTCGCTGCCGCCGCTCGTGCTGCCGGGGTGCGCCGCATCATCTATCTCGGGGCGATCCAGCCGGAGCAGTGCAACAGCCGCCATCTCAACTCCCGCCGCCACTGTGGCGAGTTGTTTCGTGACTCCGGCGTGCCGACGGTGGAACTGCGCGCCGGCATCATCATCGGGCCCGGTTCGGCGGCGTTCGAGGTGATGCGGGATCTGGTATTCAACCTGCCGCTGATGGTGACGCCCAAATGGGTGCGCTCGCGCACGCCGCCGATTGCGCTGTCAAACCTGTTGCACTATCTGGGCGGGCTGGTAGAGGCCGACGAGGTGGATGGCCGCATTTTCAATGCGGTCGGCCCCGAGCTGCTCAGCTATCAGCAGCAGTTGCAGAAGTTCGCCGCCCATATCGGCAAGCGCTGTCCCATCATTCCCATCCCGTTTCTGAGTCCGCGTCTCTCCGCCTGGTGGCTGCAGTTTGTCACCTCGGTGCCGCAGCCGGTGGCCAAGGCGCTGGTGGGTGGCCTCAAGCACGATATTCCGGCCGATGATGGCCCGCTGCGTGCCCTGCTGCCGCAGACCCTGCTCAGTTTTGACGAGGCGCTGGCCGAGAGTCTGGCGCTGGAGCAGAAGCTGGGTGCCGAACAGCAGGGGCAGGAGACGCCGCTCGGCCTGCGCTGGCGCCATCCCGAATATGGCTTCTATGACCGTACCGCCAGCGGCGATGCCATATGTCTCGCCTCCCCCGAGGTGGTGTGGCAGGTGTTGCAGCAGCTGGGGGGCGAGAAGCGCTACTTCTACATGAACCAGCTGTGGGTGGTGCGCGAATGGATGGATCACCTGATCGGCGGCCCGGCCCGCACCCGTGGCCGCAGCAATCCCGATCGCTTCGTGAAGGGTGACATGCTCGACTCCTGGCAGATCCTCGGGGTGGATGAGGGGCGCAGGCTCGATCTGCTGTTCAACATGAAGGCCCCGGGCGTCGGCCGGCTGGAGTTCAACATCCTGCCGGAGGAGTCCGGGTTGACCCGCATCCGGGTCACAGCCCACTGGCATCCGCAGGGCGCCTGGGGGCTGGCTTACTGGCTCGCCATGCTGCCGTTTCATCTCTTCATCTTTCAGGGAATGACCGAGGCCATCGCTCGAGAGGCGGAGGCAAAAGCCGGTATCCCCGTAATGAATTGAGCCTCCTTTCTTCGCTCGGATGGCGCTGGCTGTACACGTCAGGCCCTCCCTTTGGCCCATATTGAGGTGCTTCCCCGGGCAAAGGCTGGCATCATGCCGCGGTCTTGTTTACCGCGGATAGATAACCAGTCAGAAAAAAGAAGGGATTATGAAGAAAAAACCATCAATTTTGGGGGGCGCCTGCATTATCGCCAGCGTCTGCGTGGGGGCTGGCATGCTCGGTCTGCCGAGTTCGGGGGCGGGGGCCTGGACCCTCTGGTCGGTGCTGGCACTGACCGTCACCATGGTGATGATGACCCTCTCCGGCTGGATGCTGCTGGAAGCCTTCCAGCACCACGACATGCGCGTCTCCTTCAATACCGTGACCCGCGAACTGCTGGGGGAGCGGCTCAACTTCTTCAACAATCTCTCGGTCTACTTTGTCGGCGGCATTCTGCTCTACGCCTACATTACTTCCTCGGGCGCCATCCTGCAGGGGATTCTGGGGATCGACAGCAAGCTCGCTTCCGTGCTGTTCGTGGCAGTTTTTTCGCTGGTGGTCTGGCACTCGACCCGCGCCGTTGACCGCATCTCTGTGGTGCTGATCGCCTTCATGATCATCAGCTTCGCCCTCGGTGTGACCGGTTTGCTCGGCCATATCAAGCTGCCGACCCTGCTCGATCTGGCTGGTGGTGAGAGTCACTACGCCCCCTATGCGATGGCGATGCTGCCGGTGGCGCTCACCTCGTTTGGCTATCACCACTCGGTTGCCTCCCTGCGCGCCTACTACCAGAACGAACGGCAGGCAAAGTGGGCGATTCTGGGGGGAACCCTGATCGCGCTGGCGCTCTATGTGCTCTGGCTGCTGGGGATCTTCGGCAACCTGCCTCGTCAGGAGTTCGCCCCCGTGATTGCCCAGGGCGGCGATGTGAACGTGTTGCTGAAGGCGCTCTCCGGCGTCATCGAGTCGGAGCGGGTGGCCAGTGCCATCAACGGCTTCTCCATGGCGGCCATTCTCTCCTCCTTTATCGGGGTGGGGCTCGGGGTGTTCGACTATCTGGCGGATCTGTTCAAGTTCGACAACAGCCGTGCCGGTCGCTGCAAGAGCTGGGCTGTTACCTTCCTGCCACCGCTGCTGCTCTCGCTGCTCTTCCCGTTTGGCTTCCTGCTGGCCATCGGTTATGCCGGCGCAGTGGCCACTGTGTGGACCTGTCTTATTCCGGCGCTGCTGGTGCTGAAGTTCCGCGCCCGGGCTGCCAGTGGCAGCGCAGCCCCGCATTTCGTCACCCCGGGTGGCAAGCTGGTGGCCTGGCTGCTGATCCTGTTCGGACTGGCGACCGCACTGTTCCACTTCCTCGCGATGGCGAACTTGCTGCCGGTCTACTCGGGTCAGTAATCGGCACGCAGGGTCACATGATGGCGGCAGGGTAACTTGCCGCCATTTTTTGCACCTGCAGTGCAGGATCTATAACTAAAGTGGTATCTGTGACTGGGGGATGGTGCTAAACGAACTGGTCTGATCTGGCTAATGGCAGCATGATCTGCTGGGCATGCCCACCGCTTTCTTTTATGATCCCCGCCCTTCTGCGTGCCCCCTGCCGGCACCTCATTTGCACCAACCACATCGGGGTCCCCCATGTCCGATCTGCGTCAAGAAGCACTCGATTACCACGCTCAGCCCGTACCGGGCAAAATTGCCATCGCCCTGACCAAACCCGCCGAAACCGCCCGCGATCTGGCGCTGGCCTACAGCCCGGGGGTTGCCGAGCCGGTGCGCGAGATCGCTGCCAACCCGGCCGATGCCTACCGCTATACCGGCAAGGGCAATCTGGTGGCCGTCATCTCCAACGGCACTGCCATTCTTGGGCTGGGCAATCTGGGGCCGCTCGCCTCCAAGCCGGTGATGGAAGGCAAGGCCCTGCTGTTCAAGCGCTTCGCCGGCATCGACGCTATCGACATTGAGGTGAAGCACGAGACCAGCCAGCAGTTCATCGACACGGTGGCGGCAATCGCCGATACCTTCGGCGGTATCAATCTGGAAGATATCAAGGCACCGGAGTGTTTCGAGATCGAGCAGGCGCTGATCGAGCGCTGCGATATTCCGGTGTTCCATGATGACCAGCACGGTACTGCCATCGTCACCGCCGCCGGTCTGCTCAATGCGCTGGAGATCCAGGGCAAGCTCATCAGCGACAGCCGCATCGTCTGCATGGGGGCGGGGGCTGCCGCCACCGCCTGCATGGACCTGCTGATCAAGTGTGGCGCCAGAGCGCACAACATCTTCATGCTGGATCGTCAGGGGGTCATCCACACCGGCCGCAGCGATCTCAACAAGTACAAGCAGCGCTTCGCCAACGAGACCCCGCTGCGCACTCTGATGGATGTTATCGAAGGGGCGGATGTGTTTGTCGGTGTTTCCGGCCCCGATGTGCTGCCCGCCGAGGCGGTCGCCCTGATGGCGCCCAATCCAGTGATCTTCGCCTGTTCCAACCCGGATCCGGAGATCAAGCCGGCGCTGGCCCACGGGGTGCGCAGCGACCTCATCATGGGCACCGGTCGCTCCGACTACCCGAACCAGATCAACAACGTGCTCTGCTTCCCCTTCATCTTCCGCGGTGCCCTCGACGCCCGTGCCAGCCGCATCAACGATGCCATGAAGATTGCCGCGGTCGAGGCGATCCGTGCGCTGGCCAAGGAGCCGGTGCCGGCCGAGGTTCTGACCGCCGCCGGGGTGAGCGAGCTCGCCTTCGGCAAGGATTACGTCATTCCCAAGCCGATGGATGCCCGTCTGCTGCCGCGGGTTGCCCGCGCCGTGGCGCTGGCGGCGGTGGCCTCCGGCGTCGCCCGCATCGAGCTGCCCGCGGATTACATGCTGTAATCCGGCATTGCAAACGGCCCCATAGCGGGGCCGTTTTTATCTCTGCTTCTGGCGACAGACAGAGACGCCATACGGGTGACAGGTTGGGGGGGATGGAGGCAAATCGGGTTCAAAGGTGGTCAAACAGCGCTCTCCTCTGACACAATATTGCCACTATGACGCTAACGAGAATCAAGATGCAGCAGCCTGTCAGCGGCCGTTTGGCCCACGCCCTCTCCTTCTTGCGCCATGATGGTCGCCACTTTGCCCAGTTTGTCTGGGGCCGTTTCCAGCAGGACCGATTGACGGTCACCGCCGGTTATCTGGCCTATGTCACCCTGCTTTCACTGGTGCCGATGATCGCCGTGGTCTTTGGCATGATGTCCGCTTTCCCGGTGTTCCAGAGCCTCAAGCAGGCGATGGAGCAGTTCGTCTACCACAACTTCGTACCGACGGCGGGAGAGGTGCTCAAGGAGTACATCGACGGCTTCGTCGCCAATGCCACCAACACCACGGCGGTGGGGATCGGGGCGCTGGTGGTGGTGGCGCTGATGCTGATCTCCGCCATCGACAAGAACCTCAACTACATCTGGCGTTCGACTCAGGGCCGTCCGCTGGCGCAGGCGTTTGCCATGTACTGGATGATCCTCACCCTGGGGCCCGTGCTTATCGGTGCCAGCATCGCCATCTCCTCCTACATCTTCTCGCTGCGGCTGTTTGGCGCCGAGAGCCTGTTCGGCATCGGCTATCTGCTGCTGCGCGGCTTGCCATTCCTCTTTTCAGTGCTCACCTTCCTGCTGGTCTATACCGTGGTACCGAACTGCAAGGTACGGCTGGCCCACGCCTTTATCGGCGCGCTGGTGGCGGCGACCCTGTTCGAGCTGGCCAAGCGCGGCTTTGCCATCTACATCACCAGCTTCCCCTCCTATCAGGCCATCTACGGCGCGCTGGCCACCATCCCGATCCTGTTTGTCTGGGTCTATTTGAGTTGGCTGGTGGTGCTGCTTGGCGCGGAAACCACCGCCTGCCTCGGTGAATACGAGAAGCCAGCCAGTGAAGAGCTGGGCTAAGCCATCGCCTTGGCCACCGGTTTATTGGTAGCATCGACGACCGCCCCTGCAATCGAGCCGGGGCGGTCGTTCTGTTTTGAGAGGAGAGGGATGTGATTGCACTGATTCAGCGGGTCAGCGAGGCCAGCGTGACCGTCGAGGGGGAGGTGACCGGCGCCATCGGTCAGGGGCTGCTGGTGCTGCTCGGGGTGGAGCAGGGGGATGACGAGGCCAAGGCCGACAAACTGCTGCACAAGGTGAGCGGCTATCGGGTCTTCAGTGACGAGAATGGCAAGATGAACCTCAATGTCAGCCAGATCGGTGGCAGCCTGCTGGTGGTCTCCCAGTTTACCCTGGCGGCCGATACCAAGAGCGGGATGCGCCCCAGCTTCTCCTGCGGTGCCCACCCGAGCGAGGCTGAACGCCTCTATGACTACTTCGTGGCGAAGGCTGCTGCCAGCGGCATCCCGACCGCAACCGGGCGTTTTGCCGCCGACATGAAGGTGGCGCTGGTCAACGACGGCCCGGTTACCTTCTGGCTACAGGTCTGAGGATGCCTGATCCCGTGGTATGACGTGGACAATCACGTTGATGAGCCCTGCGACCGGATAGGGGGTAGCCGGGCCAATCCACTGCTCGATCAGCGTCAGGGCGTGGGTTAGCTCCAGCTCGGTGCGCGGCAACAGATTGATGACCAGAGTGCCGCAGAGGCGGGGAGCCAGCGCTCGGTAGAGCCGCTCCTGAAACAGCAGCAGCGGGTTGCCATCCTGACTGAAGAGATCGAGCAGGATGAGATCGTACTGCTGCTCGCTCTGCTCCAGAAAGGCGAGGGCATCGGCCTGATGGAGTGCCGGAGCGGCGCGTTCATCGCTCTCCAGATGCTGGAAAAACTGCTGATAAACGGTCAGTACCTCTTCGTCGAGGTCAACGCACTCGTGGCGTGCATCGGGCCAGCGTTGACTCAGATGGCGGGTGAGATCGCCGCCACCCAGCCCCAGTTCGAGGATCTGCCCGGCCTGTTCCGGCAGCAGGCAGGCGATGACCCGCTGATGGGGCAGACAGAGGGCGGCGGGGTCGGCGAGCGACATGGCGGATTGCACCACGCCGTCTATCTCCAGCCAGCGGTGCTGGTCATTTTCCTGCACGGTGAGGCGGCGCTGGGGTTTGACGCTGAGGTGCAACAAGTTATCGGCTTGGTACGCTTGCAGATTGAAGTCCATGAATTTGCACGGCAAGATGGTTTCCGACCAGTGTAACTCAAGGATCGATCTATGTACCGGGTGGTCACCCCCCAAACGGCAGCCGAGCTAGATGCCTATTACCAGTTGCGCTGGGAACTTCTGCGTAAGCCCTTCAATCTGCCCGTCGGTTCCGAGCGGGACGAATACGACACCGTTGCCATTCACCGGCTGATGCTGGCCCCTGATGGCACCCCCATCGCGGTGGGGCGCCTCTTTATCGGCGGCGATGAGGCGCAGATCCGCTTTATGGCGCTGCGTCCCGAATATCGCGGCCAGGGGCTGGGCGCCAAAATGGTGGAGGATCTCGAGCAGCTGGCCCGCAGCGAGAAGGTGAAACGACTGGTGATGAACGCCCGTCAGGAGGCGGTGGAGTTCTATCGCAAGTGCGGTTTTCTCGAAGTGGGGGGCGGCCCCGTCTCCTTCGGCCGCATTCCCCATCGCCAGATGATCAAATCCCTGAGCCCGTTGCAGACTATTCAGTACCGCCCGGAGTGGTGTCAGGATCTCACCACCCGCTGGTCGCGCGGGGTGCCCATCAGCGAGAAGATGGGGATGCACATCAGCCACTACGATGGTCAGACCTTCCACCTCAAGGCCAATCTGGCGGCCAACCTCAACGTGCATGGCAGCATGTTTGCCGGCAGTGTCTACAGCCAGTGCGTGCTGGCGGGCTGGGGGCTGATCTGGCTGCAACTTAAAGAGGAGGGGCTGGTGGGCGAACCTGTGCTGGCCGAGAGCACCATCAAATATCATGGCCCGGTCGATGAGGAGCCGGAGGCGCGGGTGGCCCGCGAGGGGATGCCCGCCGTGCTGCAGCCGCTCAAACGGGGCGAGCCTGCCACCTTCAGCCTCAATATCCAGCTGTTCAGCGGCAGCAAGCTGGCGGCGGAGTTCCTCGGTCACTACGTGGTGCAGCCGGTCAAGCGGCCGGGCCATTAACGGCAGCGCGCTTCGCCACAAAACAAACAAGGCCTCATTATGAGGCCTTGTTTGTTTTACCCTTGCTGACTGTTGGTCGCTTGCTCGGCTTGGGCTTTTGGCGCAGGAGCCGGTCGCCAGAGCGGCGCACTGTTGCCCTGTGGCGGGTAGCGCACCCCGGTCTCCCAGCCGCAGCCATCCGGCTTCTGCTTGAAATCCCAGCTCAGAGTGGGCGTGGTGAGCGGGCCGCGCCACTGGCCGATCAGCTCGGCGCAGCGGTTGCCGTTGAGCACTCCCAGATCGAGTTGCCACTGCTCCTTGACCAGATCGAGGCCGCCCTGCGCACCCAGCAGGTGAGTGATGGTGGAGGCGCCAGCCTGTTCGAGCTGTAGCTGCCCCTTGTCGATCTTGCCCTGCAGCCTGACGCGGTAGAAGGGGGTATCGCCACCCTGCATCGCCTGCCACAGCTGATCCGGATTGAGCGCCGGCGCCGTTGCCTGCTTGAACCACTGATCCAGCAGCGGGTCTATCTTCACCTTGTCCCAGAAGGGTTCGTTGGCGTCGAGGGCGAAACTGCCCTGCAGGGTGCTGCGCCACTCGCCCGGTGCGCTGCCGTGTTCCGCCTGCAGGTCGGCACTCAGGTCTGCCTTGCCGGAGAAGGAGACTGGAGAGCCGAACATCTTGCCCCACTGCTCCAGATCGAGCTTGGTCGCCTTCAACTGCAGGGTGCTGCTCTGGCCCGGTTCGCGTGCCCACTGGCCGCTCATGCTGAGGCTGCCCTCATCCGGCAGCGAGCTGGTGAGCTTGCCCAGTTGCCAGGAGCTGGGGGTCAGCTCGCCATCCAGTTCACCGTTGCGGGCGCTGAGGCCATCCCACACCAGCTCGAACCACTTGCTCTCGATGCGGGCACGGCCAAGCAGCGGGCCGGGCTGATTGCCACGCAGGGCGAGATCGCTCAGGTAGAGCTGCCAGCCGGTCAGCGACAGAGGAATGGAATCGTCGAAGGAGAGCACCTTGAGCTTGTCGAACGCCAGCTTGCGGATATCCACCTGCTGCGGGCGCCAGCCCTGCCAATCCTGCCACCACCCCTGCGGCAGGCTGATATCCATGCCGCTCAGCACCACGTCTTTCAGGGTCAGCTTCTGCTGTTGGGTATCGAGGGAGAGCTCGACATTGAACTCCCCTTCATAGGCTTTGCCCTGCAGTTCGCCGTCGAGCTGCTGGGGCGAGAAGGCGAGCTTGCCCTTGATCCCCTCCAGCTGGAACAGGCCGCGCCCCATGTCGCCCAGCGTGCCCGCCAGATAGCCGCTCGGCTGGCTGCCAGCCTGCCAGTTGAAGGCGGTGAGCTGGCCACTGAAGTTGTTGAAGGAGAGCTCCTGCTCGATTGAGTTGATGCTCACCTGATCGAACTGGCCGCGATCCAGCGACACCTGCCGCAGCGGGAATTGGTGTTGTGCCAGATCCCCCAGTTCGATCCGCATGCCGCGCGCCTTGAGATCGTGCAGTTCGAGGGTTCGTGCCGGCCAGTCGAGCACCATGCCGCTCTCCAGCAGGCCGTCAAACAGGTTGGTCACCAGCTTGTCGCTGCGCAGTACCTCTCCCTCCAGCCGCCCTTTCAGGCTGAGACGGGCGAAGGTGAACTGCGGTGTCTCCAGCTGGCCTATGTTGAGGGTCAGGTTGGCCTGTGGCTGGCGTTTCGGATCGATCAGATCCCAGTCGCTCAGGGTGGCGTTGAGACCGCGCAGGGTCAGCCCGTCGCTCTCAAGGCTCAGCCGGTCTATGGTGCTGTCACCGATGGAGAGGGAGTGCACCGGCAGGCTGGGCAGCTGGTTGGGCAGCGGCAGCTTGATGGCGGGGCGAATGAGGTCGAGATGGGCGATCCGCACATCGCGGCTCAGCCAGTCGATGCTCTCTATCTCCAGATAGATCTTGTCGAGGGAGACTGCATCGCCGTAGCGCACCTGCTCCGCCAGCAGGGTGTAGGGGTGGAGCGGGTTGAATACCAGTCGCCCTATGGTGACCGGTACGCCGGTCTGCTGGCTGATCCAGCTGGCGATGGGGCCTTTGGCTCGCTCGGCGTCGAACAGGCCGAGGGCAACCCAGACAAAGAGCAGCAGGAAGGCAAAGGTGTAGAGCAGGCCGCGTAGCCAGGAATTCATAAGTGCTTTCCTCCTGTATTGGTTGAGTGATCAGGCGTTGGCAGCGTGATTCCGCAGGTCAGGCATTGGAATAGTGATCCCGTAGGCCAAGCCAGCGTCGTATCAAGGGTTCGACATGACTCGGATGCCTATCCATAAGGAAGCGCGCCATCTTCTGTACCTGCGGAATAAGCGGTTGATCCCGCACCAGATCGGCGATCTTGAGATCGGCCAGACCGGTCTGGCGGGTGCCGAGCAGTTCCCCCGGGCCGCGCAGTTCCAGATCGCGCTGGGCGATGAGGAAGCCGTCGTTGGTCTCACGCAGCACCCCGAGCCGGCTCTGGGCCGTTTTGGACAAGGGGGCATGATAGAGCAGCACGCAGTGCGAGGCTACCGCCCCGCGTCCGACCCGACCGCGCAGCTGGTGCAGCTGCGCCAGCCCGAGCCGTTCCGGGTTCTCGATGATCATCAGGCTGGCGTTGGGCACATCCACCCCCACCTCGATGACGGTGGTGGCGACCAGCAGTTGCAGTATGCCTGCCTTGAACTCCTCCATCACCCGCTGTTTCTCGACCGGGCGCATCCGGCCGTGCACCAGCCCGATATGCAGGCCGGGCAGCAGGTTCTGCAGCTCGGCGGCGGTATCCTCGGCAGCCTGACACTCCAGCACCTCCGACTCCTCGATCAGGGTGCAGACCCAGTAGGCCTGCTTGCCCTCGGTGCAGGCGAGCTTGACCCGCTCGATCACATCGCCGCGACGGCTGTCGGGCAGCGCGACTGTGGTGATGGGGGTTCGGCCCGGCGGCAGTTCGTCGATGACCGAGGTGTCGAGGTCGGCATAGGCGGTCATCGCCAGGGTGCGGGGGATGGGGGTGGCGGTCATGATGAGCTGATGGGGATGCAACCCTTCCCGCTCCCCTTTCTCGCGCAGGGCGAGGCGCTGATGTACCCCGAATCTGTGTTGTTCATCGATGATGACCAGCGCCAGACGCTGGAACACCACCTGCTCCTGAAAGATGGCGTGGGTGCCCACCACCATCTTGACGCTGCCATCGGCGATGGCGGCCAGCGCCTCTTCCCGCGCCTTGCCTTTCTGCTTGCCGGCCAGCCAGCCGACTCCGATGCCGAGCGGCTCCAGCCATTTGGCGAAGTTGATGGCGTGCTGTTCCGCCAGCAGCTCGGTCGGCGCCATCAAGCCCACCTGACAGCCGTTGCCGATGGCCTGTAGGGCGGCCAGCGCTGCGACCAGGGTCTTGCCGGAGCCTACGTCACCCTGCACCAGCCGCATCATGGGGTGGCTCTGTTGCAGATCCTTGCTTATCTCGGCCACCACCCGGCTCTGGGCACCGGTGGGCTTGAACGGCAGGGCGCCGAGCAGCTGTTCGACCAGCGCGGGCGCAGGTTTGAGGGCGCGGGCCAGCTGGGTTTGTGCCTGAGCGCGCACCTTTAGTACCGAGAGGTTGTGAGCCAGCAGCTCCTCCAGTACCAGCCGCTGCTGGGCCGGATGTTGACCGCTTTCCAGCAGCGGCAGCGCCACCGAGGGGGGCGGACGGTGCAGCAGTTTCAGGGCTGCGGCCAGCTCAATCTGGTGGGGATAGAGGCCGGCGGGCAGCAGCTCCTCGACGCCATAGAGGTCGAGCTGGGCCAGCGCCTGATCGGTGAGGTTGCGCAGGGTGAGCTGGCGCAGCCCTTCAGTAGTCGGGTAGACGGGGGTGAGCGCCTCTTCGGCCTGACCGGCTTGCTCCTCGCCGAGCAGCTTGTACTCGGGGTGGGCCATCTCCAGCCCGTATTTGCCGGGGCGTACCTCGCCAAAGCAGCGGATCAGGCGACCTGTCGCCAGACTGTTCTTCTGGGCGGCGGTGAAGTTGAAGAAGCGCAGGGTGAGGGTACCGGTGC
Organism: Aeromonas sp. SE22; assembly: GCF_038739755.1. Taxonomy (NCBI): domain Bacteria; kingdom Pseudomonadati; phylum Pseudomonadota; class Gammaproteobacteria; order Aeromonadales; family Aeromonadaceae; genus Aeromonas; species Aeromonas sp. SE22. The sequence goes on from NZ_JBCGFD010000008.1 coordinate 122,218, forward strand.
CGTCGCTGATACGGCAGACCAGCATGCGACGACGCCCCATCACCAGCTGAGTGTCCTGGATCTCCCCCTCAACGGCGCCGTGCAGGCCGGGCGGCAGATCGCCAATGGGCCACACCTGGGTGCGGTCCTCGTAGCGCAGGGGGAGGTGGAACAGCAGGTCCTGTACCGTGGCCAGTCCCAGCCGCTCGAGCTTCTCCTGCATCTTGCTGCCGACACCCTTGAGGCTGTCGAGAGGAATTTTATCCAATTTCATCAATTAGATGCCCGAAAACACTGTAAATATGTCCAGATGATAGGGGTTGTTGAGGGGCCGATGCAAGCCGAGTTGCTGCTGGTTGGGTCGCCAACGCGGGGGAGATGGCGGATATAACAAAGGCCTGCCGAAAACGGAAGGCCTTGGTCTGATTGCCGTTGGGCTGGGTGGGCGCTGTGCGCGCCGGGGTCAGATGATCCGCTTGAGCAGCAGATGAGCCTTGACCCGGTGGATCCGTCCCAGCAGCTTGCGCACCTGCTCCGGGTAGTCGTGGATCTGCTCTACCTGATCGAAGTGGCTGATCCGCTTGGTGTTGGCCAGAATGTTCTCCCGCTCGGCATTGAACTGGGGACGCAGGTGATGGCGACGATCGTGCACCAGCAGGCCGTTCTCCAGATCCAGCGCCCAGGCGCGCGGGTTGAGGTTGTTGCCGGTGAGCAGGGCCCACTCGTCATCCACGAAGATCCCCTTGAGATGGTAGGAGTTGCGCTCGCAACACCAGAGCATCAGGTTGAGACGACCATCATCGATGTGATGCTGGTTGCGCTCGGCAAACTTGCGCAGGTTGGTCTCGTAGAGATAGGGCAGGCCGCCGATGGTGGAGAACTTCTCCTCCGGCGGGATGAAGAAGTCGTTGGCGGTCTTGTCGCCCACCACAATCGTTACCTTGCAGCCGCGCTGAAGCAGATCCTCGATATCCTTGCTCAACTCCTTGGGCGGGTTGAAGTAAGGGGTACAGATGAAGATCTCCCGCTCGGTGGAGCGCACCAGATTGCGGATCATCTGGTTGAGCTGGTTGTTGCGCTTGCCCAGACCCGCCATCGGGGTGATGGCCACCTCCTGGGTGTTGACCGGCATGGTGGCGAAGCGGTACTGCCCCTGACGCAGACTCAGCTTGAAGCGGCGGATCGGCCCCTTCAGCTGTTTGGCGCTGGGCACGTCGCTGCGATCCAGTCGCTGCACCGCGTCGCTCTTCACGAACAGGTCATCCACGTAGTTGACCATGCTGCGGGCCAGCTCCGGGCTGATGATCTGGTGATAGCGGTCGAAGCGGTAGCGATCCTGCTGGTGCAGGTAGATGTCGTTGAGGCTGGCACCGGAGTAGAGCACCGCATCGTCAAAGATGAAGCCCTTGAGGTGCAACACGCCGAGCAGCTCGCGCCCCTTGACCGGAACGCCGTAGATTTCGATCTTGTGCTCGTAGCGGGCTGCCATCTCCTGATACATCAGGTGGTTGCCACCCTGCTTGCCCTTGCCGATCAGGCCGCGCTGGGCACGGTGGAAGTCGACGAACACCTTGACGTCGAGAGCCGGGTTGCGCTGCTTGGCCTCGTAGAGGGCGGTGAGGATCTCGCGACCCGCGTCGTCATCCTGCAGATAGAGCGCGACCAGATAGATGCGCTGGGTAGCACTGGCAATGAGTGCAAGAATGCGGTGCTTGAAATCCTTGGCGCTGTAGAGCACTTCAAACTGGTCTGCCGCGACGGCGATCTGGGGCAGGCGTGTCAGCAGTTGTCGATAATGGGCCGATGAATGCATAGAGAGACCTGAAATCACGGGGTTAAGCGTTCCACTCGGAGCGATGAATAGGCGATTCTAGCAATCTCGCCCTCTCAGCCAAAGAAAGAATCGTCAGAAAGATGAAAAAGGCCTCACAAGTGAGGCCTTTTTTGTGCGTATCGACAGTGATCAGAGGAAGCTGTAAATGATCATCGCCATCACGCCGCCGGTGGTGCCGATGATGGTCTCCATCACGGTCCAGGTCTGCAGAGTCTGCTTTTCGGAGAGGCCGAGGTAGCGGTTGGCCAGCCAGAAACCGGAGTCGTTGACGTGGGAGAGCACGATGGCACCGCCGCCGATGGCGATGGTGACGGCAGCCAGCTGGGCACCGTTCAGGCCGAGCGGCTCCAGCATCGGCAGCACCAGACCACAGGCGGTCAGCATGGCGACGGTGGCAGAGCCCTGAATCACCCGCACCGCGGCGGCCAGAATGAAGGCCAGTGCGACGATGGGCAGACCGGAGTCGGCCAGCATGTTGCCAAGGGCGGCACCCACGCCGGAATCAACCAGCACCTGCTTGAAGACGCCACCGGCACCGGTAACCAGAATGATGACGCCCGCCGGCTGGATGGCGCTGTTGCAGACGTTCATCACCTCGTCACGGGACATGCCGCGGCGAATACCCAGCAGATAGAAAGCGGCCAGACATGCGACCATGATGGCGGTGAAGGGGTGACCGATGAACTCCAGCCAGTTGTGCAGGGTGGAGCCCGCCTCGACGAAGCGGCCGACGATGGTCTTGAGGCCGATCATCAGCAGCGGCAGGCCGATGAGACCCATGGCCAGCCCGAAGGAGGGCAGGGATTTGCTGTCATCGTGCACGCTGTTCTGGGCATCGGCAGGCAGCGGCACATCGACGATCTTGCTGATGAAGTCACCGAACAGCGGGCCAGCCAGGATCAGCGCCGGTACGGCGGCGATCAGGCCGAACAGGATCATGTAGCCGAAGTCGGCACCCAGCTGGGAAGCGACCAGGATCGGGCCCGGCGCCGGAATAAGGAAGGCCTGACAGGTGGCGATACCGGCCAGCAGGGCGATACCGATCTTCACCACGCTGCCGCCGCCACGACGGACGATGGCGAAGGCGACACCGATCAGCAGCACCACGGCCACGTCAAAGAAGAGCGGCAGGGCGCAGACAAAGCCGGTCAGGGCCATGGCCCAGTTGGCGCGCTTGACGCCGAACTTGCCGAGCAGGGTGTGAGCCACCCGGTCGAGAGCGCCGGTCACTTCCATCACCTTGCCAAACATGGCGCCCAGCGCCACCACCACGGCAACGAAGCCGAGGGTGCCGCCCATCCCTTTCTGGATGGTGGCGGCGATGTCGGCCGGGTTCATGCCGGCGGCAAGACCGGCCACCATGGAGACCAGAATGAGGGAGACGACGGCGTGCAGACGAGCCTTCATCACCAGGAAGAGCAGCAGCACAATCGAGCCGGCGGCCGTCATGATCAGGGAGAGGTCAGACATTGTTATGCGTTCCTTAATCCAAGTTCGGTAGTGACACCCTGTCGATCCGTCGACAAACCATATCTTTATGATTTATTTAGATTTATGGCAAGGGCTCAACATCATATGCCCAGGTGACTATGGGTTTGCTCAGTCTGTGGCAGACTTCACATTTTTAATCGTTACCGGTAACATGTTACCGGTAACGTGTTAGATTAGAACCCATCAACAGCTGGTTTTTTGAAAAGTGGGACAGAGGTCAAATTATGGCGGGTAAGTGCATTATCGTGATGGGTGTATGTGGCAGCGGTAAATCCAGCGTGGGCCTCAAGGTGGCAGAAGCGCTGGGCGCCAAGTTCATCGATGGTGATGATCTCCACCCCAAGGCCAACATCCAGAAGATGGCTGGCGGCAACCCCCTCAACGATGAGGATCGCGCCCCCTGGCTGGAGCGGATCCGTGACGCCGCCTACAGTCTCGAGCAGAAGAACGAGACCGGCATCATCGTCTGTTCCGCCCTCAAGAAGCAGTATCGCGACCAGATCCGTGAAGGCAACGAGTCGGTCAGCTTCATCTTCCTCGACGGCAGCCAACCGCTGATCCTCGAGCGGATGCGTGCCCGCAAGGGCCACTTCATGCGCGAAAGCATGGTACAAAGTCAGTTCGATACTCTGGAGCGCCCGGATGGCGAAGCCGGTGTATTCCACATCGATATCGACGGCACCTTCGAACAGGTGGTTGACCGCGCCGTCACAGCATTGGAGCAAGCCCAATGATTCATAAGGTAATTTCCGACGTCACTGCCCGCATCCGCGAGCGCAGTGCCGCCCGTCGTCAGGCCTTTATGGCCCGCATCCAGCGTCAGGCCGAGCAGGGCAAGACCCGCGCCGCACTGGCCTGTGGCAACCTGGCCCACGCCGTGGCCGCCTGCAGCAGTGACGAGAAGGGGCGCATTCTCGACATGACCCGTGCCAACGTCGGCATCGTCACCGCCTACAACGACATGCTGAGCGCCCATCAGCCCTATCAGGGCTATCCGGATATCATCAAGGGCGCGCTGGCCGAACTTGGCCACAGTGCTCAGGTTGCTGGCGGCGTGCCCGCCATGTGCGACGGGGTGACTCAGGGTCAGCCGGGAATGGACATGTCCCTCTTCTCCCGCGACCTGATCGCTCAGGCAACCGCGCTGTCGCTCTCTCACAACACTTTCGATGCTACCCTGCTGCTCGGCATCTGCGACAAGATCGCCCCGGGCCAGATCATGGGGGCCCTCTCCCACGCCCACCTGCCGACGGCGTTTGTTCCTGCCGGCCCGATGGCAAGCGGCATCAGCAATGACGAGAAGGTGAAGGTACGCCAGCAGTACGCTGCCGGTGAAGTGGGCCGCGACGCCCTGCTGCAGATGGAGTGCGGCGCCTACCATGCGGCGGGCACCTGCACCTTCTACGGCACAGCCAACACCAATCAGCTGGTGTTCGAGGCCATGGGCCTGATGCTGCCGGGCTCTGCCTTCGTCCACCCGCACAGCGAGCTGCGCCATGCCCTGACCATTGAGGCGGCCCGCCGCATCAGCGCCATGATCCCGGGTTCCCCGGCCTATCGCCCGCTGAGCGAAGTGCTGGATGAGCGCTCGCTGGTTAACGGTCTGGTGGCCCTGCTCGCCTCCGGCGGCAGCACCAACCACAGCATCCACATGGTGGCGCTGGCCCGCGCGGCCGGTCTGGTGCTGACCTGGGATGACATCAGCGATCTCTCCGACGTGGTGCCGCTCTTGGTTCGCATGTACCCGAACGGCCCGGCCGACGTCAACGCCTTCGAACAGGCGGGCGGCGTGCCCGGCCTGATGCGCCGTCTGGCGCAAGAAGGGCTGATCCACATGGACGCCACTCCAGTCTTTGGCGAGATGCAGGATTACCTCAGCCGTCCGGCACTGGTCGATGGCCAGCTGGTATGGCAGCCGGTGGGTGAGAGCTGCGATGCGAGCGTGCTGTCGCCTTCCGGTAGCCGATTCCAGGCCACTGGCGGCACCAAGCTGCTGGCGGGCAATCTGGGCCGCGCCGTGGTCAAGGTCTCCGCCGTGGCTCCCGAGTATCGGGTGATTGAAGCGCCGGCGCGGGTCTTCTCCTCCCAGCATGCGGTGGAAGCGGCCTACAAGGCGGGCGATCTCAATCAGGATGCCGTGATCGTGGTGCGCCACAATGGCCCGGCTGCCAACGGCATGCCGGAGCTGCACAAGCTGATGCCGGTGCTCGGCAACCTGCAGAAGGCGGGTTACAAGGTGGCGCTGGTCACCGATGGCCGTCTCTCCGGTGCCTCCGGCAAGATCCCGGCTGCCATCCACGTCACTCCGGAAGCGCTGCACGGCGGGGCCATCGGCCTGCTGGCCGATGGCGACCTGCTGCGGGTTGACGCGGTAAACGGCAGCCTAGATTGCCTGACCGATTTGAGTGGCCGTACCCAGGCCGAGATTGACCTCACTCTGGAACAAGAGGGGTGGGGCCGTGAACTGTTCAGCGTGATGCGTCGCGCGGTATCGAGCGCCGAGTGTGGCGCCACCATCTTTGACTAAGGAAGAGCTATGCAGAACTGGAAAGTGACCCCGGCCGAGGTGTTTGCCGCCTCCCCGCTGGTACCCGTGATGGTTATCAACGAGCTGGATCAGGCCCTGCCGATGGCCAAGGCGCTGCTCGACGGCGGCATCTCTGTCTTCGAAATCACCCTGCGCACCCCGGTGGCGCTCGATGCCATCGCCCTCATCGCCAAGGCGATGCCGGATGCCATGGTCGGTGCCGGTACCGTGCTCAACTGCGAGCAGTTTGACGCCGCCGTCGCCGCCGGTGCCCGCTTCGTCATCTCTCCGGGGATGACCCCGGCCCTGCTGGCCCACGCCGTCAAGAGTACTGCACCGCTGATCCCGGGTGTGGCTACTCCGTCTGAAGTGATGCAGGCACTGGAAGCGGGCTACGACCACCTGAAGTTCTTCCCGGCCGAAGCGAACGGCGGCACCAAGGCGCTCTCCGCCATTGCCGCGCCGCTGCCCCAGGTGAAGTTCTGCCCGACCGGCGGTATCGGCCCGAAAAACGTGGCCGACTATCTGGCACTCAAGTGCGTGGCCACCGTCGGCGGCTCCTGGATGCTGCCGGCCGATGCGGTCAAGAGCGGCAACTGGGAAGAGGTGACTCGCCTCTCCCGCGAAGCGGTTGAATTGGTTAAACGCTAAGCGCAAGTCGTGTAGATAAATCGAACAGGCCACCCTCGGGTGGCCTGCTTCTTTTGGCCATTCTGACGGCGGAAAAGCCATTTACAGGGTGCCGTCTGCTCCCTTATGGTCGTGGTCGGTTTCTTATCCGGCTGGCCGACATGTCTTTTCTTCATCGCTCCTGCCCGCAAGGGTACTTCACCCCGCTGCACTGCCATCCGCAGGCCCAGTATTGCTACATGCACGACGGTGGCGGCGTTATCACCGGCGGTGCTGCCAGCGAGCTGCTGGTTGCCGGCCAGCTCTGCTTTATTCCGGCGGGCTGGGAGCATGAATTTCGCGTGCTGCGCCACTCTCGCCTCTCGCTTGTCTATACCCCATCGTCCGTATCAGCCCCTTTTGGCCTGCGCCAGGTGACACCGCTGCTGGCCGGCCTCTTTACCCGCCTCGGCGAGCTGGAGGAGGGGGCCGAGCGGGAGGCCTATCTGACGGTGATTGGCCACGAGTTGGCGCGAGCTGCTCCGCAAGCGGCCCAGCCTGCGCTGGCGGCCAACCTCGACCCGCGCCTGCTGCGGGTGCTGGAGCGCTTCTGTCAGGCTCCCTCCATCAACACCATGCTTGCCGAGCTGGCCGTGGATTGCGGCGCCTCGCTGCGTACCCTCAACCGGCTTTTCGTCCAGCAGCTGGGTTGTACCTTCCGCCAGTGGCGCGAGCAGGTGGTGATGGGGCGGGCCTGCCAGTTGCAGTATCAGGGGTTCACATCGGAGCAGATTGCCGACCTGCTCGGTTACGAAGATCCTGCCGCCTTCTCCCGCGCGCTCCAGCGCTTCGCCCGGCGCGACTCAGCGTCGTGAACCTATGTCGGCATCCTGCTCGCTGCCGCTCAGCAGGCAGGTCACCTCGTCGGTCTGGCAGATCTTGCCGTCGCGAAAGGTGAAGAGACCGCTCACCTTGCAGACCAGTGGGGCGCCATCGTGGCGGGTGGCTCGTACCACATGGGTCGAGTGCACCCTGTCCCCTTGTGCGATGGTGGCGACAAACTCGATGGTGGCTTCGGCCAGATGATCTCTGAGCGTCGCAATGTGCTGGCGAAAGGCGGCGTAGTCGAGTTGCTCGCCGTTCACCTGCTGGCAGTAATCCGGGGTGAACCACTGGTCGAGCTCGGCCAGGGTAAAGCGGGGATTGCAGACAACGCGCTGCAGGCAGGCTTGCAATCGTTCGGTGTTGTTCATCTTCTGCTCCTGACATGTGGCTGGAATGCCGGGCCAGCATAGAGCAGAGGATGGCGAGAAGTGGTGGCCAGATGCGCCATCATGACCGGCCAACGCGCCATGATGGCAAGGGATCAGCCGAGGCTTTCCCCCTCATAGAGGGTGAAGCCCATATCCTTGCGGCTCTCGGCTGGCGGTTTGCCGCCGAGGCGGGCGAGCAGCATGGCGGCCGCTTCGCGGCCGATCTCTTCGCGGGGGGTGACGATACTGGCCAGCTTGGGGGTCATGGCGTGGCCGATGTCGAGGGCGTTGCTGCCGGCGATGGCAATCTGCTGCGGCACCGGGATCCAGCGGCTCTGGCACTGCAGCAGGGCGCCGACGGCCAGGTCATCGTTGGTGCAAAAGATGCCGTCGAGGTCGGGGTAGCGCGCCAGCGCCTGATCGAGCAGTTCTCCGCCGAGGGTAAAGGTGGAGGATTGCTCGGTCAGCAGGTGCTGGCCGGTGAGGCCGAAGTCCTGCATCGCCTGATAGTAGCCCTCCATCCGCAGCTGGGTCCGCACGTCGAGACGGGCGCCGAGATAGACCACCTGACGTCGGCCCCGGCGCAGCATCTCTGATACCATGGCCCGGGCGGCCGCCTTGTGATCCATACCTACCACCATGTCGATGGGGTCGGGGGGGAGATCCATGGTCTCCACCACCGGAATGCCGGCAGTGGCGATCATCTTGCGGGTACGCTCGGTGTGGCGGCTGTCGGAGAGGATCAGGCCATCCACGTTGTAGGAGAGCAGCGAGGCGATCTGCTCCTCCTCCCGTTCCGGGCTGTAGCCGTAGTGGGCGAGCAGGGTCTGGTAGCCCGCCGGTCGGGTCACCGCTTCGATGCCGTGGATCACCGCCGAGAAGACCTGGTTGGAGAGGGAGGGGATCAGGATACCGATCGCCCTGCTGGTCGCGTTGGAGAGAATGTCCGGCGCCCGGTTGGGGATATAGCCCAGCTCCTCCACCGCCGCGGCAATCCGTTCGCGGGTGCCCTCGGCCACAGTCTGCGGATCGCGCAGATAGCGGCTGACGGTCATCTTGGTGACCCCGGTCAGGTCGGCGATATCCTGCAGGGTGGGGCGGCGCTTGCGAGTGGGGCTCATGACGGTATCCAGGATGAATGTTACTTGTAACATTACCGTTTTTGGCGGCGAAAGTCAGCATATGAAACCGTAAAGAGGCAGATTTCCGATGGTAAAAGGCAAGCAGTTCGCACAGGTGCGTTTCACGCAGGATGAGGTGGAGGGGGAGTACTTCTCTGAGTGCCGTTTTATCGGCTGTGACTTCTCCTGGCTCGATCTGGGCGAGAGCCGCTTCGTCGATTGCAGCTTCTACGATCGGGAGAGCGAGCAGAGCTGTCTGATGCAGGGTTGCGATCTGCGTGAGGCGAGCTTTCTGCGCTGCGATCTCACCATGGTCGATTGCAGTCGCAGCCAGTGTCTGGGGCTGGAGTTGCGCGACTGTCAGGCGGTGGGCATCAACTTTGCCCATGCCAGCTTTGCCAACCGGATCACCGCCAAAAGCTACTTCTGCGAGGCGCACCTGACCGGCAACAACTTCAGCTATGCCAGTTTCGAAGGTTGCCTGCTGGAGAAGTGCGAGCTCAGTGGCAACCGCTGGCAGGGGGCCAATCTGTTCGGCGCCTCGCTGGCGGGGTCTGACCTCAGTGGTTCCGAGTTTGGCCAGATCGACTGGAGCAGCTTCAGCCTGCAGGGTTGCGACCTGCGCCAGTGCGATCTGCCGGGGCTGGATCTGCGCCGGATCGATCTGCAGGGGGTGATGATTAACGAGGATCAGCAGCAGACACTGCTGGAGCAGGTCGGTTTGATCGTCTTCCCCTGAGCTGACTGAAAAATATGTAATTTTCCACCAAAGAGGGGAGGAACCTCTTCCCCTTGAATGACAAAAGCCTGCGCAGGGCAGGCTTTTGGCTGATGTGGGCTGGTGCGCGACGTTACGAGCGCTTGCCCAGCCACTTGGTCGGGTTGATCGCCTCGCCCTGATAGCGGATCTCGAAGTAGAGGCCGGGCCTGTCCTGTCCGCCGCTGTCGCCGACCAGCGCCACCGGTTCGCCCTGTTCCACATTCTGGCCCACCTGACGCAGCAGCGACTGGTTGTGACCGTAGAGGCTCATGTAGCCGCTGCCGTGGTCGATCACCAGCAGCATACCGAAGCCGTCGAGCCAGTCGGCGTAGACCACCTGACCCGGGGCGACCGCCTTGACCTGGGTTCCTTCGCTGGCGCCGATCAGGGTGCCTTTCCACTTCAGTTCGGCGGTGCGCGGCGAGCCGTAGGCGATGAGGATCGGCCCCTGTACCGGCCAGCGCAGGCTGCCGTTGGTCTTGAGCCCGGTGTAGTGGCCGGCACTGCTGATGCCGGAACCGCGCTCCGGCTTGGTGCTGGCGACCTCCTGCTGGCTCGCCTGATCCTGACGCTGCTGCTCGGCACGGCGCTGCTCTGCCAGACGGCGCTGACGCTCCTGTTCCGCCTTCAGCTTGGCCAGCCGTTCCCGTTCGGCCCGTTCGCGGCGCTCCTGCTCTTCCCGCTTGCGACGCAGCTCTTCCAGTCGGGCCTTCAGCGCTTTCTCCGCCTTGACCAGCTGGGTCAGCTTCTGTTCGTCATCCTCGACCGACTGCTGCAGCTGGTTGCGCACCTTGGCCCGGCTCTGCTGGCTGGCCAGCAGGGTCTGGTGGTGCTCCTGCTGTTCACTCAGCAGGGCCTGCAGCTTGCTTTCGGTCTCTCTGGTGGCTTGCTGGTTTTTCGCCAGCTTGTCGCGGGTGGCACGCAGCGCCTCGATGGCTTCGATGCGCGCCTTGTTGAGGTAGTCGTAGTAGTCGAGGGAGCGGCTCAGTTTGGCCGGATCCTGCTGATTGAGCAGCAGTTTGAGGTAATCGTGACTGCCGGCGGTGAAGGCGCTCTCCGCCTGCTTGGCCAGCAGTTGCTTCTGATGTTTGGCTTGTTGCTCCAGCGCCAGCTTGTCTTTTTGCAGATTGGCCAGCTTCTGCTGGTTCTGCTTGAGCTGTTGCCTGGTCTCATCAAGCTTGGCGGCAGCGGCCGAGATGGCCTGCTCGTCAGCTTTGAGCTGGGCGTTGAGCTTGGCCAGCTCCTGCTTGCTGAGCTTGATGGTCTGCTGTTGTTCCTTGATCTGGGACTGCATGGCGCCCAGCTGCTGATTGGCGGCCAAAACCGGTTTGCTGGCGCCAAACGACAGGCAAAAAAACAGCGCGCCGGCCAACAGGCCGACGCGACTGGTTTTTGGTGAAATAACTTCGCATCCCCGCATGGGGAAGGATTATTTCAGAATCATCAGGGGCTTGCCAGTCATTTCCGGCGGCACCGGCAGACCCATCAGGGTCAGCATGGTGGGGGCCAGATCGGACAGTTTGCCACCCTCGGCAACCTCGGCTTTACGACCGAAGTAGATGAGCGGAACCGGCAGATTGGTGTGGGCGGTGTGAGCCTGACCAGTCTCTTCATCCATCATCTTCTCGGCGTTGCCGTGGTCGGCAGTGATCAGGCACTCGCCACCCACTTCGGCCAGGGCGTCGGTAACGCGACCGATGCAGTGGTCAACGGCTTCACAGGCTTTGACGGCGGCATCGAACACACCGGTGTGACCAACCATGTCGCCATTCGGGTAGTTACAGATGATGACGTCGTACTTGCCGCTCTTGATGGCTGCAACCAGCTTGTCGGTCAGCTCTTCGGAGCTCATCTCCGGCTGCAGGTCATAGGTAGCCACTTTCGGGCTGGCGACGATTTCGCGATCTTCGCCAGTGAAGCAGGCCTCTTCGCCACCGTTGAAGAAGAAGGTGACGTGAGCGTACTTCTCGGTTTCGGAGATGCGCAGCTGGGTTTTGCCCTGCTTGGCCAGCCACTCACCCAGGGTATTGACCAGAGCGGTCGGCGGGTAGGCACAGGCGGTTTTGATGTCGGCCGCGTATTCGGTCAGCATCACGAAGTTCAGTTTCGGCTGGGCAGCACGGGCGAAGCCGGTGAAGTCGCTGTCAACGAAGGCACGGGTGATTTCACGGGCGCGGTCGGCACGGAAGTTCATGAAAATCAAAGCATCGCCGTCAACCATCGGGGCAGCTTCACCGATACGGGTGGCCTTGACGAACTCGTCGTTCTCGTCGCGAGCATAGGCGGCAGCCAGTGCTTCGGTGGCGCTTTCAGCGGTGAACTCGCCCTTGCCCTGGGTCATCAGGTCATAGGCTTGCTGCACGCGATCCCAGCGGTTGTCGCGGTCCATGGCGTAGTAACGGCCGATCATGGAGGCGAAACGGCCCTTGCCCAGCTTGGCAAACAGGGCGTCGAACAGCTCGATGGAGGACTGGGCGGAGCGCGGCGGTACGTCACGACCATCCAGGAAGGCGTGGAAGTAGATCTTCTCGGCGCCACGCTTGGCGGCCATCTCGATCATGCCCATGATGTGCTCTTCGTGGCTGTGTACGCCACCCGGAGACATCAGACCCATGATGTGAACGGCTTTGCCGTTGCTCACGGCAGCGTCAACAGCCTTGGCCAGCTCCACGTTCTCGAAGAAGGGGCCGTCCTGAATGTCTTTGGAGATGCGGGTCAGCTCCTGATAGACGATGCGACCGGCACCGATGTTGACGTGGCCCACTTCGGAGTTGCCCATCTGGCCATCCGGCAGACCGACGTCCAGGCCGGAGCCGGAGATCAGGGTGCTGGTGTAGTCACGGGCCAGACGATCGAGGTTGGGAGTCTTGGCGGCAGCGACGGCGTTGAACTCCTGCTTGGTGCTGTAGCCCCAACCGTCCATGATGACCAGAACCAAAGGTTTCTTAGCTGTTGACATAAGACTATGTCCTCTCGGATTGGAAAAAATGCGGGAAATGAAACTAGCGTAATATTACTACATCTGCCGAAATAGTCACCTGATAGCCAAGGGCGACCCCCTCGGCTCCGCACAGCGCCGTTTCAGGGGCGCAACATACCGAATCGTGATGGGAGCCTGCTCGCGCTTTCCCGCCAAGATGGCTGATCTTGGCTATTCCCCCATGTATACTCGGGCCCTTGTCTTGATCCCTGGATAGTAGAAGATGCAAGAGTATTTGGATTTCGCGGCTCGCAACCCGCTGCTGACCGCAGCCTGGTTCGGCCTGGCAGGCACTCTGGTTTACACCACTGTGCGTGCCCGTTTTTCTCCGGTAAAAACCGTCAACAACCACACCGCGACCCTGCTGATCAACCGTGAAAACGCCACCGTGGTGGATATTCGCAGTCAGGAAGAGTACGCCAAGGGCCATCTGGCCGGTGCCCAGCACCTGCCCCTCACCCAGATCCAGAGCAATAACCTGGGCCCGGTTGAAAAGCATAAAGATGCCCCCATCATAGTGGTGTGCGAGTCGGGAATGACTGCGGGCGGCGCGGGCCGTCAGCTGAGCAAGGCCGGATTCCAGCAGGTATATGTGCTCGGCGGTGGCATGGCCCAGTGGCGTGCAGAAAATCTGCCGGTCACCAAGAAGCGCTGATTAACGCTGATTCAAGCAGGGCCTGTGCCCACTTATCCATATAAAAGGAAGCAAACGAAATGGCTGACGAGATCAACAACCAGGAAGTACAACCGGAATTCCACATCCAGCGTGTCTACACCAAGGATGTCTCTTTCGAAGCGCCCAACACCCCGCACATCTTCCAGAAAGAGTGGCAGCCGGACGTCAAGCTGGACATGGACACCAAGACCAACATCCTGGCTGACAGCGTCTACGAAGTGGTGCTGACCCTGACCGTCACCTGCAAGCTGGAAACCGAAACTGCCTTCCTGTGCGAAGTTCAGCAAGCCGGTATCTTCACCATCGGCAACCTGCCGGAGCCGCAACTGGCCCACTGCCTGGCTGCCTTCTGCCCGAACATCCTGTTCCCGTATGCCCGCGAAGCCGTGGCCAACATGGTGAGCAAGGGTTCCTTCCCGCAGCTGAACCTGGCACCGGTCAACTTCGATGCCCTGTTTGCCCAGCACATGGCGCAAGCTCAGGCCCAGCAGGCGACTGCGGAAGCCTGATAATGGCTGACCAGATCGCTATCTCGGTCCTGGGGGCGGGGTCTTACGGCTCCGCCCTTGCCATTTCTCTGGCGCGCAACGGTCATCCGACCCTGCTGTGGGGTCATGACCCCGCCCATGTCGCCGAGCTGGAACAGGATCGCTGCAACAAGGCATTTTTGCCGGATGTCCCTTTTCCTGCCGATCTGCAGCTGACTGCGGATCTGCAACGTGCGGTACAGGCTGCCCCCGTGCTGCTGCTGGTCGTGCCGAGCCACGTATTCGGCCTGGTGCTGACTCAGGTCAAACCCTTCCTGCGCCCCGATACCCGTATCGCCTGGGCCACCAAGGGGTTGGAGCCTGACAGTGGCCGCCTGCTGCAGGATGTGGCCCGCGAGGTGCTGGGTGACGAGATGCCGCTGGCGGTCATCTCCGGCCCCACCTTCGCCAAGGAGCTGGCTGCCGGTATGCCGACCGCCATCTCGGTCGCCTCGACCCACGATGATTTCGCCGACGATCTCTCCCATCTGCTGCACTGTGGCCGCTCGTTCCGGGTCTATACCAATCCGGATTTCGTCGGTCTGCAACTGGGTGGGGCGGTGAAGAACGTCATCGCCATCGGTGCCGGCCTCTCCGACGGGTTGGGTTTTGGCGCCAACGCCAGAACCGCGCTCATCACCCGGGGTTTGGTGGAGATGCAGCGTCTGGGTGCCGCCCTTGGAGCCGATGCCAAAACCTTTATGGGGATGGCCGGGCTCGGGGATCTGGTGCTCACCTGTACCGACAACCAGTCGCGCAACCGTCGCTTCGGACTGGCGCTTGGCGCCGGTAAAGATGTCGACACTGCCATGACCGAGATCGGTCAGGTGGTGGAAGGGTATCGCAACACCAAGGAAGTGCATCTGCTGGCGGCGCGCTGCGGCGTCGAGATGCCCATCTGCGAACAGATCTTCAAGGTGCTCTATGAGGGGAAAAACCCGAAAGAGGCCGCCATCGCCCTGCTGTCGCGCGACAAGAAGGACGAGTAATCTGCCGATTGCCCATGCAAAAGGCCCCGCCGGATGGCGGGGCCTTTTCTTTGCGCCGCAAGGGCAACAAATCAGTAGTAGGAGTGGTCGCCGCGCTGGTGCTCGGTGGCGTCTTTGACACCCTTGAGTTCGCCCGGGAATTTCTCCAGCAGCTGCTTCTCGATACCCTCTTTCAGGGTGTAATCGACCATGGAGCAGCCGTTGCAACCGCCGCCAAACTGCAGAATGGCGTAGCCATCTTCAGTCAGCTCGGTCAGGGTCACCTTGCCGCCGTGACCGGCCAGCATGGGGTTAACCTCGGAGATGAGGGTGTACTCGATGCGCTCGATCAGCGGTGCATCGTCGGCAACCTTGCGCATTTTGGCGTTCGGCGCCTTCAGGGTGAGCTGGGAGCCCATCTGATCGGTCACGAAGTCGATGGTGGCATCCACCAGGAAGGGGGCGCTCAGGGGATCGACCATGCAGTCGAAACCGCTGAAAGGCAGGTGCTGATCTTCCGGATCCACGGCATCGGGTGGGCAATACGATACGCCACACTCGGCATTCTGGGTTCCCGGATTGACCACAAACACCCGGATATTGGTGCCATCAGGCTGTTTTTCCAGCAGTTTACGGAAATGGGCCTGGGCGGCGTCGGAAATGCTGATCATCACTATCCTCATAAACCTGAGTGTACGACTAGGGTATTCATGATAACGCGGTTAGCAAGGCTTGGGTAGCATGCCGATGGCTACTTGAGATGCCTCTGGGTGCGGCAGATGGCCCAGACCTCCACCTTTGTGACCCCGCTCTCATGAAGCAGACGGGCGAGCTGACCGGCGGTGGCGCCGGTGGTAACCACGTCATCAAGCAGGGCGATATGACGATAGTGGTGTGGTGCAATGTGAAATGCGCCGCGCAGATTGCGCCGTCGCTGGCCTGCGCTGAGTTTGGTCTGCTGTGGCGTCGCTCTGATCCTGCGCAGCAGCCGGTTATCGCAAGGAATTCCGGTTAGCTGGCTCAGGTGACTGGCGATCTCCTCCGCCTGGTTGAAGCCGCGCCACCATTGACGCCACCAGTGCAGAGGGACGGGAATAATCGTCTCCGGCAGGTCATCGCAATCGAGATGATCTGCCAGCAAACGGGCCAACAGGGGGGCCAATAGAATTTGCCCCGAATACTTCAGGCGCGGTATCAGGGCCGGGTAGGGTGGCTGATAGTCACCGATCACCTGTAGTCGCTCCCACGGCGGTGGCCTGCGCTGGCAGCGACCACATACTACCCCGGTCTGGATCTCTTCCGGCAGCGGGGCGGCGCAGAGTCGACAGCGCTGCTGTGGCTGATGCAAGGACTGTCGACACCAGCTGCATAGCAACGGTTCGTCATCACAAGGCTGCCGACAGAGCAGGCAGCTTCCCTGCCAGTCGGCGTGGCTGCCGAACAGTGGACTTGCTTTGGCAAGCAGGCGCTTTAACATGCTGACCCCAAGAGCATGAACAGGGATCTTGAGTCTAGATGAGCGTATCGGTAGAGCAGTTTGGTCAGGGACCCGATCTGGTGCTGTTGCACGGATGGGGTATGAACGGCGCAGTGTGGCACGGCATCGCCCAGCAGCTGGCGGTACATTACCGGGTTCATCTGGTGGATCTGCCCGGCTTTGGTAACAGCCCATTGGCCGAGGGGGTCGACTATAACCTGCCATGGCTGGCGGAGCAGGTCGCCACCGTGTTGCCAGAGAAGTGTCATCTGGTGGGGTGGTCCCTCGGAGGTCTGGTGGCGAGCCGGCTGGCGCTGACTCATCCCGAGCGTCTGCACTCCCTGATCACGGTAGCCAGCTCTCCCTGCTTTATGGCACGGGACGAGTGGCCCGGAATTGCCCCCAAGGTGCTGACCGGTTTCAACCAGATGCTGGCGGGGGATTTTCGCCAGACCATAGAGCGCTTTCTGGCGATCCAGGCGATGGGCAGCGAACATGCCCGGGACGATATCCGCCAGCTGCGCCACTGGCTTGCGGAACGACCTGCTCCCCAGTTCGCAGCACTGGAGGCGGGGCTCGGTTTGCTGGCTGATATTGATCTGCGCGATGACCTGGTATCCCTGGCGTTGCCCTGGCTGCGCATCTATGGTCGGCTGGATTCACTGGTGCCCAAAGCAGCCATTCCTCTGCTGGATGAACGCTATCCCGCTAGTCGAAGTGTCACCTTCAGCAAGGCCTCACATGCACCTTTTATTTCTCATCCTGACGAATTCATTGAAATCCTTCGAGATTTTGTTGGCTAAAAAATAGCCGCAAAGCTTCATTAATCCTCTGGTCTGGCGGATAATTAAGCTGTGATCAGAGGAGTAACGCCATGCGTATTGAATCCGCCTTTAACAGTGGCCTGCAGGGATTCCAGCGAGCCGAGCAGGTTGCCGATCGGGCATCCGGCCAGCTTGCCCGTCTCAACACGCCAAGCGGGGATCAGGTGCAAGTGCCGGACGAACTCGTCAACCTCAAGTCTGCCGAGCTGCAAGCCGGAGCTTCCGCCAAGGTGATGAAGACTGCCAGCGACATGATGGGAACCCTGATCGACATCCGGGTGTGAGATGAACATCAATGTCAGTCTACCCCCCCTTATTCCGACGCAGCTGCAACCTCAAGTGGAAGCGGCCCGGACGGATAATCGCCGGGCAGAACTGATCCCGCAGGCTCGCTCGAGCCAGGCCTCCATTGCCGAATCTGAAGTCGGCTCCCAGAAAGAGAAATCCAAAGCCGGTCAGGCGACCAACACCAACCCTGCCAACCAGAGCAGCCGGGAAGGTAACCAATCCACAGTGCAAAACCCCCTCGACCACCGTTTTGTCGAAGCGACGGGGGAGGATGGTCAGCGCAAGCAACAAGACCCGAATAATAAAGAGCAGGAGCAGCAAAGGAGGCACGAGCAACAGGTTCAGGATCTGGCCGATCGGGATCAGGAGGTGCGCACCCATGAACAGGCGCACCACTCTGCCGGCGGTAGCTATGCGGGAATGCCGACCTTCCAGTTCACTCAGGGGCCGGATGGCAAGCGCTATGCGACTGGTGGTGAAGTCCAGATAGACACCAGCGCAGTGCCCGGTGATCCTGCTGCCACCATCACCAAGATGCAGCAAATCCGTTCGGCAGCGCTGGCCCCTGCCGAGCCATCAGCTCAGGATCTGTCGGTCGCACGCAGTGCGGCTGCCAGTGAAGCCAAAGCACGCAAAGAGCTGATAGCCGAACGCAGCAATAGTACGGACGGGGTGCTGAGCGCTTACATGGACAAGCGCAATCAGGTGATCGCCAACCGCTATCAGCAGTCTGTGAGCCCGGCTGCAAACCAGTCACTTAGTCTGCGCATCTGACGCAGTGCCAGCAACTTTCGGCAGCACACCCAATTTTTGCAACTAACCTGAAGATCAGGCCCATCCTATTTTTACAGGAGCTGTCATGCATTTCGATGAAGTCAAACCGGAAGATTTCACTACCTTCTCCCGTGTACCGCCGGCCCATCTGCAGATGGAGCAATTTCTGATGCAGCTGGGTGGTGGTGGCACCGAGGGCACCAGTTTCAAGAAGAAAGTGATGCTTGCTGCAGGCTGGAGCCACACAGGGGTGGTCTCCTACGGCAAATACCCGCAGGAGGCCTGCAAGGCCTTCAACCGGCTGCGGGAAGTATTGGCAGCCCATCAGGAGGCTGACGCCATTCTGGCCGCACTGGCCCAATAACGCTGGGTAACTTTGACAAAAAAGCCCCTCGCGGGGCTTTTTGCATTTCTGGGGCGCTTATTTCTTCAGCTTGGAGAGGGCCGCAGCGAAGGCGTTGCCTATGGCTCCCTCGGTCGGAGCACTCTGCCGGGGCGCCTGTTTCGGCTTGGTGTTACCGGAGTGGCGCGGCTCGGCCGGTTTGCGTGCCGGCTGGCCAGCCTTTTCGTCAAGGCGCATGGTCAGGCTGATCCGCTTGCGCGGCACGTCCACCTCCAGCACCTTCACTCGCACTATGTCACCGGCCTTGACCACCTCGCGGGGATCCTTGACGAAGCGGTCCGTGAGGGAAGAGATGTGCACCAGGCCATCCTGATGGACGCCGATATCGACGAAGGCGCCAAAGTTGGTGACGTTGGTGACCACCCCTTCCAGCACCATCTCGGGCACCAGATCGCTGATTTTCTCCACCCCTTCCTTGAAGGTTGCGGTTTTGAACTCGGGGCGCGGGTCGCGGCCCGGCTTGTCCAGCTCGCCGATGATGTCGGTGACGGTGGGCACACCGAACTGCTCGTCGGTATAGTCGGCAGGCTTGAGAGTGCGCAGCAGGCTGCTGTTACCGAGCAGGCTATCCACGGTCTGTTCCAGCCTGGCGAGGATCCGCTCTACCACTGGGTAGGATTCCGGGTGTACCGCCGAGCCGTCCAGCGGGTTGCTGCCGCCACGAATGCGCAGGAAGCCGGCACACTGCTCGAACGCCTTGGGGCCGAGTCGGCTCACTTTCAGCAACTGCTGACGATTCTGGAAGGCGCCGTGTTCGTCACGATAGGCGACGATATTCTGGGCCAGGGTTTGGGAGAGGCCGGAAACCCGGTTGAGCAGGGCGACCGAAGCGGTGTTCACATCCACCCCGACCGCGTTTACGCAATCCTCGACCACGGCATCGAGTCGGCGGGCTAGCTGACTCTGGCCAACATCGTGCTGGTACTGACCCACACCTATGCTCTTGGGATCGATCTTGACCAGCTCGGCCAGCGGATCCTGCAGACGGCGGGCGATGGAGACAGCGCCGCGCAGGGAGACGTCGAGATCCGGGAACTCCAGAGAGGCTAGCTCGGAGGCGGAATAGACCGAGGCTCCCGCTTCGCTTACCACAATTTTCTGGGCCTTGGCGGCCGGATAGCGTTCGAACAGATCGCTCACCAGGCGGTCGGTCTCCCGCGAGGCGGTGCCGTTGCCAATGCTGATGAGTTCGACCTTGTGCTTCTGGCACAGCTCGCTCAGGGTCTTGAGGCTCTGGTCAATCTGGCGCTTGGGTTCGAACGGATAGATGGTTGCGGTATCGACCAGCTTGCCGGTGGCATCGACCACGGCCACCTTGACGCCGGTACGGATGCCGGGATCCAGCCCCATGGTGCAACGCATGCCGGCCGGAGCCGCCATCAGCAGATCCTTGAGGTTCA
The DNA here is from genome assembly GCF_038739755.1 of Aeromonas sp. SE22. NCBI lineage: Bacteria > Pseudomonadati > Pseudomonadota > Gammaproteobacteria > Aeromonadales > Aeromonadaceae > Aeromonas > Aeromonas sp. SE22. Next base: position 142,109 of record NZ_JBCGFD010000008.1, read on the forward strand.
TGGCAAATACCTTGATCGCCTCATCCTCTGCTGACTCGCGGATGCGACCGATCAGTTCGGTCTCCATCTGGAGCGATAGCTTGATCTTCCAAGTCCAGCTCACTACCCCTTGCAGCCACTTGTCGGCCGGGCGATTTTGCAGGTTGAGCTTGAGGTGATGGGCAATAATCCCTTCGCAAGGGCTGGCACCCTCATCGTCACCCGCGACCAGCGCCAGATTGAGCACACCCTCGTTGCGACCGCGCAGCATGGCCAGCACCCGGTGGGAGGGGGCCTTGTGCAGCGGCTCGTCGTGCTCGAAGTAGTCCTTGAACTTGGCCCCTTCCTGCTCTTTACCAGCCACCACGCGAGCGCGCAGGGTAGCGTTTTGCCACAGGTAGTCGCGCAGCTTCTCCAGCAGGTCGGCCTGCTCAGCAAAGCGCTCCATCAGGATGTAGCGGGCGCCATCGAGAGCCGCTTTGCTGTCGGTGATCCCCTGCTCGGCGTTGAGGAAGCGAACCGCCTCCTGTTCGGGCTCTTTCATCGGGTCGCTCAGCAGCAGGTCGGCCAGCGGTTCCAGCCCCGCCTCGATGGCCATCTGCCCCTTGGTGCGGCGTTTGGGTTTGTAGGGGAGATAGAGGTCTTCCAGTCGGGTCTTGCTGTCGGCTTCGTTCAGCTCGCGGGCCAGTTCGGGGGTCAGCTTGCCCTGCTCCTCGATGGATCGCAGGATCACCTGGCGGCGATCTGCCAGTTCGCGCAGGTAGCCGAGTCGGCTCTCCAGGGTACGCAGCTGGCTGTCGTCCAGACCGCCGGTCACCTCTTTGCGGTAACGGGCGATGAAGGGCACGGTCGCGCCTTCATCCAGCAGGCGTACAGCGGCTTCGACTTGTTGCGGGCGAGCATTGAGCTCGGCAGCGATCAGATGTTCGATGGTCTGTGTCATGGTTTCTGTTAAGAACCTCTGTGGTCGGGTCTGGCTCAATGGCGCCAAGTGCCAGCACTATAGGGCGCGCAGGAGGGGATGCCAACCACATGGCCGGCATCAGAGAGGGCTAGCGCGGGTAACTGATGTCGTTGACATACCAGCAGACGTCACCGACTGGCGTGCGCACGATGGCTTCGTCGCCGACCTCTTTCTTGAGCAGGGCGCGGGCCATGGGGGAGTCGATGGAGATGTAATCCTTGCGCTCGAAGATCTCGTCATAGCCGACGATGCGAAAGCGCTTGGTCTCGCCCTCGTCGTTCTCCACCTCGACCCAGGCACCGAAGAAGACCTTGCCCTCCTGAGCGGGGGCGTAATCGACAATCCCCAGCTCTTCCAGACACTTGCGCAGGTAACGCACCCGCCGGTCGATCTCCCGCAGCCGTTTCTTGTTGTACTGGTAGTCGGCATTCTCGCTGCGATCACCGAGGCTGGCCGCCCAAGCCACCTTGCGGGTGGTCTCGGGTCGCTCCTGACGCCACAGGAAATCGAGCTCTTCCTTCAGTTTGTTGTAACCTTCGCGGGTGATCAGCTTTGTCTTCATGATGATCTCTGACCTGGTCTGATAGAGAGGTGGTGCTAACTGCACGGGAATATTAGCTTTTGTCCCTCTGCTGTCGAGTGAAATCATGGTATCCGGGTGGCTGCGACAAGATATGGCCAATACGATTTTCGTTCGATTGACTTCCGCTTACGCAACCATCAAGCAATAACCGGTAACATATTTATGCTTTGCTCCCGCAGTGCCCCGCCCTAGTATTGGAGGCAGATTAAGGCGACGAGGCAATCCAATGAGTCAGCAGCAATACAAGGTCCTGGTGGTGGACGACGATCTGAAATTACGCTCCCTGCTGGAGCGCTACCTCACCGAACAGGGGTTCGTGGTGCGTGGCGTTGCCAACGGCGAGCAGGCTGATCGTCTGCTGACCCGTGAAAACTTCAGCCTGATGGTGCTCGACCTGATGCTGCCCGGCGAGGATGGTCTCTCCATCTGCCGTCGTCTACGTGAGGGGGGCAACCAGATCCCGGTCTTGATGTTGACTGCCAAGGGGGATGATGTCGATCGCATCGTCGGACTCGAGATGGGGGCGGATGACTACCTGCCCAAGCCGTTCAATCCGCGTGAGCTGCTGGCCCGGATCCGTGCCGTGCTGCGCCGTCATACCGTCGAGTTGCCCGGTGCTCCTTCCGCCGCCGAGAAGGTGGTCAACTTCGGGGTTTATCAGCTCAATCTCGCGACCCGCGAGCTGAGCCGCGATGGTGAGCCGATGGCGCTGACCAGCGGTGAATTTGCTGTGCTCAAGGTGCTGGTGAGTCACCCGCGCGAGCCGCTCTCCCGCGACAAGCTTATGAATCTGGCCCGGGGCCGCGAATACACTGCCACCGAGCGCAGCATCGATGTGCAGGTGTCGCGCCTGCGCCGCCTGCTGGAGCAGGACCCGACCCAGCCGCGTTATCTGCAGACTGTCTGGGGTCTGGGCTACGTCTTTGTGCCTGATGGTGAAAGAGCATGAAAAAAGTCGGGAGCATGTTTTCACGCATGCTCTGGTTTTTGGCGGCCGTGCTGATCGTCTATCAAGCAGTCTCCTACGTTACCTTCTACAACTATCTGCTGGCCCCGACGGTCAAGCAGATCAGTCACCTGTTGGCCAATCAGGTCAAACTCATCTTTCCGGTCGAGAGCAATCAGCTGGCGCTGAGCGATGACGCCGAGGCGCTGGTCTATGTGGCGACCGGTAGCGATATCTACACCCAGAGCGAAGCGGAGCAGCATGGACTCAACGACTCCAAGCCCTATGCCTATCTGGAGGAGAACATCAGTCGCGAGCTTGGTGGCAAGACCAAGGTGCGGGTCGAGATCCAGGATCACTACATCATCTGGATCCAGCCTCCCCAGGCCAACAAAACCTGGGTCCGAATCCCGTTGACCGAGATTGAAGATGACGATATCGAGCCGCTTATCCTCTATATGAGCGTGCTGCTGGTCATTACGCTCTTCGCCGCATGGCGTTTTGCCCGTCAGCTGGTTCGCCCGCTGGAGGATCTGGAGGAGGGGGCCGTTGCGGTGGCCAAAGGGGAGTTCCCCGAAGCGCTCGGCGAGCAGGGGTCCCGTGAAGTTCGCCGTCTGACCCGCACCTTCAACCATATGTCGCACTCCATCAAGAGCCTGATCGAGGAGCGCAACATGATGATGGCGGGGGTGTCCCACGATCTGCGCACCCCGCTGACCCGGATTCGTCTTGCGACCGAGATGATGTCGTCGGGCGACGAGTACCTCAAGGAGAGCATCAACTCCGATATCGATGAATCGAATGCCATCATCGACCAGTTCATCGACTACATCCGTCCCGATGAAGGGCAGCAGTTTTCACCGGCCGATTTGACTCAGCTGGTACACGACACCTTGCTGATGCACACCGAGCAGGGGCTCGAAGTTGACCTCGCCCTGCCGAAGGATGCGGTGCGAGTCGTCTGCAACCCGATCAGCATGCGGCGGGTGCTGACCAATCTGGCAGGCAACTCGCTACGCTATGGGGCAGGCAGCCTGCATGCCGAGCTGAAAGACGATGGTCACTGGGTTCGCCTGCGCTTGTCCGATGATGGCCCGGGTATCCCGGAGCAGGACTACACCCGGGTACTCACGCCCTTTACTCAGGGGAATGTGGCTCGCACCGTGGGAGGGAGCGGCTTGGGACTGGCCATCGTAGCCAAGATCATGGCCCAGCATCACGGCACCATCAGGTTGGGACGATCCGAGCTGGGTGGCTTGCTGGTCGAGCTGCGGTTACCCAAGAACCAGCCGCAGGAGTGGATGGATTGAGAGAAGGGGCGTATCGAGAGATACGCCCCTTCTGCTTGGTCAGGCTTGTGGTTTGGCGGTATTGCGATAGCGCTTGCCATATTTCAGCTGCTGGATAAGCAGGGCCGCGACGATGAAGGCTAGCCCGATAGGGGTGGCGGGGTGAATGGTTTCGCCGATGAGCAGGTTGAGCAGCACCAGCGAGGCAAACGGCGAGATGAAGATAAGGTTGCTGATGGGGGCTGTGTTGGTTGCGTGGCGCAGCGCCATCAACCAGAGCACGAAACCGAAACCCATCTCGAACAGCCCTACATAGATGGCGCCTGCCCATCCCTGCCAAGCGGTCATGGCAAAATCGGAGAGCAGCCAGGTCGCGGCGACGATAAAGGGCAGGCTGATGATGAAACCAAGCAGCAAGCTGACGATAGGATCCCCCTGATTGCGGGTATTGAGGATCCAGTAGCTGGCCCAGATCAGAGTCGACACCAGTGCCAGCGTGACGCCGAGCGGGCTGTCGAACTGCAGGCCGAATATATCCCCCTTGGTGGCGATCACCAACGCGCCAAAGTAGCCAAGCACGATGGCGACGCCATCGCGACGACGCAGTTTCTGACCGAGGAAGGGAACGGCCAGCAGACTGAGGGTGATGGCCCAGGTGTAGTTGAGGGTTTGCGCCTGCTGGGCAGGCAGCAGGTCATAGGCCTTGAACAGCAGCAGGTAATAGAGGAAGGGATTGAGTACACCCAGCGCCAGATAGTAAAGCGGGCGTGCCTTGATGTAGCTGCCCAGCAGACCCAGTTTACCCTGCTTGGCCACGATGGCTGTCAGCGTCAGGGTCGAGGTAAACGCCGCGACCAGCAGTAGTTGCACCGGTTCAAAGTAGGTGAGCGATATCTTGAAGGCACTGGCGACCGTCGACCAGAGCGCAACGGCACAGAGGCCATATTGATAGGCTTTCTTTTGATCTTTGAGCATGTGGGAGTCGTTCCATTGACGAAGGCGGAGTCCAGTCTATCAGTCTGCTTGCCGGCTTGTCGTCAGTGCGGCCGGCAGGGGAGGAGAGGCGGTGAGTGCGAGATCCATCTGTCACATAAAATTGCGCACAATCTGTTCGCCTTCACTTGCGCAAATTTGAAAAATCCGTATAATCCCCTCCGCTTGCTCATGAGGCCAGCCAGACGATATGTCTGCTTGCTGAGTATCCCCTTTGTGGGAACCAGCCATACAGTCTCCCCGATATGGGGAGAAACGTGAAAAATCACACCTCTGGCGGGAGTAATCTCGGTCGGGCGGTGTTGATTTATGTTCTTTTATCTATTGGAGCTCTGTCAATGCAGAACCAAAGAATCCGTATCCGCCTGAAGGCTTTTGATCATCGTCTGATTGATCAGTCCACTGCGGAAATCGTTGAAACTGCTAAGCGCACTGGCGCGCAGGTTCGCGGTCCTATCCCGCTGCCGACTCGCAAAGAGCGTTTCACCGTTCTGATCTCCCCGCACGTCAACAAAGACGCGCGTGATCAGTACGAGATCCGCACTCACAAGCGTCTGGTAGACATCGTTGAGCCGACTGACAAGACCGTAGACGCCCTGATGCGTCTGGATCTGGCAGCTGGTGTAGACGTCCAGATCAGCCTGGGTTAATTACGGAAAGAGGTTGATAACAATGACAATCGGTCTTGTAGGTCGCAAAGTGGGTATGACTCGCATCTTCACTGAAGATGGCGTTTCTATCCCGGTGACTGTTATCGAAGTTGAAGCTAACCGTGTAACTCAGGTCAAATCTGTAGAAACCGACGGCTACAACGCTATTCAGGTTACCACTGGCTCCAAGAAAGCTAGCCGCGTAACCAAGCCGGAAGCTGGCCACTTCGCCAAAGCTGGTGTAGAAGCCGGTCGCGGTCTGTGGGAATTCCGCCTGAACAACGGTGAAACTTTCACTGTTGGTAGCGAGCTGAAAGTAGATCTTCTCGCTGACGTTAAGCTGGTAGACGTTACCGGCACATCCAAGGGTAAAGGTTTTGCCGGTACTGTTAAGCGCTGGAACTTCCGTACCCAGGATATGACCCACGGTAACTCTCTGTCCCACCGTGTACCTGGCTCCATCGGTCAAAACCAGACCCCGGGCCGTGTATTCAAGGGCAAAAAGATGGCTGGTCACATGGGTGCTGAGCGTGTAACGACTCAGAACCTGGAACTGGTTCGTGTTGACGCTGAACGCAACCTGCTGCTCATCAAAGGTGCAGTACCGGGTGCAACCAACGGCAACGTGATCGTTAAACCTGCCGTCAAAGCGTAACGTCTGAGGAGATAGTAATGGAATTGGTAATGAAAGACGCCAAGAGCGCTCTTGAAGTTTCCGAGACTACCTTCGGGCGCGAATTCAACGAAGCTCTGGTTCACCAGGTTGTCGTTGCTTATGCCGCTGGTGCCCGTCAGGGTACTCGTGCGCAGCTGACTCGCTCTGAAGTGTCTGGTGGCGGCAAAAAGCCGTGGCGTCAGAAGGGTACTGGTCGTGCCCGTGCTGGCTCCATCCGTTCGCCCATTTGGCGTTCCGGTGGTGTGACTTTTGCTGCTAAGCCGCAAGATCACAGCCAGAAAGTAAACAAGAAGATGTACCGCGGCGCTATCCGTAGCATTCTGTCCGAGCTGGTACGTCAAGAGCGCCTGATCGTTGTTGAGAAGTTCGGCATCGAAGCTCCGAAGACCAAAGAACTGATCGCCAAGCTGAAAGAAATGGAACTGACTGACGTTCTGATCGTGACTGCTGAAGTCGATGAGAACCTGTTCCTGGCTGCTCGCAACCTGTACAAAGTTGACGTGCGTGACGTTGCCGGTATCGACCCGGTCAGCCTGATCGCTTTCGACAAGGTTCTGATGACTGCTGATGCAGTTAAGCAAATCGAGGAGATGCTGGCATGATCCGTGAAGAGCGTCTGCTGAAAGTTCTGAAGGCTCCGCACATCTCTGAAAAGAGCACCATGGTTGCAGAAAAGCAGAACACTATCGTGTTCAAAGTTGCTGTTGATGCCACCAAGGCGGAAGTCAAAGCTGCAGTTGCGAAACTGTTCGAGGTCGAAGTTGAGACCGTCCGTACCCTGAACATGAAGGGTAAGACCAAGCGCGCAGGTGCACGCGTAGGCCGTCGTTCCGATTGGAAAAAGGCTTATGTGACCCTGAAAGCTGGTCAGGACATCGACTTCATGGGCGCAGCCGAGTAAGAGGAGTTCTGAAAAATGGCAATCGTTAAGTGCAAGCCTACTTCTCCGGGCCGCCGCCACGTCGTCAAGATCGTCAACCAGGAACTGTACAAGGGTAAGCCCTTTGCAGCTCTGCTGGACAAGAAAGACAAAACCGGTGGTCGTAACAACAACGGCCGCATCACCACTCGCCACATCGGCGGTGGTCACAAGCAGCACTACCGTCTGATCGACTTCAAGCGCGACAAAGACGGTATCCCGGCTAAAGTTGAGCGCCTGGAATACGATCCGAACCGTACCGCAAACATCGCCCTGGTGCTGTATGCAGACGGTGAGCGTCGTTACATCCTGGCACCGAAAGGCCTGAAAGCTGGTGATGCAATCGCTTCTGGTGCTGATGCCGCAATCAAGGTAGGTAACACCCTGCCGATGCGCAACATCCCGGTCGGTTCTACCGTTCACGCTGTTGAGATGAAGCCTGGTAAAGGTGCCCAGCTGGCTCGTTCCGCTGGTACTTTCATCCAGATCCTGGCTCGTGAAGGTAACTATGTAACTCTGCGTCTGCGTTCCGGCGAAGTACGTAAAGTTCTGGCCGAGTGCCGCGCTACCATCGGCGAAGTCGGTAACTCCGAGCACATGCTGCGTCAACTGGGTAAAGCCGGTGCAAACCGCTGGCGTGGTATTCGTCCGACCGTTCGCGGTATGGCGATGAACCCGGTTGACCACCCGCACGGTGGTGGTGAGGGTCGTAACAAGGGCATGCAGCCTGTGTCCCCATGGGGCCAGAAGGCTAAAGGCTTCAAGACCCGTAAGAACAAGCGTACCGACAAGTACATCGTACGTCGTCGTAACAAGTAATTGTTAACATAGAGGAATCACCATGCCACGTTCTCTCAAGAAGGGTCCATTTATCGACCTGCACTTGCTGAAGAAGGTAGAGAAAGCGGTGGAAAGCGGGGATAAAAAGCCGGTTAAAACCTGGTCCCGTCGTTCAATGATCATCCCGAACATGATCGGTTTGACCATCGCTGTCCATAATGGTCGTCAGCACGTTCCGGTTTTCGTTACCGAAGAAATGATCGGTCACAAACTGGGTGAATTCGCACCGACTCGTACTTATCGCGGCCATGCTGCTGATAAGAAGGCTAAGAAGCGCTAAGGGATAAATGATGGAAGCTATCGCTAAACACCGTTATGCCCGTACTTCTGCCCAGAAAGCTCGTCTGGTAGCCGATCAAGTACGTGGTCTGTCCGTAGACAAGGCTCTGAACATCCTGACCTTCAGCCCGAAAAAGGCTGCTGTTCTGGTGAAGAAAGTGCTGGAATCTGCCATTGCAAACGCTGAGCACAACGAAGGCGCCGACATCGACGCCCTGCGTGTTGCTACTATCATGGTCGACGAAGGTCCCTCCATGAAGCGCATCCGTCCTCGTGCCAAAGGTCGCGCGGATCGTATCCTCAAGCGTACCGCTCACATCACCGTAGTGGTATCCGACGCTAAGGCTGGGAGATAAGCAATGGGTCAGAAAGTACATCCTAATGGCATTCGCCTGGGTATTACCAAGCCTTGGAATTCTACCTGGTTCGCGAACACCAAAGACTTCGCTGACAACCTGTACAGCGATTTTCAAGTACGCCAGTTCCTGACCAAGGAACTGAAAAACGCGTCCTTGTCCAAGATCACCATCGAGCGTCCGGCCAAGAGCATCCGTGTGACCATTCACACCGCTCGTCCGGGTGTTGTGATCGGTAAGAAAGGCGAAGACGTTGAGAAGCTGCGCAAAGCTGTAGCCACTATTGCTGGCGTGCCTGCTCAGATCAACATTTCCGAAGTCCGCAAGCCGGAGCTGGATGGCAAACTGGTTGCCGACAGCATCACTTCCCAGCTGGAGCGTCGTGTAATGTTCCGTCGTGCTATGAAGCGCGCCGTACAGAACGCAATGCGCCTGGGTGCCAAGGGCATCAAAGTGGAAGTTTCCGGTCGTCTGGGCGGCGCTGAAATCGCGCGTACCGAATGGTACCGTGAAGGTCGTGTGCCGTTGCACACCCTGCGTGCCGACATCGACTACGCAACTTCTGAAGCCCACACCACTTACGGTGTGATCGGCGTTAAAGTTTGGATCTTCAAGGGCGAAGTTCTGGGCGGTCTGGCTGCTGTCAACGCTGCCGCTGCTCAAGAGCAAGCTCCTGCGAAGCCCAAGCGTGACAACAAGCGCCGCGCTGCCAAGTAAGGAGATTCGGTAAATGTTGCAACCAAAGCGTACTAAATTCCGCAAGACCCACAAAGGTCGTAACCGCGGTCTGGCCACCTCTGGTAACGAAGTATCCTTCGGTACCTTTGGCCTGAAGGCGACATCTCGTGGTCAGCTGACTGCTCGTCAAATCGAAGCAGCCCGTCGTGCCATGACCCGTCACGTTAAGCGTCAGGGTAAGATCTGGATCCGTGTGTTCCCGGACAAGCCGATTACCGAAAAGCCCCTCGAAGTTCGTATGGGTAAAGGTAAGGGTAACGTGGAATACTGGGTTTGCCCGATCCAGCCTGGCAAGGTTCTGTACGAGATGGACGGTGTACCTGAGGCTCTGGCGCGTGAAGCGTTCGCCCTGGCCGCAGCCAAGCTGTCTGTTCAGACCACTTTCGTAATTAAGACGGTGATGTGATGAAAGCCCAAGATCTGCGTCAAAAGAGCGTCGAAGAACTGAACCAGGAGCTGCTGGGCCTGCTGCGTGAGCAATTCAACATGCGCATGCAAGCTTCCACCGGCCAACTGGCTCAGACTCACACTCTGAAACAAGTGCGTCGTGACGTCGCACGTATCAAGACTGTACTGACTGAGAAGGCAGGTGCGTAATGACTGACAAAATCCGTACTCTGCAGGGTCGTGTAATCAGCGACAAGATGGACAAGTCCATCACTGTTGCCATCGAGCGCAAGGTAAAGCACCCGATCTACGGTAAGATCATCAAGCGCACTACCAAGCTGCACGTACATGATGAAAACAACGAGTGCAAAGCTGGTGACCTCGTGGAAATCCGCGAATGCCGCCCGCTGTCCAAGACCAAGTCCTGGACCCTGGTTGCCGTTGTAGAAAAGGCCTAATCGGTACTTTTTAGCCCAAACGGCCCCTTTCAGGGGCCGTTTGTTTTTTAGGCTACCTTTTCTAAAAATCCTGTGTTATAGTTTCGCGCCTTTTGAAGGCAGCCAGATCCCGAAAGGGATAAGAAGTAAACAAAGCGGAGCACTAAGATGATCCAGATGCAAAGTATGCTGGGTGTTGCCGACAACTCCGGCGCTCGCAGTGTAATGTGTATTAAGGTTCTGGGTGGTTCGCACCGCCGTTACGCCGGCATCGGCGACATCATCAAAGTTTCCATCAAGGAAGCTATTCCTCGCGGTAAAGTGAAGAAAGGTGATGTGTATAACGCGGTGGTCGTACGCACCCGTAAAGGCGTTCGTCGTCCGGACGGCTCAGTCATCCGTTTCGACAACAATGCGGCTGTGTTGCTTAACAACAACCAACAGCCGATCGGTACTCGTATTTTTGGCCCGGTGACCCGTGAACTGCGTAATGAGAAGTTCATGAAGATTGTGTCCCTGGCACCCGAAGTACTGTAAGGAGTCGAACGATGGCAGCTAAAATCCGTCGCGAAGACGAAGTGATTGTTCTTACCGGCAAAGACAAGGGCAAGCGTGGCAAAGTCACTCAAGTTCTGATTGCTAAAGGTAAGGTAATCGTGGAAGGCATCAACCAGGTGAAGAAACACCAGAAGCCGGTACCCGCACTGGGTCAGGCTGGCGGTATCGTCACCAAAGAAGCCCCCATCGATGTATCTAACGTAGCGCTGTTCAACTCTGCCACTGGCAAAGCTGACCGCGTTGGTTTCCGGATTGAAGACGGCAAAAAAGTTCGTTTCTTCAAATCCACCGGCGAACTTGTGAAGTAATTGGAGTTTAACGATGGCGAAACTGCATGATTACTACAAATCCGATGTAGTAAGTGAACTGACCAAGCAGTTCGGTTACAAGACTATCATGCAAGTCCCTCGGATCGAGAAAATCACCCTGAACATGGGTGTTGGTGAAGCGATCTCTGACAAGAAATTGCTGGAAAATGCTGCTGCCGATATGGCTGCCATTTCCGGTCAGAAGCCGCTGATCACCAAAGCTCGCAAATCTGTTGCGGGCTTCAAGATTCGTGAAGGCTACCCGATAGGTTGTAAAGTAACCCTGCGTGGCGAGCGTATGTGGGAGTTCCTGGAACGGCTGATCTGCATCTCCGTACCGCGTATCCGTGACTTCCGTGGCCTGAACGCTAAAGCGTTCGACGGTCGTGGTAACTACTCCATGGGCGTGCGTGAGCAGATCATCTTCCCGGAAATCGACTATGACAAAGTCGATCGCGTCCGTGGTCTGGATATCACCATCACCACTTCCGCGAATACCGATGAAGAAGGCCGTGCTCTGCTGGCTGCCTTTAACTTCCCATTCCGCAAGTAAGGTTAGGGTTATGGCTAAAACATCCATGAAAGCGCGCGAAGCAAAGCGTGCCAAGCTGGTAGCCAAGTACGCAACCAAGCGTGCCGAGCTCAAAGCTATCATCGTTGATATGAACGCTTCTGAAGAAGCGCGTTGGGATGCTGTTCTGCAACTGCAACAGCTGCCCCGTGATTCCAGTCCGTCCCGTCAGCGTAACCGTTGCAACATTACTGGTCGTCCGCACGGTTTCCTGCGCAAGTTTGGCCTGTCTCGCATCAAGGTGCGTGAGCATGCCATGAAGGGCGAAATTCCGGGCCTGAAAAAGGCCTCTTGGTAAAGAATCTCGGGAGTTAGACTATGAGCATGCAAGATCCGATCGCGGATATGCTGACCCGCATCCGTAACGGTCAGGCGGCGAGCAAAGTTGCGGTTTCCATGCCTTCTTCCAAGCTGAAAGTGGCTATTGCCAAAGTGCTGAAAGAAGAAGGTTACATCGCTGGCTACACCGTAGCTGGTGACGTGAAGCCGGAACTGGAAATTGAACTGAAATATTTCCAGGGCAAGCCGGTTGTAGAACTGATCCAACGCGTGAGCCGTCCCGGCCTGCGTATTTACAAGCGCACTACTGATCTGCCGAAAGTTATGGGCGGTCTCGGTGTTGCTATCGTGTCCACGTCTAAAGGTGTGATGACCGACCGTGCTGCTCGCAAAGCAAGCATGGGTGGTGAGATCATCTGCTACGTCGCTTAATAGGAGGTCGGAAATGTCTCGCGTTGCTAAGGCACCCGTCACTATTCCTGCTGGCGTAGAAGTGACTCTGAACGGTCAGGAACTGTCCATCAAAGGTGGTAAAGGTTCCCTGGTTCGTTCTATTCACGCCGGTGTAGAAGTGACCAAAGAAGACAATGTACTGAAGTTCGCCCCGCGCGACGGCATCGCTGGTGCTGACGCTCAGGCCGGTACTGCCCGTGCATTGGTCAACAACATGGTAATCGGTGTTACCCAAGGCTTCGAGCGCAAGCTGCAGCTGGTTGGTGTAGGTTACAAAGCCTCCATCAAGGGCAATGCTGTCGCTCTGGCTCTGGGCTTCTCTCACCCGGTAGAGCATGAGCTGCCGGCTGGTGTAACCGCTGAGTGCCCGTCCCAGACCGAAATCGTTCTGCGTGGCGTTGACAAGCAGCTGGTTGGCCAAGTCGCCGCCGATATCCGTGCTTACCGCGCTCCGGAGCCCTACAAGGGCAAGGGTGTACGCTATGCCAACGAGCAAGTGCGTACTAAAGAAGCTAAGAAGAAGTAAGGTAACACTATGGACAAGAAAGCAGCTCGTCTCCGTCGTGCTACTCGTGCTCGGAAAAAGATGCAGGAACTGGGAGCTACCCGTCTGGTTGTTCACCGTACCCCGCGTCATATCTATGCGCAGGTTATTGCAGCCAACGGTTCCGAAGTTCTGGCCTCTGCTTCCACAGTAGAGAAAGCCATCAGTGAAGCTCTGAAATACACCGGTAACGCAGATGCTGCTACCGCTGTAGGTAAAGCTATCGCTGAGCGTGCTATTGCCAAAGGCGTTCAGAACGTATCTTTCGATCGTTCCGGTTTCAAGTATCACGGCCGTATCGCTGCTCTGGCAGCTGCTGCACGTGACGCTGGTCTTCAGTTCTAAGCTAGGAGTCGAAGATGGCTAAAGTCGAATCTCAAGCCGGCGAACTGCAAGAAAAGCTGATTGCAGTAAACCGTGTTTCGAAAACTGTTAAAGGTGGTCGTATCATGTCCTTCACCGCGTTGACCGTGGTGGGTGATGGTAACGGCCGTGTAGGTTACGGTTACGGTAAAGCCCGTGAAGTTCCGGCTGCTATTCAAAAAGCAATGGAACAGGCCAAGCGTAACCTGAACAAGGTTGAACTGAACAACGGCACCCTGCACCACCCGGTGAAAGGTGTTCACTCCGGTTCTACCGTGTTCATGAAGCCGGCCTCTCAAGGTACTGGTATCATCGCAGGCGGCGCTATGCGTGCCGTTCTGGAAGTTGCTGGTATCCACAACGTGCTGGCTAAGACCTACGGTTCCACCAACCCAATCAACGTTGTTCGCGCAACTGTAGACGCTCTGGTTCACGGTCAATCACCGGAACAGATCGCTGCCAAGCGTGGTCTGCGCGTTGAAGAAATTCTGGGGTAATGCGACATGGCTAACACTGTAAAAGTAACTCAAACTCGCAGCTCTATCGGCCGTCTGCCCAAGCACAAGGCGACTCTGCGTGGTCTGGGTCTGCGTCGCATTGGTCACACCGTTGAGCTGGAAGATACTCCCTGCGTACGCGGCATGATCAACCAGGTTTATTACATGGTTAAGGTGGAGGGCTAAGCATGCGTCTGAACACTCTGTCTCCGGCCGCTGGTTCCAAGCCTGAAAAACATCGTCGTGGCCGTGGTATCGGCTCCGGCCTGGGCAAGACTGGTGGTCGTGGTGTTAAAGGCCAAACCTCTCGTTCCGGTGGCGGCAAAGTTCGCAACGGTTTCGAAGGCGGCCAGATGCCTTTGAAAATCCGTCTGCCGAAGTTCGGTTTCTTCTCTCGCAAATCTTTGGTTTCTGCCGAAGTGCGCCTGAACGAAATCGCCCTGGTAGAAGGTGATGTGGTCGACGTGAGCACTCTGAAGCAAGCCGGTGTTATTACTAAAAACATCGTGTTCGCTAAAGTTGTTCTGTCTGGCAACATTGACCGTGCTGTGACCGTTCGTGGTCTGTCCGTCACCAAAGGTGCACGCGCAGCCATCGAGGCCGCTGGCGGTAAAATCGAGGAATAATCAGTACAATGGCTAAGAAACCAGGATTGGATGTTAAAGCACAGGGTGGTCTGAGTGAACTGAAGAGTCGTCTGCTCTTCGTTCTCGGGGCGATTATCGTTTTCCGTGCAGGCTCTTATGTGCCGATTCCTGGTATTGACGCCGCCGTACTGGCCGAGTTGTTCCAGCAACAGAAGGGCACCATCATTGAGATGTTCAACATGTTCAGTGGTGGTGCACTCTCGCGTGCTTCTATTCTTGCGTTGGGGATCATGCCGTACATTTCGGCGTCGATCATTATCCAGCTGCTGACTGTGGTTCATCCTGCTCTTGCTGAACTCAAGAAAGAGGGTGAATCCGGCCGTCGCAAGATTAGCCAATATACCCGTTGGGGCACGCTGGTTTTGGGAACTTTCCAGGCCATTGGTATTGCAACCGGTCTGCCGAATATGATGCATGGACTCGTGACTAATCCGGGTCTGGGCTTCTATTTCACAGCGGTTGTGAGTCTGGTTACCGGTACCATGTTCTTGATGTGGTTGGGTGAGCAGATTACCGAGCGTGGGATTGGTAATGGTATCTCGTTGATTATTTTCACAGGTATCGTTGCCGGTCTGCCGCATGCCATTGGCGCTACGGCCGAACAGGCACGTCAAGGGGAATTGCACATCCTGCTGTTGTTGTTGCTGGGCTTGATTGTTTTCGCAGTGACTTACTTTGTGGTGTTCGTGGAGCGTGGTCAGCGTCGTATCGTCGTTAACTATGCTAAGCGTCAACAAGGCCGCCAGGTATTCGCCGCGCAAAGCACGCACCTGCCGTTGAAAGTCAACATGGCCGGTGTGATTCCTGCGATTTTCGCATCCAGCATCATCCTCTTCCCGGGGACCATTACCTCTTGGTTTGGTCAGGGCGAGGGTAAAGTAGCCGACATCCTGCAACAGGTCTCTATGGTCCTGCAGCCGGGTCAGCCGCTTTACGAGATGCTCTATGCAGCAGCCATTATCTTCTTCTGTTTCTTCTATACCGCGCTGGTGTTCAACCCCCGCGAGACAGCAGATAACCTGAAGAAGAGTGGAGCCTTTATCCCGGGGATTCGCCCGGGCGAGCAGACAGCACGTTATATCGATAAGGTTATGACTCGCCTGACATTGGCAGGTGCACTCTATATAACCTTTATCTGTCTGGTACCCCAGTTCTTGATGACTGCCTGGAACGTACAGTTCTACTTCGGTGGCACCTCGCTGCTGATTATCGTGGTGGTTATCATGGACTTCATGGCTCAGGTTCAGACCCATATGATGTCTCATCAATATGGTGATGTCCTGAGGAAGGCCAACCTGAAGGGCTACGGCCGCTAAAGGTCGGCGTAGTTACGGAGTTAAGCAATGAAAGTTCGTGCTTCCGTTAAGGCAATCTGCCGTAACTGCAAAATCATCAAGCGTCACGGTGTGGTGCGTGTGATTTGCAGCGAGCCTAAGCATAAACAGCGTCAAGGCTAATTTTTTACGGTTAGTACTTGCAACAAATAGTTGTGCTGGCTAATATAGCCAGCCAACTTTTGTTGTGTATTGGTTGACCGCCACGTATCCGCTCACGGGCTTTGTGGTGGTCGTAATCTACTATATGTAGGAGTGAATAGTGGCCCGTATCGCTGGCATTAACATTCCTGACCATAAGCATGCAGTCATTGCTTTGACTGCTATTTATGGCGTCGGTCGTACCCGCTCCAAGGCCATCTGTGCCGCAGCCGGTATCGCTGAGAATGTGAAAATTAAAGACCTGGACGAAGCTCAGATCGAGAGTCTGCGTGAACAAGTAGGTAAATTCACCGTTGAAGGTGACCTGCGTCGTCAGATTTCCATGAACATCAAGCGTTTGATGGATCTGGGTTGCTACCGTGGTTTGCGTCACCGTCGTAGCCTGCCTGTTCGTGGTCAACGTACCAAGACCAACGCTCGTACCCGTAAGGGTCCGCGCAAGGCTATCAAGAAGTAACGGGAAGGTAGAAAATGGCTAAAACTCCGACTCGTGCTCGCAAGCGCGTTAAAAAGCAAGTGAGCGACGGTATTGCGCACGTTCATGCATCTTTCAACAACACAATCGTGACCATTACTGACCGTCAGGGCAACGCTCTGTCTTGGGCTACTTCTGGTGGTTCCGGTTTCCGTGGTTCTCGTAAGTCCACCCCGTTCGCTGCTCAGGTAGCTGCTGAGCGTGCTGGTGAGATGGCCAAAGAATATGGCGTCAAGAACCTGGAAGTCATGGTCAAAGGTCCGGGTCCCGGTCGTGAGTCTTCCATCCGCGCCCTGAACGCGGCTGGTTTCCGCATCACTAACATTACTGATGTGACTCCGATCCCGCACAACGGTTGTCGTCCTCCCAAGAAGCGCCGCGTGTAACGCTGGTAGCTACTTGGTCTAGGATTGTTGGAGAAAGAAGATGGCAAGATATATCGGTCCTAAGCTTAAGCTTAGCCGTCGTGAGGGCACAGACCTCTTCCTGAAGTCTGGTGTTCGCGCGATTGATTCTAAGTGCAAGATTGACACCGCTCCTGGTCAGCACGGCGCTCGTAAGCCGCGTCTGTCCGACTACGGTGTGCAACTGCGCGAGAAACAAAAAGTTCGTCGTATCTACGGCGTATTGGAAAAACAGTTCCGCAACTACTACCGCGACGCTGCCCGTCAAAAGGGTAACACCGGTGAAAACCTGTTGCAGCTGCTGGAAGGTCGTCTGGACAACGTCGTATACCGCATGGGCTTCGGTGCTACTCGCGCTGAATCTCGTCAGCTGGTGAGCCACAAGGCCATCATGGTAAACGGCCGCGTTGTGAACATTCCTTCTTTCCAGGTTTCCCCTGAGGACGTGATCTGCGTTCGTGAGAAGGCTAAGAAGCAAGCGCGTATCAAAGCTGCCCTTGAGGTTGCTGGTCAGCGCGAGAAGCCGACTTGGGTAGAGGTTGATGCCGCTAAAATGGAAGGTGCCTTCAAGCGCCTGCCAGAGCGTTCCGACCTGTCTGCCGACATTAACGAACAGCTGATCGTCGAGCTTTACTCTAAGTAAAGCTAGCTTCTAAAGAGAGGACACAATGCTGGGTTCTGTAACAGATTTTCTTAAACCGCGGCTAGTTGACATCGAGCAAGTTAGCCCGACTCATGCGAAAGTGACTCTTGAGCCACTTGAGCGTGGCTTTGGTCACACGCTGGGTAACGCCCTGCGTCGTATTTTGCTGTCTTCTATGCCCGGTTGTGCAGTTACTGAAGTCGAAATTGACGGTGTACTGCATGAGTACAGCAGCAAAGAAGGTGTACAGGAAGACATTCTTGAAATCCTGCTCAACCTGAAAGGTATCGCTGTGAAGCTGGAAGGCAAGGACGAGGTAACTCTGTCCCTGACCAAGTCTGGAACAGGCCCCGTTACCGCAGGTGATATCACTCACGGTGATGAAGTCGAGATCGTAAACCCGGAGCACGTAATCTGCCACCTGACAGGTACCAATGCTGAAATCAGCATGCGCCTGAAAGTTCAGCGCGGTCGTGGTTATGTGCCTGCTTCTGCTCGTGTTCACAACGATGACGAAGAGCGTCCGATTGGTCGCCTGCTGCTGGACTCCGCGTTCAGCCCCATCGTTCGTATTGCCTACAATGTTGAGGCAGCACGTGTGGAACAGCGTACCGACTTGGACAAGCTGGTTATCGACATGGAGACCAATGGTACTCTGGATCCTGAAGAAGCCATCCGTCGTTCTGCCACTATCTTGGCTGAGCAACTGGAAGCCTTCGTGGATCTGCGCGATGTCAGCGTGCCCGAGAAGAAAGAAGAGAAACCCGAGTTTGATCCGATTCTGCTGCGTCCTGTCGATGATTTGGAGCTGACAGTTCGTTCTGCGAACTGTCTGAAGGCAGAAGCTATCCACTATATTGGTGATCTGGTACAGCGTACCGAAGTTGAGTTGCTTAAGACTCCCAACCTCGGTAAGAAGTCCCTGACAGAGATCAAGGACGTGTTGGCCTCCCGTGGTCTGTCTCTTGGCATGCGCCTTGAGAACTGGCCGCCCGCCAGCATCGCTGACGAGTAATCCAGATTACGGGTTTCACAGATTTAGTTAGAAGGATAAGGTCATGCGCCATCGTTTGAGTGGTCGTCAACTGAACCGGAACAGCAGCCATCGTCAGGCTATGTTCCGCAACATGGCCAGCTCCCTGGTTCGTCATGAGATCATCAAGACGACTCTGCCTAAGGCAAAAGAGCTGCGTCGTGTAGTTGAACCGCTGATCACCCTTGCCAAGACTGATAGCGTTGCTAATCGTCGTCTGGCATTTGCCCGCACTCGCGACAACGCGATCGTGGCTAAGCTGTTCAATGAACTGGGCCCGCGCTACCTGGAGCGCGCCGGCGGTTATACTCGCATTCTGAAATGCGGTTTCCGTGCTGGCGACAACGCCCCTATGGCTTATATTGAGCTGGTAGACCGCCCGGCCGCTGCTGAAGCAGCTGCTGAGTGATAAAGAAAAAGCCGGGCTTGTCCCGGCTTTTCTTTTAAGAGATTTTGATACTGCCTCAACTGCCTCAACTGCCTCAACTGCCTCAACTGCCTCAACTGCCTCAACTGCCTCACTCATCATCTTATCGCATCTATATATGAAGGAAGGGTTGTTCCCGAGCCTAGCGAAATGGTGGATAGCCAGCTCACTTCATTTAAGCATCATTGGTCAGTTGATATAACCTACCAGGGTGACGCAGGGGTCTACATATACCCGTTTGCCCAGTTGTGGGCGTTTTCCCTTGTAAGGTCTCAGTCGCAAGTCCATCTTGGCCTCCTTGTTTTCGGCTATTCTAACAACCTGAAGGCTGTTTCTGTGGATAAGTTTGTATAAAAGCTGTGGTTGGAGATGAATAACTAAAAAAGTGCAGTTTTTTGCAATTTTATTGCAGTGGAGGGGTTGCCAGAACGAATTCACTCCCTATAATGCGCCTCCATCGACACGGCAAGCGGCA
>NZ_JBCGFD010000009.1:0-160838 GCF_038739755.1 Aeromonas sp. SE22
GAGCGCTTGCATGGCATGCAAGAGGTCCGCGGTTCGATCCCGCGTAGCTCCACCACCTTTCGTAAAGAAAGTAGAAAAGGCCACCGCATTGCGGTGGCCTTTTTGTTTTCTCAGGCATTTATTTTCCCCCATGCTTTCCTGCCTTTCATTTGCAAATCAAATGGCCAAAACTGAAAAGCCCGCGGGTATCGCGGGCTTTTGGCTACGTTCAAGCGGGTTGCCGGTTAGCGCCGACGGCGCCAGGCCAGCGGTAGCAGGGCCAGCAGGCCGAGCCCCAGTGCACCACCGCCACTTGAGCCGTGATCCGGTTTGACGGCATCACCCTTCATTTTCAGATCGACGATGATGGGGTCGTGGTCGGAGGCGCTGAACGGATTATCCGATTTCAGCAGGGTGCCGGTGTACTGGTTGCCGTACTCGAACAGGCTGCTCTCGAAGGAGTTGATGTGCCAGTCGGCCACGTTCGCCACCTTGCTGGCCAGCGCCGGATTGGCGAGAGCATAGTCGAGGGTACCGAGTTCGCTGTCATAGCTGTAGGAGATGGCTTTCTCCTTGTTGAACTTGACGTTGAGATCGATCAGGCCATAGTTGCGAGTCACCTCGCGACCGAGCTGTTCATAGGATTGCTCACCAATAAAGGTATGGGAGGCCGAAACAATCTTGCGCTCGCTGGCAGCCGGGTTGTAATCGGTCAGCACCCGGATCGGATCCTCCTTGGCGTAGGAGTTGAAGTCGCCCACCAGCAGCACCTGTCCCGGCAGCTTGCTGACCGCTTCACCTAGCACCTTGGCCGCGCTCACACGGAACTCGGTACACTTGCCTTGCAGGTCGGCCGGTTCTGTCTTGCCATCGCCGTTTTCATAGCAGCCCGAGCCTTTGGACTTGAGGTGGTTGACCACCAGCGTCAGAGGATCCTTGCTGCCAGCGACGGTAAAGCTCTGCACCAGAGAATCGCGCTGGCCGGCGGTTTTGGCCACGCCACCCGTGGTATAGCGCTGCTCCGGCATGCGGATGACGTTTGCCTCGCTGGCCGGGGTGAGCAGGGCCGGGCGATAGATCATGGCCACCATGATGGCGTCGCCACCGAAGAATTTCTCGCTGGTGAGCAGGCTTGCTGGCAGGCGGACATAGGCGTAGCGCTTGCTCGCATCCTTCTGTTGCTCGTTGAGGCGGGTCACCAGATTGTTGATGGCGGAGTTGTCGCCAAAGCCGTTGTTCTCCATCTCCATCAGGCCGAGCAGATCGGCATCCATCTCGGTGATGGCGTTGACGATCTTGGTGCGCTGCTTCTCGAAGTCGGCCTGACTCTTGGCGCCGCGGTTGCACCCTTTGGCGTTGTCGGCATCCGCCTGATCTTTGCACAGCACGTTGAGCGCGCCACCAATGCTGGAGTGGCTGGTGAAGTAGTTGAGTACGTTGAAGCTGCCGATCCGCAGATCGCTGCCAGTGGCCCGGGCGGGGGCCGGTTGGCGGTCATCTTCCGGTGTGCGCAGCAGGGCGCCGGCGCTCAGGGTGACATCGCTCGGCACTACCAGACGGAAGGCATCCTTGTTGTAGACGATGACCCCCTCCAGCCCGGTCAGTTGATCACCGATACGCAGATAGCCCTGATCGGCATCCCAGCCCGGGAACCAGGGCAGTACGCCATCCTGCGCCTTGTAATCAGACTCGACCACCAGCCGGTTGCTGCCATTTTTGGCGGCCAGAGCGACCGCTTTCGGGCTGCTGGCAATATGGAGCTGGGTCGGCTTGAGCAACGGCGCCTTGTGGGAGAGCTCGACGTTGTTGCGATAAACCTTGTAGTCGAAGCCGTAGTTGCGGGTCAGATGCAGATCGCTGCTGCTGTCGAGCCGTACCCGCATCCCTTCGTGGCGATTGAGCGCCTGCGCCAGCGTCTCCCCTTCATTGACCTGCAATACGCTGGTCGGCACCGTCAACCCCTGTGCTGTGACCTGCAGGCGGGCTTTGTTGGCCTCGAAAGTGGGTTTGAGCTGGGTGCCGCCGTAGTACTCCTCGACCCTGGCTTCAAGGCAGACTTCAGCCCCCGGCTTGAGAGTCGGGTAGTTGGTCGCAAGTTTGCTGTCATTGAGATAGACGAAGATACCGTCCGAAGTGGCCGGGTTGCCATCTCCCGCCGGATCAGTCAGATAGAAGCCTTTGGTCAGGCTCTGGCCGAGGGTGGTGACGACACCGCGCACCATGAAGGTACCCGGACTGATTTTTCCCGTGATGTTGCCGTTTTTATCGGTCACGGTGTCGGTCGCGAACTGGCTCCCTGAGCCTGTTCCCTGAATGGTCGGAATGGGGGTGAGTTGCGCCGGATCGGAGGGGCAGACGAAGGCGGCGTGGGCGCCGGGGGCAGCGAGGGCCAGCCCCACGGCCAGCGACAGTAGGGTGCGAGTACCTTTCATAAGTGTTCCTTTTTTATTTTTGCCAGTGTTTCCATAGCCCTGGTCGTTGACCAAGGGCGCGCATTGTCACATTTCCGGCATGTCGTACCAGTGAGCCAACGCACATTACCGGGATGCAAATGAGCGCAGGTTGGCGTTTTTTGATCTGGCTAACACTCTGAAATTAATGATAAAAAACTTATCAAAGGGGGCGGGAAAGTGTGATCCCGCTGGCAACCACATATTTTTCTTCGAGAATGAAGATTGAGACTCGGGTGTCTGCTTTCTATACTCGACTTGTTCCTCACGGAACCCAGGTAAAGGGCAAACCGGTCGAAATACCGGGACGCAATACCTCCGGTCTTCCGATCAGATGATGATCCAGATAGCGGGGTTTCCCCGGGTGAAGAGGCAGTGTGCGGCGAGTCCATGGCCGGTAGTCTCCCTCCCTTCACGCAGGTTGCGCTTGTGCTTTGCCTTGGTCACCAATGCCAAGACAAAACAAGGAAGATAACAATATGCAACAGTTCCTGAGGCCCAGCCGGCTTGCCGTGCTGGTGGCCATCGCTGCCATGCCCGCCTGGGCGCAGGCAGCCTATCCCGCCTACAAGGCCGGTACTGCCTATAAAGCCGGTGACATCGTCAGCAATGCCGGCGCCCTCTATGAATGCAAAGAGTTCCCCTACTCGGGTTGGTGCGGGGCATCACCCTATCACTATGAACCCGGTGTCGGGGTGGTCTGGGCGGATGCCTGGAAGCTCTATGGCGGTGAAGTTCCACCACCGGCGCTCGGCGTGGCCGTCAGCTCTCCGGCTGCCGGTGCCAGCTTCAACGAAGGTGCCAGCGTGGCGCTGGCGGTGACCCTGAGTGGTCCGGTGACGGCGCTGGTTCGGGTGGAATACCTTATCGACGGCAAGCTTGCTGCCACGGCCAGCGCCTCGCCCTGGGGCGCCAGCTGGAGTGCTGCGGGCGTTGGGGCGCACGCCCTGAAAGCGCGGGCACTGGATAAGGATGGCAAGGTACTGAGCGAGGCGGATTCGAGCTTCAACGTCGCTGCCGTGGTGGCGCCAGAGGCGCCCAAGGTGAGCATCAGCAGCCCGGCCAGTGGTGCCAAGGTAACGCTGGGTCGCAGCGTGGCGTTGAGCGGCAACGTCACCGATGCCAACAACGATGTAGCTAAAGTCGAGCTGTTTGTCGATGGCAAGAAGGTAGGGGAAGACAATGCCGCCCCCTGGCAGGTCAACTGGACGCCGGATGCCAAGGGCAGTGCCGCCCTCAAGCTGGTCGCCACCGACAAGACCAATCTGGTCGGAGAGTCGGCAGCAGTGAACGTCACTGTCGAGGAGGCTGCGCTGCCACCCTCCGGTGGCAACCTCTCCTGCGATATCCGCCAGATCTACCGCCCGGATGGCTACGAGTGCATGGGGGATGACCATGCCCGTCGGGTCATCGGCTACTTCACCTCCTGGCGCACTGGCAAGAACGGTCTGCCCGCCTATCTGGTGAGCGACATTCCGTGGAGCAAGATCACCCACATCAACTACGCCTTCGCGGCGGTGGACGAGCAGAGCCACACCATCAAGGTGGATGACTCGGCGACCAAGATGACCTGGGATGGCGTGCCGGGTGCCGAGATGGATCCGGAGTTCGCCTACAAGGGGCACTTCAACCTGCTGTCGAAGTTCAAGAAGCAGTATCCGGACGTGAAAACCCTGATCTCGGTCGGGGGCTGGGCCGATACTCGTGGCTTCTACACCGCCACCACCAAGGGCGACTGCTCGGTCAACACCGATGGCATCAATGCGCTTGCCACGTCTGCGGTGAGTTTTATCCGTCAGTACGGTTTTGACGGGGTCGATATCGACTACGAATACCCCACCTCCATGAAGGATGCGGGCAACCCCAACGACTTCCCGCTCTCCAACCAGTGCCGCAGCAAGCTGTTTGCCAACTACAAGGTGATGATGCAGACCCTGCGCAGCAAGCTGGATGCGGCGGGCAGCGAGGATGGCCGCAAGTACATGCTGACCATCGCCTCGCCAGCTTCCGCCTATCTGCTGCGCGGCATGGAGAACTTCCAGGTCACCCAGTACCTCGACTACGTCAACCTGATGACCTACGACTTCCACGGTGCCTGGAACCACTTTGTCGGCCACAACGCCGCCCTGTTTGACAACAAGGCAGACGCCGAGCTGGCGCAGTGGGGCGTCTACACCCAGAAAGAGTTTGGTGGCATCGGTTACCTCAACGCGGCCTGGTCTGCTCACTACTTCCGTGGTGCGCTGGCGGCCGGCAAGATCAACGTGGGTGTGCCCTATTACACCCGCGGTTGGCAGGGGGTCAGCGGTGGCACCCACGGTCTGGGCGGCAAGGCAGCACTGCCGAGCCAGAGCAATTGCCAGCCGGGTACCGGTGGCGGCACCATTCCGTGCGGCAACGGGGCGGTCGGCATCGACAACATCTGGCACGATCTGGACAAGAACGGCAAGGAGATCGGCGGTGGCGCCGTCCCCATGTGGCATGCCAAGAACCTGGAGCACGCAGCCGATTTGGGGATCACCAGCATGCCGAGCTACGGTCAGGCCTGGGGTCTGGATCCCAACAACCCGGCCCACGTGATGCAGGGCAAGTATGTCCGTTACTACGACGACAAGGCTCATGCCCCCTGGCTGTGGAACGAGGAGAAAAAGGTGTTCCTCTCCACCGAGGATGAGGAGTCCATGGGTCACAAGCTCGACTACATCGTCAATCGTGGTCTGGGTGGCGTGATGTTCTGGGAGATGGCGGGTGACTACGCCTATGATCCGGTGAAAAAAGAGTACGGCATGGGGGATACCCTGACCACGCTCGCCTATGACAAGTTTGCCAAGGCGACCAAGTACAACGTCAAGCAGAACGATCTGGCAGCTCCGGCGGCCCAGCTCGACATCGCGGTGAGCCTCTCCGGCTTCAAGGAGGGTGATTCCAACTATCCGATCAACCCGACCCTGAAGCTCACCAACAACTCGACCCAGACCATTCCGGGCGGTGCCCGCATCGAGTTCCTGGTGCCCACCTCTACCTCTGACACCATCACCGACCAGAGCGGGATGGGGCTGAAAGTGGTGGAGAGCGGCGGCAACCAGAACTCCGATGGTATTGCCAACGAGAAGGATTTCCACAAGGTGGCTCTGACGCTGCCGACCTGGAAAGCCTGGACGCCGGGCAGCGATGTGGAAGTGGCGATGACCTACTATCTGCCGGCCGCAGGCGTGCCGAGTGGCATCCGCATCATCAGCGGCAGCCAGACCGCGGGTCTCAAGGCCGAGTTCCCGACCTTGCCGGAAGCGGTTCTGGGAGGCGGTGAGGGTGGGGCTACCTGCAGCAGCCTGAATATCAACCCGGCAGCCTACAAGGCTTACCCGACCTGGCCGCAAGGGGATCATGCCAACGCAGGTGATCGCATCACTCACAACAAGGTGGTGTGGCAGGCCAACTGGTGGACCAGCAGTGAACCCAAGGCCACCGATGGCAGCTGGAAGTCTGTCTGCAGTTATTGATTTTTAAATCAAGGAGATAAGTGAGGCTTAGGCCTCACTTTTTTTATCTGCATGGTCGATCTGGTTGAAAATGCGTCTGCCTTTCCTGGCAGGCAGCCTCTATAATAGAAGTCGATTAATAATCAGATGGATGTCAGCATATGGCGAGTATATTGGATTCAGTTGATCAACGAACCCAGCTGGTAGGGGAAAACCGCCTGGAGTTGTTGATGTTCCGTCTCGGCACCCGCCAGATGTTTGCCATCAACGTCTTCAAGGTGCGAGAAGTGGTCAAGCTGCCGCACCTCAACAAGATGCCGGGCTCTCACCACAATATCAGCGGGGTGGCCAATATCCGCGGCACCTCGATCCCGGTGATCAATCTGCGCAGCGCCATCGGCATGCGTCCCATGCCGGTCGACAGTGAATCCAACCTCATCATCACCGAATACAACCGCACCATTCAGGGCTTTCTGGTGGGGCAGGTAGCCAACATCGTCAACATGACCTGGAAGGATATCCTGCCGCCGCCGCGCTCGGCCGGGCGCGCCAACTACCTCACCGCCATTACCCGCATTCCGGAAGACGGGGTGGATCAGATTGTCGAGATCATCGATGTGGAGAAGGTGCTGGCGGAGATCATCACCTACGACATCAGCATCTCCGAAGAGGTGCTGGATCGGGATATTCTGCCCGAGATGCACGGCCGCAAGGTGCTTATCGTCGATGACTCCAGCACTGCCCGCAATCAGGTACGCGAGACGCTGGGGCAGCTGGGGCTTGAGGTTATCGAGTGTCAGGACGGCTTGCAGGCGCTGACCCTGCTCAAGGGATGGTGCGATGCCGGCAAGAAGGTGACCAACGAGATCCTGTTGATGATCACCGATGCGGAGATGCCGGAGATGGATGGCTATCGCCTGACCCACGAAGTGCGCAGCGATCCGCGCATGGCCGATCTCTTCATCACCCTTAATACTTCCCTGAGCGGCAACTTCAACGAAGCCATGGTCAAGAAGGTGGGGTGTGACCGCTTTATCTCCAAATTCCAGCCCGACTTGCTGGTCGGCGTGGCGCAGGAGCGGCTGCGTCAGGTTCTGGAAAAGTAACCCGCCATACCGTTAGCAATAAAAAACATCCCGCCTCGGCGGGATGTTTGTTTATCTGTCGTCGTATATATGACACAGCGGTTGCCGAGGCGTCAGCGGCTCATCAGTGGCTCCATGAAACGGGCCACCTTGTCGCGGATCTGCGGCTGCGCCGCCGGGGTAGGGTGAATGCCATCGTTCATCATAAGTTCAGGGCGAAGCGCAATATCATCCATGAAGAAGGGGAGCAGGGGCAGCTTGTTGGTCTCGGCGAGTTCCGGGAAGATCTGCTCGAACTGTCGCAGATAGCGGGCTCCGTAGTTGCGGGGCAGCTGGATCTGGGTCAGTGCGACCTGAATCTGCTTCTCTTTGGCAAGGGCAATCATGCTGGCCAGATTCTGGCGGGTAATGGCAGGGGCAAAGCCGCGCAGGCCGTCGTTGCCCCCCAGCTCGATCAGCAGCCAGTCCGGCTGATGCTGCTCCAGCAGGGCGGGCAGGCGCGCCAGTCCGCCCTGGGTGGTCTCACCGCTGACGCTGGCATTGATGAGGGTGTGCTCGCCCCCCTCGTTCTGCCATTTTTGTTCAAGCAGGGCTGGCCAGCTCTGCTTCTCCTGCATCTGATAACCGGCGCTCAGGCTGTCGCCGAGCACCAGCAGAGTCTGGGCCTGAACCGACGAGAGCAGGCTGCCGAGGCCAACCAGCAAGGCAAACAGAATACGCACCATCAATTCAACTCCCGCTATGGATTGCCATCAAGGGATTGGGACAAAGGATATCGAGCATGAGTTCAACCCCCATTATTGTCGTCAAGGGCCTCGGCAAATCGGTCAGCCTCGGCCAGGAAAGCCTCACCATCCTTGAAGGGATCGATCTGCAAGTCAATAGCGGCGAGACGGTGGCACTGGTCGGCGCCTCCGGGTCAGGCAAGTCTACTTTGCTCGGATTGCTGGCCGGGCTCGATCTGCCGAGTCTTGGCTCCATCGAAATTCTCGGCAAGTCACTCGGCGAGCTGGATGAGGAGGGGCGGGCCAGATTGCGCGCCGAGCAGATCGGCTTTGTCTTCCAGTCATTCCTGCTGCTCCCGACCATGACGGCGCTCGAGAACGTGATGCTCCCTGCCGAGCTGCGCGGTGAGCGTGACTGCGAGCCAAGAGCCCGTGAACTGCTGGCGGCGGTAGGGCTTGGCGAACGTCTGCACCATATGCCGCCACGGCTCTCCGGTGGCGAGCAGCAGCGGGTGGCCATCGCCCGCGCCTTCATGACCCGACCCAGCCTGCTGCTGGCGGACGAGCCGACCGGCAACCTCGACAGCAAGACCGGCGACAAGGTGATTGAGTTGCTGTTTGAGCTCAACCGCAAGCACGGCACCACGCTGGTGGTGGTGACCCATGACCAAGAGCTGGCCAGCCGGTGCCAGCGTCAGCTGGTGATGGCGGCAGGCAGGCTGGAGCGCGAGGTGAGTCATGCCGTGGTGTAACGCATGGGGCAGGCGAGTGAGCGGAGGTGGTCAGGGATGATGCAGTGGCGATTGGGATGGCG
This sequence comes from Aeromonas sp. SE22, assembly GCF_038739755.1. Lineage (NCBI taxonomy): Bacteria > Pseudomonadati > Pseudomonadota > Gammaproteobacteria > Aeromonadales > Aeromonadaceae > Aeromonas > Aeromonas sp. SE22. Next base: position 8,533 of record NZ_JBCGFD010000009.1, read on the forward strand.
ACTGCTGCGCCGGGAAGGATGGAGCGGCGAGCTGCGCTGGTTTGTGTTGGCGCTGGCCCTGAGTGTGGCCTGTGTGCTCAGCGTGGCGCTGGTGGCAGATCGGCTGGAGGCCGGGCTCAAGGCATCGGGCCGCGACTTTATCGGGGCGGATCGGGTGCTGCGCACTGCCACTGCGGTTCCGGATGGCTGGTTGCTGCAGGCACAAAAAGATGGTCTGGCGTTGCAGACCACGGTCAGTTTCAACAGCATGCTGTTTCACGGCGATGCGCTGCAGCTCGCCTCAATCCGGGCGGTGCCCGACGGCTTTCCCTTCTACGGCAAGCTGGAGCTGACCCCGGCCCGGGCTCCAGCTCCCGGTGAAATCTGGCTCTCCGCCCGGGTAATGCAGTTGCTGGCGGCCAAGGTGGGGGATGAGCTGGAGGTGGGCAATACGGTGCTCAAGGTGGCTGGCCAGCTTGGCGAGGAGCCCGATCAGGGTTTCAGTCCCTTCCTGCTGGCGCCGCGGGCGCTCATCCACAGCGCCGACATCGAGGCGACCGGCGCCCTGCTGCCGGGCAGTCGTCAGCAGTGGCGCTATCTCTTCAAAGGGTCGCGAGAGGCACTGGCCCGCTATGAGCGCTGGCTGGTTCCTCAGCTGCAGGCCGGGCAGAAGTGGATCACCCCCGATGACAGTGAATCCCAGGTGGGCCGCTCGCTGGTCAATGCCGAGCGCTTCTTCCGGCTGGCGTCCCTCTGCGGCGTGCTGCTGGGCGCGCTGGCGATGGGCATCGCGGTACGTCACTTTGCCGAGCGCCAGACCAATATGGTGGCGCTGCTCAAGACCTTGGGGGCATCGCGCACCAGTCTGTGGCAACTGATGAGCGGGCTGTTGCTGTCGCTGACCCTGATCGGCGCCCTGCTGGGGCTGGTGGCGGGCACCATCATGCAGTGGTTCACGTTGCAACTGCTGGGTGAGTTGCTGCCACCGGATCTGCCGCCCCCCTCCTGGCGCCCCTTTGCGCTGGGAGTGGCGGTTGCCCTCTTTATCACCCTGCTGCTCGCCTTTATCCCCTTCTTGCGGCTGCTGAAAGTGCCGCCGCTGCGGGTGTTGCGCCGCGAGCTGGAGGCGGGGATCCCCCCCTGGCTGGCGCTGCCGGTCGGTCTGCTCGGCCTGTTTGCGCTGGTATGGGGCTTTACCGCCGATGTGCGGCTGGCGCTGGGTTTGGTGGGAGGAATGGGTCTGCTGATGGGGCTGCTGGCTCTGCTGGCCTCCCTGATGTTGCGATTGGGGGCACGGGTGAATGGTCCGCACGCCCTGCGGCTGGCGTTGGCCCACCTGTCGCGCGAACGGCGCAGCGGTCTGTTCCAGCTGGCCGGTTTTGCGCTGGCGCTGATGCTGTTTGGTTTGCTCTGGGCGGTTCGCATCGATCTGCTGGAGGAGTTCTCCGCCCGTTTGCCGGCCGATGCCCCCAACCGGTTTCTGGTCAATGTGGCCGAGAACGAGCGGGAAGGGATCCTGAGCGAACTGGCGGGAGCTGGCGCCGTTACCTCCGACTTCTATCCCATGGTGCGCGGGCGCCTGACCCATATCGCCGGTGATGCGGTGGGGGAAGGGGCTCGCAGCGGTCGTGAAGGGGTCGATCGGGAGCTCAACTTTACTACCACGGCGACCCTGCCAGCCGACAACAAGCTGGTGGCAGGGAAATGGCTCTCCGGCCCCGGCGAGGTATCGGTCGACAGCGAACTGGCCAAACGGCTCGATATCAAGCTGGGGGACATGCTTGCATTTACCATCGAGGGGCGCAGCTTCGGGGCCCGGGTCACCAGTCTGCGCAGCATCAAGTGGGACAACATGCGGCCCAACTTCTACATGATCTTCTCATCCGATCTGCTGGCCCCCTTCTCCCGCACCTGGATCGGCAGCTATCGGCTGCCACCAGAGGGGCGTGCCGCCGAGGTGGGGCTGATCCGCCACCATCCGACGGTGAGCCTGATTGATGTGGATGATCTCATCGTGCGGCTGACCCGGGTTTCGGAGCAGGTGAGCCGGGCGCTGGCCCTGATGCTGGGGCTGGTGACTGTGGCGGCGCTGCTGGTGCTGCTGACCCAGACTCAGGCCAGCATGGCCCAGCGGCGGCGCGAACTGCTGTTGATGCGCACTCTGGGGGCTGGCAGCGCGCTGCTTGGCAAGATGCTGCGCTGGGAGCTGGTGGCGAGCGGCTTGCTGGCCGGGCTCTGTGCCGCCATGGTGGTGGAGTTGTGTGCCTTTGCTCTGCAGTTCTGGTGGTTTGATGGCCAGTGGCAGTTCCACTGGCGCATCTGGCTCGGGTTGCCAACCCTGGGGGCGCTGCTGGTCACCCTGGCCGGTCAGGGAATGCGGCGCCAGCTGCTGGCGGGCACCCTAAGTGATCGGCTGCGTGGTCTGGGTCAGGGATTATTGTAATCAGGCCCTCGAGTGTACAGGTGCTGGAGAGAATCAGCCCGACCAGTGGTCGGGCTGATTGTTGTGCGGCCTGTGGTGGTTAGGGGAAGTGTTAGCGAGTCTCTCGCAACAGATCGGTCAGTGCCTGCGGCAGCTGGGGGTAGGTAAAGTGGAAGCCGGCCTGTTGCAGATGCGCGGGCAGTACGTTTTGCCCGGTCAGCAGCAGATCGGCCGCCTCTCCCATCACCAGTTGCAGCAGCGGTGCCGGGACGAAAAAGAGGTGCGGGCGATGGAGGGTGCGAGCCAGGGTCTGGCTGAACTCCCGGTTGCTGACAGGATGAGGCGCCGTGCCGTTGAAGATACCGTTGCACTCCTCGTGTTCCAGCAGAAACAGCATGGCGCGCACCAGATCCTGCACATGGATCCAGCTCATCATCTGATTGCCACTGCCCATGGGGCCGCCAAGACCGAGGCGATAGGGGGGCAGCATTTTTGGCAGGGCGCCGCCATCCATACCGAGCACCAGCCCGATCCGCACGATGCAGACCCGGGTCTGCTTGCTGCCGGCTTCCTGCGCCAAGGTTTCCCACTGCTGACAGAGCTGGTGGGTGAACTCCTGATGGGGTGAGCGGCACTGCTCGTCGAGGGGCTCTGCCCCCTGCCTGCCATACCAGCCGATGGCGGAGGCGTTGATCAGCACCCTGGGGGGCGTTGTGGAGAGCTTGATAAGATCGACCAGCTGCTCGGTCAGCAGCCAGCGGCTGTCGCAGAGCAGCTGTTTGCGCTGCTCGCTCCAGCGGCCTGCGGCTATGGGTTCGCCTGCCAGATTGATCACCGCATCCACATCGTTGAGATCATCTAGGCTGTCGAGGCTATCGATGATCTGGACATCGTGGCCAAGCAGGGAGTAGGCGCGACTGCCTTGTCGGCTCAGGACGACCACGTCGTGATTGACCTTGAGATGGGCCACCAGACGGCGGCCAATAAAACCGGTTCCTCCGGTAATCAGAATCTTCATCGTTGCGCGCTCCTGCGGTCGTTTGTTCTACTCTAATGGCCCTGATCCCGATGGACAAGTTGCGTGCCAACCCCGGGCTAGTGGAGCAAGATGGTGAGCCCTTTCCCGACTGTCGGGCAATACATTTAATCGTTGGCCTCTGTTGATGGATTTTTGTGGTGTGAGAGGCTGTTACTGAATCGTTATCATTGCTACTGCTTGTGGCCAAGGCCCGGGCTGCCATCCGCTACCTCGGTAGCTACCTCCTGTATACGAAGAGTAAGCCATGCCATTTCATCGTCTGAAAACAAGCAAGCTGCGTGCAAGGCTTTTTGCTGCCCTGCTCGCGGGTGGTGCGTTACTGGTACTGGGGGAGCTGACAGTGGCCTGGCAAACCATGTCGGAAGTGAACAAGGATGCCCAGCAGCGGTTGCAATATTCGCTGACCCTGTTTGACCGGACCGTGGATCATGCCCGTCAGGCTGCGACCAATGTAGAGGACATGCTGGGTAAACCCTGCAGGGATACGGCGCAACTGCTGCGAGAACAGGCAGCCATCGTCCCCGATGTCCGTTCCGTCAATCTGGCGCTCGGCAGCCGTATCTACTGCTCCTCCCTTTATGGCGATTACGATGGGGTGTTCGACGTAAACAGCTATGTCGCGGGTCGTTTGCAGTTGCTCAAAGGCAATGTGGTTACCCCGGATCACCCTTTACTGATATTTCGCCATGCCGCAGGTGAGGGGAGTGTGCTGGTTGGTGTCGATGGTTACTACCTGCGCAATATCCTCGATATCTCCAGCAAGAACTCGCCGATGGCGCTTATCGTCGGCACCCGTGCCATGTTTGGTAGCGGACAAGTCGCAGGGGTACCACCTGCAACTGAGCCGGGCTATCTGGCCTTCTCTTCGAGCCGTTATCCCTATCAGGTGGCGACCCGGGTGACACGAGAGGATTATCTTGAGCACGCCTGGCGCCACTCCTGGGGTCACATCCTGCTCTACCCTCTGCTGGGGTTGCTGGTTGGCGTGGGGACATTCCGGCTGATGGGGCGTAGCAGCTCACCATCGGAGGAGCTCAAGCGGGCGTTGATCGACGAGGAGTTTATCCCCTACCTGCAGACGAGCAGTGGCGTGGCTGTGAGGTGCTGATGCGCTGGCAGCACCCCAAACAGGGGATGATTCCGCCGGATCGCTTTATCCCGCTGGCGGAAGATAGCGGGCTGATTGTTCCTATGACCAGCCTGTTGATGGCCGAGGTGTGCGACCACTTCTCCCCTCATGCCGGCAAGCTGCCAGCAAAGTTTCATTTTTGCTTCAATATCAGTGCCAAACACTTTCAGGATCTTGACCTGTTGGCTGACTGCAAGGCGTTTCTCGACGCCTTCAAGGAGAATCCCGTTGATTTGGGGCTGGAGCTGACGGAGCGGGAGTTGCTGGTGGCCGATGAGACAACGGCCCGGATGTTTGCCGAATTGCGCAAGCTGGGCGTGTTGATCTCTATCGATGACTTTGGCACTGGTCACTCCAGTCTGACCTATCTGCAACAGTTTCAGGTCGATGCCATCAAGATTGACCGGAGCTTTGTGGAGATGATTGGCACGGATGCACTCTCCAGCCATATCGTCGAGAACGTGATTGATCTGGCGAAACGGCTTGAATTGATCCTGATCGCTGAGGGGGTCGAGAAGCAGTCTCAGGCGGACTATCTGCGGGATCGCCATGTCGACTATCTGCAAGGGTATCTCTATGGCCGCCCCATGCCGATGGCTCAGTTTTGCAAGAGCCTGTTTGGCTGATGGTGGTTAATTGAAGGCATAAAAAACCAGCGAACTGTTCGCTGGTTTTTTTGTTTCAGTGCGGTGGCTTGGGTCAGAGCATCCGCTGGAGGGCGCGAGCCAGCCGTTTGACCCCCTCCTCGATGGTCGCTTCATCGACGCAGGAGAAGCTCAGACGCAGGGTGTTCTGAATTTCGGGGCGCACATAGAAGGGGGCGCCCGGCACGAAGGCTACCTTCTCTTTGATCGCCTCGTCAAACAGGGCTATGGCGCTGATATGAGCCGGCAGGGTCAACCAGAGGAACATGCCCCCTTCCGGTCTGGTGTAGCTGACACCGGGCGGGCAGTGACGAGTCAGGGCGGCTTCCATGGCGGCGCGCTGACGGCCATAGACCTCCTTGATCTTCTCCAGATGGGCATCGAGGGAGTTATCCATCAGGAAGCGGTGCAGCACCTGCTGGCTGAAGGCGTTGCTGTGCAGGTCGGTCGCCTGCTTGGCGATGGTCACCTTCTTGCGCAGCCACTCCGGCACCAGCATCCAGCCCAGACGGAAGGCGGGCACCACGGTTTTGGAGAAGGAGCCGAGCAGCACTGTATTGTTTGGCGCCAGCTTGGCAATCGGGGGCAGATGTTCGCCCTCGAAGCGCAGCTCGCCGTAGGGATCATCTTCCACCATCAGGAGCTCGTGGCGCACCAGTCGCTCGGCCAGTGCCTCGCGGTTGGCTCGGCTGTAGGAGACGCCACTCGGGTTCTGGAAATTGGGGACGCCGTAGAGCAGCTTGGCATTGGAGCCGCTAGCCAGCAGCGCATCCAGCGCCGCCAGATCCAGCCCGGCTTCGCCGAGGGTGATTGGCTTGAAATTCGGTTGATAGACAGAGAAGGCCTGAATGGCGCCCAGATAGCCCGGCTCTTCAATGATGAGATCCTGACCCTCGTCGATCAGCACCTTGCCCAGCAGATCCAGCGCCTGCTGGGAGCCGCTGGTGATGAGGATATTGTCCGGATTGACCTGCATGCCGTGGCGGGCCAGATAGCGGTCGGCAATGTACTGGCGCAGCGGTGCATACCCTTCGGTGGCTGCATATTGCAGGGCTGCAGCCCCCTGTTCGCGCAGCACATCCTGACAAGCCTGATCGATGGCCTTGACCGGAAACAGGTGAGGATTGGGCAGGCCGCCGGCGAAGGAGATGATCTCCGGATTGGCGGCAACTTTGAGGATTTCACGGATAAAGGAAGGCTCGACCTTCTCGAAGCGCTGGGCAAAAAACGGCTGCATAGGCAATTCTCTCGGCATGTGGGCGGTCGCTCCATTCGACCGCCAGGTTATCCGTTTGTATCAGATTTCAGAAATGAGGCAATGATTGTCACAAAAATCGCTAAAAAAGGGCTGGATTGGCTCTACTGCGGATTATATTGGGCGGTTAGTCGGAGTAGTGATGCCAGTGAGGGGGCAGGGGATCGGCTGGCTGGAATATTTGTTGCTCGAAACACTTGCGCCTTGGGCCCATCTTGGGATAATTCGCTCCCCTGTTTTTGCGGTGCGATGAAATAGCGGGCCGCAAGCGATCCCCCGGCGGGATCGGACACCAGATGTATTACCCGGATTGATGAAATAACGAGACCATTATGCCTGTGACCCAAGATGTATTTAACGAAGACGGCAAGTTCATGCGCAAGATCCGCAGCTTTGTCCGTCGCGAAGGCCGCCTGACCAAAGGGCAGGAGAAGGCCCTGGAAGAGCTCTGGCCGGTCATGGGCATCGATTTCGAGCCAAAGCAACTCGATCTGGTCGCACTGTTTGGCCGCGAGGCACCTGTGGTGCTGGAGATCGGCTTTGGCATGGGCGCCTCTCTGGTCGAGATGGCCAAGAATGCCCCCGAGAAGAACTTCATCGGCATCGAAGTGCACTCCCCGGGCGTGGGTGCCTGTCTGGGTACCGCTCAGGAAGCGGGGGTCACCAATCTGAAGGTGATCTGCCACGATGCGGTCGAGGTGCTGGAGCACATGATCCCGAACGGTTCACTCTCCTGCCTGCAGCTCTTCTTCCCGGATCCCTGGCACAAGAGCCGTCACCACAAGCGCCGCATCGTCCAGCCGGCTTTTGCGCAGGACATTCGCCAGAAGCTGGCCATCGGTGGCGTGTTCCACATGGCGACCGACTGGGAAAACTATGCCGAGCACATGCTGGAAGTGATGAGCGTAGCCGAGGGTTACGAGAACACCTCTGCCACCGGCAACTGGGTGCCGCGCCCTGACTGGCGCCCGCTGACCAAATTCGAGCAACGTGGCCATCGTCTGGGGCACGGGGTTTGGGATCTGATTTTCAAGCGTGTCAGCTGAGCTGGCACGTCAACACACCTAGCGTATCAACTAACTTGAGGAGCTATCATGGCCAATCGTAGCCGCCGCCTGCGCAAGAAACTGCGCGTCGATGAATTCCAGGAAATGGGTTTCGACATCAGTTTCAACTTCCCGGTCGGCACTGCCGAAGAGACCATCGATGCCGTAGTCGATGCGATGATCGATGAAGTGATCGAGCCCCGCAAACTGGCTTTCGCCGGTTCCGGCCACCTGGCCTGGGAAGGGATGATCTGCACCCAGCAGCTGGGCAAGTGCAGCGAAGAAGACCGTGCCGCCGTCAAATCCTGGCTGGAAGGCAAGGGGATGGAAGCTGTCGTGGTCACCGAACTGTTCGACCTCTGGTACGGCGAACCCGCCTGATACCAGACTCGCTGTGGCAGGCGAGCCGGTGTCGACTGCCTGCCGCAGTCAGATAGACAAATCCCGCCACTGGCGGGATTTTTGTCAGTGGGGATGGGATCTCCACACCCGCTTTAGTCATGGAATTGCTTATGGTGTTGTCATCCGAATTACTGGCCAGCATTCTGGAAGAGGTGCGCCCGCTGCTGGGGCACGGCAAGGTGGCCGACTATATTCCTGCGCTGGCGCAGGTGCCGACCGACCGGCTCGGCATTGCGGTCTGTACCGTGGAGGGGGAGCTGTTCACTGCCGGTGATGCCTTCGAACCCTTCTCCATCCAGAGTATCTCCAAGGCCCTGAGCCTGACGCTGGCCCTCACCCTCTATCAGGAGGAGGAGATCTGGGCCCGGGTCGGCAAAGAGCCCTCAGGCCAACCCTTCAACTCGCTGGTTCAGCTCGAGTTCGAGCAGGGGATACCCCGCAACCCCTTTATCAATGCCGGCGCTCTGGTGGTCAACGATCTGCTGGAGACCCGCCTCACTGCACCGCGCCAGCGTACTCTGGAGCTGGCTCGCCGCCTCTCCGGCAATCCGGCCATCATGGCGGATCAGGTCGTCGCCCGCTCCGAATATCAGCACTCGGCCCGCAATGCCGCCATCGCCTATCTGATGAAGGCCTATGGCAACTTCGAAAACGAAGTGGACAAGGTGCTGCAGAGCTATTTCAATGCCTGCGCCATCCGCATGAGTTGCGTTGATCTGGCGAGAACCTTTATCTATCTGGCCAACCGCGGCTTGCCGCTTGGCGAAACAACCCCGCTGTTACCGGCGCGCACCACCAAGCAGGTCAACGCCCTGCTCGCGACCTGCGGCCTCTATGACGAGGCGGGGGACTTTGCCTACCGGGTTGGCATGCCGGGCAAGTCCGGGGTCGGCGGTGGTATCGTGGCCCTGATCCCGGGAGAATTGTGCGTCTGTGTCTGGTCGCCCGAGCTTAACAAAGCGGGCAATTCGCTGGCAGGGACGGCAGCGCTGGAGTTATTGGCCGAGCGTCTGGGCCGCTCCATTTTTTAACCTTGTTCACTATGAATCGAGAAATCACCATGAAACGACATCTTCGCTTCTTGCAGGCCGCGCTGGCGACCTTGCTGCTCTGGTGTGCCCTGCCCGCCTTTGCAGCCGAGTTGCCACCGCTTTCGCTGGCTGACGCCAAGGCCAAACAGGCGGTCATCCTGGATACTCGCGCCAGCTACTTCTATCAGGGGTGGCCCATGGAGGGCGAGAAGCAGGGGGGCCATGTGGCCGGCGCCGAGAACCTCTCCGCCGAGTGGAAATACCGCGATGCGGATTGGCCTGCCGCCCTTGCCACCAAGGGGCTGAAAGCCGATCGCCCGGTCGCACTGTATGGTGCGCCGCGCGAAGTGGCTGAAGTGGCGCGCATGCTGCGTATGCAGGGCATCAAGCAGCTGTTCGAGCTGCAGGGCTGGCAAAGCGCCCCGCGCGAACACCTGGCTCGCTGGCAACAGCTGGTCTATCCGCGCTGGTTGCTCGACCTGCAGGAAGGCCGGCCGGTAGCTGCAGCGCCCAAGGGGGACTGGAAGCTGTTTGAAGTGGATTGGGGTTCACCCAAGGCCTATCTGCTGAGCCACATTCCGGGGGCGGGTTATATCGATACCAACCGTCTGGAAGAGGAGCCGCTGTGGAACAAGGTCTCTGACGAGGCGCTTAAACAGCTGCTGCTGGAGAATGGCATCCGCCACGACACCACCGTGATCCTCTATGGTCGCAACACCATGGCGGCTGCCCGTGCTGCGCATCTGATGATGTATGCCGGCGTGGAAGATGTCCGCCTGCTGGACGGCGGCCTGGATGCCTGGTTTATCCAGCACCTGCGCACCGAAACCGGCCTGCCCAACAAATATGAGCCGGTGAAGGATTTTGGCGTGGCCATTCCCGCTCACCCCGAGTACTACACCACTTTGGATCAGGCCAAGACCTTGCTCAAGCAGCCCGATAGCGCGCTGGTCAGCGTGCGTACCTGGGACGAGTTTGTCGGCAACACCTCCGGCTACAGCTACATCAAGCCGAAGGGCGATATCCCGGGGGCCAAGTGGGGTCATGGTGGTGTCGATGCCAACAGCATGAGCGACTTCCATAACCCGGACGGTACCATGAAGCCGGCCCGCGAGATCCTCGCCATGTGGGATGAGTGGAACATCGAGCCGACCCAGCAGGCCGCCTTCTACTGCGGTACTGGCTGGCGTGCCTCCGAAGCCTTCTTCTACGCCTGGCTGATGGACTGGAAGCGGATCAGCGTCTACGACGGCGGCTGGTACGAGTGGAGTTCCGATCCCAAGAACCCGACCGTGACCGGCGAGCGCAAGCCGACCAAGTAACGGATAGTGATCGCATAAAAGGCCGGACAGTTGTCCGGCCTTTTTTATTCCTGTGCCTGACTCATCGCCGTCATAAAGGCTAACTCACTGATTTTTGACGCAGATCCCGTTCCCGAAATCGATGCAAACTGTGTCATGATGTTGAGCTAGGCTTCACTCATCATCCTCGTGGTGAGGGTGCAGAGGGAGGCAAAAGCGGCGATGAAACAACTGATGATGATCCTGATCTGTGCGCTGGGGCTGGTGGCATGCAGCTCCCAATACATCATGAGCACCAAAGACGGCAAGATGATCACCACCGATAGCAAACCCAAGCTGGACGAGAGCACCGGCATGTATCGCTACTACGATACCGAAGGGCGCGAAGTGATGATCAAAAAGGATGACGTCACCCAGATCATGGAGCGTTGAGCCTGCCATGAGATGACAAGGGCTGCCAGTGGCAGCCCTTGTTGTTTTTAAATCCATGCAAATTACCGACATTCGCAGCAAATCACTATCAATTCGCTGCTTTTGGCCGCGGGGTACAGCTTCCGTTATGGTTGTTTCACTATCATGACGCTCCATTTTTTATTGGAGGTGTTATGTCCCTGCTCGCTCTCTGGCGTTCCCGTTTTTCCGTTCGTGCCCTGCTGGGAACTGTTCTGCTGGTTGTCGCGACAGCCAGCCATGCCGGTGAAGATCAATTCACCCTCGGTCGCACCATTTTGTTGGGGGCCGGTGATCATGGTGCCACCATTCCCATGGTGATTTGCCGCCAGACCAAATATATCAAGGTGAAGGCAGAGCGTGATTTGACCCTGGATCGAGTCGTCGTCACATATGGCGGTGATCGCACCAAGACGATCTATTTCGATCAGGATATGCGTGGTGATACCGAGACCGGCTGGAAATCCCTTGGCTCGCGCCGCTGTGTAAAGAAAATCGAAGTGTACGGTAATTCCGAGCGCAGCAAGGCCGGCGTGAAAGTATTTGGCCGTAAATAAGCGAAGCGATTTGTCGGTGTGAAAAACCGGATAAAAAAATAGTGGTGAGCAATGCTCGCCACTATTTTTTTATGGCCTGTTCAGAAGTGGGTTATTTCTTCGGCCGAAATGGCTTGATGACGCTTTCGTAGCACTCCAGATAGGGTCCTTCCATCAGGTCGATGCAGTAGGGAATGGCGGGGAAAACCGCATCCAGACACTCGCGGATCGACTTGGGTTTGCCCGGCAGGTTGACGATCAGGGTATCGTCGCGCAGGCCAGCTGTCTGGCGCGACAGAATGGCGGTCGGTACAAACTTGAGGGATTCGGCCCGCATCAACTCGCCAAAGCCGGGCATCATGCGATCGCATACCGCTTCGGTCGCTTCCGGGGTGACGTCCCGTTTGGCCGGGCCAGTGCCGCCGGTAGTGACGATGAGGCAGCACTGCTCCTCGTCCGCCAGCCGGATCAGGGTCGCTTCAATCTGATCCTGCTCATCGGGGATCACCTCATAGACGGGCTCCCACTCCGAGGTCAGATAGGCGTTCAGGGTGTCGATGATGGCCTTGCCGGAGAGGTCTTCGTAGATGCCGGCACTGGCGCGATCGCTGACGGTAACGATACCGATTTTTGCCTTGCTCATGGTCTGCTCTTGGATATCCGAAAAAGTGGTAATTAAAATAACATAATCAGTGAGATAAGTTAAATCGCCAGAAAAGCTGAGCCTTCCGCACTACGATTATCCAGTGTCGAATGAAGCAAAATATCCAGCAACAATTAATTAATCGGCAATAAAAAACAAATTACATCAGACAAAATTTTATAAGTGGCAGGTGGGCCGGATTATAAAAATAATCGTTTGATCCTTAACACAATTAAAATAGAGAGAAGCGGCCAATACCAATAATACCCCGAAGGTCGTTATCAGGCAGATTGAACCCCTTATATCGGCATTGTATACAGAGAAAGAGATGAGCGTGGAATGAGTGCGAGATAGGGATGCAGCACAGGCTGTGCTGCCCGTTGGCGTTGCCTGGGAGGGCATATGGAGTTGCCTGATTTTGACACCCTGAAAGAACTGGCTGCGAGTGAACCCTCCCGGCTGGATGCCATTCTGGAGCAGCAGATTGAACAGCTGATGGCTCGAGCCAACCCCGATCAGCGGCGCCGTTTGCGCGGGCTCCAGTTCAAGATTGACGGACAGCGCAGGTTGGCAAAAAACAACCTCGACAGCTGTATCCGCATTGCGAATATGATGCGGGACTCCTTTTATCTGATGGGCAGTGAAATGCGACAATTTCGCGAGGAGGAGATGCCTCCGCCTGAAAACGATGGCAGTGGTAAAATAATACGGCTGATCGGCTATAAACGGCCCAAATAATCTATCGCAATATTTAATATTGAAACTTGATTTGATGGAGAGTGGCAAAATAAGAACCTGCCACTCTCTTTTTATTTGTTATGAATTCTTGTGTCGCTGGTGATGAAATTGTGATGAGGTTTTATTTTATTGGGCCCAAATAGATTATTCAGGGAGTTGTGATAAGGGTGGATGAATAGCGATAAAAGTTAAGCTAATATGGCCAAAATTTATTGCTACGACTCGAAGGGACTATGAGAAGTATCACACCAAGACGGGTGCTGTCGCGGGAGCAACAGACAGAGATCACCCGCATTATCGTCAAGGTGGGGCAGATGCTGGCCCAGTTTGGTGCCGAGAGCCGGATCATCGAGCAGACCACGGTACGCCTTGGCATGGCACTGGGTCTGGAGAGCGTCGAGATGGCCATCTCCTCCAGTGCCATCGTACTCACCAGCCTCTATCAGGGCAGTTGCGTCACTACCACCCGGCGGGTGCGCGAACACGGCATCAACATGCAGGTGGTGTGCGAGATCCAGCGCATCTGCATCATGGCAGAGAAAGAGCTGATCGGTGCCCGTGAAGTGCGCCTGCGGCTCGAAGCAATTGTCCCTTTTCATTACCACCCCTGGCTGGTGGTGCCCATGGTGGGGCTCTCCTGCGGTGCATTCAGCCTGCTGTTTGGCGGTGACTGGCCCATCTTCGTGGTGACCTGTCTCTCTGCTGCGATCGCGATGCGAGTGCGCCAGCTGATGGCCCGCCACCACCACAGTCCGCTCATCAACTTTGCCGTGACCGGCTTTATCGCCACCCTGCTTGCCTCCAGCGCCACCTTCTTTGGCTGGGGCAGTCAGCCCTATCTCGCCATGGCGGCCAGCGTGCTGCTGCTGGTGCCGGGTTTTCCGCTCATCAATGCCGTCTCCGACATGGTGAAGGGCTACTTCAACATGGGGCTGGCTCGCTGGGGCACTGCGACCCTGCTCACCATCAGCGCGGCCATTGGCATTATTCTCGCCATGTCGGTGACCGGGATCTGGGGGTGGAAGGTATGATTGATCTGCTCTGGCTACTGGCCAAGGATGCCTTCTGGTCGGCCATTCCGGCCGTCGGGTTCGCCATGTTGTTCAACGTGCCGCCGAGAATGCTGAAGTACTGCGCCATGGGTGGTGCGCTGGCCCACAGTCTGCGTACCCTGCTTATCCACTACGGCATGCCTATCGAGTGGGCAACCCTGACCGCATCCACCACCGTGGGCTTTGTCTGTGTCTACTGGTCGCGCCGCCTGCTGGCGCCGCGCCCGGTGTTTAGCGTTGCCTCCATCATCCCGATGATCCCGGGCAGCTACGCCTTCAAGACCATGATCGCGGTGGTGGAGCTCAACATCAACGGCGTGACCATGAACTTGCTCCAGAGCGCAGTGGAGAACGGCCTCAAGGCGCTCTTTATCGTGGGAGCCCTCAGTTTCGGTTTGGCGATCCCCTCCCTAGTCGTGTACCGTAACCGCCCCATAATCTGACGGATGGTGAGAAGCCCAATGAAGATTTCCATGATTGCCGCCATGGCCCACGATCGGGTGATCGGCAAGGACAACCAGATGCCCTGGCACATGCCGGCCGATCTGGCCCACTTCAAGCGGGTCACCCTTGGCAAGCCGGTATTGATGGGGCGCAAGACCTTCGAATCCATCGGTCGTCCGCTGCCCGGTCGCCGTAATCTGGTGATCAGCCGCAATCCCGAATATCAGGCCGATGGTATCGAGGTGGTGGGTTCCGTCGAAGCGGCGCTGGCGCTGCTGGCCGACAACGAGGTGGCGGAAGTGATGGTGATCGGGGGCGGGCACCTCTATGCCGAGCTGTTGCCCAAGGCCGATTGCCTCTATCTGACTCGCATTGAGCTAGAGGTGGAAGGGGATACCCGTTTCCCTGCCTTTGCGGATGAGCAGTGGTTGTGTGTCGAGCGTGAAGTCCACCAGGCCGATGAGAAGAACCCGCATCCCTATCGTTTCGAAACCTGGCTGCGCAAATAACGTCTCATGACACAAACAACAAGGGCACCTTCTGGTGCCCTTGTTGTTATGGCGTCAGATGCCCGACCCGCCGTTTTCAGCGCTATCTTCGTGCAGGCCACACTCGCGTTTAAGGCCGAAGAAGCGGGTCTGCTCTTCGCTCATGCCCGGCTCCCACCTGGTGGTGGTGTGTACGTCGCCCACCGAGAGGTAACCCTGCTCCCACAAGGGGTGGTAGGGGAGGTCGAACTCTTTGAGGTAGTAGTGCACATCCTTGTTGCTCCAGTCGATCACCGGCAGAAACTTGAAGCGGCCGCGCTGGATGGCCAGTACCGGCAATCCTTGGCGGCTGCCCGATTGCTCGCGGCGCAGCCCCGAGAACCAGGTGCGGGCCCCCAGCTCCTGCAGGGCGCGGTCCATCGGCTCCACCTTGTTGAGCTGGTTGTAGCGGGTGATCCCTTCCACTCCCTGCTCCCACAACTTGCCATAACGCGCCTCCTGCCAGGCGGGGGTGAGTACCGCCCGATAGGTTTGCAGGTTGAGCCCAAGACGCTCGGTCAGCTCGTCGATAAAGCGGTAAGTCTCGGGGAAGAGATAACCGGTATCGGTCAGCACCACCGGAATCTGCGGTTGCTCGCGGCTCACCAGATGCAGCATCAGCGCCGCCTGAATGCCAAAGCTCGACGACAGGATATGGCCACCCGGCAGGTTGGCCAGCGCCCAGCGTACCCGCTCGGCGGCACTCATCTGCTCCAGCTCCCGGTTATGGGGAGCCAGTGCCTCAACCTGTTCGTCCCGGGTCAGGGTCAGCAGGTGGTCGAGATCGAGAGTCATGATATCCCCCTCAGGCGGCGTAGAAGTCGATGGCCGAGTTGACCACTGGTGCGACGATACCGACGCGGATGACGAAGTCGCCAAACCCTTCGCCCGGTTCGCGCTCGCTGGCCCAGCGGCCGATCAGTGTGTCGAGTTCGCTCAGGATCTGCGGCTCGGTAATGTTCTCCCGGTACATGCGCGGAATGCGCGTCCCTTCGAGGTTGCCGCCCAGATGCAGGTTGTAGCGGCCGGGCGCCTTGCCCACCAGACCTACTTCGGCCAGCATGGCGCGGCCGCAGCCGTTGGGGCAGCCGGTGACCCGGAAGACGATGGCAT
This sequence comes from Aeromonas sp. SE22, assembly GCF_038739755.1. Classification (NCBI taxonomy): domain Bacteria; kingdom Pseudomonadati; phylum Pseudomonadota; class Gammaproteobacteria; order Aeromonadales; family Aeromonadaceae; genus Aeromonas; species Aeromonas sp. SE22. The sequence goes on from NZ_JBCGFD010000009.1 coordinate 24,284, forward strand.
CGTTCGCCAGCTCGTGCTTGGCCAGCAGCCCTTCAAGTTCGGTGACGAAGGCGGGCAGCATGCGCTCCGCCTCGGCCATCGCCAGCGGGCAGGTAGGCAGGGCCACGCAGGCCATCGACTGCTTGCGCTGCTCGCTGACGCCGTCATCCAGCAGGCCGTACTGGCGTGCCAGCCCTTCGATGCGGGCCTTCTCGGCAGCCGGGACGCCCGCGATGATCAGGTTCTGGTTGGCGGTCAGGCGAAAATCCCCCTGATGCACCTTGGCGATCTCCAGCATGCCGGTCTTGAGCGGCTTGCCCGGGAAGTCCAGCAGGCGGCCATTCTCGATAAACAGAGTGAGGTGATGCTTGCCGTCGATCCCCTCGACCCAACCGAAACGGTCGCCACGGCTGGTGAATTCATAGGGGCGCACTTCACCAAACTGGATGCCGGCGCGGCTCTCCACCTCGGCCTTGAAGGCCTCGACGCCAACACGTTCGAGGGTGTACTTGGTCTTGGCGTTCTTGCGATTGACCCGGTTGCCCCAGTCGCGCTGGGTGCTGACCACGGCAGCCGCCACCTCCAGAACGTGGGAGAGCGGAATAAAACCAAAGTCGCTCGCCTTGCGTGGATAGGTGCTGGTGTCGCCGTGGGTCATGGCGAGGCCACCCCCCACCAGCACGTTAAAGCCCACCAGCTTGCCGTGATCGCTAATGGCCACGAAGTTGAGATCGTTGGCGTGGATGTCCACATCGTTGTGAGGCGGGATCACCACAGTGGTCTTGAATTTGCGCGGCAGGTAGTTGGAACCCAGGATTGGCTCCTCATCCTGTCCCAGTTTTTCACCGTCCAGCCAGATCTCCACGTAGGCACGGGTTTTGGGCAGCAGATGCTCGGAGATCTTCTTGGCCCACTCGTAGGCTTCCTGATGGAGCTCGGACTCCACCGGGTTGCTGGTGCAGAGCACGTTGCGGTTCACATCGCCTGCAGTGGCGATACTGTCGATGCCGGTGCTGCTCAGGGTCTGATGCATCAGCTTGATGTCGCGCTTCAATACGCCGTGAAACTGGAAGGTCTGCCGGGTGGTGAGACGGATACTGCCATAGAGGGTATTCTCTTCGGCGAACTTGTCGATCACCTGCCACTGAGCCGGAGTAATGATGCCGCCGGGCAGACGGGCACGCAGCATGACGTTGTGCAGCGGCTCCAGCTTTTGTGCCGCGCGCTCCGGGCGGATATCGCGGTCATCCTGCTGGTACATGCCGTGGAAGCGGATCAGCTGGAAGTTGTCGCCATTGAAGCCGCCGGTGAGTGGGTCCTGCAGATCCTGTTCTATGGTGCCGCGCAGAAAGTTGCTTTCGCGTTTGAGGCGCTCGTTGTCGGCCAGCGGTCCTTCGACCGGTCCCGCTTTTGGGTGAGAAAGAGGTTGTTTGCTCATCAATAGACATCCCTTTGATAACGTTTGGCACGACGCAATTCGCTCAAATACTCTTCTGCTTCCTCACGGCTCTTGTGACCGTGTTCGGCAATCACATCCAGCAGGGCCTCCTGCACATCCTTGGCCATCTTGTTGGCGTCACCACACACATAGAAGTGAGCGCCTGCTTCCAGCCACTGATAGAGCTCCTGGCCCGCTTCGCGCAGGCGGTCCTGCACATAAATCTTGTGGGCCTGATCCCGACTGAAGGCCAGCGAGATCTTCGACAGTAGCCCCGATTTCACATAACGCTGCCACTCCACCTGATAGAGGAAATCCTGGGTAAAGTGCGGATTGCCGAAGAAGAGCCAGTTCTTGCCCGAGGTCCCAATGGCTTCACGCTCATGCATAAAGGCACGGAACGGGGCGATGCCGGTACCCGGGCCCACCATGATGACGGGGGTGTCGGGGTTTTGCGGCAGGCGGAAGTTATCGTTGTGCTCGACAAACACCCGTACCTCGGCGCCCTCTTCAAGGCGATCAGCGAGGAACGAAGAGGCGCCCCCACTGCGCACCGTGCCGTCCTCTTGCGGATAGCGCACCACCCCAACGGTCAGGTGTACCTCATCTTCCACTTCGCGCTGGCTTGATGCGATGGAGTAGAGGCGCGGGGTGAGGGGGCGCAGCAGGCCGATGAGCTGCTCGGCCGTGAGGTCGGTTGGGAAGCGCTTCAGTACATCCACAATCTGGGCTGAAGCGACCAGCCCATTGACCTGGGCCTTATCGCCGGCCAGATCTTTCAGCGCCGCGTTGCCTGATATGTCAGCAAGTCCTGTGATAAAGCCGCCGTGCAGCCGGGTCAGCTCAAAGTGGCCGGTCAGGGTTGCTCGCAAAGTGCCGTGGGCCGTGGCTTCATCGCCAGAGAGGCCGGTCAGGGCCAGTACTTCACTAACCAGCTCGGCATCGTTGTCGAACCAGACGCCGAGGGCATCCCCGGGTTGGTAGCTGAGGCCAGACTCTTCAAGGTTGATCTCGATGTGGCGGATATCCTTGGTGGAATCCCGGCCGGTGATCTTCTGATTGACCGACAGGCGGGCAGGGAAGGGGTTCTCCTTGCTGTACTGGCTGTGGCCAACCGCCTGCTGCACCGCGCTGGCCACGCTGCTGCTGGCCGCTCCGGTGGGGAGGGTCGCGGCAATGGCATTGATGGCCTGCTCGCCCCAGTTCCTGGCTGCATCCTGATAGTCCACATCGAGGCTGGCGAGTTCGTGAATGCGCTCGGCCCCCGCTTTGGCGAGGAAGTCGTCAAAATCTTTGCCGGTCTGGCAGAAAAATTCGTAGGAGCTGTCACCCAGCCCCAGCACGGCGAACTTGAGGCCCTCGAGTTTGCCTATCTTGCCTTTCTTCAGCTGGTCGTGGAGGTCGACGGCGCTCTCCGGCGGTTCACCCTCCCCGTAAGTGCTCACTACCACCAGCAGGTGGCTCTCTTTCTTGAGCTGCTTGGGTTTGTAGTCTGCCATCGACGCGAGGGTAACGGGCAGGCCGCGGGCCTCTGCCTGCGCCTTGATGGCGCCGGCGACACCTTTGGCGTTGCCGGTCTGGGAGCCGTAGAGAATGGTCAGGCTGCCACCGGGGGCAGCGGCGGCTGCACCGGTCACGGCAGGCTGCAAGCCGGTCTGGGAGAGCCCGTAGAGATATCCGCTCACCCAGGCAAGCTGCTGGGTATTGAGGGTGGCGAGCACCTGGCTTAGCTGGCGTTGCTGCTCGTCGGAGAGGGGAGTCAGGTTGATCAGGGAGTCCTTCAATTGCATCACACACGTCTTCCATGGTCTGAGTTGTGGTCAGGTTAAGGGGTGTGATGGATAGCAACAAAGAATAAAAATATAACCTTTATTCCATTATTGCATTTAGAAAGGTATGCAGTGGCAAACGGGATAAAAAAACGCCCCGCAGTGGCGGGGCGTTTTCAAGCTATCGCGCTCGGGATGGATCCCGGCGGGCATGAACCTTACTTCTGCGGACGCAGAGCCGGGAACAGGATAACGTCGCGGATGGTGTGGCTGTTGGTGAACAGCATTACCAGACGGTCGATACCGATACCCTGACCGGCAGTCGGCGGCAGGCCGTGCTCCAGCGCGGTAACGAAGTCGGCGTCGTAGAACATGGCTTCGTCATCGCCTGCGGCTTTCTGGTCAACCTGAGCCTGGAAGCGCTCGGCCTGATCTTCTGCATCGTTCAGCTCGGAGAAGCCGTTGGCCAGCTCGCGGCCACCGATGAAGAATTCGAAGCGGTCGGTGACATCCGGGTTCACGTCGTTGCGGCGGGCCAGCGGAGAAACGGCAGCCGGATACTCGGTGATGAAGGTCGGTTGCAGCAGCATGTGTTCAACGGTCTCTTCGAAGATCGCGGTGATCACATGGCCCAGTTCCCAGCTCTTCATCAGCTCGATCTTCAGGCGCTTGGCGACGGCAGTCGCCTTCTCCAGAGTGGCCAGATCGTCACGGGTCACATCCGGGTTGTACTTCAGGATGGAGTCAACCATGGAGAGGCGCTGGAACGGCTGACCGAAATCGATGGTCAGACCCTCTTCGCCCTCTTTGGCGTAACGGATCTTGGTGTCGCCCAGAATGTCCTGTGCCAGAGTGCGCAGCATCTCTTCGGTCAGGTCCATCAGGTCGATGTAGTCGGCGTAGGCCATATAGAACTCGAGCATGGTGAACTCGGGGTTATGGCGAACGGAGATACCTTCGTTACGGAAGTTACGGTTGATCTCGTAGACACGCTCGAAACCACCAACCACCAGACGCTTCAGATAGAGTTCCGGAGCAATACGCAGGTACATGTCGATGTCCAGCGCATTGTGGTGGGTGATGAACGGACGGGCAGAAGCTCCACCCGGGATGACTTGCATCATGGGGGTTTCCACTTCCATGAAACGCTTGTCGTTCAGGAACTTACGGATACCGGCAACCACTTTGGTACGGGTTACGAAGGTCTTGCGGGACTCTTCGTTGGCGATCAGGTCCAGATAACGCTGACGGCAGCGAGCTTCCTGGTCGGTCAGACCCTTGTGCTTCTCGGGCAGCGGACGCAGCGCCTTGGTCAGCAGACGGATGTCGGAGACATGGATGGAGAGTTCACCGGTCTGGGTCTTGAACAGAGTACCTTCGACACCCACGATGTCGCCCAGATCCCACTTCTTGAACTGCTCGTTGTAGAAACCTTCCGGCAGGTCGTCGCGAGTGACGTAGACCTGGATCTTGCCGGCCATGTCCTGCAGGGTGGCGAAAGAAGCCTTGCCCATGATCCGGCGGGTCATGATGCGACCGGCAATCTTCACCCGTTTACCCAGGCTCGTCAGCTCCTCGGCGCTCTTGTCGCCAAACTCTGCCTGCAGATCGCCGGAGAGGCTGTCACGACGGAAGTCGTTGGGGAAAGGATTGCCCTGGGCGCGCAGGGCGGCCAGCTTGGAACGACGCTCAGTCATCTCGTTGTTGAGTTCGAGTGTTTGATCGACTTCCGGAGTGATGGTTTGTTCAGACATGGTGATTCCTGCTTGTTTACAGACCTGATTTCAGGCTGGCTTCGATAAACTTGTCCAAGTCACCGTCGAGCACCGATTGGGTATTACGGGTTTCGACGCCGGTGCGCAGATCCTTGATACGGGAGTCATCCAGCACATAGGAACGGATCTGGCTGCCCCATCCGATATCGGACTTGGTCTCTTCCAGGGCTTGTTTTTCGGCATTCTGCTTCTGAATTTCCAGCTCATAGAGCTTGGCTTTCAGCTGCTTCATACACTGGTCTTTGTTTTTGTGCTGGGAGCGGTCGTTCTGGCACTGTACCACGACACCGGTCGGAACGTGGGTAATACGCACCGCGGATTCGGTACGGTTAACGTGCTGACCACCGGCACCGGAGGCGCGGTAGACGTCGATACGCAGGTCGGCGGGGTTGATATCGATTTCGATATCGTCGTCGATTTCCGGGTAGACGAACACAGAACAGAAAGAGGTGTGGCGGCGACCGCCAGAGTCGAACGGGGATTTGCGTACCAGACGGTGCACGCCGGTTTCAGTACGCAGCCAGCCGAAGGCATATTCGCCGGTGAACTTGATGGTGGCGGACTTGATGCCGGCCACGTCGCCCTCGGAGCATTCAATCAGCTCGGGCTTGTAACCGTGGGCATCGCCCCAGCGCAGATACATGCGCAGCACCATGTTGGCCCAATCCTGCGCTTCGGTACCACCGGAGCCGGATTGAATATCGATATAGCAGTCGGAGCCGTCGTGCTGGCCGGAGAACATGCGGCGGAACTCGAGGTCCACCAGCTTGGCTTCCAGTTGCTCGGATTCGGCGATGGCTTCGTTGAAGGTCTCTTCGTCTTCCCCTTCCACGGCCAGGCTGACCAGCATCTCGACGTCATCTACGCCCTGGGTCAGGGTGTCGATGGTGCCGACTACGTTTTCCAGCGCTACGCGCTCTTTGCCCAGCGCCTGTGCGCGCTCGGGTTCATTCCATACATCCGGCTGTTCCAGCTCGGCATTGACCTCTTCCAGACGCTCTTTCTTGGCGTCATAGTCAAAGGTACCCCCTAAGAAGCTCGGTCCGCTCAGACAGCTCCTTAAGTTTATTTAAAACGGGATTAACTTCGAACATCGTGAAAACTCTCAGGATCGATGTGATTTGAAAACGGGTCATTCTAGCCAATTGTGGAAGGAATAAACAGGGTTGCCTGAGTTTACGCGCGCCATGTGAGCAATTTCTGATGCAGTTTTCCGCGCATCGGGAGAAAATATCGCCCGTCGATCCATTTTCCTGTTCAGTTTTGGAGCAGGGGGTCGCTAATGACTACTAGCGTTCGGTGTACATACGACATAACTGCTTCCTAACCTCAAATAAGAAGAACAGATGATGAAAAACCTATCACTCAAACAGAAGATACTGTTGTCGGTGGTGATTGCCCTTTCGTTGGTGATCCTGATGCTCTCCTGGCAGAGCTATAGCAGCCAGAAAAACCTGTTGCTGCAGGGCAGCCAGGAGCAGGTTCAGCGTCTTGGCAACCAGCAGGCCACCAGCGTCAGCGACTGGCTCGCAGCCCGTCGCGACGTCATTCAGGCGCTGGGCAGCAAGGCGGGAGCCGAGCCCCTCAACGCCCTGCAACAGGCACAGGTTTCCGGCCGCTTCCAGCTCACCTATTTTGGCGAGAGCAGCGGCAAGATGAACGACTCCGATCCCTCCATCAACCGCAGTGGCTATGACCCGCGCTCCCGTGGCTGGTATCAGGAAGCCATGGCCAAGGGGGGTCTCATCGTGACCAAACCCTATCTGGATGTGGCCTACAACATCATGGTGGTGACCCTGGCCCAGCCGGCTCAGGGTGGCGTAGTGGGGGGCGACCTTTCCATCGCTTCGCTGGTGGAAGACGTCACCAAGATGAAACTGCCGGCCGACGGCTTTGCCATCATGATGCACAAGGATGGCACCGTCATCGCCTACAAGGATGCCGCCAAGGCGATGAAGCCGGCCACCGAGATCGACAACGATCTGACCAATGCCCTGATCGAACAGAGCAAGGCGAGTCAGGGGCTGGTGCCTGCCTACTTCGAAAACGAAGGGCGTGACAAGCTGCTGTGGGCGACCGACATTCCCGATACCGACTGGGAGCTGGTACTGGTGCTGGACAAGGATACCCTTGAGGCGCCGCTCTCCTCCCTGCTGATGACCCAGCTCGGTCTGGCGCTGCTGGTGCTGGTGGGCAGCATCCTCGCCATCTCCTGGCTGGTCAGCATGCTGCTTGGCCCGCTCAGCAAGGTATCCCAGGCACTGGCTCGCATCGCCGATGGTAATGGTGACCTGACCCAGCGTATCAAGATCGACGCCAACGATGAAGTGGGTCAGCTGGCCAACAGCTTCAACCGCTTCGTCGGCAGCCAGCACCAGCTGATCGCCAATATCCGCCAGCTGGCCAACGAGTTGAACGCCGATGCCGAGCGCAGTCTGGTGACCAACCAGGCCGCCGTGGACGAGCTGCAGCGTCAACAGCAGGAGGTGACCATGGTCGCCACTGCGGTCACCGAGATGGCAAGCGCCACCATGGAGATCGCCGGCAACGCCGAAAACACCGCCGCCGCTGCCCAGCAATCGACCATGAGCAGCGAACAGGGCAAGAAGCTGGTGCACAAGACTCGCGCCTCCATCAACAATCTGGCGCAAGAGGTGGGGCAGGCCACCGAGGTTATCGGCGAGCTGAGCCGTCATGCTCAGGCCATCTCCGGCATTCTTTCCACCATTCAGGGCATTGCCGAGCAGACCAACCTGCTGGCACTGAACGCCGCCATCGAAGCAGCTCGCGCCGGTGAGCAGGGCCGCGGCTTTGCCGTGGTGGCTGATGAGGTGCGGGTGCTCTCCAAGCGTACCCAAGACTCCACCCAGGAGATCCACGCCACCATCGAGACCCTGCAGCAGACCACTGCCCGCGCGGTGAGCCTGATGCAGACCAGTCAGGGGCTGGCGGACAACAGCGTGCAGGATGCCGATGCCGCCGCTGCTGCGCTGGAGGAGATCACCCAGGCCGTATCGCTCATCTCCGACATGGCTGGCCAGATCGCCACCGCTGCCGAGGAGCAGACTCAGGTCACCGGCGAGATCACCCAGAACACCACTGCCATCAAGGATGTGAGTGACGAGATCACCGCCGCTGCGATGCGCGATCTGGATCAGGCCGAGAGCCTCAAGGGGCGGGCGACCGACCTCAACAAGCAGGTCTCGACCTTTATCCTGTAAGTTCTGAAGCGCGGCAGCACGGCCGCCCGAGAAAGCCCCGCACTCTGCCGAGTGCGGGGCTTTTTATTTATCTATCTCGCAGGAATGACCGAACGAATGAGGTGCAGAAAGAGTGACGAGCCGAGGTCGCCCGCATGCAGAAATGACAGAGCCCACCAAAGGTGGGCTCTGTTCTTATACGTCTGACAGGAAGGGGTATTAGAGGAATGGCATTGCCATAAACAGCTTGATCACCATGGCGTTGATGATGTCGATAAAGAAGGCGCCCACCATGGGCACCACCAGAAACGCCAGGTGGGAGGGGCCGAAGCGCTGGGTGATGGCCTGCATGTTGGCAATCGCGGTCGGGGTGGCACCTAGGCCAAAGCCGCAGTGACCCGCCGCCAGCACGGCCGCATCGTAATTTTTGCCCATGACCCGGAAGGTGACGAAGATGGCGTAGAGCGCCATCGCCACGGTCTGGGCGGCCAGCAGGATGAAGATGGGCAGCGCCAGGCTGGCCAGATCCCACAGTTTCAGGCTCATCAGTGCCATCGCCAGGAACAGCGACAGACTGACGTTGCCGAGCAGGGAGACTTCGCGATCGCTTACCTCATGCCAGTTGAAGAGGGTGAGCAGGTTGCGCAGCAGCACGCCGACAAACAGCACGCAGACGAAGATGGGCAGCTCCAGTGCACTCCCCTTGAGGTAGGCGGAGAGCAGCTCGCCCCCTTTCAGGCTGATGGCGATAAGGGCCAGCGTCTCGATCAGGCTGAAGGTGGTCAGCGGGCGCTCCATATCGGGCATCTCGAAGCCTTGCGGCGCGTCGTCGCGGTTGTGCTCCTCACCGGGCACCTCCACTTTTTTGACCAGATAGCGGGCTACCGGGCCACCGATCAGACCACCCAGCACCAGACCAAAGGTGGCGCAGGCGATGGCCAGTTCGGCGGCGGACTGCACCCCGTACTTCTCGGAGAAAGTGGCACTCCAGGCCGCGCCGGTACCGTGACCGCCGGAGAGGGTGATGGAACCGGCCAGCAGCCCCATGTGGGGATCAAGGCCCAGCATGGTGGCCAGCGTAACCCCCAGACTGTTCTGCACTAGCAGCAGGCCTGTGACCACCATCAGGAAGGTGACCACCGCCTTGCCGCCGCGTTTCAGGCTGGCGAGATCGGCAGAGAGACCGATAGAGGCGAAAAATGCCAGCATCAGCGGGGTTTGCAGGCTGGTATCGAATTGCAGCTCCAGCTGCATGGTAGAGCGCAGCAGCAGCAGGATCAGGGCAACGACCAGACCGCCTGCGACCGGTTTTGGGATGTTGAAGGTGCGCAGCAGTCCGACACGGGTGACCAGCATGCGGCCAAGCAGCAGTACCAGAGTGGCAGCGACCAGGGTGGCGTAGGAATCAAGTTGTAACATTCAGTACTCCCATGTTGATTGGCTGTGCCTTCGGGGTGAAGACTCACAGATTCAGCCGGGATAAAAACAGTGTGGCTTATGTGCCAGCAAAGAAGGGGAAACATCTCCCCGCCCCAGCAAATATGGGGCTTGTGCGGACCTGAAATGCTCAGGCATCCAGATGAGATTTTAGTAAAATCCGCCGGATTGTAGCAAAAAGCATCGTTTAATTCCATCTTTGTCGTATTAATGCTCGTTTTAGTGTCTTATTGTGAAATTTAACACCATTGAGGTATGGCAACTAAACGCCGAAAAGGCGCAGAGAACGGCTGTCATTTGAGGCGTCAGTCTCTATAATTCGCCGGTTTCCAGCCCGCGGCGGAAACGGACGGGATCCGAGCAGTTGGTTCGCCCCGCATGGTTTATCATTCGCGGGTTTTCGGCCCACAGAGAGGAGAGGGTGTGAAGAAGTCCATCTACATCGCCTACACAGGCGGCACCATAGGGATGCAGCGTTCCGACCACGGTTATGTGCCGATGGCGGGCTTTATGGAAGACTGTCTGGCGCGGATGCCCGAGTTCCATCGCCCCGAGATGCCGGATTACCATATCCACGAATATGCCCCTCTCATCGACTCCTCCGACATGACCCCGGCGGATTGGCAGCGCATCGCCGAGGATATTCGCGACAACTACGACAAGTACGACGGTTTCGTCATTTTGCATGGCACCGACACCATGTCGTTCACCGCCTCGGCGCTCTCCTTCATGCTCGAAGATCTGCACAAACCGGTCATCATCACCGGCTCCCAGATCCCGCTCGCCGAGCTGCGCTCCGACGGTCAGCAGAACCTGCTCAACGCCCTCTATATCGCGGCCAACTACCCGATCCACGAGGTGACGCTGTTCTTCAACAATCAGCTCTATCGCGGCAACCGCAGCAAGAAGGTGCATGCAGACGGCTTCCACGCCTTCGATTCGCCCAACTATCCGCCGCTGCTCAATGCCGGGATCGCCATCTCGCTGGAAGCGGGCGAGCTGGGCGTGCCCTCCGAGCGGCCGCTGGTGCTGCACGACATCACTCCCCAGCCCATCGGCGTGGTGACCCTCTATCCGGGTATCTCCAGCGAGGTGATCGCCAACATCCTGCAACAGCCGGTGAAGGCGCTGATCCTGCTCTCGTTCGGGGTCGGCAATGCGCCGCAAAACCCGGCCATGCTGGCGCTGCTCTCCGAGGCATCGGCCCGCGGCGTCATCATCGTCAACCTGAGCCAGTGCCTGCACGGCAAGGTCAATATGGGGGGCTATGCCACTGGCAACGCCCTGTCGCGGGCCGGGGTCATCTCGGGCTTTGACATGACCGCTGAAGCGGCGCTCACCAAGCTCCACTTCCTGCTGAGCCAGGACTTGCCATCCCACCGCATTCGCGAGCTGATGCAGCAGTCGCTGCGCGGGGAACTGACTCCCTGAGCGTTGCGGCCCTCACCCTAACCCTCTCCCGGCGGGAGAGGGGATAGATCGAGGTGCTGTTGGCCACGAGGCTTGCCATGAAGATCGCCGGCAGGTGGCCCGCTTACTCTCCGCAGGCTGTGAGCCTGCTCCTTTCTCCCCAGGCAGGAGAAGGGGTGGGGATGAGTCATCCAGCATAGATAGGAAAAAGAGGGGAGCCATGATGGCTCCCCTCTCTGTTCTGGCCGCAGCAAGCGGCCTGCCGGGTCAGGCTCAGTGGTTAAGGTCGACCCGCACTATCTCTTCTTCGTCGCGATACTGACGTTTGAGCTCGCTCTTGCTCTTCATCACGATCTCGCCGTCACGACCGATGTTCATGTGCTCCGGGTTGTCGAGGTGCATCGCCTGCCAGGCCATCACAGCCTGTAGCGACGTGGCCTTCTGCTCGTCGGTCAGGGGCTTGCCATCGGGCCACTTGCCCAGCTCGACTGCGGTCTTGAGCCGCTCGTACACCTCTTCTGGCATCTGCCTGATTGCTTGCAAAAACTCACCCTGTTGAAACGACATCCGGCCTTCTCCTTGCACATTGAGTCATGACGAATCGGGATCAGGCAGGCAGATCCTGGCGGACAACGCCAGCCATCTGCTCCATCACCCGCACTACCTGACAACTGTACCCGAACTCGTTGTCATACCATACGTAGAGCACACAGTGATCCCCCTCGGCGATGGTCGCCTGGGAGTCGACGATGCCCGCATAACGGGAACCCACCATGTCGGAGGAGACCAGCTCGGTGCTGGCGCTGAAGTCGATCTGGCGATGCAGGGCCGAGCTCAGCGCCATCTGTTGCAGATAGGCGTTGAGGCTCTCCCGATCGGTGGCCTGCTCCAGCGACAGATTGATGATGGCCAGTGAGACGTTGGGGGTCGGCACCCGGATGGCGTTGCCGGTCAGCTTGCCCTTGAGTTCCGGCAGCGCCTTGGCCACCGCCTTGGCGGCGCCGGTGCTGGTCATCACCATGTTGAGGGCCGCGCTGCGACCGCGGCGCTCGCCCTTGTGATAGTTGTCGATGAGGTTCTGATCGTTGGTGTAGGAGTGGACCGTCTCCACGTGGCCGTGGCGGATGCCGTACCGCTCCTGCATCACCTTGAGCACAGGAGTGATGGCGTTGGTGGTGCAGGAGGCGGCGGAGATGATCCTGTCATCCGGCCCGATCACCTCATGGTTGACCCCGAACACCACGTTCTTCATCTCCCCCTTGCCGGGAGCGGTCAGCAGCACCTTGCCGGCACCGCGCGCTTTCAGGTGCTCGGAGAGACCCGCCTCATCGCGCCAGACCCCGGTGTTGTCGACGATCAGCGCATCGTGAATGTCGTAGGCGGTGTAGTCGATGTCGGCCGGGCTGTTGGCGTAGATCACCTGAATGAAGGTACCGTTGGCGATGATGGCGCTGCGCTCCGCATCCACCTCAATGGAGCCGTTGAAGGGGCCATGCACCGAGTCGCGGCGCAGCAGGCTGGCGCGTTTTTCCAGATCCCCGTCGCGACCGCCACGTACCACGATGGCGCGCAGGCGCAGCGGATTGGCGGCGCCGGTGCGCTCGATCAGCAATCGGGCCAGCAGGCGGCCGATGCGGCCAAAGCCGTAGAGCACTACGTCGGTCGGCTGCGGCATCTGGCTGCGGCCAAGGGCCGGTGCCAGTCGCGCTTGCAGATAGTCCTCGATCCCCGCCTCATCCTGATGATCCTGCCAGTAGCCGACTGCCAGCTTGCCAAGGTCAACCTCGGCGGCGGTGGGTTTGAGGGCAACGATGGCCTGGAGCAGGGGGAAGCTTTGCTGGATGGGGAGGGGAGCGCCCTGGTGGCGGCGAACGACCCGATGGGCCTTGAGGATATCGATGGTGGAGGCGTTTTGCAGCGGGCGGCCGTAGAGGGTGATCTCGACCCCTTGTTGTCGGTAGAGGCGACCAATCAAGGGCTGCATGGCTTCGGCGAGCTCCTGGCTCTCCTGCCACGTTTGCAGATAGTGCTCGTGGGTCATTGACCAGATCCTTTATTTCACGTTGTTGGTGCAAATAGAAAATTCGTCGAATGCAGATCAGTGTAGGGGTGTCGATTTCGTTATAGTATTCTGCAATCGCGGCCTTATACGGCGCGCGCATTGTAATGGATATGTAACCGGTTTGCTAGCCGAAGGTGGCCACATAAGGCTCCAGTTGTTGCCAGTCACTGTTATCAACCAGATGTGAGCCATGATCCCCACAGCCCTGCGACAACCGCTCTTTATCCTCTCGGCCGGCCTTGCCGTCGCCGGTTGCGATAACGATCGGCTCCACACCATCTGCAGCAATCACCCCGAGCTCTGTCAGGATCTGGTGGACGACGGCTGGTGCCGCTACGAGCGCACCGATGTCATTCGCAGCCGCTTCTATCTGCAAGAGGAGCAGAGCGATCGCCGCAGCTACGAGCTGATGCGCAGTCTGGAGCGTTACATCAAGTGCGCCGAGCACTCCACCAACATCGAGTACAAGCGGGCCCGCGAGCAGAAGAGCCCGCGGGTAGAGGGGATGCTGGCCGCCGGCGATCAGCTGGCCCGGCTCGATGCGGCGACCCGCAACTCGCAGGACCCCTACCTGCTGCTCTGGCACTGGACCAACAACAGTGACGAGCGGGCTCGCCAGCAGTTTCTGGCGCAGGAGGGGAGCAAGGGGCTGGAAGAGCCCGACCTGCAGCTGGTGCTGGCCGGCATCTATGCCAAGAGCGAGCCGGACAAGGCCATCGCCATCCTGCACCACGGCCTCTCCCTCTATCGCGAGGGGGAGCAGGTCAACAGCCGTCTGCTCACCTCCCTCAGCACCCTCTACATGGGCCAGAAGCAGTATGAGCAGGCCTATCTGTGGGGCAAGGTGAGCGAAGCCTTCCCGAACAACCCCGAGGTCTCCGCCAAGCGTTTTGGCCTCTACTACAGCCTGAGCAAACCCCGTCAGGATGCCCTCGATGCCCAGGCGGCCGAGATCGTCCGGCAACTGCAAGGCGGCAGCTACCGACCCTGAGGAGATGATGAGCAACCCATCCGGGGCCAGCGTCTGGCCCGAGCCCTTCGACCTCTCGTTTGTGCATGGAGAGATAACCACCGATGGCCGTACCCTGGAGCGCCTCACGGTGCGCGCCGTGGTGCTGCGCGGCGACGAGCTGCTGCTGGTTCACTCCCGGGTCAACGGCGATCTGATGTTCCCCGGTGGCGGGATCGAGGCGGGGGAGAGCCACCATGTGGCGCTGGCCCGCGAGCTGCTGGAGGAGTGCGGTGCCGAGCTGCTGGACGTTGGCGCCCTGCTTGGCGAGACCCGCGAGTATCGCGCCGCCCGCGAGCTGGGGTTCGATGCCTACTGCATCCGCTCGCTCTACTATCTGTGCCGGATTGGCGAGCAGCTGGTGGCGCCGCAGCCGCAACCCTACGAGATCCGGCTTGGGTTTGTGCCGGGCTGGTTTGCAATCGATGAGGCGCTGCAGACCAACAAGACCCAACTGGCGGGGCCATGCCCCCAGTGGACGGCGCGGGAAACCCGGGTGCTGGCCCAGTTGCAGCGCTGGCATCAGCAGGGGCGCTTCGAGGAGGAGTGACCATCAGGAGTGACAAGGGGGGCGCTATGCCTCTCGTTGTCGTCTATATCGGGGGTGGCAGCGCGCCTCGCCTGCTCGTATAGCGGACGGCTTCATGGCTCAGATTGTTGCAAATAAATCGGTTGGAATTTTCTACCTGTTGCACTGATGAGACAATCTTGCCTTGTCGGTGCGTCCGGCTTGCCGGCCATGCTGGCCAGCAGAGGCGTCCGATATGTCGCCATACCAGCTAAATCGATGTATGCGGGGGGCATCGGCAGCCTTGATAGCCGCAGCATCAGCCAACAGAGATGAGCCATAAAAAGAGATGAGCTATAAAAAAGAGCGCCTCGGGGCGCTCTTTTTGTTGCTGCTGGCGAAAGGAGGGGGGGGTCACACCTCTTTCCTGCGAGGTTATTTAACCTCTTCGCCCTTGGCTTGCAGATCCGCGTGGTAGGAGGAGCGCACGAAGGGGCCGCAAGCAGCGTGGGTAAAGCCCAGCTCCATGGCGACATCTTTCAGCTCGTCGAACTCTGCGGGCGGCACGTAGCGCTTCACCGGCAGGTGGTGGCGGCTCGGCTGCAGATACTGGCCCAGAGTCAGCATGTTGACGCCGTGGGCGCGCAGATCTTTAAGCACCTCGACGATCTCTTCGTTGGTCTCGCCAAGGCCCATCATCAGACCGGACTTGGTCGGCACGTGGGGGTGCATCTCCTTGATGCGGCGCAGCAGCTCCAGCGACCACTTGTAGTCGGCACCCGGGCGGGCAACACGATACATGCGCGGCGCGGTTTCCAGGTTGTGGTTGAACACATCCGGCGGGGTCTCGCGGAACACCTCAAGGGCTTGCTCCATCCGGCCGCGGAAGTCCGGGGTCAGGATCTCGATACGGGTCTGCGGGCTGTGCTCGCGGATCTCGCGGATGCAGTCGGCGAAGTGCTGGGCACCGCCGTCGCGCAGATCGTCGCGGTCCACCGAGGTGATCACCACGTACTTGAGGTTCATCTCCTTGATGGTCAGCGCCAGCTTCTTCGGCTCTTCCGGATCTAGGGGGAGCGGACGGCCGTGGGCCACGTCGCAGAAGGGGCAGCGACGGGTGCAGATGGCGCCCATGATCATGAAGGTGGCGGTGCCATGGTTGAAGCACTCCGCCAGATTGGGGCAGGAGGCCTCTTCACATACCGAGTGCAGTTTGTTCTTGCGCAGGGTGCTCTTGATGTGCTCGATCTTCTGGCTGGAGGGAGGCAGCTTGATCCGCATCCAGTCCGGCTTGCGAAGAAGTTCCTCGTTGGGATCCGGCATGAATTTCACCGGGATCAGGGCCATCTTGTCGCCATCGCGCAGCTTGACGCCCGGCTCCATACGAACGGGTTTGCTCATGATTCACTCTCGGTGTTTGTTATTGTTTGATAGCCAATCAGGCGGGCCAGCTCGGCCACCAGAATGGATTGCGCCTCGGCCACGCTTTGCGGGCCGCCCAGGGCGCTGGTCTGGGTCATGGCCATGCCCGCATAGCCGCACGGATTGATGTGCAGGAAGGGGGTCATGTCCATGTTGACGTTGAGGGCCAGCCCGTGGAACGAGCACCCCTTGCGGATGCGCAGGCCGAGCGAGGCCAGCTTGGCCTCCATGCCGAGGTCGTTTTTCACATAGACCCCGGGAGCATCAGCCTTGGCGTAGGCGGCGATATCGCTTTTCGCCAGGGTGTTGATGATGGCCGTCTCCAGCGCCGTCACCAGCTCGCGCACCGAAAACTTGCAGCGGCGTACATCCACCAGTACGTAGAGCACCAGCTGGCCCGGGCCGTGATAGGTCACCTGACCGCCGCGATCGCTCTGCACCACCGGAATGTTGCCCGGGTTGAGCAGGTGTTCGGCCTTGCCGGCCTGACCCTGGGTGTAGACGGGATCGTGTTCGACCACCCAGAACTCGTCCGGGGTGTCGCCGGTGCGGTTGTCGGTGAAGGCTTTCATGGCGTCCCATACCGGCTGGTAGGGGCGGCGACCCAGATGTCTGACGATAAGCGTGTTCTGGGCGGGGATCCCGGATGACATGGCTTCCTCACGGCGGCTCAATGGCCAAAAACAGTCGCCCCGCAGAACGGGGCGAGAGAGACATTACAGTACGTACTTCACCAGCTCGATCTTGCCAAGGGCGGTGTACATCGCTTCGATGTGCTCCTTGCTCTGGGCAGTCACGGTCACGCGAACCGAGTGGTAGTTGCCCTTGGAGCTGGGCTGGACGGTCGGGCTGTAGGTGCCGGGGGCGTGCTGCTGCAGCACTTCAACCACCATGTCCGGCAGCGCCGGGTCGGCAATGCCGAGTACCTTGAACGGGAATTTGCAGGGAAACTCCAGCAGTTCGTCAAACTTGGTATTCATTTACTCACCTTTGGGTGTCTTCATGGCGTCGTCACGGGATGACGCACTCTTGTTTGGCGCTTGGCCGATGGCCCGCGAGGGCCGCCATCTCAAGTCTATATGGGCATGGCCCGTGCCGGGATCAAGGCCCGGATCGTCAGACATGAGTGGGGGTGGTGCTTTTTACCACAAATCGGCATGGGGCGGAACCTGCAGTTTACAGGGTTATTCACTGGCTGGAGCCACCAGAAACAGCAGCGGCGCCTGTTGGCGCCGCTGTATGGTGAGGATTGTGCGTCCCGATTACTTGAACCAGCTGGAGACCAGCATCACCAGGTAGTCCCACAGACGGCTCATCAGGCCACCCTCTTGTACATCTTCCAGGGCAACCAGCGGAACCTGCTTGATCTCCTTGTCACCCTGTTTCAGGAACACGGTACCAACGCGCTGACCCTTGGCCAGCGGGGCTTTCAGTTCGCTCTCAAGCTGGAAGTCCGCTTTGAGGTTGTTGCCCTGACCGCGGGTGACCAGCACGGAGATATCCTTGTCGACGCCCAGTTTCACTTCCGGCTTGTCACCCATCCAGATCTTCTGGGTGACCAGTACGGTGCCCGCCTTGTAGGGGGTCAGGCTCTGGAAGAAACGGAAGCCGTAGGTGAGCAGCTTCTTGCTCTCGGCGGCGCGGGAGGCTTCGCTGTTGGCACCCAGCACCACGGCGATCAGGCGCATGCCTTCGTTGTTGGTGGCGGAGGAGACCAGGTTGTAGCCGACCTGGCTGACGTGGCCGGTCTTGATGCCGTCAACTTGCAGGGACTGATCCCACAGCAGACGGTTGCGGTTGTGCTGGGTGATGCCGTTGAAGACGAAAGACTTCTGGGAGTAGATCTTGTACTCCTCCGGCAGGTCGCGGATCAGCGCCTGACCCAGACGGGCCATATCGTGAGCAGTACTGTAGTGACCTTCCGCATCCAGACCGTGCGGGTTCATGAAGTGGCTGTCTTTCATGCCGAGCTTGGCGGCCCAGCTGTTCATCAGGCTGGCGAAGGAGTCGGTGCTGCCGGCCAGGAATTCGGCCATGGCGACGCAGGCGTCGTTGCCGGACTGGATGATGATGCCCTTGTTCAGGTCATCAACGGAGACCTGCTTGCCCACCTCGATAAACATCTTGGAGGAGTCGGAGTAGTTCTTGGACCAGGCGTTCTGGCTGATGGTCACCATGTCGGTGCGCTTGATGTTCCCCTTCAGCAGCTCCTGGCCGATGATGTAGGAGGTCATCATCTTGGTCAGACTGGCGGGCGGCAGGCGCTCTTCGGCGTTCTGCTCGGCCAGCACCTGACCGGAGTAGTAGTCGATCAGAATATGGGCCTTGGCGGAGATCTCGGGTGCGGCGGGAACAACAACCGGGTTGCTGTTCGGAGTAGGAGCCGGCATCGGGGTATTGGCCTGAGCGGTGGCGCTGATCAGTGAGGCCAGAAGAACTGAACGGGCAAATTTGGACATCTTGAAATTCCTGCGATCCAGATGGGGATAAAATGCGGGCCTAACTATACCAGATGCGCCCGCAGGTTATAGCCCGACATGGCGATCAGAACTGGTTTTTTATCCATCACTTAACGCCAGCACGCCATAAAACGACGTGATGGCGGTAAGTAAGCGGTTAGTCACACCCGCAGCAAAAGGGTAGTGATCAGGGAACGATAAAGGCCTGTTCGAGGCCACCCTGACGCACTTTTTCCAATGTTGCGGCTTGCTGGTCGGCCGCAACAGGGCCAATCAGCACCCGGAAAATGGCGCCATGGCTATCGATCCGGTAGGGGAGGCCATAACGCTGGGTCATCACCTTGCCCATCGCCTCGGCCCGCTGCAGGGAGCCGCTGGCCAGCACCTGGATCATTTTGCCGTCACCGCTGCTGGCAGGGGCTGCCGCCTTGGCCGGAGCCGGTTTGGCCGGTGCCGCTTTGGCAGGTTGGGCTGCGGGTGCCTTGACGGGCGCCGCTTCTGCGGCCGGCGCAGCCATGGCGAGCTCGGTCGGTTGACCGATGAAGCCATCCTGTGACATCGCCTGAGGTGCAGCGGCGGCAGCCGGGGCGGTTGGCGTCATCTCGATGGGCTTCATCGGCTCCATGATCACCATCTGATCCGGGGTGTCGTTGATGAGTTCGAGCCGCACCCGCGCCTCGCCACCCTCGATCATCTCGAGCTGTTTGGCGGCGGCGGGGGAGAGGTCGATGAGGCGGCTGCTGTCAAACGGGCCGCGATCGTTGACCCGCACTATGGTCTCCAGCCCGTTGTCCAGATTGGTGACCCGCACGTAGCTTGGCAGCGGCAGGTTGCGGTGGGCGGCGCTGAACAGCTTGCTGTCCTGCACGTCGCCATTGGCGGTCTTCTGGCCATCGAGGGAGGGGGAGAGCCAGCTGGCTGTGCCCTCTTCGCTGTAGTGCTTGATATCGCGCCACACCTCGAATTTCTCCTGGCCGCGCCAGTAGTCCCGGTTGCCGCTGGTGCTCAGGGGCTCGGGACGCGGGATGGCGCCGGTGGCTTGCGGGATCTCGATAACGGGCGGTTTGCTGGCGGGCGGCAGATCGACCGGGGCGGACTGTTCCGGCTGGCTGCTACTGCAGGCGGCCAGCAACAAGCTCAGGCTGAGCGGGAGGAGTTTGTGACGAAGATGCATACGCTTCCTGAATGGCTTGGCTAAGTTGATACACCGCCATCGCGTAGAGCGGGCTGCGATTGTAGCGGGTGATCACATAAAAGTTATGCCGTGCGACCCAGTATTCCGGTCCATCGGCTTGATCAAATGCCAGTAACTTGACCGGCGTCTGCGGGGCCAGCGGCGTGGCGAGCTCAATCCCTGCCGCCGCCAGTTCTGACCACTGTTGTGTCAGCTCGAGCTCTCGCCTGAGCAGGGGATCAACCGCCATCAGCCCGATCTGGGCCGGCTCGACCACCGCTTCGCCCCAGCGCCACTGGTGGCTGGCGAAGTAGTTGGCCACGCTGCCGATGGCATCGGCCGGATTGGTGAAGAGATCCCGTTTGCCATCGCCGTCAAAATCGACGGCGTAGTGGCGATAGCTGGAGGGCATGAACTGCCCCATCCCCATGGCCCCGGCATAGGAGCCCTTGAGGGTATCGAGTTGCCACCCCTCCTCTTTGGCCAGCAACACCAGCTGGGCAAACTCCTTGGCAAAGAAGTCGCTGCGCTCGGGGTAGTGAAACCCCAGGGTGTAGAGGCTGTCCAGCACCGGATGACGGCCCATCTGGCGACCGTAGAAGGTCTCGATGCCGATGATGGCCACGATAAGCGAGGCCGGTACCCGATAGGTCTGCTCGGCTCGCGCCAGCGTGGCGGCATGCTGCTGCCAGAACTGCAGGCCATCCCGGATGCGATCCGGGGTAACGAACAGCGGCCGGTAGCGATGCCAGGGCTTGGCTTCCCACGGGCGGCTGATGGTGTCGAGCACCTCCTGCCGTAGCCGGGCGCTGGCCACAGCCGCCTGCAACTCGGCCAGTGGTACCTGCTGCTGTTCGGCGAGCAGGGAGAGCCCGACAGGTTCGACGGCAGCCTCTGCTGTAAGGGCAACAAGCGAGAGCAACAACCCAACCAGACGCATCAGGCAAGCAGTCTTCTATGAGTCTGGATGGACATTAGTATGCCAAAACCGGCCATCAGGGTCACTATGGCGGTGCCGCTATAACTCACTAACGGCAGGGGGCCATTACCGCCGGCAGAATATATCCACCTCATCATGCCAGCAGCCTTCTGTGGGTCTGAATGGACATCAGTATTCCGAAGCCGGCCATCAGGGTCACCATGGAGGTGCCGCCATAGCTCACCAGCGGCAGGGGCACCCCTACCACCGGCAGGATGCCGCTTACCATGCCCATGTTGACGAACACATAGACGAAGAAGGTGAGGGTGATAGCGCCACCCAGCAGCCGTTCAAAGCTGTTCTGGGCCTGCATCGAGATAAACAGGCAGCGGCTGATGACGTAGAGATAGAGCACCAGCAGCAGCGCTACCCCCACCAGACCGAACTCCTCGCTGAATACCGCGAAGATGAAGTCGGTGTGGCGCTCGGGCAGAAACTCGAGCTGGGACTGGGTTCCCTGCAGCCACCCCTTGCCAAAGACGCCGCCGGAGCCGATGGCAATCTTGGACTGGATGATGTGGTAGCCGCGGCCGAGCGGATCTTTCTCCGGGTCGATCAGCATCATGACCCGCTGGCGCTGATAGTCGTGCATCAGGAAGAACCAGAGCACCGGCATAAAGGCCGCAATCAGCAGCACCGCCAGTCCGATCAGCCACCAGCTGAGCCCCGCCAGGAAGATGACGAAGAAGCCGGAGGCAGCCACCAGAATGGAGGTGCCAAGGTCAGGCTGGGCGGCAATCAGCAGGGTTGGCAGCAGCACCATGATGAGGGCTATCACCACGTGGCTGAGTTTGGGGGGGAGCGAGTGACGGCTGAGCCAGGCGGCGACCATGATGGGCATGGAGAGCTTCATCACCTCGGAGGGCTGGAACTTCATAAAGCCCAAGTCGAGCCAGCGCTGGGCCCCCTTGCCGATATGGCCGAATACGTCCACTGCGATGAGCAGCAGCACTACCCCGACAAACAGCGGCACCGACCAGCGGGCGTAGAGGGAGGGCGGCAGCTGGGCCATGCCGATCATCAGGGCAAAGGCGAGTCCGCCGCGCACCAGCTGGCGCACGATGGAGTCCATATCCTGGCCGGAGGCGGAGTAGAGCACCACCATGGAGAGGGCGATGACGGCCAGCAACCCCAGCAGCAGGGGCAGGTCGATGTGCAGCTTGTACCAGATACTCTGCTGGCGGGCTGAATTACTCATTGGTAGCAACCTCACTCGGTTTGGACGGCTTTTCCGGTGCCGGTGGCAGTTGGGGTTCGGGCGGCAGCAGGAAGGCATCCATCATCTGGCGTGCGATGGGGGATGCGGCACGGCCACCACCACCACCAATGGAGTTCTCCAGCACCAGCGCAACGACCGCCTTGGGGGCTTCAAAGGGGGCGTAAGCGACGAATAGCGCATTGTCGCGATGCTCCGCCTTGACGGTTTTGATGTTGTAGACCTGGTTTTCTTTCAGGCCGACCACCTGAGCGGTGCCCGACTTGCCACCCGAGGAGTAGGGGGCCTTGGCAAACGACAGGCGACCACTGCCTTCGCTGCCATGGTTGACGCGCCACATCCCCTCCTGCGCCACTTTCCAGAAGCTGTCGTTCTTGAGCTTGAGGGCGATGTTGGGGTTGACCGGGGCATCGACCACGCCCGCCTGCGAGGCGGTGCTCTTGAGCAGGTGCGGGGTGACGTCGTGACCGTTCTGGGTCAGGATGCTGATCGCCTTGGCCAGCTGCAGCGGGGTGGCACTCCAGTAACCCTGACCGATACCGATGGAGATGGTGTCACCCTGATACCAGGGCTGACGCCAGCGAGCCATCTTCCAGTCGCGGGACGGCATGACCCCCTTGCTCTCCTCATAGAGGTCGACACCGGTGTACTGACCGAAGCCGAACTTGGTCATGTAGCTGTGGATCTTGTCGATGCCGACCCGGTAGGCGAGATCGTAGAAGTAGGTGTCGGCCGATACCTCGATGGCGCGATAGACATCGAGCCAGCCATGACCCCAGCGGCGCCAGTCGCGGAACTTCTTGGTGGTACCGGGAATGGAGAAGCTGGGGCCACCGAAGTAGCGATAGCCCGGGGTAATGGCCCCTTCGTTGAGGCCCATGATGGACATCATGGGTTTGACGGTGGAGGCGGGGGCATAGATGCCCTGGGTGGTGCGGTTGACCAGCGGCCGCGCCGGATCGTTGAGCAGCGCCGAGTAGTTGGGGCCCGAGATGCCGGTCACGAACAGGTTGGGGTCATAGCTCGGGCTCGACTCCATGGCCAGAATGGCGCCGGTTTTGGGATCCATCATCACGATGGCGCCACGCTGTCCGGCCAGCAGCTGCTGGGCCTTGAGCTGCAGCCGCACATCGATGTTGAGGTAGATATCCTTGCCGGGAACCGGTGGCTGGAACTTCAGGGTGCGGACAATCCGGCCGCGGTTGTTGACCTCGACTTCCTGATAGCCCGCCACGCCGTGCAGCTCATCCTCGTAATACTTCTCCACCCCCTGCTTGCCGATATCCTTGGTGGCTGCGTAGTTGGCGAGTTTGTCTTCCTTGTCGAGGCGCTCCACGTCGCGGGTGTTGATCTTGGCCACATAGCCCAGCGCATGGGTGAGGGTGTCACCAAACGGGTAGTAGCGCTTGAGGTAAGCCTCGATGCTGGCACCCGGGTAGTTGTGCTGGTTGACCGAAAAGAGCGCCACCTGATACTCGGTCAGCTTCTCGTAGAGGGCGACCGGTTTGAAGCGGCGCTGGCGCTTCACTTCGGCCAGAAACTTCTCTTTTGTCCCTTCCGGCAGCCCCAGCAGAGCGACCAGCTCATCGGCGGTTTTGGCCAGATCCGGCGTCTCTTCAGGGACAATCTCCAGACTGTAGACGGGGCGGTTTTCCGCCAGCAGCACGCCGTTGGTGTCATAGATGAGGCCGCGCGGCGGCGCCACCGGCACCACCCGGATGCGGTTGGAGTTGGAGCGGGTCTGGTAGGTGTCGTAAGACTCGACCTGCAGGTAATAGAGATTGCCCAGCAGCACCAGCATCAGCACGACGATGCCGATGTAGGCTACCAGAGTGCGCCGGAAGAACAGATTGCCCTCGGCACTGTGATCGCGCATCTCGATGCGTTGTTTCAGCATGCCTTTACCTCAGAACCATTGGGGCAATAACAGCAGGAGCGGCATTGTTCACTCTCTGTGATTCGCATGTGTGTCGGGGAGGGTGAGCCACATCCTGGCTCACTCCCTGTGATACGGGTGATTGGTGGTAATGCTCCAGGCACGGTAGAGGCTCTCTGCGACCAGTACCCGCACCAGCGGGTGGGGCAGGGTCAGCGGCGAGAGCGACCAGCTCTGCTCGGCGGCCGCCTTGCACTCCGGTGACAAGCCTTCCGGCCCGCCTACCAGCAGGGCGACATCGCGGCCATCGAGCTTCCACGCCTCCAGCTGGGTAGCCAGTTGTTCCGTGGTCCATGGCTTGCCCGGAATGTCGAGGGTGACGATGCGCGAGCGGCCAGCGGCAGCCAGCATGGCTTCCCCCTCTTTTTGCAGAATGCGGGGAATATCGGCATTTTTGCCCCGTTTGCCGGCGCCAATCTCCACCAGCTCGAACGGCATGTCTTTCGGGAAGCGGCGGCGATACTCTTCAAAGCCATGCTCTACCCAGGCGGGCATCTTGGTGCCCACCGCGATCAACTGAATCTTCATGTCGGTACTTTGCTGCTCTCGTTATTGCGTGTTCACTTGAGCGGCACCGCCCCACAGTTTTTCCAGCTGGTAGAAGTCACGATGTTCATCCTGCATCACATGCACGATCACCGATCCCATATCTACCAGTACCCACTCTCCGCTCAGCTCGCCTTCCACGCTCAGCAGGTCGAGCCCGGCATGACGGGCTTCACTGGCCAGATGGTTGGCGATGGAACAGACGTGACGGTTGGAGTTGCCGGAGCAGACGATCATGGTGTCAGTGATGCTGGATTTGCCGCGTACATCGAGGGTGATGATATCGCGGCCTTTCATGTCATCAATCTTGTCGATGATAAAGGCGTGAAGTTCTTGGCCTTGCAATGAGTCTCTCCTGTATTCCGGCGCCTGACAGCGTGAGGGCGGCGGATTATATCATGGTCACTCCCGTTTCCTACCGGAACGGGACAGCTGGGGAGTCTTACCGGCAGATGGCGCGGTAGAGCCCCTGTTGATCAATATAGTGCGCAACCGGCTCGGGCAAGAGGTAACGGGGATCTTCTCCCGCCGCCAGCAGCTCGCGCAGCCGGGTAGCAGACAATTCAATGGGTTGGTTGCTGGCCAACCAGATATGGCCTGCCCGTTGCCGGTGCAGGGCGGCTACCTCTTTGACCTGATGACGGGCCAGCAGTTCAGCCAGTTCGGCCGGATAATCGGGTTGCCAGCCGGGGCGGGTGCTCACCACCAGATGGGCGTAGTCGAGCAGCTCCCGCCAGCGGTGCCAGCCGGGCAGGCCAAGCAGCGAGTCCATCCCCATCAAAAAGCAGAGCGGCGTATCGGGCAGCTCCTGACGCAGCTCGATCAGGGTATCTATGGTGTAGGAGGGCTTGTCGCGCCAAAGCTCCCGCTCATCCACCACGAAGTGGCGGTTCTCAGACGCCGCCAGCCTGACCATGGCCAGACGCTGCTCGCTGGAGCAGTGCGGGTTGGCGCGGTGGGGCGGTATATGGTTCGGGATCAGCCGTACTTCGGCCAGACCTATCGCATCGCGCGCCTCGATGGCGGGGCGCAGATGGCCGATATGGATGGGATCGAATGTGCCCCCCAGCAGGCCAATGGGCGCCTTTAGCATGGCGTACTCTCCATCGCCAGCGGCAGGGGCGTACCGTCACGAAAGCCGAGGGCTATGGTCTGCAGCATCAGCCAGGCCTGCTCGGTATCAAAGCGGCGCTGGGCGTCATCCAGCTGCGCCATCAGCTGCCACAGCTGCTGCAGCTTGGCGAAGGGAAGCCGGGTCAGCGCCTGTTGAATGAGCTGCTGGCGGCTTTGCCAGATGCGCAGGCGGCTGAAGTGCTCCCCCAGTGGCTGGCCGTTGCGCATCGCCAGCGACAGTTCGGTCAGCTGCTCCAGCTCGCGACAGAGGGTCCATGCCAGCATCCCCGGCTCGGTGCCCTCAGCCCGCAGGGCGGCCAGAATGCGCTGGGCCCGGTTCACTTTCCCCTCCAGCAGGGTATCGACCAGCTGGAACGGGGTGAAGTGGGCGTGGCGGATGATGGTCTCCTGCAGATAGGTGACGCTGATGGGTTGTGGCGGCGAGAGCAGGGTCAGCTTCTCGATCTCCTGACTGGCGGCCAGCAGGTTGCCCTCGTAGGAGTGGCACATAAAGTTGATGGCATCGGGCAGCGCCTTGAGGCCAAAGCGCTGGAAGCGGGCGCTCATCCAGCGTGGAAAGAACTTGGGCTCCGGGTGGTTGACCGGTACATAGGTGCCGATCTGGTAGAGCTTGTCGAACCAAGCTGCTTTCATCTGGGGCTGGTTGAGACGACCACCGCTCAGTACCAGCAACAGATCTGGGTGGAGCTGCTTGCCAATGTCGCTGATACGGGCAGCGAGATCCTTGTCGACCTTGGCGGGCAGTTCCAGTTCAATGATTTGGCGGGCAGAAAAAAGACTCATTGCCTGACAGGCGTCGTAGACCTGATTCCAGTCCAGTCCCTGCTCCACCACGAAGGTGTGGCGTTCATCGAATCCCTGCTTGCGGGCGACCTGACGGATGGCGTCGATGGCCTCCAGTCGCAGCAGGGGTTCATCACCAAAAACGAGATAGCAGGGCCGAAGCCCTGCTTTGAGGTGGTCACCAAACTGTTCCGGGTAGATCCGCATCAGAAGCTGACCTGACTCAACTGCCGGATCACCTGATTGGCTGCCTGCTCCTGCATTTCGCGGTTGAGCTGCTCCTGCTCACGGGAGGAGGCGAGCGCTGCATCCGGCTTGTTGAGGAAGCTGCGGTTGAAGTTGATGGGGAAAACCTGAGTCGGCTTGCCCGGCACCGAGACGGTGAACTGGGTGCTGAAGCCCATTACATACTCGGTATCGACACCCTGTGCGTTGACCGAGGCGACCTGATTGCTGGCTCCGATACCACCCAGGGTCAGTACCGGGATCCCTTCCTTGTCGGCCAGGGTGACCCCTGACGCCTTGAGACGGGTGGTGACCATCCGGTAGAAGTCGCTCTTGTTGTCGCCGACGACCTTCATGGTCTTCAGCTCGGCCGGAATGCCGGTGCCACGCATGTGAAAACCGCAGCCTTGCAGCAGCAGGGCTGCCAGCATGATAGCCATCCAGCGGGTGAAGATGGTGCCCATAGAAAATCCTCTTTGCATTAAGGGAAAGCGGCGGGCGCAGGGCCCGCCGTTATCATCCGTTTGCTGTCACAGATTGGCAATGATCAGTTGGTAACCAATCAGTTGGCGACAATGTTGAGCAGCTTGCCAGGTACATAGATCACCTTGCGCACGGTCAGACCGTCGGTGAACTTCTGCACGGAGGCATCGGCCATAGCCAGCTTCTCGACATCAGCTTGGCTGATCTCGGCCGGAACGGTCAGCTTGCCGCGCATCTTGCCGTTGATCTGCACCACTACCAGCTTCTCGGTCTCGACCATGGCCGCTTCATCGGCCACCGGCCAGGCTGCGTGATCGATGTCGTCGCCTTTGCCCAGCATCTTCCACAGCTCGAAGCCGATGTGCGGGGTGATGGGGTAGAGCATGACTACCACGGCTTCCAGCGCTTCCTGCATCAGGGCGCGGTCCTGTTCTTCTGAACCCAGCTTGGAGAGATTGTTCATCAGCTCCATGATGGCGGCGATGGCGGTGTTGAAGGTCTGACGGCGACCCACGTCATCACTCACCTTGGCGATGGTCTTGTGCAGTTCGCGGCGTACCGCTTTCTGCTCGTTGGAGAGGGCTGCCAGATCCAGCGAGGCAACGGTGCCACCGGAGACGTGCTCGAAGGTGGTGCGCCACAGGCGACGCAGGAAGCGCTGGGCACCCTCTACGCCGGAGTCGGACCACTCCAGAGTCATCTCGGCCGGAGAGGCGAACATCATGAACAGACGGACGGTATCGGCGCCGTAACGCTCGACCATCAGCTGCGGGTCGATGCCGTTGTTTTTGGACTTGGACATCTTGGTCATGCCGGAGTGGATCACTTCGCGGCCTTCGTTATCGATGGCCTTGGTGATGCGACCCTTCTCGTCACGCTCTACCTTGACGTCGGTCGGGCTGACCCAGACGTTGCCGCCCTTCTCGTCCTTGTAGTAGAAGGCATCGGCCAGCACCATGCCCTGGCAGAGCAGACGCTTGAACGGCTCGTCGCTGTTCACGAGACCTGCGTCACGCAGCAGCTTGTGGAAGAAGCGGGCGTAGAGCAGGTGCATACAGGCGTGCTCGATGCCGCCGATGTACTGATCCACCGGTAGCCAGTGGTTGGCAGCCGCCGGATCCAGCATGCCCTTGTCGTAGTCCGGAGAGCAGTAGCGCGCGTAGTACCAGGAGGACTCCATGAAGGTGTCGAAGGTATCGGTTTCGCGGAACGCTTCCTGACCGTTGTAGGTGGTCTTGGCCCACTCGGCATCGGCCTTGATCGGGCTCTGGATACCGTCCATCACCACATCTTCCGGCAGCAGTACCGGCAGCTGGTCTTCCGGAGTCGGCACGACGGTACCGTCAGCCAGAGTCAGCATCGGGATGGGAGCGCCCCAGTAGCGCTGACGGGAGACGCCCCAGTCGCGCAGACGGTAGTTGACGGTGCGCTTGCCCTTGCCCAGCGTTTCCAGCTTGTTGGCGATGGCATCAAAAGCGCCCTGGAAGTCGAGACCGTCGAACTCGCCGGAGTTGAACAGCACGCCCTTCTCGGTGTAAGCGGCTTCGCTCACGTCGACGTCGCCATCAACCGGCTTGATGACCGCCTTGATGTCGAGGCCATATTTGGTGGCGAATTCGAAGTCACGCTGATCGTGGGCCGGAACCGCCATCACGGCGCCGGTGCCGTAGTTCATCAGCACAAAGTTGGCGACCCAGACCGGTACCTTGCGGCCATCCAGTGGATGAATGGCGTAGAGGCCGGTGGCCATGCCCTTCTTCTCCATGGTGGCCAGTTCGGCTTCGGCTACCTTGGTGTTCTTGCACTCTTCGATAAAGGCGGCCAGTTCCGGATTGTTTTCGGCGGCCTGCAGGGCCAGCGGGTGGCCAGCGGCGATACCGACATAGGTGACGCCCATGAAGGTGTCCGGACGGGTGGTGTAGACCTCCAGCTGCTCAGCCTGACCCTCGATATTGAAGCTGATGTTGACCCCTTCGGAGCGGCCAATCCAGTTGCGCTGCATGGTCTTGACCATCTCCGGCCAGCCTTCGAGGTTGTCGATGTCGTTGAGCAGCTCTTCGGCGTAGTCGGTGATCTTGATGAACCACTGGGGGATCTCTTTCTGCTCCACCGGGGTGTCACAGCGCCAGCAGCAGTTGTCGACAACCTGCTCGTTGGCCAGTACGGTCATGTCGTTCGGGCACCAGTTGACGGAGGAGGTCTTCTTGTAGACCAGACCCTTCTCGTAGAGCTTGGTGAAGAACCACTGCTCCCAGCGGTAGTAGTCCGGCTTGCAGGTGGCGACTTCACGATCCCAGTCATAACCCAGACCCAGCATCTTCAGCTGGTTCTTCATGTACTCGATGTTTTCGTAGGTCCAGGGGGCCGGCGCCGTGTTGTTCTTGATGGCGGCGTTTTCCGCCGGCAGACCGAACGCATCCCAACCGATGGGTTGCAGCACGTTCTTGCCATTGAGGCGTTGATAACGGGAGATCACATCACCTATGGTGTAGTTGCGAACGTGCCCCATGTGTAGACGACCAGACGGATAGGGGAACATGGAGAGGCAGTAGAACTTCTCTTTGTCTACTTTTTCCACGGCCTTGAAGGTTTTCTTGGCATCCCAGTGCTTCTGCACTGCTGGTTCGATTGATTGGGGAACGTATTGCTCTTGCATTGGTGACATCCGGATCTGTGAAATGAATAGATAAATCAGCTGGGAAATCGCAATAGAATACCCATATCCTGCGGCGGCAACAACCGCCAGCATCCGTCAAGCCTGAAGCCGGGCCAGAAAGGGATTTAGCAGAGGAGTAACAGCCATGGACAAACGTCAAAAAGGGTATGAAACCTTCATTGCCGAACTGCAAAAGCAGTGGCAAGAGACAGAGCAGTTCCAGGGGGAGCGCCTCAACCGGATGATTGCCCGCGTTCAGGCCTATCTGGAGGCCGCCAGTGACCTCACTCAGGACGAGCTGGCGCTGATCGCCGAGTATGTGAAGCGGGATCTGGGCAACTATGACGAGGGGCGCAAGGATGAGCAGGTGGAGGAGTCTGCCTTTATGCTGGCGCTCAAAGATACCGCCTGGTCCTGGTTGGCGGATGTGACTGACCGCGCCCAGGTGGAGTGGCGCGAGCTGGCCGACGAGCTGGAGCACAAGGGCGTCTATGAGGCGGGCGACTGGGTGGGGCTGGGGGTCATGGTGTGCGATCAGTGTGGTTGGCGCCATACCGTGCTCCATCCCGAGCAGCTCGATACCTGCCCCGAATGCGGCTGCGCTGAATATCACCGCGAGCCGCTTTCGCCCTGATCCCGTCGTTTTAGTAAGGCAGCTTGCAAGAGGCACCTCCGGGTGCCTCTTCTCATGTGGCTGAGGGGGCTGCTTTCCCGAGCGGATCACAGTAGCCTTGTGGCTCGGCGGGGTTGGCTCGCCTTCAGGGCGTTTATCAGGTGCAAGGAGTCATCCCCATGTTGAGCGAGATCTGGATCCGGGGCTATCGATCGGTGCGCAAGCTATCCATGCCCCTTGGCAGGATCAATTTGGTGCAGGGGGCAAATGGCTGCGGCAAGAGCAACCTCTACAACGCCATTCATCTGTTGGCGAGCGCAGCCAGCGGAGAGCTGGCGCGAGCCATCTGTGCCGAAGGGGGCATCAGTCAGACCATGTGGGCAGGAGGCCTGCGTCCTGGCGATCGGGCAGATGCGCCCAAACGCATTATTCTCGGGATGCAGGCTGATCTGTTCGGTTATGAGCTGCAGATAGGTTTGCCCCCACCGCCGGTCAGCCCCTATTTCGCCTTCGATCCCGAGATCAAGCAGGAGGAGGCGTGGCTGGGGGATCGCCGCTCCCCCTCCAACCGGTTGCTGATGCGGCGCAATCAGGCGGTCAAGGTGCTCGGCATCGACGGCGACAAGGTGGACTATGCCCCCGGCATGCTGCCCCACGAGTCTGTCTTCGGCCATCTGGCCGAGCCGGAGCGCTATCCCGAACTTGCCAGATTGCGCCACCTGCTGAATCAGTGGCGCTTTTATCACCACTTCGATATCGCTCCCGGCTCCCCCCCTGCGCAGTCCGCAACCAGCGATCCGCACTCCGGTGCTGAGTCATGACGGGCGGGATCTGGCTGCGGCCTTTGCCACCATCGTCGAAATTGGCGATGCCCGATTGCTGCACGATATTCTCGCCCGTGCTTTCCCCGACGCCAGCTTCCACGTGGGGAACAGCGAAGCGGGGCTCGAGATGATGATGACGCGGGAGGGGCTGCGTCGTCCGCTGCGGGCGCGCGAGTTATCCGATGGAACCTTGCGCCTGCTCTGCCTGACGGTGGCCCTGCTCAGCCCGCGCCCGGCGCCGCTGGTGGTATTGAACGAGCCGGAGAGCAGCCTGCATCCCGATATGCTGCCCGCACTGGGCTGGCTGATTGGCGAAGCGTCGCGCCACTCCCTGCTCTGGGTGACTACCCATAGCCCGGTGCTGGCACAGGCGATCGAAGCCCATGCGCCGTGTCGCCACATCCCTTTGCAGATGATTAACGGGGAGACCTGCCTGCATGATCCGGCTCGTCGCGAGTGGCGATTTGACGAGGATTAAAGGGTCTGAAATTGCGGGGCAAGAGATGAAAAAACGGCGCCCCGGGCCATGCGTTGACCCGGGGCGCCGTTAGTCAGGCAGGATTATTTGCCAGCGACGGAGAGTCCGCCAAAACGGATAAGCGGGGCGTAGAAGCCCTTGCCATCGTTGTGGTGCAGGACATCCCCGACCGCTTCCAGCTCACCCAGCAGGCGGTAGAAGTTGCCCGCCACCGTGATGCCGCGTAACGGCTGCAGGCGAACCCCATCGCGGCAGAGGAATCCTGATGCGCCAAAGGAGAAGTCGCCGCTCACCGCATCGGCACCAGAATGCAGACCGTCCAGCTTGACCAGCTCCAGGTAGTCGCCGCTCTGTACCTCCGTTTCGCTGTGGGGGCCGGCGCCAAACACCAGATGGCGAGCGGTCACATCGAGGGCGCTGCGGCCGCCGCGGGCGGCCGAGCCGTTGCTGGCCACACCAAAGTGACGGGCGGTGGCGCTGTTGTGGAGCAGGGTTTTCAGCTCACCGTCGCCAATCAGCAGCAGATCCGAGGTAGCTGCTCCCTCGCCATCAAACGCCTTGATGTTCATGCCGCCCGGCATATAGACCCGGCTCTCCAGAGTGAGCCAGCGCGAGGCGACGCTCTGCCCCACCTTCTCCCGCCATGGGTTGATCCCCTGCTGGGCCCACTTGCCCGACAGCACCCCCTGAAAGCAGCCAAACAGGCTGGCGAAGCAGTTGGTACTGAAGATGACGCTGTAACGGCCACTCGGTACCGCCTCGCCCGGCAGCAGGTCGCTGGCGACGGCATAGATCTGCGCGATGAGCCGCTGGCTATCCAGCTCGTCGAAGCGACGGCCGTACTGCCCCTGCGAGTGCATCGACTGGCGGCCATTCCGTTCGACCAGCGCCGAGGTGTAGCAGCCAACGCTGAACTCGCCGTGCTGGCAGAGGGTGCCCTGACTGTTGGCGAGCCAGAGCTGGCTCTCCCCTTCAAAGAAGCTGTTGTAGGGGGCGCCGCTCACATCGGGCATGGCCAGCATGTCTGACTCCAGGTGCAGGGCCAGGGCGATCTTCTCCTCAACCGGCGTGGTATCGGGCTGATTGATCTCGGCGCAATCTGTGGTGAGCCGGCTATTGGCCACCGAGATGCGCTGGTCCGGGTCTACCTTGGCAAAGCGGCTGGCATCGAGCGCATCTTGCAGCATGGCATCGAGCGCTGACTCATCGAGCGCTTCCGAGTAGGCGATGCCGACCCGGCCCTCCCTGATCAGACGAATGCCAAGCTGCTGACTGCTGGTCACCTTGTATTCGCCGAGCTCGCCCTTGTCGGCCTTGAGGGAGAAGGCTCTCTCCTGATTGGCGATGATGTCCGCCTCGGCGTTGAGATCGGCCACCTTGTCCAGCAGGCGGCTGAGCAGTTGATTCATGTCGATGGTGCTCATCAGGCGTTCCCTCCCACCAGAATATTGTCCACTTTCAGCGCCGGCTGGCCCACCGAGGTGGGGACCGAGCCCGAGACCGAGCCGCACATGCCGGCGGCCAGTGCCAGATTGCTGCCCACCATGGAGATCTCTTTCAGCACCTGAGGGCCGGTGCCGATCAGGGTGGCCGACTTGAGCGGCTTGGTGATCTTGCCGTGCTCGATGAGGTAGGCCTCCTGCACGTTGAAGTTGAACTCGCCGGTGCCGGGCTGTACCGAGCCGCCCCCCATCTTCTTGGCGTAGATGCCGTGCTCCACCGTGGCCAGCATATCGTCGAGGCTATGGTTGCCCGGTTCGATATAGGTGTTGCGCATGCGTGAGGTGGGGGCGTACTTGTACGATTCGCGCCGACCCGAGCCGGTGCGGGCATAACCTGTCTTGAGGGCGCCCATTCTGTCCACCAGAAAACCGGTCAGCACACCGTCCTTGATGAGCTGGGTATGCTGGGTTGCCATCCCCTCGTCATCGACGTTGATGGAGCCCCAGACGTTGCTCTGCAAGCCTTCGTCCACCGCATTGACCACCGGATTGGCGATGAGCTGGCCCATCTTGTCGTGGAATACCGACGCCTTCTTGGCCACCGAGGTGGTCTCTAGCAGGTGGCCGCACGCCTCGTGGAAGATGACGCCGCCAAAGCCGTTCTCCATGATGACCGGCAGGGTGCCGCTCGGGCAGGGGGCAGCCCCCAGCTTCACCAGTGCCTGACGGGTGGCGGTGAGCGCCAGCTCGCGCGGATCGATGCGCTCGGCATGTTCCCACCCCATCAGGGCGCCCGGCGCCTCATAGCCGACGCTCTGCTCGCTCCCTTCCCGGGCGATGGTCTGGGCCATGATGCGGTTGTAGTGGCGGCGATCGGCCACCTGCAGCCCTTCGCTGTTGAAGATCTCCACCTCCTGCTCCCAGCCCAGCACGTTGCCGGAGAACTGGCTCACCTTGCTGCTCTCGGCGCGGGCCACCGCATCCATGGCGTGCAGGTAGGCAATCTTCTGCTCCAGCAGCTTGTCGGCCGACAGCGGCAGGGCGACCGGGTTGCGATCGGTCAGACGAGTGAAATCAAAGGCGGTGGCGGTCACCACCGGGTCGCGGCGGTCTTTGGCCGCCAGCAGGGTGACGATACGCAGCAGCTCGTCGCGGCTGGCCAGATTGGTGTAGCCGTAGAGCACCTTGTGGCCATAGCAGAGGCGCACGCCGATGCCGAAATCGAGGCCACCGCTGATGTTCTCTATCTGGCTGGAGAGCAGGCTGAGCTGGCTGCGGCGCTTGCGCTCGACAAACAGCTCGGCGAAATCGGCCCCGAGTGCCAGCGCGTGATCGAGCACGTCGCGGGCGATGGCGGGGGCCAACAGGGAGAGTGGCGTCATAGGATCTCCTTTTCTGGGCGGGTCTCAGCCTTCGCGACCCGGATTCGAGCGTGATGGTGTAGCTGCCCCATTGTTGCAGAGCGTTACTCAAATGTCGCTATGGCGTCAGCGGATGATACCGATTGAAAAAATCGATGCGATAACTGCGACCGCATTGGCGGCAAAGGAGGATTTAAGAGAGCGGAGAGAAGGGGGAGGAAGCCGGCATCCGCACAGGCTGGGATGCCGGACAGGCCGCTCGGGTCAGAGCAGCTCGTGAATTTCGGTCAGGACCTGGTCGACCCACTGCTCGATGCGGGAGTCGGTCTGGTCATACTGGTTGGCATCGTCGAGGGCCAGGCCGACGAAGTGGCGGCCATCATCGATCAGCGCCTTGGAGGCATCGAACTCGTAGCCTTCGTTGGGCCAGTAACCCACCAGCTTGACCCCTCTGGGCACCAGCTGATCGTGCAGCATGCCGAGGGCATCCTGGAACCATTCGCCATAACCCAGCTGGTCGCCGAGGCCAAACAGGGCGACGATACGTCCCTCCAGATGGAGGTCGCCAATATCTTCCCAGCGGGACTCCCAATCCTCCTGCAGCTCGCCGAAATCCCAGGTGGAGATGCCGAGGATCAGCACCTCGTAATCCTCCATCAGGCGCAGGGAGACATCCTTGATGTTGTGGATATCCACCAGCTCGGGGCCGATAAGGGCGCGGATCTTCTCGGCAGCCATCTCGGTGTAGCAGGTGGTAGAACCGTAAAACAGACCAATCTTCATCGCTCTTTATCTCTTTTGGCGCTTTCTCGCTTGCTCGTGTGGGCTGCACCTGTTGGCAACACGATGGGCAACATAAGGGGAGGGCGCCAGTCTAGCAGATTGGCTGCGTCCCTTCACCGCCCGATATCACGGGCAGATCAGGTCGCGGCAAGCGGCTTGCACATCCGCCAAGCAGAGGCGTTACAATGGGCCACTGTTCTTCTGACTGCGACCGACCATGAGCAAGCCCGAGCCACATCCCCTGATTGAACCCTTTCTCGATGCCCTCTGGCTGGAGCGGGGCCTCTCCGACAACACGGTCAGCTCCTATCGCACCGATCTGGAAAAATTCTCCCTCTGGCTCGATAAGCAGGGTAGCTCCCTGCTGCTGGCGGGGATGGACGAGATCCAGCACTATCTCGCATGGCGAGTCGATCATCAGTTTGCCGCCAGCAGTACCGCCCGCTTTCTGTCGGCCCTGCGCCGTTTCTATCAGTACCTCAACCGCGAGAAGTTGCGCAGTGACGACCCCACCGTACTGCTGGAGGGGCCCAAGCTGCCCAAGAAGCTCCCCTCCGATCTGAGCGAAGCGGAAGTGGAAGCGCTGTTGACGGCGCCGCTGGTCGATGATCCGCTGGAGCTGCGGGACAAGGCGATGCTGGAGCTGCTCTATGCCACCGGATTGCGGGTCTCCGAACTGGTGGGGCTGACTGCCGAGCATGTCAGCCTGCGGCAGGGGCTGGTGCGGGTGGTGGGCAAGGGCAACAAGGAGCGGTTGGTGCCCATGGGCGAGGAGGCGATGTACTGGCTGGAGCGCTACTACCGGGAGGGAAGAACCCTGCTGCTCGGCGGTACCAGCTCGGATGTGGTCTTCCCCTCCAAACTGGCCCGGATGATGACCCGCCAGACCTTCTGGCACCGCATCAAACTCTATGCCCAGCGGGCCGGGATCAACGGCGAGTTATCCCCCCATACCCTGCGCCACGCCTTTGCCACCCACCTGCTCAACCACGGCGCCGATCTGCGGGTGGTACAGATGCTGCTGGGCCATGCAGATCTCTCCACTACCCAGATCTACACCCATGTCGCCAACGAGCGGCTCAAGGCGCTCCATGGCGAGCATCACCCGCGGGCCTGAGCGGGTTGGGTGGCCAACAAAACAAAAAACCGCCTGCGGGCGGTTTTTTTATGAATACACGACGGGAAGTGACGCTTATTTGCCTTGCTGGGCTTTCAGCAGGTCGCGGATCTCGGTCAGCAGCTCCTGATCCTTGGTCGGTGCGGCGGGGGCGGCTGCTTCCTCCTCCTGCTTTTTCTTCAGGGTATTGATGGCCTTCAGCCCCATGAAGATGGCAAAAGAGATGATCAGAAAATCGATGATGGTCTGGATGAACTTGCCGTAGGCAATGACCACGGCAGGAGCGCTGCCTTCGGCAGCCTTCAGGGTGACTGCCAGGTCGCTGAAGTCCACACCGCCCAGGATCAGGCCGATAGGCGGCATGATCACGTCACCGACGAAGGAGGAGACAATCTTGCCGAAGGCGGCACCAATAATGATACCGACCGCCATATCGATCACGTTGCCTCTGGATGCAAAGGCCTTGAACTCTTGTATCAGACTCATTCTTTCCTCCGAAATTAAGCACGCTAGCGTAGCGGTCGCGCATTGTTCTGGCTGCGATCCGCTATCGGGAGAAGGGTGACAAGTGTGCATGTCACCTGTTCTCCCTGACTAGCTTGCTGAGGTTGGCTCTGCTTGGCAATCAGGGGGGCCCGATTTTTTGGTTCAACCTGATATTAATTTTTCGATAAATAGCAGGTTGAATGATGAACTGTGCTGCTGTACTTTGTTGAGTCCATTCATTCATGCCACGTGAGTAAAAGAGTGAAGTATTTACTACTGGGAATGATGCTTTTGTGCACATTTACTGCCAAAGCGGGGATGGATCCCCAGGCCTTGAAAACAGCCATATCCACCAGGCTGGGGATATCCGTATATACGGTGGATCAGACGCCTATTGCGGGCCTGTATATGCTGGGCACCTCCAAGGGGGTGCTCTATAGCGATGCCAAAGGGGATTATCTGGTACAGGGGGTTATGCTGGACATGACTCGGGACATGAAGAACCTGACCATCTCCGGCATGCGCACTCAGCGTCGACTGGGATTGGCGCAGGCAGCCCATGCTCCCATTGTGCTCAAGGCCCGGGATGAGCGTCATCGGGTCGCGTTGTTTCTTGGCGAGAAGGATGCGGCACGGCGTCAGCTATCCGGGACTCTGCAACATCTGCAGGCATCCGGGGTGAGCATCGCGATCTATCCGGTCATTGACCATGCCGAGCGAGCCACCGACTGGTGCAGCGATCCCCTGCTGCAAAATTCGCCCTTCAAAGCTTATTTGCCTCAAAAGGAATGTAGTGAGACCCTTATCCAAAATATTGGCCTGAGCCAATGGTTGGGGGTAAAGGTACTGCCGGCCTGGATCTCCTCTGAAGGAGATCTGGTGCGGGGTTACCAGAGCCCTGAACAACTGCTCAAGATACTGGATAATTTTGATGCCTCTGCACATTCGTCGTCGTCCGCGAGTTGATGATTCCCATCTGCCCGCCAACCTGCATCCGCTGCTTCGCCAAATCTTCGCCAGCCGTGGCGTAGACGATCCCGTCCTGCTCGAGCGCAGCGCCAGCTCGCTGCTGCCACCCCAGCGCCTCTATGGCATGGAGCAGGCGGT
The DNA here is from genome assembly GCF_038739755.1 of Aeromonas sp. SE22. Lineage (NCBI taxonomy): Bacteria > Pseudomonadati > Pseudomonadota > Gammaproteobacteria > Aeromonadales > Aeromonadaceae > Aeromonas > Aeromonas sp. SE22. Next base: position 62,095 of record NZ_JBCGFD010000009.1, read on the forward strand.
GCCGCTGCTGGCCGATGCGCTGGCTGCCCAGAAGCGGATCCTCATCGTCGGTGACTTTGACTGCGATGGCGCCACCAGCTCGGCGCTGTGCGTGCTGGCCCTGCGCGCCATGGGCGGCCGCCATATCGATTTTCTGGTGCCCAACCGCTTCGAGTTCGGATACGGCCTTACCCCCGAGATCGTCGAGCTGGCGGTGGCCCGCGGCGCCGAGTTCCTGATCACGGTGGATAACGGCATCTCCAGTATCGCCGGGGTGGCGGCGGCCAAGGCGGCCGGCATGCAGGTACTGGTTACCGATCACCATTTGCCGGGTCAGGAGTTGCCTGACGCCGATGCCATCGTCAATCCCAACCAGCATGGTTGCGACTTCCCCTCCAAGTCGCTGGCCGGGGTCGGGGTCGCCTTCTACCTGATGGCGGCGCTCAACACTCACCTCAAGCAGTCCGGCTGGTATGAGCGGTTCGGCATCGTGGCCCCCAATGTGGCGGATTACCTCGACCTGGTGGCCCTCGGCACGGTCGCCGACGTGGTGGCGCTCGATGGCAACAACCGCATTCTGGTCCATCAGGGTTTGCAGCGGATCCGGGCCGGGCGCTGTCGCCCCGGCATTCAGGCGCTGGTGGATGTGTCGGGCCGCGATGGTCGTCGCCTCACCGCCGCTGACCTCGGTTTTGCGCTGGGGCCGCGTCTCAACGCGGTGGGCCGTCTCGATGACATGTCGCTCGGGGTCGCCTGTCTGCTCTGCGATGATCTCAATTTGGCGCGCCAGCTTGCGGCCGAGATGGACAGCCTCAATCAGGAGCGCAAGGAGATCGAGCAGGGGATGCAGCAGGAGGCCCTCGCCACCCTGGAGCAGATCCGGTTTCGCGATGGCGAGGTGCCGTCGGGCATCGTGCTGCACCGCAACGAGTGGCATCAGGGGGTGGTGGGGCTGGTGGCCTCCAAGGTGAAGGAGAAGTACTACCGCCCGGTCATCGCCTTTGCCGAGAGCAGCGAGACCGAGCTCAAGGGCTCCGGCCGCTCCATCCCCGGGGTGCACCTGCGCGATGCGCTGGAACTGCTCGATATCCGCCATCCGGGCCTGATGGGCAAGTTTGGCGGCCATGCCATGGCGGCGGGGTTGACCCTGCCCAAGGCCAACATCGAGGCGTTCGGTCGGGCCTTTGAGGCGGTCATCAGCGAGCTGGTGACACCGGAGCTTTTGACCGGGGTGTTGCTCACCGATGGCGAGTTGTTGCCAGACGAGCTCAACCTCGAGCTGGCGGAGCTTATTCGCGCCTCCGGCCCCTGGGGTCAGGCCTTCCCCGAGCCGCTGTTCGACGGCGAGTTCGTGCTGGTGCAGCAGCGGCTGGTGGGGGAGAAGCACCTCAAGATGATGCTGACAACCGATTCCGGTCATGCGGTGGATGCCATCGCCTTTGGCGTCGATCTCAAGCGCTGGCCCGATGCCTCGGTCAAGCGGGTGCGGCTGGTGTACCGGCTCGATGTCAACGAGTGGCGCGGCAACCGCAGCGTGCAGCTGCTGGTGGAGCATCTGGAGGCGGCCGGCTTCTGAGCCGGTAGCATCGCTGCTTTGTCGCTGACATCGCTGACGACGGCCACCCTCGGGTGGCCGTTTTTGTTGGCGGCGCTCTGGAAAAGGGCGTTGACCTGTCTATAGCTTCACAGTTTAAGCTTCCCTTCATCGGGTCACAGACCCCTCAGCGAGTTGTTGTCATGAAAATATCCGAACTGGCCCGGCGCTGCGGCCTGGCCCGCTCCACCCTGCTCTATTACGAGAAGCTTGGAGTAATTGCGGGAGCGAGGGGCGCCAACGGCTATCGCCACTACGACGATGAGGATCTGCAGCGGTTGCAGATGGTGCAGGCCCTGCAGGCGGGTGGGCTCAGCCTTAAGCAGTGCCTCGCCTGTCTGGCTGGCGAGATAGATCAGGCTGCACTGCAGGCCAGGGTCAGGGAGCTCGATGATGAGCTGGCGAGGATGCAGCGCGCCCGGGATCTGCTGGCGGATCTCGCCGGTTTGCGTGCGCACTCCGGTGAGGAATTCAAGGCCTGGCAGCTGCAACTGCAGCGCGAGGCACCGGAGGCCTACTTCGTCTGGGTGATGAAACAGGGTTTTAGCGAGAAGGATCGCTACCACTTGCAGTGGCTCAGCAAAGACATGAATGAACATGAGCGTTACATCAAGGACTTTATTCAGCTGCTGGATGGCATGAGTTACTGGGGGCCGGGGGATCGCGTCTTCACCCAGCAGCAGTTTGCCGCCTTGCCCATCCGGCCACGCCGGATCCTCGACATGGGCTGCGGACGGGGTGCCTCGACCATGGCGCTGGCTCAGGTGACCGATGCCGCCATTGTGGCCATCGATCTGGAAGAGGAGGCGCTGGCCGCCGTGGCCAACTCTGCCCGTGCGGCGGGCTTTGAGCATGTCACCACCCTCTGTACCAACATGGCGGCACTGCCGGACGATCTGGCACCGGCCGACCTCATCTGGGCAGAGGGGAGCGCCTATGTGATGGGCGTTGCCAATGCGCTGAAGGCGTGGCGTCCGCTGCTCGCAAGCCCGCAGGCTTGTATCGTGCTGAGTGATGCGGTCTGGCTGACCGATAACCCGCCCGAGGAGGCATTGGCATTCTGGCAGCGGGAATATCCCGCTATGCAGACCCTGGCGGGCCTGCTTGAAACGATACAAACGGCAGGCTACCGCTGTCTGTCGCACTCCCAGTTGCCGCAAAAGGCCTGGCACAACTATCTGGACCCCATCGAGCGCAATCTGGCGCGCTATCGTGACGAGCTGGGGGAGAGTCCCGCATGGCAGGACTTAAGTCGGGAAATAGCCATCCACCGCCAATATCTGGGCAGTTACGGCTATGTGATCTGCTGTCTGCAGGCCGCCTGATCAGGCCATCTATTTTAAAGAGAACAAACGGAGAACACCTATGAACATCATCATTCGGCCCGAAACGGTGGCCGATCATGACGCCATTGAAGCAGTGACCGTGGCCGCATTCCTCAATGCCCCCCATACCGATCACAACGAGCAGCTGATCGTGCGCGCCTTGCGCCAAGTCGGAGCACTCAGCCTGTCGCTGGTGGCGGAGCTGGAGGGCCAAGTGGTCGGCCACCTCTGCTTCTCGCCGGTCACCATCAGTGATGGCTGCGAGCGCTGGTATGGCCTTGGCCCCATTTCCGTCTCTCCCGAGCTGCACGGCAAGGGGATAGGGTCACACTTGATGGAAGCGGGTCTGGCCGAGCTCAAGAGGAAAGGGGCTGCAGGCTGCGTGGTGCTGGGGGAGCCCGGTTTCTACGGCTGTTTCGGTTTCGTGTCCGAGCCGGAGTTGACGCTGCCCGGCGTGCCACCCGAGTACTTTATGGCCATGTCGTTTGGTGCAGCCAGTGCCCGTGGTGAGGTAAACTACCACCCGGCTTTCAATCAGGGATAACAAGATTGAATTGCGGCCCGAGGCCGTAATGTCTGGATAAAAAATGAGGCGCCTTATGGCGCCTCTCGTCTTTATGGTGCCACTTTAACGTGCGCTCAGAGCTCGCGGGCCCAGGGGTGCGCCTTGGGGCGCAGCGCCAGAGCCAGACCCAGCAACAGCACGGTCAGGCCGTAGAGGGGCCAGTTGCCAAAGCGCATATAGGGGGTGGCACCGTGGGCCGGGCGCACTTCGCTGCGCAGCACACCCGCTTCGAACTGCGGGATCTGGCCAATGATGCTGCCATCGATTTCGGTCACGATAGTGATGCCGGTGTTGGTGTCGCGCAGCAGCGGACGAGCCAGCTCCAGCGCACGCATCCGGGCGATCTCCATATGCTGCCAGGGACCGATGCTGGTGCCGAACCAGGCGTCGTTGGAGACGGTCAGCAGGAAGTCGGTATCCGGGTTGACGTTACGGCGCACCTCTTCCGGGAAGATGATCTCGTAGCAGATGGCGGCGGCAAACTTGAGCCCCTTGGCGATCAGGTTCGGTTGCACTTCGTCACCCCGGCTGAAAGAGGACATCGGTAGGTTGAAGAAGGGGGCGATGGGGCGCAGCAGATCTTCAAACGGCACGAACTCGCCGATCGGCAGCAGGTGGTACTTGTTGTAGCGGTTGGGGTGGCCGTAGAAGTAGGACTCCTTGCCATCCGCATCCTGTACCCCCATGCCGAGCACGGTGTTGTAGAAGCGTTGCTGCTCCTCGTCGTAGTGGATGATCCCTGCCAGCAGGCCGGTCTCGTTCACCTTCATCGCTTTGTCGAGGTTCTCCAGATAGGGGCCCATAGTCTTTTCGAGGGCCGGGATCGCCGATTCCGGCCAGACGATGATGTCGGCATCCTGATTGTCGCGGCTCAAATCCTGATAGGTGCGTACCGTGGGGGCCAGCGCCTCCGGATCCCACTTGAGGGACTGGGCGATATTGCCCTGCACCAGCGCCACCTTGACCGGTTCGCCACGGGTCACCCAGTTGAGCTGCATCAGGCCATGAGCGCCGGCAGCCAGCAGGGCGGGCACCGCCAGCCACAGTGGCGAGCGGGACTTCCACACCAGCCAGATGGCAGAGGCGGAGAATAGCAGTGCCAGGGTGATGCCCTGTACCCCGAGAATGGGGGCGAAACCCTTGAGCGGGCCGTCGATCTGGGTGTAGCCAAACCAGAGCCAGGGGAAGCCGGTCATCACCCAGCCGCGCAGCCAGTCGGCCAGCAGCCAGAGCGCCGGGAAGGCGAGCAGCCAGCGGCTCCAGTGACGACCGCTGAAGAAGCGGGCATAGGCCCAGCAGGCCAGCGTCGGATAGAGCGCCAGATAGGCTGACAGGCCAGCCAGCAGCACGAAAGCGACCGGCAGCGGTATGCCGCCAAATTCGGTCATGCTGACGTGGATCCACCACAGACCCGGTAAGAACAGCCCCATGGCGTAGCCAAAGCCGCGCCAGGCAGCCTGTTTGGGGCTGGCCTTGTCCAGCAGGGCGTAGAGGCCGAGCAGGGAAGGAATAACCAGCGGCCAGTAGCCGAAGGGGGAGAAGGCCAGCACAGCGATGGCACCAGAGGCCAACGCACTGAGGCTTAACAGAATTTTTGAAGTAACAGGAGATAATCTCACGGGCGATGGTGCTCGTCTTGGTCTGCAACTGGGTCGAATGGCCGGTATCTTACCCTGTACGGTTGCCAACGGCGAGCCTCCTGCCGTCCGGATAGCACAACGCCCCGGGGTCGGGGCGTTGTTCAATGCACTCAGGCGACTTACTGGGGTTCAGATTGCGCCACTGCATGGTTCTCGGGGATCTTCACCTGCAACTGCTGCAGGCGGCGCTTGTCGGCGTGCATCACCTTGAACAGGTAGCCGTCCAGCTCGATCTCCTCGCCCTTCTTGGGCAGGTGGCTGAAAGCGTGCATCACCAGACCACCGACCGTATCCACCTCTTCATCGCTGAACTTGGTGCCGAAGAAGTCGTTGAAATCCTCGATCTCGGTCAGGGCGCTGATGGAGAAGACCCGCTTGCTGAGGCGGCGGATCTCGTCCGGTTCGTCCTCGATGTCGTCAAACTCGTCGTCGATCTCGCCAACGATAAGTTCCAGAATGTCTTCAATGGTCACCAGACCGGAGACGCCACCAAACTCGTCGACCACGATGGCCATGTGGTAGCGCTCTTCGCGAAACTCCTTGAGCAGGCGATCAACGCGCTTGCTTTCGGGGACGATCACCGTGGGACGCAGGATCTTCTCCAGCTGCAGCGGCTCGCTGGCATGGTGGCCACCGAAACCGAAGGGGAGCAGATCCTTGGCGAGCAGAATACCCTCGACATGATCTTTGTCCTCGTTGATCACCGGGAAGCGGGAGTGACCCGACTCGATGATCACCGGCAGGATCTCGTCGATCGGCTGGGATTTCTCGATGGTGACCATCTGGGAGCGGGGGATCATGATGTCGCGTACCCGGAGATCGGCGATCTCCAGCACCCCTTCGATCATGTCCTTGGTGTCCTGATCGATAAGGTCACGCTCTTCGGCATCGGCTATCACTTCCACCAAATCATTGCGGTCTTTTGGCTCGCCCTGGAAGAGTTGGCTGAGCTTGTCGAGCCAGGTTTTCTTCGGCGAGCCGGTACTAGGGTGATCGTCGGTCATTTTTTCTCTTGGTTACTCATTGAATATACGGGGATTTCACTTCAGCTATATGAGGATGGCAGCCATCTGTTTCAAGCCGATGAACCGCCATGCTGCACATTACTCTTCGTCGCTCTGATAAGGGTCGGCAAAGCCCAGCTCCTGCATGATGTCGCGCTCAAGCGCTTCCATCTCTTCGGCTTCCTCATCCTCGATATGGTCATAACCTAGCAGATGCAGACTGCCGTGCACAACCATGTGGGCCCAGTGGGCCATGAGGGGTTTGCCCTGCTCCTGTGCCTCGCGCTCCACCACCTGACGGCAGATCACCAGATCGCCCAGCAGCGGCAGCTCCAGACCGGGTGGCGCCTCGAACGGGAAGGAGAGCACGTTGGTGGGCTTGTCCTTGCCGCGATAGGTGAGGTTGAGCTCGTTGCTCTCCGCCTCGTCGACGATGCGCACCGTCACTTCGGCCTCCTGCTGGAAGCCGAGAATGGTGCCGTCGAGCCAGCCCTGCAGCTGGGCCTCGCTCGGCAGGCCGTCGGTGCTGGCACTGGCCAGTTGCAGGTCCAGGGTTACGCTCATTGCTCGCTCTCTTTACTGGTGTTGACTTGGCCGGCCACCTTCTCGGCTGCCTGCTTGGCGTCGAATGCTTCATAGGCCTGCACGATGCGGGCCACCACCGGATGGCGTACCACGTCGGTGGACTGGAAGAAGTTGAACGACAGACCATCAACGCCCTGCAGCACTTCCAGCGCGTGGCGCAGGCCGGATTTGGCATTGCGTGGCAGGTCGATCTGGGTGATGTCGCCGGTCACCACCGCCTTGGAGTTGAAGCCGATCCGGGTCAGGAACATCTTCATCTGTTCGGTGGTGGTGTTCTGGGCCTCATCGAGAATGATGAAGGCCTCGTTGAGGGTACGGCCACGCATGTAGGCAAGCGGCGCCACCTCGATGATGTTGCGCTCCATCAGCTTCTCGACCCGCTCAAAACCCAGCATCTCGAACAGGGCGTCGTAGAGCGGGCGCAGGTAGGGGTCGACCTTCTGGGAGAGATCGCCGGGCAGGAAGCCGAGCTTCTCGCCCGCTTCCACCGCCGGACGGGTCAGCAGAATGCGGCGGATCTCCTGACGCTCCAGCGCATCCACCGCCGCCGCCACCGCCAGATAGGTCTTGCCGGTACCGGCCGGGCCTATGCCGAAGCAGATGTCGTGGCGCACGATATTGGCGATGTACTGGGCCTGATTGGGGCTACGTGGCTTGATGAGACCGCGCTTGGTCTTGACCGTCACCTCCTTGCCATAAGGGATGGAGGGGGCCGGTTCGTCATCCTGCTCCAGCACTCGCGACTCCAGAATGGCCAGATGAACCATGTCGGGGGTGATGTCGGTTACCTTGCCACCCTTGAGGGGCTGGGTTTCCACATAGAGGTGCTTGATGATGACGGCGGCGGCATCCACCTGGGCCTGCTTGCCCAGCAGCTGGAAGTGGTTGTCACGGTAGCTGATCTCGATGCCGAGGCGGCGCTCCAGCTGCTTGATGTTGTCATCGAAGGGGCCGCAGAGACTGGCAAGACGCTGGTTGTCGGCGGGTTCGAGATGCAGGTTCAGGGTCGAGAGGTGTCGGCTCACAATATCCTCGTATCAGGGCGCTCCCCATCCGCCGGGCGGATGGGGAGGGGGAGATTAATGGGGAGTGAAGGCGGCCACGCCCAGCTCGTCCGGCACGTTGTCGGGACGACGGGCCAGAATGTCGCTCGGGGCGGTGGCGATGCGCAGGTTCATCTCGCTCTCGCCGCGGATGAATTTGCCGCGCAGGGAGTTGGGCAGCACTTCGGTGATCTCCACGTCGGCAAAGCCGCCAATCAGGGTATGGGCCCCTTCGAAGTTGACCACCCGGTTGTTCTCGGTGCGGCCGCACAGCTGCATCGGGTCGAGCTTGGATGGCCCTTCCACCAGAATGCGCTGGGTGGTGCCCAGCATGGAGCGACCAATCTGCATCGCCTGATTGTTGATGACGTGCTGCAGGCGGGCCAGACGGGCTTTCTTCACTTCCATGTCGACATCGTCGGGCATGTCGGCGGCCGGCGTACCGGGGCGCGGACTGAAGATGAAGCTGAAGCTCATGTCAAAGCCCACATCCTCGATCAGCTTCATGGTGGCCTCGAAATCCTCATCGGTTTCGTTCGGGAAGCCAACGATGAAGTCGGAGCTGATGGTGATGTCGGGACGGGCGGCGCGCAGACGACGGAGCTTGGATTTGTACTCCAGAATAGTGTGCGGACGCTTCATCATGGTCAGGATGCGGTCGGAGCCGCTCTGCACCGGCAGGTGCAGGAAGCTGACCACTTCCGGAGTGTCCTTGTAGACCTCGATGATGTCGTCGGTGAACTCGATGGGGTGACTGGTGGTGTAGCGGATACGGTCGATGCCGTCGATGGCGGCCACCAGACGCAGCAGCTCGGCGAAGGTGCAGATACCGTCGTCATGGGTCGGGCCACGGTAGGCGTTGACGTTCTGGCCGAGCAGGTTCACTTCGCGCACCCCTTGCTGGGCGAGCTGGGCGATTTCATAGAGCACGTCGTCGAGCGGACGGCTCACCTCTTCACCGCGGGTATAGGGCACCACGCAGTAAGTACAGTATTTGGAGCACCCTTCCATGATGGAGACGAAGGCGGTCGCCCCTTCGGCGCGCGGCTCGGGCAGGCGGTCAAACTTCTCGATCTCGGGGAAGCTGACGTCCACCTGGGCGCCACGTCCCTCCTGAACCTGTTTGATCATGGTGGGCAGGCGGTGCAGGGTCTGCGGGCCGAACACGATATCGACATAGGGAGCGCGTTGGCGAATGGCATCGCCCTCCTGGGAGGCCACGCAACCACCGACGCCGATCACCAGACCGGGCTTGTTTGCCTTGAGCTTTTTCCAGCGGCCCAGCTGGTGGAACACCTTCTCCTGCGCCTTTTCGCGGATGGAACAGGTGTTGAGCAGCAGCACATCTGCCTCTTCCGGCTCCTCGGTTAGCGTGTAGCCATTGCTGGCATCCAGCAGGTCGGCCATCTTGGACGAGTCGTACTCGTTCATCTGGCAGCCCCAGGTTTTAATGTGAAGTTTCTTGCTCATTGCTACTCTTGACTGGTTTTGAATTTGGCATGGTCAAAGGACCGGGCATTTTACTCCGCAATCGTGAGACTGCCTAGCGAATATCCAGTCCGGCCCCTTTGCCAGCGGGGGCGCCGCGTGTGGGAGAAAATCGGCTTTCCCCTTGATTTGACGCAGCAATTCTCCACCCCCTTCACTGTTTATCCCGCCCCCTTGCGGTATCATGGCGCCATTCGGTTTAGCCCCGGCCACCCATGAACGGGGCGCCCCTTTTGCAGGAATAAAGTTATGGAACAGTGTGATATCGCCATCGTCGGCGCCGGCATGGTGGGGGCGGCTACCGCCTGTCTGCTGGCTGCCCAGGGCCTCTCGGTGCGGGTCATCGAAACCCAGCTGCCGGAGCAATACGCGCCGGAGCAGCCGCTGGATCTGCGGGTCTCCGCCATCAGTCAGGCCTCGGTGGCGCTGCTGGAACAGGCTGGCGCCTGGCACCATCTGCAGCAGATGCGGCTCTGCCCCTATCGCCGATTGGAGACCTGGGAGCTGGACGGTTTTGCCACCCGCTTCAACGCCGCCGATCTCGGCCTGCCCCAGCTCGGTTACATCATCGAGAACCGGCTGGTGCAGCTCGCCCTGCTCAAGCGGATGGAAGATTTTCCCAACATCCAGACCCACACCCCGGCGGCGGTGACCAGTCTGCGCCAGAGTGCGGATCAAGCTGTGCTGACTCTGGATGATGGCACCGAGCTGGCGGCCCGCTGGGTGCTGGCCTGCGACGGCGCCGAATCCCACACCCGCAAGCTGGCTGGCATCGGGGTATCGCGTTTCGAGTACCGCCAGCACTGCATGCTGATCAATATCGACACCGACTTTGCGCAGGAAGACATCACCTGGCAGCAGTTTACCCCGAGCGGCCCGCGCGCCTTCTTGCCGCTGCCCGGCCAGCACGGCTCCCTGGTGTGGTATGACAGTCCGGCCCGGATCCGGGCGCTGGCGGCCATGAACAACGAGGCGCTCGCCGCCGAAGTGCGCCGCCACTTCCCGAGTCGGCTCGGCGGCTTTACCGTCACCGGCAAGGGGAGCTTCCCGCTGGTGCGCCGTCACGCCAACGACTACCACGCCGGTCGGGTGGTGCTGCTCGGCGATGCCGCCCACACCATCAACCCGCTGGCGGGGCAGGGGGTCAACCTCGGCTTCAAGGATGTGGCCTGCTGGGTCGACTTGCTGCAAGGTGCTGGCGCCGACTGGCATCAAGCCGTGCTGGCCGAGCGCTACGAGCGCCGTCGCCGCCCCGACAACCTGCTGATGCAGTCGGGGATGGATCTCTTCTACGGGGTGTTCAGCAACGAGATTGGCCCCCTCAAGCTGGCTCGCAATCTGGCCCTCAATCTGGCGGACAAGGCGGGCCCCCTGAAGGAGATGGCCCTGCGCTACGCGCTTGGACTGGTGTAAGCGGGGAGGATGCAGAAGGCCAATTGCCGCTCTGGCGGGTTTGCCTGCGCAGTTCATGCCTGCAAGGTTGGCTGGATGGGCTGTGCAGGCGCGAAAAAGCGAGTATAACGGGTCGGCTATCAACCACGATTTGGGAGAGAAGGGATGAACAAGGCACTACTGGTGATCGATTTTATCAACGACATCGCCCATCCTGACGGTCGCATTGCGACCACGGCCAACCATGTGATGGCGCAGAACGCCATCGCGCATGCCAATAAGGCGATGGCTTATGCCCGCGCCCACGACTGGCTGGTGGTGCTGATCAAGGTCGGTTTCGACAGCCGTTATCAACTGCAACCCAAGGGTTCCCCCATGTTTGGCCGGGCCCATCAGCTTGGCGCCCTCTCACTTTGCGACAGCGGCACCGATTTTCATGCAGACCTCGATGTGCAGCCCGGTGATCTGGTGCTGGCCAAACCCAGAGTGAGCCCATTCTATGGTACTGCGCTGGAACCCGCCCTGCGGGCCAACCACATCGACCACCTCTATCTGTGCGGCGTAAGCACCAGCTGGGCCATTCAGTCGGCGGCGCGAGATGGTCACGATCGCGACTACGCCATCACCATTCTGGAGGATGCCTGCGCGGCGGCGGATGCCACCGAGCATCACACCTCGCTGCGGATGCTGAGCCGTATCGCCGAGGTCATCAAGGTATCCCAGCTCGACTGACCCTTTGGCAGCAGGCTGCGCTTGTTCACTGTTTTGACATTTATGTCTGCGGCCCTCTGTTGGGCCGCAGCTGTTTTCGCTTCTCGGCCAAGTCGGTGACTTCCGCGCCTGCCATTCCTGCCAGTAGTGGTGAGAGCAGTATGGGATTGTTTTCCGACACAAACGCATCGCTGCCAACCAGAAGTTATCAGTGCGATGGTCGCCAATATTGCTCCCAGATGACCTCTTGTGAGGAGGCAACCTGGTTTTTACAAAACTGCCCTGATACCAAAATGGATGGAGAGGGAGATGGCATCCCCTGCGAAAATCAGTGGTGCGGGAATTAAATACTATTTCTAAGTAAAAAATGGATGATTTGTTCTTTTTTTATCCGGTTCGGGAGCTGGCCTGAAACCTTGCCGGATGGTGTGACATGGTGACATTTGGTCTCAGTTGGCTAAGTGAGAATTGGGTGCTTTACTCTACTTGCTGACCTAATTGTTAATAGCTGGCGGGGCGCCACTTTTGCCACAGGATGGCCACCATGATTGATAATATGCCGGGGGGGATGCGTCGCTTTGCCGAGCGAGCTCAGGATCTGGTTGCATTGCTGGATTCACTGGATGACCAGTTTGCAGTAATAGACGGCAACGGGGTGATCCATTATACCAACCTCGCCTGGAATCGATTCGCCGAGCAAAATGGCATGGCAAAGGGGTATAACTGGCGTGGCGTCAATTATTTAAGCGCTTGCGATGGCTCTGCTGAACCTTCGGCGCTGAGCGCTATTGAGGGGTTGCGACGGGTCATGCTGCGCCAGCAGGAGAGCTTCTATCTGGAATATCCCTGCCACAGCCCGGATACCCAGCGCTGGTTCATGATGCGCATTGTTCCGGTCAAAGGGATAGATGCCGAGTTTTATGTCATCACCCATTCCAATATTACCGAGCGAAAATTGCTGGAGCTCGAGGTCGCCAACCTTTCCCTCCATGATCCCCTGACCGGACTGGCCAACCGGCGGCTCTTCAACAATTTCCTGCACAACGAGTGGCGCCGCAGCATGCGCGAACATACCCCCCTTTCCCTCATCATGCTCGATCTCGATAACTTCAAAGCCTGCAATGACCATCTTGGCCATCAGATGGGGGATGGTTCCCTCCAGCTGGTGGGCCATCTGTTGCAATCCTTTTGCCAGCGTCCGGCCGATCTGCCCTGCCGCTTTGGTGGTGACGAGTTTGCTCTGATCCTGGGTAATACCAACAGAGAGGCTGCACAACGGATTGGCGAGGAGATCCGCCAGGCCATCCACGATCTCGACATCGTGGTGGCGGACAATATCCAGCTCAGTGCCAGCATTGGCATTGCCACCTACACGGCAGAGCAACCGCTGGAGGGGGAAGGAGAGTTGCTGGCTGCGGCTGATGCGGCGCTCTATAGCGCCAAGGGGGCGGGTAAGAACCGTAGTTATTGCACCAACTGTTGAGCCTGACCGCCGATTTTGTTGTTAATGCGCCCCCTTCCGGGGGCGCACTGTTTTGGCTGGGTATTGAACAACCCATAGCCGTTGCCATCAGCGCTCGGGCGTGGCCGAGATAGGCGTAGGGTGCGCGGCGATCACCAGCTTGACGAAGCTGTCGCGGATGGGATCGGCAAACAGGGGATTCCATACCAGACTGACCTCCCACTCGGAATTGGGGCCCGAGAGAGGATAGAGGGTGACGTCAGGGCCGGCGATAAAGCTGACGCTGCGCGGCAGGATGGCGTTGCCGATCCCGGCGGCGACCAGCGCAACCAGCGTCTGGATATCTTCGGCCTCCTGGATCATCCCGGTCAGCCGGTTGGCGCCGAGAAAGCTGGCGATCTGCTGGCTGAGGCCGGGGCAGCGGTGGCCCACCATCTGCAGCAGCGGCTGGCTGGTCAATGCCTGCTGGAGATCAAACGCAGCCGGATCTGGCTGGGTCATCCGGGTTGGCACCGCCAGCACCAGCCTATCAATCAGCAACCTGTGTTCGCGCAACTGCGGCAGCTCGGGGCGGCGCATAAAGCCAAGCTGGAGTTGACCGGAGAGCAGCTGCTCCTGCTGGATGGCAGAGGGCATGTCCTGCAGATGCACCATCACATCGGGCACCTGCTGCTTGAAGCGGGCGACCAGCGAGGGGGCCAGCGCAAAGCTCGACAGACCAAAGCCAATCTTGAGCCGACCGGCTACCCCGCTCGCCACCGCCAGCGCATGGCTCTCGAACTCCCGCCCGTGCTCGACCAGCGCACTCGCCTGGGTCAGCAGCTGGGCGCCGACGGCAGTCAGTTCTGCGCCGTGACGACCGCGATTGAACAGGGTGCTGCCGAGGGTCTGCTCCAGTCCCTGGATCTGCTTGGTGAGGGCGGGCTGGGTAATGAAGAGGCGATTGGCCGCTTCCCGGTAGTTGGTGGTCTCGGCCAGCATCACGAACGCCTGCAGTTGTTTGAGGTCGAATTTCATTCCGTTTGGTTATCGAAAGTGGTCATTTGCTCATTATAAATTATCTAAACGCCCTGTTCTAATGGCGCTGAAAGGGGAGCCGAGTCCCCTCCGACCTGGAACAAGGAGTCATATCATGTCTACCCAACGCTATCTCTTTTTGATCAAAGGCTCTCTGGTGCTGGCCCAACCGCTGGCCGCGCCAGAAACGGGGGAGCTGCTTGCCAGCCTGCTGCAACAGGGGTTTGTGGTCGGCCCGCTGCAGGTGTGGGCAGGCAGCGCCGAACAGGCGCTCGCCTGTTATGAGCGTGCCGCCCAGCAGCAGGCTTTTGCCGATGCGCTGCAGGGAGCTGAGCCTGAGCTTACGGGAGTATCGGCATGATTATCGGCATGAGTCGCGAACCGGCCGTTTGTACAGGCGCCACAAAAACCGTAGCGGTCGCCGCCCTGCAGCTCGATATGGATGGCACCCTGGTCTGCTCGACCGACAATGTGGAGCTGGTATGGCGGATCTGGTGTCGTGAGCATCAGCTCGATCCCGATCCGGTGCTGGCGATGTGCCACGGCATGCGCTCGCGGGAGGTGATCCGGGCGCTGGCCCTGCAACTGGATGTGGAGCGGGAGGCGGTGCGGCTCGACGAGCTGGAGATGCTGCATACCGGGGGCGATGCCATCGCCGGATGTGGTGAGTTGCTGCGCCGCTTGCCGTCCCGGCGCTGGGCCATCGTGACCTCCGCCAGTGAGCGGGTTGCCCGTCACCGCCTGCATTGTGCCGGTTTGCCGCTGCCCAACCTGCTGGTGGGGGCCGAAACTGTGGTCAATGGCAAACCCGATCCCGAGCCCTATCTGCTGGGGGCTGAACGGCTTGGTGTCTCGCCCGCTCGTTGTCTGGTGTTCGAGGATGCCCCGGCCGGTATCGAGAGCGCCCTGAACGCAGGCTGCGCCGTGGTGCAGGTGGGGGGCGATGCGCCGCTCAATCCGGCAGTGGTGGCGGTGATCCGCGACTGGCGCGAGGTGAAGGTGGAGTTGGGGGAAGATGACTCTCTGCTGGTGACACTGCCCGCCTGAGCGATGGAGATAATGGATTGTGGCTGCATATGCGGTATGAACCAGCGCCATCCGCACTCTATGTTGCAATAAAAACGCCCCCGAGATGCGGGGGCGTTTTGCTATCTGACCGTTATTTGAAAACGCGGAAACGGGTGGCGTCGTCGATAAAGGTCTTCTCTCCGGCCGGTTGCTTGATGCTGCCAAAGGGCATCTGGGCGCGCAGCAGCCAGCTGGCGGGCAGGTTCCACTCCTTGCGTACCGCCTCGTCGATCAGCGGATTGTAGTGCTGCAGGGAGGCGCCGACCTTCTCCTGCGCCAGCGTCGTCCAGACCGCAAACTGGGCGATGCCGGTGGCATGTTCCGACCAGATGGGGAAGTTGTCGGCATAGAGGGCGAATTTTTGCTGCAGATCCTTGATGACGTCGGTGTCCTCAAAGAACAGCACTGTGCCAAAGCCTGCGCGGAAGCTGCCATCCACCTTGGCCTCACTCTGGGCATAGGCTTCCGGCGGCACGATCTTTTTCAGCTCGGCTTTGACGATATCCCACAGCTTGTGGTGCTGGGCGCCAAACAGGATGACGGCGCGGGAGCTCTGGGAGTTGAAGGAGGAGGGGCTGTGTCTGATGGCATCCTGGATCAGGGCCGTCAGCTGCTCCGGCGTATGGGAGACCTGGTCACCCAGGGCATAGATGGTACGACGTGCTTTGATCTGCTCGATAAACGGACTGCTCATAACATCTCCTTTGCTTGATAGTCACCGGGCGCCAGCCTTGTGGCCAGCCATCCCCTGTTGTTCAAGCTATAGACTATACCACCCGATTATCTTCCGGGCGTTTACATGCAGTGGGTTCACTTTCAACCGGGGGTAAAAAAACCTCTGCAGGCGACCGGATTGATCGCCTGCAGATGGAGCCGGGTTAGCTGAACAGCAGGTAGGAGAGGGTCATGCAGCAGATGATGCCCGAGATGATGGGTACCGAGGTGCGCTTGATGATCTCGATGGGGTTGCTGCCGGTGATCGAGGCGATGACGATGATCACCGCGGCGACTGGCGACATGGAGCGGATCAGGTTGGCGGTGAGCTGCATCGGCAGGGCCACCGCGACGCTGTTGACCCCGACCTTCTCGGTGATCTCGGGAATGATGTTGATAAAGGAGTAGAAGACTGCCAGCCCGCTGCCGCTGATAAAACCGATCAGCGCCGCCGTGCCTGAGAAGAAGAACATCAGGATCGAGCCGACACCGTCGATGTGCTTCACGCTATCGACCAGGGTATCTATGATGCCGATGGCTTTCAGTCCCTCCACCAGCATGCTGGCCGCCACGATGAGCGAGACCACCTGAGCCAGACCTGTGCCCATGCCGGTAAAGAAAATGGCGAACTCCTTGCTGGTCTCCTTGATATTGCCTTTGCGCAGCAGCTCCACCCCTATGGTGAGCAGCAGGCAGACGAAGGTGATCTCCACCAGCCCGAGGGAGATATGGGTGAAGCAGATACCGAATAGCAGTACCAGCACCAGCGGCAGCACCGGGAATAGGCCGTAGTAGGCGGGTGGCAAGCCGGTGGGCACGGCAAGCGACTCCTCTTTTTCCTCCAGTCCGCCGCGCGCCTGCTGGCGCTTGTCCATCGCTTTTTGCCAGAAGTAGTGCACCACTGCCATCAACGCCAGCGTCGGCAGCGAGATGGGGGCGTGGTAGGAGACGATGTACTCCACCAGCGGGATCCCCAGCTTCTGGGCGGCCAGCACGTTATCGGCCCCCAGCGGGCTGGGCATGATGGTGGCAGTGGTGGCAATGACGGCCCCCGCGGTAAGGGAGGACATGTTCGATGCCTTCAGTACCGGATAGAGGGTCGCCATCAGCAACACTGCCAGACTGGCAGCGCTCGGCACCACCAGCGAGAGCAGGTTGCCCAAAAGGAAGATCACCGGCACCAGCAGGTAGGGGGAGCGGATGCGGCTCAAGGGGCGGGTCAGCAGCATGACGGTGACATCGTTGGCGCCGATGTGGCTCATGTAGCTGGAGAAGCCGAACAACACCATGATGGTGAGCCCGACATTGCCCATCTGGCTGATGAAGATCTGCTTGATCTGGACGAAGGGGTCAAGCCAGTTGAGGCCGCTGCTCTGCGCCGCAGGCAGCAGGGAGTGGCCCAGTCCGACGGCGGCAAACATCAGCAACAATCCAGCGCCAAACAGCACTATCTTGGCATCGTAGTTTTTGGCGATGAGATAGCCGCAGATGACCAGGATCAGGGTGCTGACAATTATTTCCAGCATGTTTCCAACACTCTCTTCTTGATGTGAATGGGCCAGCGGGCTGGCGGTTCGGGATCAGATGGCGCGGGCAAGGGTCTCCATGCACCAGGCCCTGAATCCGGGCACGTCGATATCGAGACACACCTCGGCATTGGGCGCTCTCTTGAGCCGGTTGTTGATATCCACCGAGGTGGTGCCGAGGGTGTGTTCACCCCGGGTCTCGATAGCCACATGGCAGGCCCGGGTGATAAAGAGGTCGGGGCGCACCAGATAGGCGATGGCGCAGAGATCGTGCATCTTGAGCCCGGTCTGCATGCTGCCGCCGCGATAGTGGCCGAACAGGGCGTGGAGCATGGCGCCGGTGCGGTTGAGGGCGGGCAGTGCTGCAATCATCTCGCCGGTCAGGGTGGCCCGGCTGGTGACATCGAGTCCGCACATCACGATGGGCAGACCGCTGCTGAAGACGATGTGGGCCGCCTCGGGATCCACGTAGATATTGAACTCGGCATTGGGGGTGTGGTTGCCCCGACCGGCCGAGCCGCCCATCAGCACGATCCGCGCGATCTTCTCCCGACACTCGGGGTGCAGGGTGAGCAGCAGGGCGATATTGGTCAGCGGCCCGATGGGCACCAGCGTCATGGGTTGTTCGCTGGCGAGCAGAGTGGCTTTCATGGCTTCGACGGCATGCTCCGGCAGCGGCTGTTGCCCGGGCTCGGCAAACTCGTAACCATCGAGACCGGAGTGGCCGTGGATATGGCTGGCATTGTCGAGAGGACGCACGAGGGGCTGGCTGGCCCCCTGTGCCACCGGCACCTCTTTGCCGAAAAAGTGCAGCAGGCGCAGGGCGTTGCGGGTGGTCTTGCTGACATCGACGTTGCCGGCGACCGTGGTGATAAGCGCCAGCTCGATCCCGGGATGAAACAGGGCGGCGGCGATGGCAACGGCATCGTCGATGCCGGGGTCGGTATCCAGAATAATGGCGACAGGGTTCACGCTGTTCTCCTCGGTGTTAATCGGCTTGGCGGGCATCGTGGGGCCAGCAGCAGATGAAGGGATCGACAATCTCGCGGGTCAGGCCATCGGTGAGGCCGAGATCGGTCAGATGGGGCCCCGCATTGCAGGCAAGACAGGTTCCTTCGATGGCCTTGAAGACCCGATAGGGGGGCTCCCACTCCACCACCTTGCCGCTCACTTCGCGCAGAGCGTGGAAGCTGGCGGCCAGCTCGCTGGCTGGCAGGTCGGAGAGCATGCCGGCGATGGGCATGGCAACGTGGGCCAGCACCTTACCCTGCTGGACGACCGCCATGCCCCCCCCGCTGGTGATCAGGGTGTTGGCGGCCAGCATCATCTCTTGCGGGTCGCGCCCCAGCACTACCAGATTGTGGGAGTCGTGGGAGTAGCTGGTGGCGATGGCCCCTTGCAGCTCGCCCCACCCCTCCAGCAGCGCCAGCCGGGTGCCCCCCTGATGGCGACCATGGCGGTGTTGCACCGAGATGAGGCTAAATCCCGCTGGCACGATCACCTGACCATCCCGAACCTCAACCTCGGTTTCACTCCACTGGGTGAAGCGAGCCCCCTTGATGGTCTTGAAGCGGGCACGACCCACAGTCAGCCCGGGTACCCGGATGATGAACTCCTCCAGCGTGCGCAGGGGGATCTGCATGGTATCGCGCGGCGCCTGACAACCTGCGACAGGCTCGGAGGGGTTGAGAATGGCGCCATGGCGGGCGACCCGCTGGCCGCGGCTGTAGACCCAGATCGGGTTGAGATCGGTTAGGTTGTCGAACACCACCAGGTCGGCGCAGCGGCCGGCAGCAACCAGCCCCAGATCGTTGCGCTGCAGCCGGATGGCGGCATTGAGGGTGGCCATCCGCAGCACGTCGGGCACCGCCAGCCCCAGCTCTGCCAGCAGTTTGACCAGCGCAATCATGCCCCCCTTCTCCAGCAGCATGTCGGGCGGCACATCGTCGGTACAGAGGGTGATTTGGGAGGAGAGGTGGGGCAGCTGTTTCAGCGCCGCGACGATCTCCGGCAGCAGATAGGGGTGGGAGCCGCGCAGCTGCAGGGTGAGCCCGGCGCGCAATTTCTCCAGCGCATCGGCAGCCGAGGTGAGTTCGTGATCCGAGCTGACCCCGGCCGCCAGATAGGCTTGCAGCCGGTTGCCGCTTAGGCCTCGGGCGTGCCCTTCAATCAGGGCATTGCGCTGCAAACCTGCGTGCAGGATGCCGGTCATCCGTTCGCTGCCGCCCAGCACCCCCTGCATGTCCATCACCTCGGCGATCCCGGCGACTTCCGGCCACTCCAGCATGGTCGCCATCTCGGGGCCATGGAAGTCGGCGCCCGACCTCTCGAGACCCGGCGTCGAGGGAACGCTGGAGGGGGCGGCGCAGATGACCCGCAGCGGCAGATTGCGGCTGGCGTCGATGGCGTAGCGCACCCCCGCCAGCCCGAGCACATTGGCCAGCTCGTGGGGATCCCAGAAGATGGTGGTGGTGCCCTGCGCGACCACCACATCGGCGTAGCGCTCCGGCGTCAGGTGGGAGCTCTCCACATGGACATGGCTGTCGATAAGACCGGGCGAGAGATAGGCGCCAGCCAGATCGTGGGTCTCGCGTGCCTGCTGGAAGGAGCCGACCGGATGGACGCTGGCGATCAGCGGGCCGACCAGCCCCACGTCGACGGGGCGGATCTCGCCGGTCACCATGTCGATCAGGTTGGCGTTGGTCAGCAGCAGATCGAAGGGGGCTTCGCCGAGGGCGGCCTGCACGGCGCGGCGGCGCAAGTTGAGGGATGCATCTTGTTCACACATGAAGGAGATGGCCTGACAAGGGGAATAATGGGCCCACTTTAGGGAGGGGATTGGCCCGTGCATAGCGCAAAGAATTTATAACTGGATAAGAAAGGGTTATGCTGCTGCAAACGTTTTTCTCCGGTTGTCGATTTCATGTCCGAACCCTGGCGCCGTCTGCCTGCGCTCTCTCTCAAGCAGATCCAGTATTTTGTCACGCTGGCCCAGCTGCGCCACTTCACCGAAACGGCCAATCAGATGGCCATCAGCCAACCCGCCCTGAGCAGTGCCCTGCGTCAGATTGAATCTGTGCTTGGCGGCAAACTGTTTCACCGCACCGCGCAGGCGGTCACCCTGACCGAACAGGGAGAGGCGATCCTGCCTCACGCCAAGGGGCTGCTCAATGTGGCCCACGCCGCTTTTGCCGATATGCAGCAGGTAATGGCAGAAGGGGGCGATGGCACCCTGCGCATCGGTCTGATCCCGTCGGCCTGCACCCTGATGTTTCCGCTGGCGGCCGCCCGTCTGCAGCAGCAGTTCCCGGGCTTGTGGGTCGAGTTTCAGGATCACACCAACGACGGTCTGTTGCAGGCGCTGGCCGAGGGGTCTCTGGATGCGGGGATTGGCGTGCTGGATGGCGAATTGCCCGACTCGCTGGAGGTGACGCCGCTGCTGGACGATGCGCTGGTGGCGGTGATCAACCGGCAGGATCCGCTGGCAGCGGAAGAGATCATCAGCTGGCAGGCGCTGACCCGCCGCGACATCGCCCTCTTTGCCAGAGGCAACGTCAGCCGGCAGGTCAACGGACTGGCCCAGAGCCAGCTGCCCGGGCTCAAGCCCAGATACACCACAGATTATGTCGAGACACTCTACGGCCTCGTGCGCTCCGGGCTGGCGGTTGCCATCCTGCCCGGGCTCTATGCCGCGAACCAGTGCGATCCCCAGCTCAAGGTCGTGGCGCTGCACGAACCGGTGCTGAGCCGCACCCTGGCCCTGATGTGGGCGAAGGGGCTCTCCCGTTCAGCCCGCATCGATGAGGGGCGCGCGTTGCTGCGTCAGGTCATCATGGCGCAGTACGCCGCATCCTCCTCTCGCTAACCGGCTGTCGGGCTGGTGACAGGAGCTGTCCGATGGCCGCTTGACCCCGACGGGTGAAAGCGGTGGCAACTGCCTTTGGCTGCTCGCCTCCACTTCTGATATTTCACCGGTTTCCCCTTCTGATTCAATTCGTTGCATCGATGGCTCAGCCCGCATTCCTGATTTGGCGCGACTTGAGCAGCATGGGTGGCGATTGTCCCCCATCTGGCGCTGGCCCCGCTGCTTTGTATAGTGCCGGTGGAATTAATCAGGTTTGGCAGGAGTACCCATGGAGATGAATTCGCGCGCGCTTCGCGCACTGGCCCTGTTGGGCGCCTTGCTCGCAGGCAGTACGACCGTGCACGCCTCCGAGACCCTCAATACCATTCTCGGTGGCGGCGCAGGCGGGGTGGCGGGCACCATGATCGGCAAGGAGTTGGGGGGGGATACCGGTGCGCTGGTTGGTGCGGCCATTGGCGGCGCTGCCGGTGGTGCGGCGACGGCCAACAAGGGCAACAAGAATGAAGCGGCCCTTGGCGGCGCGGTGGGGGCGCTGGGTGGTGCCGCCATCGGCAAGAGTGTCGGTGGTGATACCGGCCAGCTGATCGGCGCCGGCGTTGGCGGTGCCAGCGGCTCGGCCATCGGTGCCAAGACCGGCGATGGCCACCAGAGTCAGGATCGCTATTACGATGATGATGACCACCATCACAAGCACCACAAAAAGCACAAGAAGCATAAAAAGCACAGACGGCATGACGACGATTGAGCGCCATCTGTCGTGAGTGGTGGGGATGAAACAACGGGGCCAGTGGGCCCCGTTTTGCATGTTTGATCAGACCAGCCGGTGCTGGCGGCGACCGGCGGCAAAGGCGTTGATGTTGTCGATCAGCTGGTCGGCCAGCCGCTGCATCGACTCTTCGCTGGCCCACGCTACATGCGGGGTGAGGATGAAATGGGGGTATTGCAGCGCCTTCATCAGGGGATGGTCGGGGGGCGGGGGTTCGACGCTCGCCACATCGAAACCGGCACCGCCGAGGCGGCCGTTGGCCAGCGCCCGCAGCAGCGCCTCCTCATCCACCAGACCGCCGCGGCCGACGTTGATCAGCAAGGCGCCCGGTTTCATCAAGCCCAGCTCCCGCTCGCCAATCAGATTGCGGGTGTAGGGGGTGAGCGGGCAGTGCAGGCTGATCACATCCGAGCTTTGCAGCAGCTCGTCGAGCGGCAGGCGATCCTCGTCGTGGCTGCCACCGATCTGGCTCTGGGCGTAACGCACCGTCATCCCCATCCCCTTGGCCCGTTCGCCGAGCGCCTGACCCAGAGTTCCCTTGCCGATGATGCCAAGCTGCTTGCCGTGCAGATCCATGATGTTGTGATCGAAGAAGCAGAACTGGCCGCTCTGTTGCCAGCGCCCCTCCAGCAGCGACTGGCGCCAGCAGAAGAGGTTGCGCGACAGGGCCAGCATCAGTGCCATGGCATGTTCCGGTACCGAGGGGCCCGAGTAGTTGCGGATGTTGCATACCCCGACGTTGGCCGCGCGGCACGCCTCCAGATCCACGTTATCGCTGCCGGTGGCGGCGAGCGCGATGAGTTTGAGCTCCGGCAACTGGGCCAGCTCGGCGGCGCCGATGCGTACCTTGTTGATGATGGCGATGCTGGCATCTTTCAGCCGTTCTACCACCTGTTCCGGTGCCGTGCTGGGATAACTCTGCCAGTGGTGGGGAAAGTCGGGATGATGCAGGGTGATGCCCGCATCCAGGGTATCGCTGTCGAGAAACACAATCTGCTGCATGTACCTTCCTGCCATATTCGGGTTTGAACCGTCATGATGCCAAAAAGGGCGCCATCAGGGCCAGTATGCCGCGCCATGGCGGGTGGGCTTTCTCCGGCAGATGTGATGTTGCGCGCGCTTTGTGGCCCTGATCAGAGCCAGCCCAGATGGTTGAGCCACCCCTGAATGCGGGTGGGGGTTTCGCCCAGTTCCATCAGGGCGTAGGGACGGTAATTGAGCTTGTGGCTGCGCCGGCTCTCGGTCTGGCGCGCCTCGGCTGCCAGCAGCGGCCAGCGGCCGCCATCCTCCTGATAGAGATCCAGAGTAGGGATGGTGCCCTGTGCTATCTCTTTTGCGAGGATCTGGTTGCTCTGTTGGTCGGGGAAGAAGCCATCGAGCAGCACCAGCGCATCGGGGGCGGGCAGCTGTTCGCTGGCGATAAGGTTGGCTGTCCAGGCAGCGCCGGTGCCTTGCGCCAGGATCAGCTTGAAGCCCCCCTCCTGCAGCTTGGCATCGGCCAGCTTGCTGATCCGCTCGGCCAGTTGCTTGCGAAAGGCATCGCTCTCCTTGGCTTTTTTCTCGGCGGCGGGGTCGAGCTCGGTTTGCTGGGGAGAGGGGAGCAGCAGCAGGGTATCAAAGCCCAGCTGGCTGAGGGCGCGGGTCAGTTGCCAGAGCTGGCCGCTGCGCTGCCAGTCGGGCAGTAAAATGGCGAGACCCACATAGTTGTCGCTATCGTGCTTGGCAAACAGCACTGTCTGTTTGTCGATCTGGGTGGCTTCGGGTTGCCCTTTCCAGTCGCTCGCTTGCCAGTGATCGAGGGGAAGTGGCTCCGCGATGGGCGGTGCAACGTCGCTCGCCTGCGCGATATGGCCAGCCAGCATAGTCATTAACAGCAGTGATAAGGATAATCTGGCCATAGTGTGCTCCCCCGGTTATCTGGGTTAGCGGCGGCGGTGGGATTTTCTGAAGGGGGAGACAGCGTTATGGCCGCGAACAGGCAATAAAAAAGCGAGCCGGAGGCTCGCTTTTTTGCAATCAATTCAACGTGGTCAATTAGTTGACGCGACGCTTGAATTCACCGGTGCGGGTATCGATTTCGATCTTGTCACCGATCTCTACGAAAGCGGCAACAGCCAGCTCGTAGGTAGTGCCTTTCAGACGGGCAGGCTTGGTCACTTTACCGGAGGTGTCGCCACGGGCAGCCGGTTCGGTGTACTCAACTTCACGCACGATGGTGGTCGGCAGTTCTACGGAGATGGCTTTCTCGTTGTAGAAAGTCACTTCACACAGATCTTCCATGCCGTCTACCAGGTAGTTCAGCACGTCACCCAGGTTGTCTTTCTCTACGTCGTACTGGTTGTACTCGGTGTCCATAAAGACATACAGGGGGTCGGAGAAGTAGGAGTAGGTGCACTCTTTACGCTCCAGCTGAACAACGTCCAGCTTGTCGTCGGCCTTGAAGACAGTCTCGGTGGCGCTGCCGTTCAGCAGGCCTTTCAGCTTCATTTTGACCACGGCGGAGTTACGGCCGGATTTGTTGAATTCAGCCTTCTGGACCACCATCGGCTCGGTGCCGATCATGACTACGTTACCAGCGCGGATTTCCTGAGCGGTTTTCATGTA
This sequence comes from Aeromonas sp. SE22, assembly GCF_038739755.1. Lineage (NCBI taxonomy): Bacteria > Pseudomonadati > Pseudomonadota > Gammaproteobacteria > Aeromonadales > Aeromonadaceae > Aeromonas > Aeromonas sp. SE22. Next base: position 86,443 of record NZ_JBCGFD010000009.1, read on the forward strand.
AAAAATTCCTGTTCGTGAAACGGACGGATAAAAACTGCCAGATTATATACGGCTTTCTAAAAATTTCACCAACCTCGTGACGAGATCCCCATCCCGGAGCAGCTTCTGTGACCAGAGTCGCCCATGTTGCTGCCAAATCGCGCTGTATTGCGGCCATTGGGCCCAGAGTTCGCGGCAATCTTCACCACGGTTGAGAGCCAGATTGAAGCTGCGCAGCCATTGGGCGCAATCGGCAGGCAGATCAGCAAGATAGTGGTCGAGGAACTGCTCCAGCTTGATCAGATGGGCCTCCTCCTCCTGTTGGTAGATATGCCAGAGGAAAGGACGTGCTGCCCATTGGGCCCGCACGAAGGAGTCCTCCCCGCGCACCAGATTGAGATCGCAGCTCCACAGCAGTCGATCGTAACCGGCCTGATCGGTCATCGGCAGCAGCTTGATGGTGAGGTTGCCTGAGTGGAGCAGATCCCCTGCCCTGGCGGTGGTGATGGCCCCTTCAAGGCTTGCGCCGCGCAGCACATCCTGTAGCGAGCGCCCCAGCGGCAGCAGCAGGGTGACGGGTGTGGTGCTCTGGCACCAGCTCTCGACCAGGCTTTGCAGCGCATCGCTCTCGTAGGTAAAGAGGCTGACCCGCAGCTCGTTCTCTTGTCTGGGCGGCAAACCGAGGCTGGCCCAGTAGGCTGCCAGTCCCGCATCATCTTGCTGCCACTGCTCCCGTTCGGTGATGAGGTCGTGCTCGCACAAAAGGCCGCCGGTTTTAGCGGTAAAGCCCGGGAAGAAGAAGTATTTGTTGAGGCTCTGGTTGCCAACTCGCTGGGGCGAGGCGAGGCCGTGGCAATCCTCGACCCAGCTCTCCGCCGAGAGGTACTCCAGATTGATCCAGCAGGGGGGCTTGGGTTGGCTCGCCATCAGTTCTATGAAGGGGGTGGGCAGTTCGCAGGCAAAGGCTTCGATCACCACCCTGGCCGGGGTCATGTCGGTCGGTAGGGTCTCATGCCAGTGCTGGATATAGATCCCCTCGACCCACTGACCGTCCTGCGCCGGGTCGAGCCCAGGGCAGATGCGGGCGAAACTTGCCAGATCGTCCACCCAGAGCCGCACCTGAACCTCATTGCCATGTGCCGCAATATTCCCCTCCCGTTTTAGCTGGCGGGCGAGTCGCCAGGTGACACCGATGTCGCCGAAGTTGTCGACGACGCAGCAGAAGATATCCCAGTCAAACGGGGGCAGGGGAGTGGTCATGGCTCGGGGTTCCAAATGCAAAAAACCGGTGCGCAGGGTAGCACACCGGTTGACTGGCTTCTAACCGTCAGCGCGTGACGGCGGCCTGTGGCAGGTTACTCCTTGCCGTAGACGTTGTTCTCTTGCTCGCGTACCCGGATAAAGGTGGTGCGCTTGGTGAGCTCTTTCAGCTGGCTGGCACCGACGTAGGTACAGGTGGAGCGCACGCCGCCCAGAATGTCGCGCACGGCATTCTCGACCGGGCCGCGGTAGGGCAGCAGCACGGTTTTACCCTCGGAGGCGCGGTACTCGGCGACGCCACCGGCGTGCTTGCCCATGGCGCTGGAGGAGCTCATGCCGTAGAACTTCATGAAGGGCTCACCGTCTACATCGACGATCTCGCCACCGCACTCTTCGTGGGCTGCCAGCATGCCGCCCAGCATCACGAAGTCGGCGCCGCCGCCAAAGGCTTTGGCGACGTCGCCCGGGCAGGTACAGCCGCCGTCACCGACGATCTGGCCGCCGAGGCCGTGGGCCGCGTCGGCACACTCGATGATGGCGGAGAGCTGCGGGTAGCCGACGCCGGTCTTGACGCGAGTGGTACAGACCGAGCCCGGGCCGATGCCGACCTTGACGATGTCGGCGCCGGAGAGGATCAGCTCTTCGACCATCTCGCCGGTGACCACATTGCCCGCCAGAATGACGTGGTTGGGGCAGGCTTCACGAATCTTGCGCACGAACTCGACGAAGTGCTCGGAGTAGCCGTTGGCCACGTCGACACAGATGAAACGCAGCGCTTCGGACATGGCGAGGATTTGGCGGGTCTTGGCGAAATCTTCAGCCGAGGTGCCGGTGGAGACCATCACATGGCCCAGCAGTGCCGGATCGGTCTCGTTGACGAAAGCTTGCCACTGCTCAAGGCTGTAGTGCTTGTGTACCGCGGTCATCATCTCGAAACCGGCCAGCGTGCGCGCCATGGCAAAGCTGCCGACGGTATCCATGTTGGCGGCGATAACGGGTACGCCTTGCCATTGGGTTTGAGTGTGTTTGAAGGTGAACTGACGGGTCAGGCTTACTTGGGAACGGCTCTTGAGAGTAGAGCGCTTGGGGCGGAACAGGACATCCTTGAAACCGAGCTTCAAGTCTTCTTCGATACGCATTACAAATTCCTTATTGAGCCTTGTTGAAAGTCACTTTTGCAGTGGCAAATTTTCGGCAGGCGCAAAAAAACCGGTGGTTTTCAGGCCCTCCGGTTTACAACAGTGTAGGCAAAAATCCCTTCAGAACAAGACTGATAATTCGCTCATTGTTGTGGTAGCCTTTGGCGTCACAACCTGAGGTTGGCCACAAGCTTCATCCAGCACCTTATCTTGCCTCCCGTTTACCTCTTTTCTCCCTGTTTTCAACCCTATGCAATCGGCGTCGTTGCTGCCACCGACTGTCGTCTGCCGTTGCGGTTTGCCGGGCAGCTTGCGGCTGGTCATAACAAATCGGGTTGACCCCCGGGTTGGCTGTGATAGATCTGGGCGCAATATCGACAAGGCGAGAAATCGTGATGGGCAAAAGATTGTTGAGTGCCGCCATCCTGTGGGGGCTTTGTGGCAGCGCACTGGCGGCAACACCGACCAGCTATGGCTGGGTCGAGAAGGGACTCATCATGCCGATCGGTGTGGCGGTGAAGATGAAACTTGATACCGGTGCGCTCACCTCCTCTCTTGATGCGCGATCTCTCGTCCACTTCAAACGGGATGGTAAACCCTGGGTGCGCTTCATGCTGGATGTGACCGACGCCGACAGCGGTGAGCGGGTCAAACAGCAGTTCGAGCGTCCGGTGGAGCAGAGCGTGACCATTCGCGGCGCCGGTGGCATCGAGCAGCGGCCGACCGTCACCATGTCTATCTGTCTGGGGGACAAGGTGTACGAGGAGTGGTTCACCCTGCGGGATCGCAGCGACATGATCTATCCGGTGTTGCTTGGCCGTCGCCTGCTGGCGGATCTCGGCCCGGTGGATGCCGGTCGAACCTTTACCGTGCAGCCAAATTGTCATTGATAGCAAACAGCCCGCATCGCGGGCTGTTTGTTTATTGCTTATCTTGCCGGAGGTAGGGGGAGGAACACACTCACTTCCAGCCCCCCTTCCGGCCGGTTGTGGACATCAAGCTCGGCGCCGTGCAGCTGGGCGATGCGCGAGACAATCGCCATGCCAAGGCCGACGCCATCTCCCTGCTGGGGATTGACCCGAAAGAAGCGCTCGCACAGCCGTGACAGCGCAGCGGTCGGAATGCCGGGGCCGTTGTCGCGGATATCGACCCTGACCCTGTGCCCCTCCTGCCGTACCTCGACGGTGATCTCGCCCTTGGCCTGGGTGTAGCGCAACGCGTTGTCGATAAGGTTGCTGAACAGCAGGTCGAGCAGGGTACCCTGACCCATCACCATCAGATTCTCATCCCCCTCCAGCGAAAGTTGCTGATCCTTTTTCAGGGCGATGGGGGCCAGCGTTGCCAGCGAGGTTTGCAGCAGCTGGCTCAGGTTGAGCTCGCTCTGCACCACCCCTTGCTGGTTGTCGATGCGGGCCTGGGTCAGCAGCTGGCGGATCAGCCGGTCGCTGCGATCGAGTGCCTGCAGCATCTTGTGCATCGATTGCTGGCGACTCTCCTCATCCTCGGCGCTCAGGGCATTTTCACTGTGGATCCGCAGCACCGCCAGCGGGGTGCGCAGTTCGTGGGCTGCCTCGTTGGTGAACTGTTTCTCCCGTTCGATGGTTTCGGCCAGCGCATGCATCAGGCGGTTGATCTCGTTGGTGAGCGGAGTCAGTTCGTGGGCGCTGGTCTTGAGGTTGAGCGGGCTCAGGTTGGCGGGGTGGCGCTCGCTGATCGCTTGCGCCAGCAGGCGAAGGGGCGCCAGACCGCGGGTGATGAGCCACCAGAGCAGCACCAGCAGAAAGGGGAGGGTCAGCAACAGGGGCAGCATGGTAAGGGCCGCCATCTTGCTGGCCAGTTCACTGCGCTCGTCATCCCGCTCGGCCACCACCAGCCAGGTGCGGCCATCCTCATTGTAGAGGGTGAAGGTGCGCCACTGATGGTGATCCTTTTTCACCGTACTGAAACCGCGGGTGAGCTCGACCAGTGGCTGATCCGGGGCACTGGGGGAGCGCAGCAGCATGACCCCCTTGTCGTTGAGCAGCTGGAAGTAGAGGTTGCGCTCGAACTCGTGACCATAGGGGGTGAGTTCCCGATCCTCACCACTCAGATTGAAGCTGGGATCCTTGGTCCACTCGTCGGGGTTTTGCACCTCCCAATCCTGATAGATGGTGCCATTGGCTGGCAGCGCCCCTTGCTGGGCCAGATAGCGCTCCAGCAGCTGGTCGGTGATGCGGGCGGACTGGGCCAGCCGTGCGTCGAACAGCTCCTCCATCTCGTGGCTCGCCTCCAGATAGCCGATGACGGCGCTGATGGTGAGGCTGAGCCCCACCAGCGTGAGAATGCCGGTGAGCAGAAAGCGGCGGATGGAGCGCGGTCTTTTCATCGGGGAGCACTCCGGCTGGCCTGATCAAGCTGGGGAATGATGTAACCGACACCGCGAATATTGCGGATCAGGTCGCTGTAGAACTTCTTACGCAAATGGTGGATATGCACCTCCACCGCGTTGCTTTCGGCCCCTTCGTCCCAGCCGTAGAGGCTCTGCTGCAGCTGCTCCTTGCTCAGCACCCGGCCGCTCTGGCTGATGAGCTCTTGCAGCAGCTTGTATTCGTGGGGGGTGAGCTTGACCGGTTCGCCCTGATAGGTGACCTGCTGCGCCTCGGGGTAGATAAGGATCTCCCCGTACTCCAGCACGGCCTGCACCTGCCCCTTGCTGCGGCGCACCAGTGCGCGCAGGCGGGCGTTGAGCTCCTGCAGGGCGAAGGGTTTGACCATGTAGTCGTCGGAGCCGGCATCCAGTCCGATGACCCGATCGTCGAGGGCATCGCGGGCGGTGAGGATCAACACCGGCAGCTGGTGCCCTTCGCGGCGCAGCTTGCGCAGCAGGCTGAGGCCGTCGATATCGGGCAGGTTGAGATCCAGAATGAGGGCGGCAAACTCGTCGCTCTTGAGGGCTGTCAGGGCGGGCAACCCCTGTTGCAGCCAGTCCACCGTATAACCGCTGTGGCGCAAGGCATCCTGCATGCCATCACCCAGCATCACATCATCTTCAACCAGCAGGATCCGCATTGTTATTCCCCTTGAAACGACTCTGCCCACCAGTATGCAAGCTGGTGGGCAGAGTTTAAATAGATCTCTGATATGGCAGAACTTTACAGCTTGGCGAGCCGCTCGCGGATCTCCATTTTGCGGCCCTCGTCCGCCACTTCCCGGCCCGGGCGCGCTGGAGCAGCCATCGCCTTGTCGAGATAGGTTTTGGCCTCAGCCTTGCGGCCCTGATCCAGCAGGAAGTCGCCGTAGAAGAAGTTGGGGTCGATGCCGGTCGGGTTGATGGCCAGCGCCTGCTTGAGCAGCTGCTCCGCCTTCTCGTCATCACCGAAGCCGACCGGCCAGCCGGGTACCTGATAGTAGAGCGAACCCAGACTGGTGTAGGCAGAGCCATCCAGCGCCTTGGGATCCTGCTTGATGGCCAGCTCCAGCTTGGCCTTGGCCTCTTTCACCAGCCCCAGCGCCCCAAGCCCGCCCTTGGCGCCAGCCCAGGTGCTCTTGACGATGGCCGACCAGATGAGCAGGTCGGTGCGAAATGGCTCCTTGGCGCTGGCCGCTTCGGCCTGGGTGCTCAGGGTTTCGAGGCAGCTCTCCTTGGCATTGCCGCTCTGTTGGTACTGGCAGACGGCCCACTGCTGCTGAATGGGGGCGAGGGCGTCTGTGGCTGCCTGGGCGCAGGTCGAGCCAAGCAGGAGGGCGATGACGCAGGAGGTGGCGGATTTTAGCGCAACATTCATATCAAAGTTCCTTTTTGGTCGGGATGGGGCGTGAGAGATCGGGCTGCAGCGTCGCGCCGCTCTCGGCCATGCCCGGCTGTTGGCGGGCATAGCGTTTAATGATGGGCAGCTGTTTGGCCAGCGCCTTGTCGATGATGCCGGGCAGCAGGGCATTGAGCCGCACGAACAGCTTCTCCGGCCAGCCGAGCCAGCTGCGGCGGGTCTCGTTGCACAAGGCGATGATGGCCGCTTCGGCTACCTCCTGCGGGCTGTCGGTCTGGGTGCCGAGCGCCGCATTCATCTCGTAGGCAGCTTCAGAGTTGAGTTTGGTACGGGTCGCTCGCGGGGCAAAGTGGAGCACCTTGATACCGCTGCCCTCCAGCTCCCGTCCCAGCGCCTCGCTAAAGCCGCGCAGGGCGAACTTGGTGGCGCAGTAGACGCTGTAGCCCGGGTAGCCAATGCCGCCAAACCCCGACCCCATGTTCATGATGATCCCCGGTTTGCGCAGGCGGGGCAGCAGGGCGCGAGTCAGCTGGATTGGCGCCTCGATATTGAGCAGCAGCTGGCGCTCGACCTGCTCGCTGCTCTGATCTTCCAGCCAGGCAAACTGGTTGCAGCCGGCGTTGTTGATCAGGATGTCGAGCCCCTGTTCCAGCGCCGGGTGTTGCAGCAGCTTGGCCCGCTCATGGGGCACGCCAAGGTCGGCGATCACCACCTGATGGCGCTCGGGGTGCGGCAGCGACTTGCACAGGCGCTCCAGCGCCGGAGCACGGCGGCCGTGCAGCAGCAGATGGGCGCCCTGGGCGGCCAGCTCCTGGGCCAGCTCCTCGCCAATCCCGCCGCTGGCGCCGGTGAGCAGCACCGTTTTTCCTTCAAGTTTCATGATACGGATTCCTTCTGGTCACGGCGTGGCGGTGAGGTTGTAGAGCATCTCGCCGTAGAGGCGATAGACCACCTTGGTGGAGTGGATGATGGCGGCCTGATCTGCCGGGCTCTCGACCTTATCCATCAAGGATTCAAAGAACTTGAGGTGCTCCTGATCCAGGGTGCCGTGGGAGCTGAGATAGCTCATCGCCTGCGGGGGCAGCCCGAGGCCGCTTTTCAGCTGGTCGGCCACAGTGAGGGCGATGGCGACGCTGGTGCCTTCCAGCACCTGCACCATGCCGAAGAAACCCATGGGGTTGCCACGCTGGATCTGGTCGTAGAGGAAGGCGACCATCAGCTCGATGGGCAGCCCGGGCTGGCCGTGACGCACCGCCTCGGCATCGCCACCACAGGCGCGAATGTCATTGAGGATCCACTCCTGATGGCCATACTCCTCGTCGATGTACTCGGCAATGGCGCCGCGTACCCACTCGTACTCCTGACCCAGCTTGCCGCCGGTTGCCATTAAAAGCGGGACTGTGTGGCGCACGTGGTAGTAGGCCTGCGCCAGAAAGGCGAGATAGGTGTCGCGACTGATGTCACCACGGCGGCAAGCTTCGATGATGGGGGCCTTGAAAAGGTGCTCGCGCTCAGTGGCAGTGGCTTGTTGCAGAGTCTGATAGAAGCTCATGAGGATTCTCCTGTGGTGCCGGTTGCAAGGCACTGGCTGATCTGTTGGGCAAACTGGCGATAGGTCTCTTCCCGGCGCACCCGCCCGTTGGCGGTGAGCAGCCCGGGATGCTGGTCGAGTGCCACCGGCAGCCAGTGGTGCAGGCGGGCGTAGTCGGGGAGACGACGATTCAATACTTCGATCTGTTGTGGCAGCTCGGCCTCTTTGCCCGGCAGGGGCTGGATCAGCGCCACGTTGGCGGGCTGGCCATCGCCGAACACCACGATACGGGCGATGGCGGGGCAAAGCTGGGCTTCAGCCTCGACCCACTCGGGGGAGAAGTTGCGGCCAAAGGCGGTGATCTGGACATTCTTCTTGCGTCCGGTGATGTGGAGGTAGCCCTCTTCATCGAGGCGGCCCAGATCTCCCGTGGCAATCAGCTCGGGGATTGACTCATCGCTACCCAGATACCCCAGCATGGCGCTGCCGCGTACCAGGATCTCGCCATCGTCGCCGATGGAGACCCGGGTGTGGGGCAGGGGGCGGCCAACGCTGCCCGGCTTGTCAGTACCCATGGTGTTGAGGGCCACCACCGAGCAGCACTCCGAGAGGCCATATCCCTCATAGACCGGCAGACCAAGCTGGCGGGCATGGGCGATAAGATCGGGGGCAACCTTGCCACCACCGACGGCGATAAAGCGCAGACCGCGCAGCTGCTGGGCCAGCACAGGGGTACTGGTACAGAGCGCCAGCAACAGGCGCAGCAGCTCGGGCACCAGCACCAGACTGTGAGTTGACCAGCGCAGCAGCGCCTCCCCCAGCATGGCTGGATTGAGCGAGCTGGAGCCGTTGAAGCCGAGTTCTGCCAGCGACGGGATGCGGCTGCAGGCGCCGGTCAGCAGCGGCACATAGAGGCCGGTGAGGTTCTCAAGCAGGGTGGCCAGCGGCAGCAGGGTGAGGTGTTTTTCCACCTTGGCTGGCGCGACACGCTCGGCCAGCGATTCGCACACCGCCATCATGCTGGCCAGCGAGAGGCAGACCCCTTTGGGCTGGCCCGTGGTGCCGGAGGTGTAGGTAATCTTGGCAGTGCCCTGTGGCAATGCCGGGAGGTTTGCCGGTTTGCGGCGCCAGAGCGGCAGTTCGCCGCTGATCAGCAAGAGCGGCTTGGCAGCGTGCCATCCCTGATGGGCCGGGCCAACCAGCGCATCGGCACCGCTGCTCTCCAGCAGCCACTCTTGCTGCTCAAGGCTGAAGAAGTGGGGCACCGGTATGACCACGATCCCGGCTTTGGTGCAGGCCAGATCCATCAGCGCCCATGGCAAGCCGTTGTCGAGTTGCAGGGCAAGGCGCTTGATGCCGGCTTGCTGCAGCTTGCCAGCCAGATGCTGGATCTGCTGCCAGAGGCTGTGGTAGTCGAGCCGCTGCTGGCTGCTCAGCAGCGCAGGTGATTGCGGATTCTCGCGGGCATGTTTGGCGATGGCGTCGAACAGGCTCATTGGGCGCACCTTTTCTCACTGGTCAGGGTTGCATCGGTAAAAAGCACTGGCATGGGGGCCAGCAGGTTGAGTAGCAGGCTGCTCTGGGCGAGCACAGCCCGCCCCTGATTGATATCTCCCACCATCACCTTGGGCTGGCAGCGGTAGTACTCGCCCCAGGCAGCGGCGTCGGCACCGACCTGATGGGCCTGGGCGGGGGCCAGTTCGACCGGATTGAGGCGCAGGCGGGTGAAGCTGTTGCGCAGCTTGGCGGTGCCGGTAAAGACCACATAGTCGAGGGAGTTGTCACACAGCATGCGGCAGAGGGCGGCAAACATCAGGCGGGCATTGCCCGGCTCGCGACAGGCGAGGTTGCCCACCTCGATGATGCGCTGGCGGTCGGGACGAACACCAAGGCGAGTCTCGATGGAGGCTTCGATCGGTTGCTCCAGATACTGCTCCAGATAGAGGCGATGCTCGCCGGCCTGGCTGCTGGCTCGGTTGAGGCCACAGGCACCAACCAGCGTCCCGTCGGCGCGATAGAGTCCGATCAGGCAGGGCAGAAAATGGGGAATGCGGGCATTGAACTCCAGGGTGTAGGCATCCTGGATATAGGCTTGCAGCGCCATGACCTGCTGCTCTGATTCGGCCAGGATCAACCGGTAGGGGGCTTGGATCTCGGTGGTCATGGGGAGGCTCCTTCTCTTGCGATGGATTCAGAGTAAAAGCCCAAACTTAAGAAACCCTTAAGCGGCAAAAAAAAGTTGTCAGCATCCGGTACGGCAGGCAAGCTGCCCCCCTGTCGCCATCCCGAGGTATTCCATGTCATCGACTGCCTGCTGCCCCCTCTGTGCCAGCCATCACTCCTATCCCCTGCCGGTGGCGGGCAAGCGCTATCACCGCTGTCGCCAATGCGAGCTGGTCTGGCTGGATGCAGGCGATCATCTGGATGAGGCGGCGGAGAAGGCGGTCTACGACGGCCACGATAACCGGGTGGATGATCCCCGTTATCGCACGTTTTTGATGCGGGCTTTTGGCGAGGTGCTGGTGCGGGTGCCGCTACCTGCCAGTGGCCTTGATTTTGGCTGCGGTCCCGGCCCTGCGCTGGTGGCGATGGGGCGTGAAGCGGGTTACGACATGGTTGGATATGACAAGTTCTATGCCGACTTTCCCGAGTTGCTGACGCGTCAGTATGACTTCATCACCAGTACCGAGGTGATAGAGCACATTGCCGAACCGCGCGCCGTGCTTGACCGGTTGTGGGCCTGCCTTAAGCCCGGCGGTATGCTGGTGCTGCAAACCCAGCGGGTGCTCGGCGACGAGCGGTTCAAGAACTGGCGTTACCGCCACGATCCTACCCATATCGTCTTCTTTTCCGAGGCGTCGTTTCGGGTGCTGGCAGCTCGCTGGCAGGCCAAGCTTGAGTTGCCTCATGCCGATGTGGCGGTATTGCACAAAGGCACGCCTTGAGGCGTGCCTGCTGATGGATGGTTTTCGGAAGTAGTTAAATGCATTGCATTTAGCGTTATCAGCTATTTATCCAGCATGATGCTCAACAATTTGTCATCTTGCTTGTTGTATAGCTTGGAGACCAGCTCGCCAAACAAGAAGGCAACGTTAACGCCCTGTCCGCCGTTATATCCAAGGGCATAATAAATATTTTGATTCGTACCGGTTACGCCGATCATTTCATTCTTGGTTGTGGTTTCTGCAATGATTCCGTCCCAAGTTTTTTCAATTTTTATCCCTTTTATTGATGGATAGAGCTCACCAATACGCTTGGAGATTTGAGCTTCAATCTTTTTCAAATCACCGGGGTACTGCAGGTCATCCCCCTCATTGTATTCGACGCTGCCACCACCAATAACAATGCGATGGTCAGCGGTCATGACCATGTGGTAAGTGGCATCACTGTCCGTTCCAGCATATTGGTCGTCATACCATGAGATGTTGTTTTTCCAGCCAATACTGTTGTATTGCGCATCCGTCAGTGGGGCCGTGACTGCAACTTGAGTGTGAGAGGGTTCAATATCATCAGGCTTGAAGCCAAGCGTCTTCCCGGCATAGGCATTGGCTGCAACGACAATACTCTTTGCGGTAACTTCATAGCGTTTGTCATTGACCTTGACTGGCAATGAAATCAGCTTGCCGTTTTCTTCATATTCCAGCACCGGGCTGTTTTCATAGATGACGACCCCGGCATCTTCCGCCAGTTTCTTGAGCGCGGCGACCAGCTTGCCCGGGTTGACCATGCCGCCATTGGGATCATATACCGCACCGACCAGCTCTGGTGAGCCGAGCATATTCACGGCTTTCTCTTTGCCCCAGAATTCAATCGGCATGCCCAGTTTTTTGGCCTGAGCCACATACTCTTTGGCATCATCCAGATTTTCAGGGTTAAAAATTCCCAGCGATTGGCCATTGAGTACGTATCCCGGGTCAATACCGGTCGATTCGGCCAACCGCTTAATCCGGTGCATGCTATTGACGGTGATGTCATAAATCTCTTTATGATTCGCTTTGTGATCACCCATCACAAAGCCGCCTTCGCTATAGGTTTGCGCCAACACCAGAGCGCCATTACGGCCAGATGCGCCATTGCCGACCCGCTTTGCTTCCAAAATAACCACAGTGCTGGCCGGATTGGACTTCTTGATATGGTATGCGGCAGATAATCCCGTATATCCACCGCCGATGACGGCGACATCCACATCAATGTCTTTATTGAGGCTTGAGTTTACGGTAGGCAAGAACTGAGCCCAGTAACTCTGGTTGTCATCATAAAATCTGGCGATATTTTCCTCGCTGGCGAAGACGTTGGTAGCGAGTGTGCCACTCAATGCGATCAGCGAAAAAATAACGCCTTTTAATACCGGAAATGCACGCATGTTGACTCTCCATTGATAGTAAAAAAATTCGAGCAAGATTTAGCTAATTCAGTATCAGCCAGAAATGCGGGCGCCTCTTGTCAAACGTCCGGTTGCTGCTGCCAACCCTGGCTGTCCGCTCTATCCCCCGCAGTGTGTCGGGCAGCCATGGACAATGGATGTCTGTGCAGCGGTCAAACCGCAGGTTGGCAGACGCATATCGCGTTATGGCTCCAGATAGTCGCGATCCTGCCAGTGATAGAACATCAGGGTGGATTTGACGCCGATTGACTTGAACGGCTCCGGCGGTAGCCACATCGGCAGCGTCTGCTCGGCGTGGTTGAACCAGGGGTGCTCTTTGCCCTGATAGAGGCTGGCCACAATGTCGCCAAACAGGAAGGAGAGGTTGATGCCGTGGCCGTTGTAGCCGAGGGCGTAGTAGATGTTCTTGTGATCCCCCATCACCCCCACCGCTTCGGTGCTGTCGCCGGTCATGCCGAGCACCCCGTCCCACACCTGCTCAAACTTGATCCCCTTGAGGGCCGGATAGAGTGTCACCAGCTCCTTCATCATCATGGCGCTGACCCGATTGAGATCTCCCTTGTAGTTGAGGCCGTCGTTGAAGACGTACTCGGCATTGCCACCGCCGATGACGATCCGGTTGTCCGGGGTCAATACCAGATGAAACAGGATGTTGCGGGTGTCATAAAAGGGCATCCGGCTCTGCCACTGGATGGCGTTGAGCTGATCCCGGGTAAGCGGTTCGGTCACGGCGCTCTGGGCGTGTACCGGAAAGACCCGGCCGCTGAAGTAGCCAAGTTTTGAGGTGTAGCCGTTGGTCGCCAGCACTATGCTGTCGGCGGTCACCTTGTACTTGTCGGCCACGTTCAGTTCGATCTGCTTCCCCTCCTTGATCCCGAGAACCGGGCTCTGTTCATAGATGGTGACGCCCGCCTGCTCCACCGCCTTGTGCAGGGCGTTGACCAGCTTCATGGCGTGTACCTGACCGCCATTGGGGTCGTAGACGGCGCCTGCGTAGCGGTCGGTGCCGAGTTTCTCTTCGGTGGTGTCGGCGTTCCAGTATTGCAGCGGGATGCCGAGGCGATTGGCGGTTTTTACATAGTCGCGGTACTCGGGAATATCCTCCTCATCGAGGATCGCCTCCACATAACCATCGAGCCTCATATCGGCATCGATGCCGGTCGATTCAACCAGTGCTTGCAGCTTGTGCATGCTGGCGACCGTCAGATCATAGTGGCGCTTGCTCGCTTCCCCCTCTTCATAGAGGTCCATCACCTCGGAGCCCGGCAGCACCATGCCGCCGTTGCGGCCCGAGGCGCCGCTGCCGACCTGTTTGGCCTCGAAGATGGCAATCTTGAGCGACGGATTGGCCTTGGCCAGATGCCAGGCGCTGGAGAGGCCGCTGTAGCCGCCACCTATGATGGCGATATCTACCTTCAGATCTTGTGCCAGCGGGGCACTCTCCTCTGCCGGTTTCTCCTTGAACCAGTAGCTGGTGTTGGGCTCAAAGTCGCTCATTTTGGGGCCGCAGGCGGCGAGGAAAAAACAGCTGATACACATGGTCAACGCTCGTTGGCAGAGGGTGGTCGGGTTCATGGTTTGCTCCGGGTTCAGATTGCTTGTTCGGTGTTGCTGGCTGGTTGCGCCGTATTGACCCGGCGTCCGATATCCCGCAGCCGGGCGAGCTGGTCGGCAAGACCGGGCCCTTCATCCAGGCTGCTGACAAAATTCCAGAGGTAGGTCATTACAGCATAGACATGGCCTGCGGAGACCTGGGGTTGGGCCATCAACATGGTGATGGCGAGCAAAAAGAGCAGGGCCGCGCTGACGCCGACCGCCAGAAAGGCGAGCGCCTCCCGATCCGATACCCGGATACGGATCCATGCGAGGGTGCGGTAGTGACGGGCCAGCCTGATTTGCTCGGCGTGCGTCACCAGCTTGACCTCGTGCTCCAGCCGGTCGTTGAGGCGCTCATGCAGCAGCTGGTTCTTGCGTGAAAAACCGGGCAGCAACAGACCGAACAGCAGCAGGACCCCCATACAGGCGATACCGACCCAGAACTCGATAACCGTCAGCATGATGGCGGCACCCATGATGGAGACCAGGCTGGTGGCCAGGATCGGGATATGTTTCTCGAAGAAGTCGACAAACTCCCGTGCCAGGGTGACCCGCGCCACTATGGTGGATTGTCCCTCCTGCTGCTGACGCTGGGCCAGGATCACCGGCACCGCCAGCGCTGCATAGATATGGGTGAAGGTGCGGGTATCGACCGCCCGGCGCAGGGCGCCGATGAGCCAGAACAGCAGCACGATGAGGGCATAGCTCGAGGCTTGCCACCACTGTCCCTTGACGATGGCGTCGATGGCAAAGCCGGCGAACAGGGGGTAAGCCACCAGCAGGATGTTTTCGAGGGCGACCAGTGAGAAGGTGCCCGCCAGCTTGAGGGGATTGGCCCGTGCAATCGCCCCCAGCGAACGACCGGCCGAGTGTGGCAACGGCGTGGCCTGCTCGTTGCAACTGGCTGCCGAAGTGGTTGGTGTTGTCATGGGTTATCTCCTAAGATGTCGGAAATGCTAACTTTGAGCAAGTGCTCAAAGTTTGTTTGAGCGGTCGCTCAAAGTCAAGCGGAACGATTGATATCGCAGGAGGTAAGATGGCACGCCCATCAGCAGAACAGCGTAAAGAGATGATCATCGAGGCCGTACTGGCCCTGTTTCGAGAAAAGGGGATGGCCGCCTCTTCTACCCGTGATGTGGCCGAGCGCACCGGTCTGGCGCGCAGCCACGTCTACCACTACTTCAAGGATTGGAAAGAGCTCTGTCTCTGCGCCGTGGAGCGCTTCACCAGTCAGGAGATAGCCGAGCAGCGGGAGTGGCTGTTGCCGCTGCCGGCCCGCGAAGCGTTGCCACTGTTCGTGCGGGACAACCTGCCGACCAGTCAGGATGCCTCCTGGGCCATCTATCTGGATGCATGGAACGAGTCGCTACGCGACCCGGTATTTGCCGAGAGTTACCGCAAGACCATTCAGGCATGGCGCGAGGTGCTGGAGCAGATCCTGCAAAAGGGGATCGACAGCGGCGACTTCATGGCCGCTGATACCGGACGACTGGCGCGCCAGATCACCTCCCTCATCAACGGCTATGCCGATGACCTCATTCTGGAGCCGACCCCCGAGACGGTAGAAGCTACCTATCAGGAGATCATGGCGGTGGTGAACCGGCTGGTACTGCCAAACAACCCGGCATAAAGCTGGAGGAAGGTCATCAACTCTTCCCCATGTTTATTTGGCCGCTGTTCGGGCATGCTGGAGG
Source organism: Aeromonas sp. SE22 (assembly GCF_038739755.1). Classification (NCBI taxonomy): domain Bacteria; kingdom Pseudomonadati; phylum Pseudomonadota; class Gammaproteobacteria; order Aeromonadales; family Aeromonadaceae; genus Aeromonas; species Aeromonas sp. SE22. The sequence goes on from NZ_JBCGFD010000009.1 coordinate 101,772, forward strand.
TCGGTTGCCAAGGAGTGGTTTGATGTCTATCCCCCATTTATCGCTACAGGATGCCCGTCATTTGCAGCTGGCGGCGCAGGGACTGCTGGTGCCGCGCCGCGGCAAGGCTGCCCCGGCCGATCTGCTGGCGACCATCCGCCGCATGGCGCTGCTGCAGATAGACACCATCTCGGTGGTAGCGCGCAGCCCCTATCTGGTGCTCTTTAGCCGCCTTGGCCAGTATGAACCTCGCTGGCTGGAGCAGTTGCTGGCCGACGGCGAGATCTTCGAATATTGGGCTCACGAGGCCTGCTTCGTGCCCCGCGAGGATTACCGGCTGCTGCGCCACCGGATGCTCGACCCTGCCGCCATGGGCTGGAAGTTTTCGGCCAACTGGCTCGCTACCCATCAGCAAGAGATTGGCCGCCTTATCGAGCGCATTCGCCACCATGGCCCGGTACGGGCGGCTGACTTTGAACGCACAACCGGCAAGGGGAACGGCTGGTGGGACTGGAAGCCGGAGAAACGTCATCTGGAGGTGCTCTTTACCACCGGTCAGCTGATGGTGCGGGAGCGGCGCAACTTTCAGCGGGTCTATGATCTCGCCGAGCGGGTGCTTCCCGAGTGGAGCGACCAGCGGGATCTGCCGAGCATCGAGCAGGCGCAGCGGGATATGGTGCGCGCCAGTTGCCGGGCACTGGGGCTGGTCAAAACTGGCTGGGTGGCTGATTACTACCGGCTGCGGCGTGGCAAATATGACGCCTTGCTCCATCAACTGGCGGACGAGGGGGAGCTGCTGCCGGTACGTGTCGAGGGATGGCAGCACGGCGCTTTCGTGCACGCATCTCTGGCCGATGAGCTGGCAAGGGCGCAGGCGGGTTGTCTCAAGGCAACCCATACCACCGCCCTGTCGCCGTTCGATCCGCTGGTATGGGATCGCAAGCGTGCCAGTGAGTTGTTCAACTTCGACTATCGCATCGAGTGCTATACCCCGGCGCCCAAGCGTCAGTACGGCTACTTCGTGTTGCCGCTGCTGCATCGTGGCAAGCTGGTGGGCAGAATGGATGCCAAGGCCCATCGCCAGCAGGGGATCTTCGAGATCAAGAGCCTCTATCTGGAAGCCGGGGTGAGAGTGACCCGCCAGCTTGCGCAGGATCTGGCGAAGGCTCTGCAAAAGTTGGCCGAGTGGCACCAGACGCCGGCGCTGCACTATGGCGCCATTCCGGCGCCCTTGCTGGCCATGTGGCAATCTGGTGTTGCGCAAGGTGGTGAGGTAGCGGCAGTGGACTAATCTGCACGGTAACGTGTCGCAAGATGATGGCATGAGTGGGGAGAGAGGGATGAGACGAACCCGATTGCTGCTGGCAGGGCTGGGCCTTGCCATGCTGATACCGGCGAGCTTGGCCAGCGCGGCAGAGAAGCCGGTACAGATCTGTCTGGGGGAGGGCAATGAGTGGGCCCCCTTTACTTACTGGGAGCGCAAGGATGGGGTGCCCGATACCAGCCGGCTGACCGGCTCGGCCACCACGCTGGTGCTCGATGCCATCAAGAAAAATGGCTTGTCCTATCAGATCCGCTATCTGCCCTGGGCGCGGGTGCAACAGGAGCTGGCGGATTATCACCAGAACGGCCTGTGCGAGCTGACCTGGGATGCCAGCTACAAGCCGGAGCGTGCCGAGTTCGCCTTCTACAGCGTGCCGCTCTACTACACCCATCTCGGTTTCTTCTATCTCAAGCGCCGCTATCCTGAAGCCCCCGATCTGCAGACGGTCAACAGCTCGCGGGTATGCGGCGTGATTGGCTATAACTATGCCCCCTACGGTCTGGCGCAGGAGCCACGCCGGGTCAAGCAGCTGCAACAGGCGCTCGACATGCTGGGGCGGGATCGCTGTGACTTCCTGCCAAGCGAGATTGAGCCGCTGGTTGGCGGGTTAACCCTGGGCATCTACCAGAGCGAACCCGGTCTGCTCAATCTCGCCCTGCCAAGTCGCAAGGGATTCTATCTGCTGGTCAGCAAGGGATCGCCTCGCGCCTTCGAGCTGGTTACCCGCCTGAATCAGACGTTGGTGGCATTTCAGGAGCAGGGTCATGCGGAGGAGGTGATGCGCCGCTTCCTGCCGCCGATGGAGTAAGCGCCAAGAAGGCTAATCACTCAGATTTATCAGATGAAAAAGAGCCAGCCGGTGCAAACCGGCTGGCTCTTCCGTTTTATGGGAAAACCATCAGGCTGCGATGCGGGTCAGCACCTTCACCAGCAGTTCGATGCGAGGGCCAATGCTGGCCAGATCGAGATACTCCTCGTCACTGTGGAAACCGGCACCAATGGGGCCCAGACCATCCAGCGTGGGGATGCCGAGGGCGGCAGTGAGGTTGGCATCGGAGCCGCCCCCTACCTCTTGCCAGCGAATGGGCAGCCCCAGTTCGGCGCCGCACTCCTCCACCAGCTGCATCAGTGCCTGAGTGCCTTCTGACGGCACCATGGCCGGTTTATGCGCCTCGCGGGTCAGCTTGATGGTGACCCCTTCCAGATGGGGCCGTTCGACCAGGGTCAACAGATGATCGTTGACCAGGTTGTACTCCTGATTGTCCCAGAAGCGCACATCCACCACCGCGCTGGCGTGGGCCGGCACTATGTTGGCGCCGTTGCCCCCCTCGACGATGCCGATGTTGAGGGTAGTGCCGCTCTCGAAGTTGGTCAGGGCATTGATGGCGAGGATCCAGTGACCCAGCTCGGTGATGGCGCTGCGCCCCTTCTGCGGCTCGTTGCCGGCGTGAGCCGCCTTGCCGGTGAAGTCGATGCGATAGCGTGCCATTCCCTTACGAGCCTTGACCAGCGAGCCATCGGCACGGGCCGCTTCGGCCACCAGCACTTGTCTGGCTTGCTTGGCCACCGATGCCAGCCAGTCGCTGGAGTGGAGGGAGCCAATCTCCTCGTCCGGGTTCATGCAGACGCAGATGCTCAGGCGATCGCGCACCTCGCGGGGCAGTGCACGCAGGGCATAGACGATGTTGAGCAGGCCGGATTTCATGTCGGAGACGCCGGGGCCGTAGGCGCGCTCGCCATCGACACTCATCGGGCGTTCGGCTGCGGCACCGACCGGGAAGACGGTATCCATATGACCGATCAGCATGATGTCGATCTGCTCGGCCTGCGGCTGGTTGCGGATCTCCAGCCCGACCCCGGCGATGCCGCAGTCGACCCGTTTGATCTGCCAGCCGCCCATGGCCTCGTATTTGGCGGCCATCAGCTCGGCCACTGTGGCAATGCCCGGCTGGTGCAGAGAGCCGCAATCCAGATTGATCAGGGGGGCCAGCTCGGCCAGATATTGATCCAAAGAAAAAGTCATTGTTTGCTCCGCTATCAGATCCGGGGTCACAGGATGATGTTCATTACCAGCATGGCGCCAAAGGCGTTGAGCACCGAGATGGCGATCATGACCGGGATATAGCGCCCTTCGGTACCGATACAGCCGAGGATGCGGCCCATGTACTGCACCTGTGAACCCATCAGGTAGATGGCTGGCGCCAGAATGGCGATGTGAGTGCCGTTGAGGATCCCCTGATCGAACAGGGTGATGACCACACCGACTGCACCGCCCATCGACATCCAGGCGCCGATCAGCACGGCTGCCGCTTCACCGGGCAGGCCGAAGATGGCCATGACGGGGGAGAAGATGGCGCCCATGGCGTCCAGCGCGCCGGTGATCTGCAGTGCTTTGATGATGACAAAGGCCATCAGCACGTTGGGGACGGTGGAGGTGGTGGCGATGACCCATCCCTTCTTGGCCCCTTCGACGAAGATATCGGTGACGATGGGTTTCTTGACGTTGGCCTGGCTCATTTGGCTTGCTCCTGGGTGGTAAGGGTCTGATCGCGTTTGCTGTTGTCGGCACTCTTGCCTTCGGTGAGGTTGAGATAGACCCGGAACAGATTGGCGCCAATGAACTTGAAGACGAACATCACGGCGACTGCCAGCCCGATGGAGGAGCTGACAGCCTGGGTGCCGTCAGCCAGGGTCAGGGTGAAGAGCACGGCACCGGAGGAGAAGAAGTTGACTATGGTGGCGCCAGCGGAGAACTGGAACATGGTGAACACGTCGGTCTCGCGCTTGGTGATGAGCCCTTCATCCTTGAGCTGGCGAGTCATGGCAGCACCCGCATCGGTACTCTGCAGCGAGGCGATAAGGGCGAGGCCGGTGTTGCCCGGGATCCCCATCAGCGGGCGCAGCAGCGGAGTCAGCAGCTTGCGGGCGGCATCCAGTGCGCCGTAGTGCTCCAGCACGTTGATCATGCCGAGGGCAAACATCACGGTGGGGATCAGGGTCAGGGCGAACAGGAAGCCATCGCGAGCGCCATTGCCTCCCTTGCCACGCATGTCGGTCATGGCTGTTTTGATACCATCCCCGTTTTCGCTGACGCTCTGCACCATGGTGCCGAACGAACCGTTTAGCGTGGTGAAGTCAAATACCCCGTACCACTGATTGGACTGCAGCAGCCCGGAGAAGAAGACAACGGCAAAGGCCAGTGCCAGATAACAGCCGATCGTTACCGGACGGTTTTTTTCGCTCATAGATAGCTCCACATGAATAATTATTTAATCGGATGAATTATGGTTGATACGGCTATCAATTATTTGATGGGGGTCAAGGAGCCTTGCTGATATGCGGGGTGACGTTGGTGATATGTGAGGATGATCGTCCTCTGAAAAGAAGAAGATCCGGTTTTTGTTTAATTTGTTGAAAAAATCAGCGGTAAGGGTGCGTCGGGACGCGGCAATAAAAAACCGGGCACTTGGCCCGGTTTGTTCAATCAGTTGCGTAGTGATTACTGGAGTACCAGCACCATCAGCAGACCGACGGTAATGGCAGATACCAGGAAGGCAAAGCCATAGAACACATAGTGGTGCAGCTTGGTGGTGTGGATCCCCAGATCATGCAGACCGTGGTAGATACGGTGCATACCGTGCCAGATCGGCAGGGCGATGATCACCAGCAGGATGCAGGCACCCCACCAGGAGCTGGCGAATGCCAGAACGCGGTCATAGCTCATGGTCTCTACGTCCATGATACCCATGGGTACCAGCAGACCGGTGATGAGGACAATGACCGGCAGCAGCATGGCAACGACCATGCCACCCGCACCAAACAGACCCCAGTAAATTGGCTCGTCAGAACGTCTCATTGTTTTCTCCTCAGGCCACGATGATCAGGACAAGCAGGGATACCACAGCCAGCGCCACATACTGGGCGATGACGATCGGTTTCTCCGGCACCAGGTCTTCACCACGGAAGATACGCATGGCTTTCGGCGCCAGAGCGAACCAGGTCTTGGCATGGAACAGGCAGGCTGCCAGCGCAATCACGTGGAACAGGATGGCGATCGGGCTTTGCAGGGACTCCAGCCAGCCGTTAAACGCTTCCTGACCCTGTACCAGACGCATCAGACCCCACATCAGCACAACAGCGTAGATGGAGACGAAGATACTGGTGCCTTCGCGGATCATGTAACCGGTGTAGAAGGCGTTCTTCAGCCACCAGTCTTTCTTCATTTCGCGGACGTAAGGTTTACGTTTGCTTTCAGTGTTGTTCATGGTCTCAATCCTGCTCTCAATCTGGCTTGAACATGGCGATCATGTAGTCCTTGGCACTCTCTACCTTGCCAAGCTGGATGGCCGCTGCCGGATCGACGCCCTTCGGGCACACTTCGGAGCAGTAGCCCACGAAGGTACAGCCCCAGACGCCTTCGTCCTGGCTGATGATGCGCATACGCTCTTTGGCGCCGGCATCACGGTTGTCGACGTTGTAGCGATAGGCCAGAGCCAGTGCCGCCGGACCGGTGAACTTCTTGTTGATGCCGTACTGCGGGCAGGCCGCGTAGCAGAGACCACAGTTGATGCACTGGGAGAACTGCTTGTACTTCGCCATCTCTGCCGGAGTCTGGATGTATTCGCCATCGCACAGGTTGCGCGGCTCGCTCGGGATGATGTAGGGCTTGATGCTCTCCAGCTTCTCGATGAAATCGGACATGTCGACCACCAGGTCGCGCTCGATCGGGAAGTTGTTGAGCGGCTCGATGGTCATCTTGCCCGGCAGATAGTCGCGCAGGAACGCTTTGCAACCCAGCTTGGGAACACCGTTGACCATCATGCCGCAGGAGCCGCAGATCGCCATCCGGCAGGACCAGCGGAAGCTCAGGGTAGAGTCCAGGTGATCCTTGATGTATTGCAGCGCATCCAGCAGAGACATCTCTCTCTGGTAGGGCACCTGGAAGGTCTGCATCCAGGGCTCGTTATCCTGCTCCGGACGATAGCGCAGGATTTCAATTTCAATCATCTCAGCCATTCTTCTTAGCCTCGTCTTGTTTCTCACCCTCGGAGCCGTACACGCGTTTTGCCGGCTGGGACTTAGTGATCTTCACATCGGAGTAATCGATGGAGGGCGTTTCGCCATTGTTGTAGAACGAGAGCGTGTGCTTGAGGAAGTTCACGTCATCACGCTCTTCGTAACCATCCAGACGCTGGTGGGAACCGCGGGACTCTTTACGATTGATGGCGGAGTGAGCCATGGCTTCTGCCACGTCCAGCATGTAACCCAGTTCGATGGCGTACAGCAGGTCGGTGTTGAAGACAGAGGACTTGTCGTTGATCTTGACCTTCTTGTAACGGGCTTTCAGCTCGTTGATCTTGTCGATGGTGCCCTGCATCAGCTCTTCGGTACGGTAGATACCGACACCGGCTTCCATGGAGGTGCCCAGTTCGTTGCGGATGTCTGCCGGGTTCTCGGTGCCATCGATGTCGAGCAGGGAGAGATGCTGCTTGACCAGAGCCTCGGCCTTGGCGACCAGCGCTTCGGTATTGCCATGCTTCTGGGTCTTGGCGAATTCACCGGCTTGTTCACCAGCCAGCTTGCCGAATACCACGATCTCGGACAGGGAGTTGGAACCCAGACGGTTGGCGCCGTGCAGACCAACGGAGGCACATTCGCCAGCGGCGTAGAGGCCGGCCAGACGGGTGGCACACTTGTTGTCGGTCTCGATACCACCCATGGTGTAGTGGGCAGTCGGACGTACCGGGATGGGCTCTTTGGCCGGATCCACGTTGACGTAGGCTTTGGCCAGTTCGCAGATGAACGGCAGACGCTCTTTCAGGTACTTCTCGCCGAGGTGACGCAGGTCGAGGTGAACTACATCGCCCATCGGGCCCTGGATCACGCGGCCTTTCTGCTGTTCTTGCCAGAATGCCTGGGAAACGCGGTCGCGCGGACCCAGTTCCATGTATTTGCTCTTCGGCTGGCCGATCGGAGTTTCCGGGCCCAAGCCGTAGTCTTGCAGGTAGCGGTAGCCATCCTTGTTGAGCAGGACGCCACCCTCACCACGACAACCTTCGGTCATCAGGATGCCGGTACCCGGCAAACCGGTCGGGTGATACTGAACGAATTCCATGTCACGCAGCGGTACGCCGTGACGATAGGCCAGTGCCATGCCGTCACCGGTGACAATGCCGCCGTTGGTGTTGTAACGGTAAACACGACCAGCACCACCAGTTGCCAGAATCACGGATTTGGCCTGGATGAAGCGGGTGATGCCGTTCTGGATGTCAAAGGTCAGAACGCCCTGAACGCGACCATCTTCCACGATCAGATCGAGGCAGAAGTGCTCGTCGAAGCGCTTGATGCTCGGGTATTTGACGGAGGTCTGGAACAGGGTGTGCAGAATGTGGAAACCGGATTTGTCAGCGGCGAACCAGGTACGGGGAACCTTCATGCCACCAAAAGGACGCACGTTGGCTTTGCCATCCGGCTTGCGGCTCCAGGGGCAACCCCAGTGCTCCAGCTGGATCATCTCTTTGGTCGCATTGTTGACGAAGTAATCGACAACGTCCTGCTCACACAGCCAGTCACCACCGGAGACGGTGTCGTTGAAGTGGTTTTCGAGGGAGTCGTCATCACGAACGACACCGGCGGCACCACCTTCGGCTGCCACGGTATGGCTACGCATCGGATAGACTTTGGAAATCAGGGCGATATCCAGGTCTGGCTGTGATTCGGCTATAGCGATAGCGGCGCGCAGGCCAGTACCGCCGGCACCGATGATGGCTACATCGGTCTTGATAATATCCACATCTGCCTCCTTAGGGATAGATTTGCTGGGCACGATTTTGCTCTATGAAAAAAATTCAGGCTTGATGCAAGTCAAACAGCTTGGTTTTATTCCATTTTTCGTAGTTATTTTTTTCTAAAACACCCTGATCCCTGGATGAAAATGTCGTAATTTTCGTCATTTTTTGGTGTTATTGAGCAGTAAAACACCTTGCTACGAAGACTTTAACTTCCGGATTATACGTAGTTTTCTTTCAATAAAATGCGAATCACCTCTCTTTTTAGGTACTCACGAAAAAAATTTTAAGTTTTTTATTAAAACTTTTTAATGATAATTATTGGCATTTAGATGCATGCATAAAAATTACTAATCCTTTCCTCGGCTGAAAAAGTGGAATATATCCAATGGGGGCTACTGAATGGCGGGGGCAACAGGAAGGTGAGGAGGCGACGGTAGTGTTAGATTACTCACTGATAATTAAGCGATATTTAAAAAAGTAAAGGGGCCTGTACGGCCCCTTTTTTATCATCGTCAGATACGGAACATACCGACCTGATTACTCAATTCACCCGAAATATTTTTAAGTTGTTCAGAGAGATGGCGTGAGCTGTCGGCATCTACGGCCAGCTCGTCCGAGACATCTTTCACCGCCTGAATGTTGCGGCTGACCTCGTCAGTAACGGCTCGTTGCTCCTCGGCGGCGCTGGAGATCTGGGTCGCCATGTCGGAGATCTGGTTGATGGAAGCGGTGATCTGCTCCAGCGCCTGGGTGGCGTTGTTGGCATCATCTACGCTGTTCTGAGCCAGCAACTGCCCTTCATGCATGGTACTGACCGCACCCTGGGTATTGCGCTGCAGGGTTTCGATCATGCTGCGGATCTCGACGGTGGAGCTGTGAGTACGCTGTGACAGCACCCGTACCTCGTCTGCAACCACCGCAAAGCCACGGCCCTGCTCGCCGGCACGAGCAGCTTCAATAGCGGCGTTCAGTGCCAGCAGGTTGGTCTGCTCGGCGATGCCCTGAATGGTGGAGAGGATGGTATTGATCTCCTGCGCGTTCTTCTCCAGCTCTTGAATGATGTTGGATGCCTGCTCGACCTGAGTCGCCAGATCGGTGATGGAACGCTGGTTGCGGGCGATGACCTGCTTGCCATGTTCACAGCTGCTGCTGGAGGAGCGCGCCGCTTCGGCAGTCTGCTCGGCGTTGCTGGCTACCTCGACGGCTGTGGCCGACATTTCGTGAACGGCCGTTGCAATCTGGGAGATCTCGTTTTGCTGGCGAGCCAGCCCCTGATTGGCCTTCTCCGCCATGTTGTGAGAGGACTTGGCCTGCTGGTTGAGCTGGCCGGAGGAGTTTGAGATGTCCTGCACCATCACATGGATCCGATCAATAAAGGTGTTGACGTGTTTGGCGACCACGCCGACCTCGTCTTCACGCTCGATCTTGATGCGGCGAGTGAGATCGCCATTGCCACGGGAGAGATCGGCAATCGCTTCACCCAGGGTTTTCAGCGGGGCCAGAGAGCCATTGATGGCGACATAGGAGAAACCCGCCACGATGATGATGGTGAGCAGGCCTTGCAGAAGTGCTGACGTGACCATGCGTTTGACCGACTGATAGGCCACCGCCTCATCGACCACAATGCCGTAGTACCAGTCGGTATTGGGGATCTGGTTCAGGTCAAACACGCTCAGTTTGCCGCTGATATCCATCTCTGAGATGGTACCGTCATGAGCAATGCGATTGACCCCGGATGCAGTCAGCTCGGGGGAGAGGGCGGTGGCTGGTTTCAGGGTCAGTGAAGCATCCGGGTGGGCAATGATGGTGCCACTGCTGTCGATAAGTACCGCGTAGGTGCCTTCGGTATTGACCGCCAGAATGTCGGAAACCAATCCGCTGATGGATACGTCGCCGGCAATGACGCCTTGGGTATTACCACGCTGGAACGGTTCGGCGATGGTGATAATCAGTTGCCCGGTGGATATATCTGCATAGGGTGCAGTGATGGTCATTTTACCTGCGGCCATGGCGTCCTTGTACCAGGGGCGCTGGCGCGGGTCGTAGCCGGCGGGCAGATCGGTCGGCTTGCTCTGGATCATCTTGCCATCATTGGTGCCCACATAGACGAGATCAAACCCGCCCGCATTCATGGACTGGGCCAGATGGCTGATGGGATTATCCTCTTTGGCAAACGCCTCCTTGGTGGAGCTGACCATGTTGACGCGGGCATCGAGCCAGCGGGATATCCCCTTGACGTTGGCGGCTGAACTTTCGTCGATAAAGCTCCAGATCAGTCGCTGGGTTTCGCTGCGCAGCTGCGAGGTGTTGTACCAGACCTGCAGGCCGGTGATCACCAGAATGATGATCCCGATAGCCAGAACAAGTTTGTTTTTAATGGATAAGTTCATAGTTACTTCCTTGTGAGCGTCAGTCTGAAGTGTGTTCGAGCGAATTATTGTTATGTGCCATCTCTTATCGGCCGAAGTTGGACTCTTTTTATCCCGGTCTACGACTTAAAGTTAGCGGTTAACCTCACGCTTATCCATACGGATGCTGGTTGCTCACTGCGTTAAAAAACGGTCGGGCCGATTGGTGAAGATGCCGTCGACCCCCATAGCGGCCAGCTGTTGCTGGTCGGCAAGGTGATCGACCGTATAGACCAGTACCTTTAATCCACGGCGATGTGCATCATCGACCAGTGCAGCATCGATGAAATCAACATCGCAATTGATGGACCAGGCTCCCAGCTTTTCGGCAAAGTGCGCCAGTTCGAGCGGCAGATTGGCCGTAAGAGCGCCAATCCGGATATCGGGTCGCAGGGTCGCAAAGCGAGCCAGCTCTGGATGGTGGAATGAGGAGACCACCCATTGGTTGGCGGTGAAGCCGAGCTCGTTCTCGGCCCGTTTGGTCAGTGCCGCGACGGCATCGGCGGTATTGGTACCCTTAAGTTCGATATGCAGCTCACAGCTGCCGTCAATCAGGCTCATCACCTGCCACAAGGTCGGAATGCTCTCCCCCTCGCCAGCATCGAGCTGTTCCAGATAGGAGCGGGATTGCTCGGTCAGAACGCCCTTGCCGTTGGTACAGCGCTCAAGCCGCCGATCGTGGAATACCCACAGCTCGCCATCGGCCGCCTGCACGTCGATCTCGATAGCGGTGACCCCCAGTTCCAGCGCTTTGGCCATTGCTTTGAGGGTGTTCTCGGGGGCCAGGCCGCTGGCCCCCCGGTGAGCAATGATCTGCATGGTTTGCTCCTTTCTCATTGGCCGGGTTAGCCCCTGCTCAAGTGAATATCAATCTGTTGGTGGGGCAGGGTGAGCCCCTGTTGCTGCATCTTCTCCAGCACCAGCGAGTGAACTTCGTGGGTGATGGGCATCCGATGATCCATGTTGTTCACGTAGAGCCGGATCTCGTAGATCAGTGCCGAGTCGGTGAACTCGATCAGGAACACTTCGGGAGTCGGGGTATCGAGCACCAGTGTCGATGCCTTGACCGACTCTTCCAGAATAGTCTGAACCAGTTTGGGATCCCGGGTCAGGCCGATGCGGATCCGCAGTCGTACCCGGGTGATGGCATCGGAGAGCGACCAGTTGATGAACTGCTCGGTGATGAAGGCCTTGTTGGGGACGATGATCTCCTTGCGATCCCAATCCACTATGGTGGTGGCGCGAGTCTTGATCTTGGTCACTGTGCCGGTCAGATCGCGGATGGTGACGGTATCACCCAGCCGGATCGGTTTCTCGAACAGGATGATGAGGCCAGAGACGAAGTTGGCGAAGATCTCCTGCAGACCGAAACCCAGACCGACCGAAAGGGCTGCAACCAGCCACTGGGTCTTGGACCAGTCGATGCCGAGCATCGAGAAGCCGGTGAGGGCGCCGATCAGGATCACCAGATACTTGCTGGTGGTGGTGAGTGCAAAGCCGGTGCCGGGGGAGAGGCTCAGATGCTGCAGCAGGGTCAGCTCCATCAGGCTCGGCAAGTTGCGAGCGGTGACCACGGTCAGGATGAAGACGAAGGCGGTCAGCATCAGATCCTGCAAGGTGATGGCTGAGAGCTGCTCTATGCCGCCAATCTTGCTGCTGACCTGCCACACCTCGATGTTGCTGAGGAAGCTGAAGGCGGAGTTGAGATCCGACCATTGCACCACCACCAGCAGGGTGAAGCCGAGCATCAGCAGAGTGCGGATCAGCCCTAGCGACTGGGTGCTGAGGGTATCGAGGTCAAGCTCGGTCTCCTCGACCACATCCGGGATCTCCGAGCTCAGTTCCTCGTGCGATTCATCCCGGCCGCGCAGGGCCAGGATCTCCGCCCGCTTGCTCTTGGCCCGATCGAAGGCCAGCCGGCGACGCTGGATCAGCATCCAGCGTCTGGCCAGATAGTAGACAAGCAGGCAGCCAAGCCCCATCAGCAGGCTCAGCTCCAGCTGCCGTAGCAGAGTGCGCGAGGTATAGAAGTAGCCAAACAGAGTGCCGATCACTGCCAGCAAGGGGGCCAGCATCAGGCTGTTCCAGATGAAGTGGTGCAGCAGGTGTGGTTTGGTCATGTCGCTCTGGCCCCAGGTGAGCGGCAGCCGCTCCCGGTTGAGACGGGCGAAGAAGAGCAGTAGCCAGAGGGCGCCGATGATAAAGGCCAGACGTCCGAGCGAGTCGTAGAAGGCGTGCTCCTGATAGCTGTTGGCCATCCCCTGCACGAAAAAGCTCGGGATCAGTACCAGCAGCAGGGTGCGAAACTGTCCCCACACTTTCTGCACCTGCTCTTTTGGCCAGCGGAAGTGGTGGATCAGGATCCCCTTCTCAAGGGTGAGATGACGAGCCAGCACCAGTGCCAGCAGCAGAAACCAGATCTCGCCTAGGCCGCGGCCGATAGCCACGGCAAAGGGGTATTGCCAGGCACCGCCCAGCAGCCCCCGCACCATCAGTACCATGGCGGGGAGCGGCATGGCTGCAAGCAGAGAGCGCAACAGCAGCCGGCTGGTAAGGCTGAACTTGTCCTGGGTTACCTTGCCGATCCGTGGTGCTATGTGGTCGCAATATTGGGTCAGATGGCGAGCCAGTTTGAACCAGCTCCAGGCCAGTACCAGCAGTCCCAGCGTGGCCAGGGTCAGACTGAGTGGCGTGTTTTCGGCGATAGCGTGGGGGACTTGCAGCCAGTTCTCCGGATTGAAAGCCAGCGAGAGGGCGGCAGGCACCCCGAGCATGACGGAGGGGGTGAGCGGCCGCACATCCGGCATCCAGAACAGGTGACTGGCGCTGAGCTCACGGATCTCGTCGATCTTGCTGTTGCGATGGCTGTAGAGCAGCTTGAGTCTGGTTTGCTCCTGAATCAGGGTGTCGGACGCGTCGTTGAGACGGGTCAGCAGCTGGCGGCGAGCCTTGAGCAGATTGTCGAGCACTGCCTGCTGCGGGCGGTCAAGGGAGACCTCTTCATTGGCGAGGAGCTGGTCGCGCAACTGGCGGGGATCCTTGAGGGTATCCTGCTCGGTCTCGTACTGGTATTTGGCCATGCGGGCGCTGACGATTTCGGATTCGAGTTTGTCGAGGGGGTAGTAGGCGGGCAAATCGGCTAGCTTGCTGCGCAGGTTCTCGCCGTAAGCGTCGCTTATCTGCAGCCATTCAAGCTGCTCGCGCACTGAGTTGACCAGTTCGTTGAGCTCAAACAGATTCTTGTCGACACTGCGCTGTCTGTCCTGCACCTCTTCGATCTGCTCCTCCAGCCGGCCGAGCTGGATGGAGAGAGCCTGATTCTGTTGCTGCTGCTCCAGCAGCAGGGGCATATCGTCCGAGAGCTGTTTGCGCAGTCGCTCGCTCTCTTCCAGTGCCTGCTCGGTCTTCTCCCGACGCAACTGGTTTTGCTGGGCCATCAGGGTCGCTTGCCACTCGTCCTCATCGGCAATGGTCAGATTGAGCTCCTGCAATTTGAGTTTGCCAAGATCGCTGCGCTGCTGGGCCGAGAGCTGCTCCAGCTCCAGCATCTGGATCCGGTCGGAGATACTCTGCTCCTTGATCCGGGTCAGCAGCAGCTGTGCCTCCTGCAGCCGATCCGATTCGCTGCTGAAGTTGAGTCGCTCCAGCTGACTGCGGGTGACTTGCAGCTGTTTGCGCAGATCATCCACCCGCAGATGGTAATCCTGCCCGGTGCTCTCCAGCTGATTGAGGCTGTCCATGATGCCCTGACGCTCTTTGCGCAGCATCATCTGGCGGTTGCTGCTAAGGCCAATGGCCTGGCGCAGGCTCTCCTCCTTGAGACTGGAGAGGGCTGGACGGCTCTTGGGCTGATAGTTGCGCAGGCTCTCCTTGAGGCGGGCCGACTCCTCGGGATAGTCGATCAATACCTGCTGATAGGCTTTGCCCTGCTCCCGGTAACGTTCTGCTTCCCGGGCAAACTGCAGTGCCTGCTGATAGCTCTCCCTTAATTTCTGATTTTCCGGCGTATCGCTCTTGGGGACGCTTTGCAGCAGCGCTTCGGCCTGGGCGATGGTGTCATCGGCCTGTGCATTGGTCGTGAGCAGAGCGAGGGAAAGAAGCAGGAGGGCGAGCAGGCGTTGCAACATGAAGCACGTGTCCGTTCATAAGAGGTTGCCCTAGCCTAAAGCAGGGGCAGAAGAGGGTAAAGCGTTCAATATTAATGATTTGTAACACAAATAACGGGCGATCCCGGCCCGATTTGGCTATTATTCTGGCCGTTTTTCCCTCCATTGAGCATTTTATGTCCGCAGTCGATCTGGGCACCGCCCCTCTTTCCCGCCTCTTTTGGCGCTATGTCACCCCGACCGTGGCCGCCATGCTGGTCACCGGCATCTATGTCACCATCGATGGCATCTTTGTCGGCCATATTCTGGGGCAGGATGGCTTGGCCGGACTGATGCTTGCCTATCCCATCTGCGCCGTGCTTTACGCTGTTGGTGCGCTGATCGGCATGGGCTCCTCCTCGCTCGCCTCTTTCTATCTTGGCAAGGGGGAGCAAAAACGGGCGCGCCATATCGTCGGCAATGCACTGGTGATGGTGCTGGTGGCCGCGGCCGTGCTCGCCTTCATCGGCATCAACTATGGCGATGAGATGCTGGCCTGGATGGGGGCAGAAGGGGATATTTTTACCGCCGGTCTGGCCTATCTGCAGTGGTATGCCTGGCTCGGCGTCTTTGCCGTGCTCTCCATGGCCTTTACCGCCCTGCTGCGCAACGACGGGCGGCCGGGACTGACTACCTGGATCCTGGTCGGGGGCGGCCTGCTCAACGTGCTGCTCGACTATCTGCTGATGGCAGTCATTCCATGGGGGCTGGCGGGTGCCGCGATTGCCACCATGCTCTCCCAGGCTGTTACCGGTGGCCTCTGTCTGTGGCACTTCTTTACTCCGCGCAGCAAGTTGCGTATCGGTTGGGATACCCTGCTGCCCGACTGGCGGCTGATGCTGGAGACGGTGAAACTCGGCTTCTCCAGCTTCCTGATGTACCTCTATCTCTCGGTGGTGCTGGCGCTGCATAACAAGGCACTGCTGGCTGTCGGCACCTCTTTGCATGTCGCTGCCTACGGGGTGATCAGCTATACCGAGGCCTTCTTCTATCTCATCTTCGAGGGGATTGCCATGGGGATCCAGCCCATCGCCAGCTTCAATGCTGGTGCGGGCAACTGGCAACGGGTGTTGCGGATCCGCAATCTGGCGCTGGGGGTGACCGTCGCCATCGCTCTTTGTGGCATGGTGCCGCTCTACCTCTGGCCCGAGGGGGCTGTCTACCTCTTTGCTGGCGACAATGCGACTCTGCTGCCGGTGGCAACGCTCGGGATCTGGCTCTACTTCTGGGGGCTGCCGATGGAGGGATTGCTGCTGGTGGGCGCCACCTATTTTCAGGCGATCAACCGTCCCCGCATTGCCTCGCTGCTGACCGGTGGCAAGCTGCTGCTGATCGGTGGCTTCCTGTGGGGATTCTCGACCATGTGGGGCGTGGCCGGGGTGTGGCTGGCACTGCCGACCTGCAGCACTCTGCTGGTGTTGCTGATGTGGCGGGCGATGCGTCAGGAGTCCGGCTCCCACACACCGGTCTAGTCAGAATACCGGGCGTTTTATACAACAAAGGCAGCCATTGGCTGCCTTTGTCATTATCAAGGCTTGAACGCGCCGATAAAGATGGCGGGATCGACCCGGGTGTCGTTGAGGCTGACGTTCCAGTGCATATGGGGCCCGGTGGCGCGACCGGTTGAACCGACCCGTCCGACAATGCCGCCGCGCGGCAGACTCTGGCCGAGCTTCACATCGATTTTCGACATGTGGCAGAACATGCTGATGAGCCCCTGACCGTGATCGACAAAGACGGTATTGCCGTTGAAGAAGTAGTTGCCAATCAGGATCACCTTGCCGGCAGCGGGGGATTTGATCGGGGTACCGGCGCCGACGGCGAAGTCGAGCCCGGAGTGCGGATTGCGTTCCTCACCATTGAAGAAGCGGCGCAGGCCAAACGGGCTCGACAGCGGGCCATTGACCGGCTTGTCGAACATCAGGTTGCTCGGCTGGTTTGGACTGAAGGTCTGGTAGGCATGGGTTTGCTCGGCCAGTTCACGGTTGATGCGGGTCATGTCTTCGGCGAGCGGATTGACCTGACGGCTGTTTTTTAGCTTGATGTGCTGCTCGCGGTAGTGCTTCGGCGTAACGGTGAAGGCGAGGGTGCGACCATCGCTTGTGGTCAGGTTTTGGTTACCAAGCGGGCTTTTGAGGGAGATGCCTACGATGGCGACCCACTGGCCATCTTCCTGCACGACCAGTACGGGCTTGCCCTGATAATGGGCTTGTGGCGCCGGGGATGCCTTGCCAAGGGGGACAACGGCCACGCCGCCCGGCACCGGATGGTTGAGCAGACGGCTGATAAAACCTTCTGCAAGCGCCGACTGGCTGGCCAGCAATAATAACAGACAACACACAACTCTCATGACGATACCACTCGCTGTTAAAACGCCTCAGATGGCGGAAAGTGCGCCCCGTGGGCTGGCTGATTGGCCTGCGGGCGCAGGGAGACGATTTTGCCCTCTCTGCGTAGTTGCAGCCAGTGCCGGGTGGTGAAAAGAGCGGACAATCGGGGTTGGCTGCGTCAGGTTTTATGTCGCTGACACCCCGCTTCGCCATTGAGTCACTGGTGTCCAGCCTCTAGAATCGGCATCCGGCACTGATGCCTGCGATACACCGAGGAGACGACATGAATGGATTATCCCCTTTGCGCCAAGCACCGGCCCGCCACCCGCTCAGCCGTGGTTGGGTATGGGTTCGCAGCGGGTTCGATATCTTCAACAAGGGGATGGGTGCCAGCGTCGCCATGGTGGTGTTCTGGTTCGGCGTTGGCATGGTGCTCGACCTGCTGCCAGCCGGTGGGCTGATCTCCCAACTGCTCTACATGGTGTGGGGGGCGGGGTGGGCCGTCGTGGCTGCCAGGGGATACCGCGGTGAAGCGCTCAACTTCAACGACCTCTTTGCCGGTTTTCGCCACAAGCTGACCCCCCTGATGCTGGGTGGTCTGCTGGTATTGGCACTTTTCACCCTGATTGGGCTGGTTTGCGTGGGGTTGCTCTCCATGTGGGGTCTGCTTTCGGTGCTGACCCAGGATCCCGATAGCATGGTGGTCTCTGCTCTGCAGGTGCAGCAGCTGTTGATCGTGCTGCTGGTGGGGATGATGCTGGTTATTCCGGTGCTGATGGCGGTCACCTTCGCTCCGGCTCTCATCTATTTCCACGATATGGGTATTTTGCAGGCGGCTCGCCTCAGCTTTGCCGGTTGCTGGCGCAACATGTGGCCCTTCTTCTGGTGGGGTATCCTCTGCGCTATCCTGCTGCTCTTTGGCGCTGTGCTGTTACTGGTGGGTCTGCTGGTGGTGATCCCGGCGCTCAACTACTCCATCTATGTGGCGTACCGTGACATCTTCGTCGATGAAGAGGGGGAGGTGACGCCTCCGGTGACTCCGTTTGGCTTCGAAGCCTGACGCAGCCTTGAACAGTTGATTAAAGAAGGGGCCCTCTGTGGCCCCTTCTGCATTGCCGGATGTTGTCACTCCCGCCAAAGCGGGTCGGCCGCCATCCGGGCCAGCAGAAAATCGAGGAAGCTGCGCAGCAGCGGTGACATCTGTTTTCGGGTGGCATACACCCCGTAAACGCCGAGTCGCTTGGGCTGCCACTGGGTCAGCAGAGGAACCAGCTCTCCCCGCTCAAGATAGGGCTGGGCCGAGTAGCGTGGTTGCAGGCTGATCCCGGCACCGCCCAGGGTCGCCTCCAGCAGCAGGTTGGAGATATTGGCACTCAGGTTGCCGCTGACCGGTACCGACTCGGGGCCGTCCGGGCCGTTGAACTCCCACAGACTCTTGCCGAAGTAGGTGTAGGTGAGGCAGTTGTGCAGTGCCAGATCCTGCACTTTTTGCGGTGCCGGGTGGTTGGCCAGATAGGCCGGGCTGGCGCAGACCACCGAATGGCAGGTGCCAAGTCGGCGAGCCACCAGATTGGGGTCGAGATCGTTGGTGATGCGCACCGCCAGATCGATCCGCTCCTCAACCAGATTGACGGTTCTGTCCAGCAGCAGGATATCGATGGCGGTGCCCGGGTATTGCGCCAGATAGTCGTTGGCTGCGCCAACCAGCAAGGCTTCCGAGAGGGAGTAACTGCTGGTGATCCGCAGTTGCCCCTTGGGGGCATCATCCCCCTTCACGGCGATCTGCTCCATCTCCTCTCCCAGCGCCAGCATGGCGCGGGCCCGGTTCAGCGCCTCCTCGCCCGGGCCGGTCAGGCTCAGACGCCGGGTGGTGCGATGCAGCAGCCGGGCACCCATCCAGCTCTCCAGCTCGGCCAGATAGCGCGACACCATAGCGCGCGACATATCCAGTTTCTCGCCGGCGCCACTCAGGCTCCCCTGTTCGACTACGCTGACGAAGACCCGTAAAGCGGTCAGTCGATCCATGTATGGCTCTCTATATGTTCGATTTGTGCAACAGTGATGCGCTGTTAGTGCTGTATTTGCACCTTAAGTGATCTAATAAACTCTGTCCATCAAATGAACCCCCGAATGATTAATGAGGAAAACATGATGAACAACCTGATCCGCAACCTGACTCTGACCACCACCCTGCTGAGTGGCGCCGTTCTGGCGGGCCCGCTGAGCGTGACCGTTTACAACCCCGGTGAAAAGGCGATCTTCCCGGTCTCCTCCTCGCTGGTAGCGGGCGATAAAGAGGCCATCCTGATCGATGCCCAGTTCGACGTACAGAATGGTCAGGCGCTGGTCGACATGATCAAGAAGAGTGGCAAGCAGCTGACCACCGTTTATATCAGCGCTGGCGACCCCGACTTCTACTTCGGTCTGGAGCCGGTACTGGCAGCCTTCCCGAACGTGAAGGTGCTGGCCGACCAGCACGTGGTCGACCACATCAAGGAGACCAAGGATGCCAAATTGGCTTACTGGGGACCGATCCTGGGCAAAGGGGCACCGAAGAGCCTGACCGTGCCGCAAGTGATGACTGCCAGCCAGCTGACCCTTGATGGTGAGAAGATCGAAATCAAGGAGATGAACACACCGAATGCTTACCTCTGGGCGCCTTCCATCAAGACCGCTTTTGGTGGTGTGCCGGTTTACCACGGGGTGCATGTCTGGATGGCCGACAGCCAGACCAAAGCGGCCCGCAGCAACTGGGTTCAGGCTCTCGACAAGCTGCTGGCGCTGAAACCCGAGCGGGTAGTGCCGGGCCACTTCCTGGGGGCTGAACCGAAAGGGAGCGAAGCTGTGACCTTTACCCGTGGCTATGTGCAGCGTTTCGAGCAAGAGCTGGCGAAAGCGAAGAATTCTGGCCAGCTGATCGATAGCTTGAAGAAAGCCTACCCCTCCCTGCCGGTTGACGATGGTCTGGCCATCGGTGCCAAGGTCAATACCGGCGAGATGAAGTGGTAATTCACTGAGCCGTATCCCTGTGTTTTTTTACCGGGCCAGAGGGCCCGGTTTTTTATCCTGAATGTGAAGAGAGATACCATGAAGCAACAGAATCCCGTTCTCCATTATGTTTATGACCCCCTCTGTGGCTGGTGCTACGGTGCGGCGCCCCTGCTGCAAAGTGCCGCCACCATTACCGGACTGAAGATTGAGCTCCATGCTGGCGGACTCTGGCTGGGTGTGCGTCGTCAGCCGATGGGCGAAGCGCTGCGCGACTATGTCCGGCCTCATGATCAGCGGATCGAAGCGCTGACCGGTCAGCCTTTTGGCGAGCGTTATTTCAACGATCTTCTGCTGCGTGAGGGTTGTCTGCTGGACTCCGAACCGCCGATCCGTGCGGTACTGGCAGTCACCGCACTGGGTGGTGATGGCCTGAGCATGCTGCACCGGATCCAGCAATCCCATTATCGGGACGGGGTCTGGGTGGGCTCTGCCGAACATCTGGCCACGCTGGCTGCAGAGCAGGGGATCAGTGAAGAGGCGTTCCAGCAAGCCTATCTGCAGGCCCCTCTGCTGCAACATCTGGCTGACAGCCAGGGGTGGATGAAGAGGGTTGGTGGTCAGGGCTACCCCACGCTTGGGCTGGAGTGCGATGGCAAGCTGAGCCCTGTCCGAGTGTCCGACTTTTTGGGCGACCCAGCCGGGTTACGTCAGCAGTTGCTGGAGCTGATGAAATAGTTATTAAAGTGTGAACAGACAAGGAGCCTTTAGCGCGGAGGGGGCAGGCCGATATTCCGGTATGCAGAAGCGATATGAAACACTTCGATTTTCTGCTTGCAGGCTATGCTCTATATGACCATTCCCGAAGGATGTCGCGGGAGTGAAGACCTATTTCAAGGAACCCCTCCTATGTTCAAAAACATGTCTATTGGTCAGAAGCTGAGTGCTGGATTTGCCATTCTGGCTTTGCTGGTTCTGGGCTTGGCCTGGTTCTCCATCAGCCAGTTGGCCAAGCTCTACGGTGATACCGAAACCATTACCACCAATTTGCTGCCTTCCACCCGCTATGCCAGCCAGATGCACGTGGCCATTCTGGATGCTCGTCGCTCCGAGCTGTCTCAGGTGATTGCGGGGCTCAACAAGGATGCGCAGGAGGTGAGTGAACGGACGCTCACTTTCAACAAGGCCAAGCAGGCGTTTGATACTGCGGCTCAAAAATATGGTGCAATGCCTTTTACTACCGATGAAGAAAAGCAGACCTATGAGCAACTGCTGAGTGCTGGCGCCAAATATTTCTTGGTGCATGAGGAGTTGGTCAATGCGTTTGCTGCCGGTGATCTCGATAAAGTCAGAAGTCTGCGCAAAAACGAGACGAGAGCTGCGTTGGAAGAGGCAGGGGCCAAATCACTGCGACTGCGCGAAATCAACAATGAAATCGCCGAGCAGATGACCAAAGGGGTGGCCGATCTTTACGACAGTGCCAGAACCATGAGCATCGTCGTCAGCCTGATCACCCTTGGCTTTGTCGTGGTGATTGCCTGGTTGCTGACCGGCCAGATCCGCAATCCGGTGATGGCTCTCCTTGAGCAGACTCGCAGAGTCTCTGCCGGGGATCTCACCTCTCGCATTGATATGCAACAGTTCAACAACGACGAATTGGGAACGCTGGCCAAGGGGTTTGGCGAGATGCAGACCAATTTGCGAACTCTGGTCAGCGAAGTATCAGGTTCCGTGGTGCAACTGAGTTCGGCTGCCGAGGAGATTAGCTCGGTCGCCAGCCAGTCTGCCAACAACATGCATTCCCAGCAGCATGAACTCAATCAGCTGGCAACGGCGATGAACGAGATGCAAGCCACAGTGCAGGAGGTATCGCGCAACACCAGCGATGCCGCCAGTGCGGCCACTTCTGCCAGTGAAACTGCTGAACTGGGGGCCAAGACAGTCAATGACTCCATCCAGCGCATTGAGCGGGTGGCGAGTGCTATCGAGAGTACCGCGGTGGTGATCCGCCAGTTGGGTGATGACAGTCGCAACATCGGCATGGTGCTGGAAGTGATCCGCGGCATTGCCGAGCAGACCAACCTGCTGGCGCTTAACGCGGCTATCGAGGCTGCCCGTGCCGGTGAACAGGGGCGCGGGTTTGCGGTGGTGGCGGACGAGGTGAGAACCCTGGCCAAACGTACCCAAGACTCCACTTCCCAGATCAACAACATCATTGCCGAGCTGCAACAGCGTGCCGAGCAGGCTGGCAGCACCATGCAGCAGAGCCAGGATCTGATGAATACCACTGTGGCCACGGCGCGGGAAGCTGGCGAGTCAATCTCCCAGATCAGTGGTTCGGTCAGCAGCATCTCTCACATGAATATCCAGATCGCGACAGCGACCGAAGAGCAGGGGGCGGTGAGCGAGGAGCTCAACCGCAACGTGGTCAATATCAGCCACGCCTCCGAGGAGGTCGCTTCCGGTGCAACCCAGATGGCGCAGGCGTGCAACGAACTGAACCATCTGGCGACCCAGCTGCAGGAGATGGTACGCCGTTTCCGGGTTTGATTGTTACAAAAGCAAGGCCGACAACCGCAAGGTTGTCGGCCTTTTTTATTAGCGCAGTAAGATGTCGTAAGCCCTGGGATGGCGATAGCTTGTTCCTGGTGCGTATATTGGGCATTCTGTTGACCCATTTGCCGGGCAGGACCCTTGCTGTATGAACCTTCGTGATCTCGAATATCTGGTGGCACTGGATGAGGAAAAGCACTTTCGCAAGGCGGCCGAGCGCTGCTTTGTCAGCCAGCCAACCCTGAGCGGCCAGCTACGCAAGCTGGAGGATGAACTCGGGGTGATCCTGATTGAGCGCACCTCACGCAAGGTTCTGTTTACCCCTGCAGGGGATGCCATGGCCCAGCAGGCGAGACGTGTGCTCAAGGAAGTGCGTGAGCTCAAGAGTATCGGCCAGCATTTTTCAGAACCCATGTCGGGGGAGATCCATATCGGATTTATCCCGACGGTGGGGCCTTACCTGTTGCCCCGTATCATTCAAGCCCTGCGCGAGAGCTTCCCCCAGCTGGAATTCTACCTCTATGAAGAGCAAACCCAGAGCTTGCTCAAGCGGCTGGAGGAGGGAGAGCTGGATTGCGTCATTCTGGCCGAGATGGCTGGCATGGAGGGCTTTGGCTCTATCCCGCTTTATCACGAACCGATGTGGCTGGCAGTGCCTTGCCAGCACCCGGAGGCAAGAGCCAAAGAGGTGCCGCTCGGACATCTCAAGGGCAAAAAGTTGCTGATGCTGGAGGATGGCCACTGCCTGCGGGATCAAGCTATGGGCTTCTGCTTTGCCGGCGGCATCGGTGAGGATCAGCGGTTCAAGGGAACCAGTCTGGAGACACTGCGCAACATGGTGGCTGCTGGTAGTGGCATGACCCTTATCCCCCGTCTGGCCGTGCCTGCCGATCGTGATGAAGGGGGCGTCAGTTATCGACCTGTTATCGATCCGGTTCCCGGTCGCACGATCTCTTTGCTCTACCGTCACTACTCGGTACGTCGCCCATGTTTCAATGAACTGGCAACCAAAATCGCGGGCTTGATGAAGGTCGCTCTGGCGCAATAAAAAAACCGGCAGCGCAGGCTGCCGGTTTGATTTGAACCATTTGAGCTGATTTAGAAGATATCGTCGGTGGAGACGGGGCCTTCTACATTCGGATTATCTCCGCCATACACCTGATTGCCATCAGAGGTCGGTGTCGCATAGCGGGTCGGTTCGGTTCCTTCCTTGAAGTATTCATCGGTACCGCCACCTGTGGCCAGCAGTCCTGTCTCACTGTCAATCTTGACGGTCATGATCCCTTCCGGCACCGGCATCTTGTGCTCGGGGATATTCTTGAGCGCCACCTTCATGAAGTCGATCCAGATAGGCTGAGCTGCGCCACCACCAAACTCGGCACGGCCCAGACCACGCTGGTGGTTGTCAAACCCGATCCAGGATGTGGCGACAATATCCGGGGTATAGCCGGAGAACCAGGCATCACGAGATTCGTTGGTGGTACCGGTTTTACCGGAAATATCGTGACGCTTCAGGTCACGCGCTGCACGCCAGCCGGTACCGCGCCAACCGTTACCACCCCAGATGGCGGTGCTCAGGGTATCGGTAATGAGGAAAGAGCTCTGGGCACTGATGGTATGCGGAGCTATGGCAGCAGTGGCACTGGGTGCAGCTCCTTCAGTGGCAGGTGCAGTTTGTACGGTCTGCTGCTGCGGGTCGCTCTGCTGTTCGCAGGTGGTGCAGGCGATCGCCGGATTGGCTTGATAGAGGGTGTTCTCCTGGCTGTCGGTTACCTTGTCGATAAAGTAAGGGGTGACAAGGAAACCGCCGTTGGCCAGTACCGAGTAGCCGCGCACCACTTCAAGAGGCGTGAATTCGGCAGCGCCCAGCGCCAATGCTTCATGAGGTGAAATGAAGTCGCGCGGGAAACCGAAGCGGGTCAGGCCGTCGATATAGGTATCGAGGCCAATGGCGCGCATCAGACGTACCGACATGACGTTCTTGGACTTGGCGAGACCCAAACGCAGCGGTGTCGGACCATCGTAGACGGCCGGCGAGTTTTTGGGTTGCCACATTGGCCCCTTGGAGGGATCCCACTGGTTGATCGGGGCGTCGTTGATTAGTGACGCCAGGGTATAACCATGCTCCAGCGCGGTGGCATAGAGGAAAGGCTTGATGTTGGAACCAATCTGGCGACGTGCTTGATCAACCCGGTTGAACTTGGAGAGTTCGAAGCTGAAGCCACCGACCAGCGCTTCCAGCGCACCATTTTTCGGGTTCATGGCAACCAGTGCCGCGTTGACATCCGGGATTTGAGCCAGCAGCAGCTCTTCGCCCTGCTCGCGAACCCAGATCCGGGCGCCCACTTTCAACACATCCCGCGCTGATTTGGGGGCATAGCCCTGGCGGTCGTCGGTAATAAAGGCGCGAGCCCACTTGATGCCATTCCAGCCAAGGGTGGCTTCTTTGCCATTTTTTAGAACCAGGGTGGCATTACGGTCATCCAGCTTGGTGACGACGGCAGCCATCAGCGGATCATAGGTAGGCTGTTTGGCCAGATGGGCGACGATCTGCTCGTAGTCCCAGCTCGGCTCGCCAGCTTTCCACAATTGTTCGCTCGGTCCGCGGTAGCCGTGGCGCATGTCGTAGGCAAAGACACCATCCAGCAGGGCCTGTCTGGCCGCGCGCTGACGTTCGGCAGAGACGGTGGTGTAGACATGCAGGCCCATGGTGTAGGCATCTTCACCAAACTGCTCGACCATTTTCTGGCGCACCATCTCACCCAGATAGGGGGCATGCAGGGTCACTTCGGCGCCGTGATAACGAGCCTTGATCGGCATCTTGGAGGCTTCGTCAAACTGGGCCTGAGTGATCTTGCCTGTTTCCAGCATCCGACCCAGCACCACATTGCGGCGTGCAAAGGCGCGCTCCGGCGAACGGATTGGGTTGAGCATGGAGGGGGCCTTTGGCAGACCGGCGATGATGGCGATCTCGTCGAGTCCCAAATCTTTTACTTCTTTACCGAAGTAGACCTGGGCTGCTGCGCCGACACCAAATGCACGGTAACCAAGGGGAATCTTGTTGAGATAGAGCTCGAGGATCTCATCTTTGGAGAGGTTTTGCTCAATCCGCCAGGCAAGGAAGACCTCCTTGATCTTGCGGATCAGGGTCTTCTCGTTGCTCAGGAAGAAGTTGCGGGCAACCTGCTGGGTGATGGTACTGGCACCCTGACGGGCTTGGCCGGAGACAGCCCAGACAGTTGCTGCGCGCAGGATGCCGATGGGGTCGATCCCCGGGTGCTCATAGAAGCGGGCATCTTCCGTTGCCAGCACGGCATCGATCATCGGCTTTGGAATTTCATCCAGACGCAACGGAATGCGACGGATCTCGCCATATTGGGCGATCAACTCGCCATCACGACTATAGACCCGCATCGGAGTTGCCAGTTTGACGTCACGCAGTGCAGTAACGTCAGGCAGTTGAGGCTTGATGTAGAAGTAGATACCGATGAGGCTGGCAACACCCAGCACAGCACCCAGCATCATGACAATAAACAGGCGAACGAGCCATTTCAGCATGGAAGAACTACCAATCGTCTTAAAATTAGCCAACGGGCGCAGAGTATAGCCCTTTTGCTATCTGGAATTCGAGGTTTTCCTGTGGCGAGCCACCCACCTCGAAGGATGCGAGAGGTTAGCACTCCGGGGCGCAATAACCAAGGAGACGCCTTCCGATTAAGAAAGCGAGGCAAGTCACTTTTCGGTATAAACTTTATGACATTGATAGATAGAGCATTTAGGATAGCCAAAGACCTCTTCGGGTGGGCTGTCCTACACTCAACCCAGAAACCAAACCCAATAACGCATGGATGTGTATATGTTTGGGCTATTCAACAAGGGATCCCTCCTCCCGTTGGTGGGCGTTGATTTTGGCAGTCAGACCATCAAGGCGGTCACCCTCAGTGGACGTCCCGGCAAGCTGCATATCGATTCCGTCGCAGATATCGTTACCCCGAAGGGGACACTGGTGGATTACCAGTTACAGGATATCGAGCGAGTCAGCCAGTCCCTCAAAAGCCTTAAACGCCTGCTCCCCGGTAACAGCGACTATGCCGCCACGGCTGTGACTGGTTCCAATGTGATCACCAAAGTTATTCAACTTGATGCCGCTCTCAGCGATAAGGAACTGGAGAATCAGGTTCAGCTCGAGGCCGAGCAAATCATTCCTTTTCCGCTTGATGAGGTCAGCCTCGATTTTGAGGTGCTGGGTAATAGTCTTAACAATGAAGAACGTCTTGATGTGCTGCTGAGTGCAGCACGAACCGAAAGTGTGAATGGCAGGGTTAGTGCGCTTTCAGAGTCAGGTTTTATGGTCAAAGTGGTTGATATCGGGTCACACGCACTGGGACGTGCTGTGGTGACTTGTCTGCCTGAGCTGCTGGAAAACGAACGGCCTGTGGGGGTAATTGATATCGGTGCCACCTCAATGACCTTTGCTGCACTGGTTAAGGGAGAGGTTATCTACTCCCGGCTGCAAAACTTCGGTGGCGATCAATATAGCCAGGCACTCTCCTCCTTTTATGGCATGACGCTGGAAGAAGCAGAGCAGGCCAAGACCAAGGGCACGCTACCGGTGGATCACGAACTGGATGTACTGATGCCCCATATCAACTCACTGCTTCAGCAGGTTCGCCGCAATATTCAACTCTTTTGCAGCTCTTCCGGCTATCGGGAAGTGTCCAGGCTGGTGTTGAGCGGTGGAGGGAGCCTGTTGCCGGGCCTGGTGGTGCAGCTGAAAGAGGAAGTCAACTGCGAGGTATTGCACCCGGATCTCTTTGCCTTGTTTGGCAAACCCAAAAGTGAAGTCGAGCAGTCACATGGTGCCAAATATATGACTGCTTTCGGGCTGGCCTTGAGGAGTTTCACTCCATGTCAAATATAAACCTCCTGCCCTGGCGCGAGGTACGAGCACAGCGCCAGAAGAAACAGTTCGGTGTCTTATTGGGAGCCTTTGTGCTGGCGACGGTTGCACTCGGGTTTTTTGTCGACTGGTTGGTTGAACATCAGGTGGGCTCACAGCAGCAGCGAAATCAGCGTCTTGTTCAGGAGATGGCTATTTTGGATGCGCATCTGGGTGAGATCCGGTTGCTCAAGGAGCGGCGCAAAGAGCTGATCGACAGAATGCAACTGATTGAGCAGTTGCAGATGCGCCGCAACTTGCCGGTTCGCCTCTTCAACCAACTGCCATCTTTGGTGCCTAACGGGGTTTATCTCAACACTCTCGCCTTGCAGAACAATACGATAGATGTAAATGGCAAGACGGAGGCATATGGTCGGGTAGCCAGCATGATGCGCAGGATTGATGCTTCCGGTTGGCTGGGGCAGTCCAAGATCAGCACTATTTTTACTGCCGACGTTGAGCCTGTTTCCCTCAGTCAGTTTTCCATGATGTTCCTTATCGCCAACAATGCGGCAGCTGCCGATGATGCGAACAAGGAGAAAAAATGAATCTGCAGCAACTCAATGAGCTGGATTTCAACAACATAGCGAGCTGGCCCAAGGCTGCAAAAGTGATCTTTATTCTGTTTTGCTGTGTGTTGACTGGTGGGCTCCTCTACTACTACGTGATAGCCAATTCACTGGCTGTGCTGACACAAGAAACGGAGAAGGAGACTGAACTGAAGTCTCAGTTTGAGAGCAAAGCGATGCTTGCTGCGAACTTGGGGGTATACAAGGCTCAGATGGTTGAGCTGGAGCATCTGGTTGATACCCAGCTTAAGCAGCTGCCCAATACTCATGAAGTAGCGGGGTTGCTGGATGACATCAGTTTTATTGCCACTGATAACGGCTTGAAGCTGAATCGAATTAATTGGGAACCTGAGGTGAAACACGAATTTTCGACCGAGCTTCCCATGCGTATCGAGGTGGTAGGAACCTATCATGAACTTGGCAAGTTCACGGCTGACATGGCGGCGTTACCTCGCATCGTCATCCTCGACTCCTTTACGCTCGATCAGAACAAGGATTCGGGAGACCTGATCTCGATGTCGATGCTGGCCAAGACCTACAAATATAACGGCAAAACAGTGGGGTCTAAATAATGAAGCGTATCTGCTGGTTGTTACCTGCTCTCCTGCTGGCGGGGTGTGGTGGCCAGGAGGACATGGATTCCTATATTGCCGACGTTAAAGCAAGGCCGCCAATCCCCATTGAACCATTGCCGGAGCTCAAGCCATTTTCTCCCATGCACTACCAACAACAGGAGTTGCGTAGTCCCTTCATGATGCCTCAGCCCGAGGCGAGCAGTGGGGCAGAGAATAGTGCCAAGCTAAAGCCTGATTGTGCACAAGTAGTAAGCGATCGGGAAAAAGAGGTGCTGGAGAATTACTCGTTGGCCAGCCTGTCGATGCAAGGTTCATTGGCCAAGGCCGGACAATTGTGGGCGTTGATCCGAACTCCCGATGGTCAGTCTATGCGGGTCGGGCTAAACCAGTATATGGGGCTTGATCAGGGGCGGGTCATCAAAATTACCGATACTGCAGTGGATTTGCTGGAAACCATACCGGATGGGAAGGGGTGCTGGGTAACAAGAGAAACCCAGTTGGCCATGGCCAATACGCAGGCAAAACAATAATCAGGGATGAGCAGCAATGAGAAGAACAATGGAACATGTAACCAAGGTGGCCCTGCTGTTTTGTGCCAGTGCCTTTACCCAGGCCTGGGCGGTTGCAACCCTGCAAGAGATCAAGGTCAATCCTCTGCTTGCTGACCAACTGCAGCTTGAATTGAGTTTTAGTGAACCAGTCAGCAGTTTTACCGATCGTCTCTCTTACCAACCCAATCAGCTACTGTTACATATTCCCGGTGCAGTAGGTGCCCTCAAGGTCAATCCGTTACCAATCCAGAGACAGGGGGTTGATAACATCAAGGTGGAGGGTAAAGGCGCCGGACTTGATATCAAGATCGCGCTTGATCAGCTGGCCCCCTACCAGGTACAGCAGCAGGGGAGCAAATTGCTGGTATCGCTGGGGGAGGGGGCATCAACTGCGTCTTTTAGTGCACAGAGTGCTCTGCTGACCCCAGCTGCGACACCTGCTTCTACTTCAGCAACGCCTGTCACCACATCGGCATTGATCAATTCCAACGTTGTAGCCAGTTCGCAGTCTATTCAACCGCAGGCGGCCTCAACGTCCTCAGCCAAACCCGTTCTCAATAATTATCAGAACAGCGGCAGTGGCGCCTATTTCAATACGGTAACTGGCGTTGATTTTCGTCGTGGCAAGGATGGTCAGGGCGAGTTTCTGGTAACACTGGACAACAGCTCCGCAGCGGTGGATGTGAGCAGTCGCGGCCAGACTGTGATGGCCAAATTCCACGGTACCAGCGTGCCTGACGGCTTGCTCAACCTTATCAATGTGCAGGATTTCGCGACCCCGGTTTCTCAGGTCGAAGTGTCCCGTCAGGGCAGTGATACCCTGTTCGAATTATCGGTAAATGGTCAGTTTGATTATCGTTATGATCAGGCAGACAAAATGTTCACTATCGAGGTGAAAAAGCGCACGGCTGCGGCTGGTTCCAAGCAGTATCAAGGAAAACCCATCTCATTGAACTTTCAGGATATTCCTGTAAGGACCGTGCTGCAGCTCATTGCTGACTTCAATAACCTAAATCTGGTTACCACCGATTCGGTGTCCGGTAACATCACGCTGCGTCTTGATGGCGTACCCTGGGAGCAGGCACTCGATATCATCCTGAAGGTGCGTGGGCTGGATAAGCGGCTGGACAACAATATTCTGCTGGTTGCTCCTGCTGACGAGATTGCTACTCGCGAGAAACAGCAGTTGGAGAGTCGCAATCAGGTTGCTGATCTGGCACCGCTTTACACCGAATATCTGCAGATCAACTATGCCAAAGCATCTGAAGTCGCGGCGTTGCTCTCCTCCCAGAGTACCAAGCTGCTCTCGTCCCGCGGTGCGGTCAGTGTGGACGAGCGTACCAACGTGCTGGTGGTAAAGGATACGGCTGAGGTGATCAGCAATATCAAGCGAATGCTGGATATTCTCGATATACCTGTCAAGCAGGTCGTTATTGAAGCTCGCATGGTGACCATTGACGACGGCTTCGATGAGGCGCTCGGGGTGCGTTGGGGAGTGACCAAGAATGATGGCCATGGCAACAGCACCTCGGGCTCCATCCAAGGTAACGATACTTCGGGTAATAACAACGGTACGTCGGCGATTACCAGACCTACCGTTGATGATCGTATGAACGTCAATCTGCCTGTGACCAATGCTGCAGGCACACTGGCCTTTCAGGTGGCTCGTCTGGCTGATGGCACGCTTCTGGACCTTGAACTCTCTGCGCTGGAGAAGGAGAGCAAGGCCGAAATCATCGCAAGCCCCCGGGTAACCACCGCCAACCAGAAACCGGCGCTGATTGAGCAGGGTACCGAGATCCCCTATGTGGAGTCCTCTTCCAGTGGTGCTACCTCTGTTACCTTCAAAAAGGCGGTACTGAGTCTGAAGGTGACTCCGCAGATCACTCCCGACAACCGGGTGATCCTCGATCTGACCGTGACGCAGGATACCAAGGGTGAGACAGTGCCGACCGGCACTGGCGATGCGGTATCCATCAACGCCCAGTCCATCACCACCCAGGTGCTGGTGAACAATGGCGAGACCCTGGTGCTTGGCGGTATCTACCAACAGACCATCAAGAGCGATGTGACCAAGGTGCCGCTACTGGGGGATATTCCCGGATTGGGGGCCCTGTTTCGCAAGACAACCAGCGAGAACAAAAAGCGTGAGCTGCTGATTTTCGTCACACCCAAGATAGTCACCGACGCTTTTTGAATGCTTTACATGTGAGGGTAAAACACATATAACCTTACGCCCCAACAAGGCTGGGGCGTAAGGGCTGCGGTTGCCAGTCCCGATTTCTATTGAGATAATCCCCCACCTGATCCATCGCAAGATAAGGTTCACAGGTACCCCGATCCAGTATTTATCGGGGTCGTACAGTTTGTAATTACTAACGAAAAGACATGGCTGAGAAACGCAATATTTTCCTGATAGGTCCCATGGGTGCGGGCAAGAGCACCATAGGTAGACATCTGGCAGAACAACTGCACATGGAGTTTTTCGACTCAGATCATGAGATTGAGCGCCGCAGTGGTGCTGATATCAGCTGGGTGTTCGATGTTGAAGGCGAAGAGGGTTTTCGGATCCGCGAAGAGAAGGTGATCGGCGAGCTGTCCGAACAGCAGGGTATCGTGCTGGCGACCGGTGGCGGTGCCATCAAGAGTCGCGAAACTCGCAATAAACTCTCTGCTCGTGGCATCGTGGTCTACCTCGAAACCACCATTGAAAAGCAGCTGGCGCGTACACAACGCGACAAGCGTCGCCCTCTGCTGCAGACCGAAGAGCCAGCTCGTGAAGTGCTTGAGCGTTTGGCACAAGAGCGTAATGCCCTGTATGAAGAGGTTGCCGACTTTGTTGTGCATACCGATGAGCAGAGTGCAAAAGTGGTTGCCAATCAAATCGTCAAGCTGATCGGTATGTAAACAAGAGGACGTCCATGGAACGGTTGAAGGTTGAATTGGGTGAACGCAGCTATCCCATCGAGATAGCTGCAGGCTTGTTGCAGCGTGCTGATGTGCTGACATCGGCTATCAAGGGCAAGCGGGTAATGATAGTGACCAACACGGTCGTTGCCCCGCTCTATCTTGAGCTGGTTACCTCCCGACTCTCCGGTTTTCAGGTCGAGCACCTGATCCTGCCGGATGGCGAGGCTTACAAGAACCTGGCAACCTTCGAGCAGATCATGTCTGCTCTGCTTGAAACCAACCATGGGCGCGATACGACACTGATCGCTCTGGGGGGCGGTGTGATCGGGGATGTGGTGGGCTTTGCGGCAGCAAGCTATCAACGTGGCATTCCTTTTATCCAGATCCCGACCACCCTGCTCTCCCAGGTTGACTCCTCTGTGGGCGGTAAAACCGCTGTCAACCACCCCCTCGGCAAGAACATGATTGGGGCTTTTTATCAGCCCAAACAAGTTGTTATCGATACCGAATGTCTGAGTACCTTGCCCGCCCGCGAATTTGCCGCAGGGATGGCCGAGGTGATCAAGTACGGCATCATTTGGGATGCTGATTTCTTCAGCTGGCTGGAGCAGAACATGGTTCTGCTGCAACAGCTTGATCCTGCCGCGCTGGCCTACGCCATCAAGCGCTGCTGCCAGATCAAGGCGGATGTGGTCGGTCAGGACGAGACCGAGCATGGCGTACGAGCACTGCTCAATCTGGGCCACACCTTTGGTCATGCTATCGAAGCGGAACAGGGCTACGGCAACTGGCTGCACGGTGAAGCGGTGGCGGCCGGTATTATGCTGGCTGCCTGGACGGCTCAGGCCCGTGGCGAGATGACCGAGCTGGAAGTTGCTCGCGTTCGCGCTCTGCTGCTGGCGGCAAACTTGCCGATCAAGGCACCGGCCGAGATGGATTTTGCTGCTTTTATTCGCCATATGCGTCGCGACAAGAAAGTACTGGAAGGCAAGCTGCGTCTGGTTTTGCCGGTCGGTATCGGTCATGCACAGGTGGTTGCAGATGTCTCCGACGCAGAGCTGTTGGCGGTGATCGAGTCAGGTCGTGAGTAAACTCCTTCAATTTCCTTCCCAGCGGCAGCTGGTTGACCGGCTGCTGCATCTGATTGAGTTCAATCACCCTTTTATCTTTCTCTCCGGCAAGCCCGGGAGCGGTCGCGGTACCCTCTGCGAGTCATTGCTCGGCAAACTGCCGGAAAAAGTACGCGTCGTCAGCCTGATAGGCACTCCTGCCATGAAGATGGTGGATGTGCGTCAACTGCTGTTGCCTCAAGTGGTGGCCCGCCCGTTGTTCAACCCGCAGGATGCGCTGGCTGACAGCTTCTTTCGCATGCTGGAGGGGAGCAAACCTGCCACCCTGTTGCTGATGATTGAGCGGGCAGACGAGCTGCCTGCCGAGCTGCTGGGTGAGCTGTGGGCCATCAGCCGCCACAACGATACGCTGGCGGCACCGCATCGCCTGGCCATCATCGTCTCCGGGAGCGATCACTGGTGTCGCAGCCAGCGGCCTCTGCTCAAAGGGCGAGCCATGCCGGCGCTGGAGCTGGAGGTGCCGCCACTGAGCCCACCGGAGCAACGCATCTTCTTGTATGAAAAGGCCAAAGAGCTCAAGATCCCCACGACCCTCTTGCCCAAGGTCAAAGTGGAAGAGATCCTGACTACGGCGAATGGACATCCGTCCACCATCATGCAGTTATTGGAGGATATCATGACCGACAGAAGGCCCAAGAAGCGCCAGGCCGAGTTGCCCGTCAAGAAGATTGCCACCGTCATCGCGGTGGTGGCTGGTGGTCTGCTGGCGATGAGCTATCTGCTGCCTGCGCTGTTTAGCAGCGACAGCAAACCTGCCATGCAAGACCCGGCTCAGACAACCCCCTTGCCCATTCAGGTTTCAGGCGGCGATCCCCTGACCGTCGGCAGTGGCAATAGCAGCCAGCAGGCTGCGCAGGATAATGGCAGCGGCGGTGCAAGCAGTGCCACTGGCGTAGTGAAGGATTGGCAGCCGGAGGCCAAGGTACTGCCCAAGTCGGTCGACAGCGATACCGTCACGACCGAATCCACCAACTACGAGGGGCGCCGGGTGGTGATCTCCGATGAGGTGGTGCAAAAGCTGATGAGCGAGCCCAAGGTGAGCGGTGCATTGCCGACCGATGTGGTTGACGAGCTGACCGGCAAAGGCCCTGCGGTGGCGAGTGGTGCTGGTGCGACTGGCACGGCCACGACCACTGCCAAGGCAGTGACCAGTGCGCCGGTTACCGCAGCGAGCAAAACTGCTACGCCTGCGGCAACCACCCGCAGTGAACCGGCCGCCGCGCCAGCGCCCAAGGTGGAGCTCACGCCCGTGGCGACTCTCACCAAGAAGCCGCGCAACCACTACAGCATCCAGTTGATGGGGGCGAGCAACACCAAGGCGGTGGATCAGTTTGTTGCCGAGCATGGTTTGGCGGGCAAGGTGTGGGTCTATCAGACCAAGTTCCGCGGTAGCCCCTGGTATGTGGTTCTGCAGGGGGATTACGCTGGTTTGAGCCAGGCCAAAAGCGCCATTCGCAAACTCTCCCCCGAGCTGCTGAAAGGGCAGCCCTGGCCCAAGTCGTTTGCACAGGTACAAAAAGAGCTGAAGCAATAGCCTTGATACCGGATAAGGGGGTAGAATCGACCCCCTTTTTGGGTCTTGCCTTCTTACACACCGGATTTCCATGAAAAAAACACGCGCTTTTTTAAAATGGGCCGGGGGAAAATACTCCCTGGTTGAAGAGATCGCCGAGCGTTTGCCAGCCGGGCGTGTGTTGCTGGAGCCTTTCGTCGGGGCCGGTTCTGTTTTTCTCAATACCGACTACGACGCCTATGTGCTCAATGACATCAATCCGGATCTGATCGCCCTCTATAACCATCTCAAAGAGACACCGGATCATTTCATCGACGAAGCGCGCAAGCTGTTTGTGGCCGAGCATAACCACAAGGCTGCCTACTACCGGCTGCGAACCCAGTTCAACCAGACCGATACCAGCTTCGAGCGCTCCCTGCTGTTCCTCTTCCTCAACCGCCACGGCTTCAATGGCCTGTGCCGTTACAACAAGAAGGGGGGCTTCAACGTCCCGTTTGGTTCCTACAAAAAGCCCTACTTCCCGGAGAAGGAGCTGTGGGCCTTTGCCGAGAAGGCACAGAAAGCGACCTTTATCTGCGAAAGCTACGCCGATGCCATCAAGCGGGCCGAAGAGGATTGGGTTATTTACTGCGATCCTCCCTATGCGCCGCTCTCGACCACGGCGAGCTTCACCACCTATGCAGCCGGCGGCTTTACGCTGGACGATCAGGCGGTACTTGCCCGTCTGGCGCGGCACACCGCGGCCCATAAGGGCGTGCCTGTTCTGATCAGCAATCACGACATCGAACTGACCCGCGAGCTCTATCGCGGCGCCCGTCTCGACGAGATCCTGGTCAAGCGCACCATCAGCCGTAACGGCGGTACCCGCAACAAGGTGGCCGAGTTGCTGGCGCTCTATCCGCCCGGAATCGAACCTGAGCAGGGCTACTACCCCAGCGACAGCGAGCTGCTGCCGCTGAGCTAGCAACAAGACGGCACCTTCGGGGGCCGTTTTTGTTTGGCGAGCCGACCTGAATGGAAGCAGGGTAGGGGATTGCCCCATTTCTCCCGGTTTCGAGTCGTTTTCGCCCGCCATTTACGTTAAAATTGCGCCGCTTTTTCTCCCTGGCTGCCAATGGATGATGCTGATGAAAGACTTTCTGATTGCCCCCTCGATCCTCTCTGCCGATTTTGCCCGTCTGGGTGACGACGTAGCCAAGGTACTGGCTGCCGGTGCCGACGTGGTTCACTTCGACGTGATGGACAACCACTATGTCCCCAACCTGACCATTGGCCCCATGGTTTGTCAGGCGCTGCGTGACTTTGGTATCGAGGCCCCCATCGACGTGCATCTGATGGTCAAGCCAGTGGATCGCATCATTCCCGATTTTGCCAAGGCGGGTGCTTCCCTCATCACCTTCCATCCGGAAGCCTCCGACCACGTTGACCGCTCTTTGGGCCTGATCAAGGAGATGGGCTGCCAGGCCGGTCTGGTGCTCAATCCGGCCACCTCACTCTCCTGCCTCGAGTATGTGATGGACAAGCTGGATGTGATCCTGCTGATGTCGGTCAACCCGGGCTTCGGTGGCCAGAGCTTCATCCCCGGGACCCTCGACAAGCTGCGTCAGGTGCGTCGTCTGATCGACGAGAGCGGCCGTGACATTCGCCTCGAGATCGATGGTGGGGTCAAGGTCGACAATATCCGTGAAATCGCCGAAGCGGGTGCCGACATGTTCGTCGCCGGCTCTGCCATCTTCGGCAAGCCCGATTACAAAGCGGTGATCGACCAGATGCGTGCGGAGCTGGCTCATGTCAAACGCTGAGCGCGCATTTGATCTGGTGCTGTTCGACCTGGACGGCACCCTGATCGACAGCGCCGCCCAACTGGCGCTGGCAGTCAATCTGACTCTGGCTGATCTGGGTCTGGAACAAGCTGATGAAGCGGTTATTCGTACCTGGGTCGGCAATGGTGCCGACAAGCTGATCCAGCGGGCCCTTGCCTATCGCGAGGCCGACCCCGAGCTGTTTGCCAAGGCCCGTCCGATCTTTTTCCAGCACTACAACGCCTGTTTGCTGCAGGGATTGGCCATGTATGATGGGGTTGCCCGGAGTCTGCGCCGCTTGCAAACCCTGGGCTACAAGCAGGCGATCGTCACCAACAAGCCGAGCGATTTCGTGGCCCCTATCCTCGATGCCCTTGGCATCAGCGATTGCTTCGAACTCTGGCTTGGCGGCAACTGCGTGCCGGTCAAGAAACCGAGTCCGGAGCCCTTGCTGCACGCCTGCCAGGAGCTGGGGGTGAGTCCGGCTCGTACCCTGATGGTGGGTGACTCCGAAAATGATGTGCTGGCTGCCAAGGCGGCCGGCATGAAGGTGGTGGGGCTCACCTACGGTTACAACTATGGCCGCCCCATTGCCGACTCCCGGCCCGACTGGGTGTTCGAACACTTTTCCCAGCTCGATGCGCTGCTGAGCTAAGCGCGCCGCCGGACTGGCTGAATTACAAGGATTACTACTCTTATGACCAAACCAATCGTATTGAGCGGGGCGCAGCCCTCCGGTCAGCTGACCATCGGCAACTACATGGGCGCGTTGCGTCAGTGGGTCAATATGCAGGATGAGTACGACTGTCTCTACTGCATCGTCGACCTGCATGCCATCACCACCCGCCAGGATCCGGTTGCCCTGCGCAAGGCCTGTCTCGATGCGGCCGCCCTCTATCTGGCGGTCGGAATCGATCCCAAGAAGAGCACCGTTTTCATCCAGTCTCACGTGCCGCAGCACGCCGAGCTGGGCTGGATCCTCAACTGCTACACCCAGATGGGTGAGCTGTCGCGCATGACCCAGTTCAAGGACAAGTCCGCCCGTTTCGAGAACAACGTCAACGTCGGCCTGTTCGGTTATCCGGTGCTGATGGCCGCTGATATTCTGCTCTATCAGGCCAATCAGGTGCCGGTCGGCAACGACCAGAAGCAGCATCTCGAGCTGACCCGCGATATCTGCACCCGCTTCAACAACCTCTATGGTGAGGTGTTCACCATGCCGGAGCCCTTCATTCCGACCGAAGGGGCGCGGGTGATGAGCCTGCAGGATCCGACCAAGAAGATGTCCAAGTCTGATGACAACGAGGCCAACTTCATCGGCCTGCTGGAAGATCCCAAGCAGATCGTCAAGAAGATCAAGCGTGCGGTGACCGACTCCGACGATCCGGCCGTGGTTCGTTTCGATCCGGAAAACAAACCGGGCGTCTCCAACCTGCTGACCCTGATGTCCGGTGTGACCGGCCGCTCCATCCCCGAGCTGGAACAGCATTTTGAAGGCAAGATGTACGGTCACCTCAAGACCGAAACCGCCGAGGCGGTTGTCGCACTGCTGGAGCCGATTCAGGCCCGTTTCAATGAGCTGCGTCAGGATGAGGCCCATCTGATTGCGATTTTGGCCGAAGGGGCACAAAAGGCGCGTGAAAGGGCTGAAAAAACTTTGACCAGCGTATATGATGTAGTCGGCTTCGTTCCTCGAGCCTGACATACTGGGAAGGTGTAGTAGAAGAGAGCTGGGTATTTGCCTGGCTTTCTTTATTTTCCCCAGCTCTATTTTTGTTTGATTTTATTATTCCAACCCGGGATATATCCCCAAGAGTACCCATGTCTGTTCAACCGAATATTTCAATTGAAGAGCTGAGTGACAAAGGTCACTGGCTGCGCAAGTTTCGCAAGGCGAAAAACCTCAATACACTGCAATTGATGGTCTCCAATGCCATCGACAAGCATCACA
This sequence comes from Aeromonas sp. SE22, assembly GCF_038739755.1. Classification (NCBI taxonomy): domain Bacteria; kingdom Pseudomonadati; phylum Pseudomonadota; class Gammaproteobacteria; order Aeromonadales; family Aeromonadaceae; genus Aeromonas; species Aeromonas sp. SE22. The sequence continues at coordinate 140,230 of NZ_JBCGFD010000009.1, forward strand.
AGACCGCTGCCATCGCTGCCGCCATCTATCTGGCCGAATGTCAGCGTGAGCGGGAAATGGAGCAGGGTCGTTTTCTCGATCGTTAATTCTCCGCTGCTGGTTATCTCATGTTGCTGTTAATTGATAACTACGACTCCTTTACCTGGAATCTGGTGCAATATTTTGGTGCGCTGGGTCAGGAGGTAGAGGTCAGACGCAATGATGAACTGACGCTGACCGATATCGAGCAGTTATCTCCCCGTTTTCTGGTTATCTCTCCCGGCCCCTGTACTCCCAACGAGGCAGGTATCTCTCTCGACGCCATCACCCATTTCGCTGGCAAGCTGCCCATTCTCGGCGTCTGCCTTGGTCATCAGTCGCTGGCGCAGGCGTTTGGTGCCCGCGTGATTCGCGCGCGTCAGGTGATGCACGGCAAGACCTCCCTCATTCGCCATCGCGGCGAAGGGGTATTCTGCGGCCTCAAGGATCCCCTGCGGGTGACCCGATATCATTCGCTGGTGGTGGAGCGCGAGACGCTGCCCGACTGCTTCGAGATCACCGCCTGGAGCGAGCATGCAGATGGCTCGTTCGACGAGATCATGGGGCTGCGCCACAAGACGCTCAACATCGAGGGCGTGCAGTTCCATCCGGAGAGTATTTTGAGCGAACAGGGCCATTTGCTACTGGCCAATTTTCTGACCCGTTCATAAAAAGTTGTGACCGCCTTCTCAATATCGAGAGAAGGCAAAAAAAATTTCTCTGACACTTTATTCACCCCCTCTCCTGCCCAAATTATCTCTTGCCAAGCCCCCCTGAGTCGTTATGCAATGCGGTTGCCTAAAATATCAGGGGCAGTCGAACATTGTTCCTTACAGGCCCTCTTGTTACAGACTTTTTACTTTATTTCTGTGATAATCCCGTCACGTTTACACGGATTTAACTTTTGGGCGGTGGATTATTCTGTCGCCGAATCGAAGGAGAGCTATATGTCAGAGTTGTTGGCAGTGACACGTGAAGTGTTTGATGAAGTGATGGTTCCCAACTATGCACCGGCCAAGATCATCCCGGTGCGTGGCGAAGGATCACGTGTCTGGGATCAGGATGGTCGCGAGTATGTCGACTTTGCCGGGGGCATCGCCGTAAACGGCCTTGGCCACTGCCATCCCAAGCTGGTCGAGGCCCTGAAAAGCCAGGGCGAGAAGCTGTGGCACCTCTCCAACGTGATGACCAACGAGCCGGCCCTGCGTCTGGCCAAGAAGCTGGTCGCCGCCACCTTTGCCGACAAGGTCTACTTCTGCAACTCCGGCGCCGAAGCGAACGAGGCCGCCCTCAAGCTGGCCCGTCGCTACGCCATCGAGAAGTTCGGTGAGCAGAAGACCCAGATCATCGCCTTCAATCAGGGCTTCCACGGTCGCACCTTCTTTACCGTCAGCGTCGGCGGTCAGGCTGCCTACTCCGATGGTTTCGGACCCAAGCCCGGTGACATCACCCACGTTCCCTACAACGATCTGGCCGCGCTGGCTGACGTGATCTCCGACAACACCTGCGCCGTGGTGATGGAACCGCTGCAGGGGGAGGGGGGCATCATTCGTCCCACCGACGAGTTTGCCAAAGGGGTGCGCGAGCTGTGCGACAAGCACAATGCCCTGCTCATCTATGACGAAGTACAGTCCGGTGTCGGTCGTACCGGCGAGCTCTACGCCTATATGGGGCTTGGCGTCACGCCGGACATCCTCACCAGCGCCAAGGCACTGGGTGGCGGTTTCCCCATCGGCGCCATGCTGACTACCAACGAAATCGCCTCTTACCTGAAAGTGGGCACTCACGGCTCTACTTACGGTGGCAACCCGCTCGCCTGTGCGGTGGCGGAAGCGGTGATCGATGTGATCAACACCCCGGAGGTGCTGGCGGGTATCAAGCAACGCGAGCAGCTGTTCCGTGATGGGCTTGAAGCCATCAATGCCAAGTACCACTGCTTCAGCGAAATCCGCGGCAAGGGGCTGCTGCTGGGCGCCGCTCTGAGCGAAGAGTACAAGGGGCGCTCGCGCGACTTCCTGTTGGCCTCCATCGATCAGGGGCTGATGGCGCTGGTTGCCGGCACCAACGTGGTTCGTTTTGCTCCTTCGCTGGTGATCCCGGAAGCGGACATCAAGGAGGGGTTGGCCCGCTTCGAGAAGGCGGTCGCCCAGGTGGTTAACGCCTGATCCAAATTGAGGTGGGGAGCCCTCCCGGCAGGAGCCGGGACCCCACCTGACGTCAATGAAAGGGAGTTGTCATTTATGTTGGTTATCCGTCCCATCGAGCAAAAAGATTTTGCCGGGCTCAAGACCTGCGCCATCGAGTCCGGCACCGGCATGACCTCGTTGCCCGTCAACGATGAGCTGCTGCAGCGCAAGATCGATGCTTCCACCCAGACTTTTTCCGACAAGCCGGCCGGCAAGGGGGACTGCCTCTACTTCTTCGTAGCCGAGGATCTCGAGACCGGCGAGATGGTAGGGACCTGCGCCATCGATGCGGCTGTTGGTCTCTCCCAGCCGTTTTACAACTACCACATCGGCAAGGTGGTGCACTCTTCGCCCAAACTCGGTATCTACAATGTGGTCGAGACGCTGACTCTCTCCAATGACTACACCGGCAATACCGAGCTTTGCACCCTGTTCCTGCGCGAATGTGCCCGCGAGGGGCTCAACGGCCGCCTGCTCTCCAAGCACCGTTTTCTCTTTATGGCCGAGCACCCGGAGCTGTTTGACGAAACCGTCTTTGCCGAGATGCGCGGCGTCTCCGATGGCAATGGCCACAGCCCCTTCTACGAGTGGCTGCAGACCCATTTCTTCTCGATGGATTTTCCCACCGTTGACTACCTTACCGGGATCGGCAAGAAGCGCTTTATCGCCGAGCTGATGCCCAAGTACCCCATCTACGTCAACTTGCTGAGCAAGGAGGCGCGCGCTGTTATCGGCCAGACCCACGAGAAGACCCGTCCGGCTATCAAGATGCTGCAGGACGAGGGATTCGTGAATCGCGGCTATGTCGATATCTTCGATGCGGGGCCGGCGGTCGAATGCGAATTGAAGAACATCCGCAGCGTGCGTCGCAGCCAGAAACTGCGAGTGCTGGTGGGCGAGCCCATCGGCGGCCGCACCCATCTGCTTTGCAACAGCCGTTTCGAACAGTACCGCGCCTGCTACGGCAATATCCGGGTCGATCTCGACAAGCACGAGGCCATCATCCCGCCCAAGATGGCGGCGGCACTCAAGGTGCAGGATGGCGACATGGTGCGGGTAGTCGACCTCGACTGAGGCAGACAGGACCAGCAAACCGATTATCAAGCAGGCAGCCGAGGCTGCCTGTCAGCGACAGGGAGTGAATGGATGAGCCAGTTAGTGCAATTTATCGACGGTCAGTGGCTTGCCGGTGAAGGCAAGCCGTTCGAGTCACGGGATCCGGCCAAAAACGAGGTGATCTGGCAGGGCGCTGCCGCCAGTGCGGCTCAGGTCGATGCGGCCGTCAAGGCTGCCCGCGCCGCCTTCTACCACTGGTCTGATATGGATCTCGAGGATCGCCTGACCATAGTGCGTCGCTATGCCGACCTGCTGGGTGAGCACAAGGAGGCGTTGGCGCTGACTATCGCCCGCGAAACCGGCAAACCGCTGTGGGAGACCCGTACCGAAGTGGCCGCCATGCAGGGCAAGATCGCCATCTCCATCCGCGCCCATGACGAGCGCACCGGGACGGTGGAAAACCCCATGCCGGGCGCCAAGGCGTTTGTCCGTCACAAGCCCCACGGTGTGGTGGCGGTCTTTGGCCCCTACAACTTCCCGGGCCATCTGCCCAACGGCCATATCGTGCCAGCGCTGATCGCGGGCAATGCCGTGGTGTTCAAACCCTCCGAGCTGACCCCCATGGTGGCGGAAGCCATGCTCAAGGTGTGGCAGGAAGCCGGGCTGCCCAAAGGAGTCATCAATCTGGTGCAGGGCGAGGTCGAGACCGGCAAGGCGCTGGCTGGCAACCCCGATATCGACGGCCTCTTCTTTACCGGCTCCTCCCGCACCGGCCATTTCCTCCACCAGCAGTTTGCCGGCCAGCCGGGCAAAATTCTGGCCCTCGAGATGGGCGGCAACAACCCGCTGATCGTGAAAGAGGTGAGTGACATCGACGGGGCCGTCCATGCCATCGTCCAGTCTGCCTTCATCACTTCAGGTCAGCGCTGCACCTGCTCGCGCCGCCTGTTTGTCGAACGCGGCGAGCGTGGCGATGCCCTGGTCAAGCGACTGGTCGAGGTGGTGGGCAAGATCAAGGTCGGCCTCTACGACGCCGCCGAACAGCCGTTTATGGGGGCAATGATCAGCGAGAAAGCGGCGATTGGCATGGTCGAAGCACAAGCCAACCTGCAACAGCTGGGCGGCGAGAGCCTGCAGGTGCTTGAGCACCTGAAAGCGGGCACCGGCTTTGTCTCCCCGGGCATCATCGACGTGACTGCGGTCAGCACGCTGCCGGACGAAGAGTACTTTGGCCCGCTTCTGCAGCTCATTCGCTATGACGATTTCGATGCGGCCATCGATCTGGCCAATGCTACCCGCTACGGCCTCTCGGCCGGTCTGCTGGGTGACAAGGAGGCGGACTGGAATCACTTCTTCAAGCGGATCCGCGCCGGCATCGTCAACTGGAACAAGCCCATTACCGGTGCTTCCAGTGCCGCGCCTTTTGGCGGTATTGGCGCTTCCGGCAACCACAGGGCGAGCGCCTACTACGCCGCTGACTACTGTGCCTATCCGGTTGCCTCCGTGGAAGACAGCAAGGCGGCTATGCCTGAGCAGCTCTCGCCGGGCCTCTTCTTCTAAACAGACAACTACAAGGGGCACCCGTCGGGGCCCCGTTTCGTACCCGCAATCAAAGGAAAGAGAGATGCAAAAGGATATCGACACCCTGTTCAGTCATCTGTGGGACAACTACATCAAGGTGACGCCGAGCGCCCTTAAAGTGCATGCCCTGCTGGGGGGCGGTGAGCCCATCATCAACGACCACATCGCCTTTCGGACCTACAACCTGCCCAAACTGGGGTTGGAGAAGCTGGCCGCCCACTTTCTGGCGCTGGGTTACGAGCAGAAGGGGGAGTATGTGTTCAAGGCGAAGAAGCTCAACGCCAAGCACTTTGAGCACAAGGATCCCGATGCTCCCAAGGTGTTTATCAGCGAGCTGAAGGTCGAAGAGCTCTCCGCAGGCGCGCAGGCCATCATCCACAAGTTGGCGGATCAGGTGCCCGAGCATCTGACCGATACCCCGGCGTTTCTCTACGCCGGTGCCCCCTGGCAGGTCTCTTACGCCGACTACCAGACCCTGCTGGCGGAGAGCGAGTATGCAGCCTGGATGGCAGCCTGGGGTTATCGTGCCAACCACTTCACGGTCAATATCAACAAGTTGAAGGACTTCGATACCATCGAACAGGTCAACGCGGCGCTCAAGGCGGCGGGTTTTGTCCTCAACAGCGTGGGTGGCGAGGTGAAGGGAGATCCGCAGGTCATGCTGGAGCAATCCTCCACCATGGCCGACAAGGCGGATGTGCCGTTCAGCGATGGGGTGCGTACCATCCCGAGCTGCTTCTATGAATTCGCCCTGCGCTACCCGCAGCCAGATGGCGTGCTCTATCCGGGCTTCGTCGAGGCGTCGGCCGACAAGATCTTCGAATCGACCAACGCCATGTAAGGGTCGGTGATCGGCACGGGTTGTGCCGTGCCACTTGGCATGAGAACGTCTCCCCTGTGGAGGCGTTTTGTTTGCAGTTGGTGGCGGCTCCCTCTCCGGTTATCAATGACTTAAGAGGAGAGGGGGTATGGGTTTTGCTGGTGTTTGGTGTGGCCGAATTGTTGATAAAAATGTGAACGAGATCACTCGATACGCCACAGATTGACGCAGGCAAGCGGGCAAAAAGGAGTAGAATGACGCTTTATTTTTGCGGGGCCAATCGATGCCTAACTATCACTTTTTCAAGCAAGGTCAGTCGCTTACCTATCTCGATGCGAATGCACCCAGCTATAGCGATGAGCGTCGACATCTGGTTGCGCAGGGTTTTGCTGCCATTGCGGCGCCCACCTTTGCGGATAGTCCGAGCAAGGCGCTGGAGTTGCTGTGCGCTCATCAGAAGCAGCATGAGTTGCATGCCGATAGCTTTACTCTCACGGTGTCTGAAGTACCTGTATCTGCGGCCTCCCTCTCGGGCAAATAGGTTGGGCAAACAGGCGCCAGCCAGATACGAGTCGGGGAGCAGACAGGCTCCCCGAAAATGATTGCAGTTGTACCCTGGCGCGGTGGCGATGTCCCTGTTATCTCGGGTGCCACTCCCCCTCAAGCACCAGCACGGTATCCATACCTGCTGCCTTGCCAGCCTCAAGCCCGATCTGGGTATCTTCAAACACCAGACAGTTGGCCGGATTGGCCCCCAGCTGTTCGGCTACCTGCAAGAAGGTGTCCGGGTGTGGCTTGTGGTTGATGACGTCATCGGCGCTCACCACCACAGAGATATAGGCATCGAGACCGGTACTCTTCAGGATCGACTCCGCCTGATTGCGCGGTGAACCGGTACCAATCCCCATCGGCACCTTGCCGTGGTAGTGCCTGACCAGCTCCCACATCCGGGGGAAGACGCTGACCTTGTCGATATGCTCCATATAGAGGGCAATCTTGCGGCGGGCGAAGGCGTCGGTATCTACCTCCAGTCCCTGCTGCTCGGCCAGCATGGCGATGATCTTGCGAGTCGGAATGCCGCCGTACTGGTAGAGCTGCTCCCGCTTGAAGGGGATGCCGAATTCGGCGCAGGTGAGCTCCCAGGCATCGAGGTGGAGGGGCATGGAATCAACCAGAGTGCCATCCATATCGAAAATCAGGGCATCGTAGTGATCAAACCGGTACTGCTCGCTCATGGGGACTCCTTGGCTAAATAGGGCAGGCTAGCAGATCAGGGACCTGGATTGTGGGATCGGCCTCATGGTTGAGGATGGCCGGCCGTGGTTTTTTCTCTCTCTTGCTGATTTGTGAGACAATAATTCGCTCAATGCCGGATCCTTTGGCATATCAGATTAGCGAGTCCTCTTATGTCCCCGAAAACCATCTTCTCGAGTGTGGCGCTGGTGATCGCACTGGGATCACTGGAAAAAAGCATCGTCACTACCCCGCTGCCCATGATTGGCGCCGAGCTGCATGCCGGTGGCGCCCTCACCTGGGTGGTCACTGCCTACCTGCTGGCGGCCACCGCCGTGCTGCCCCTCTACGGCAAGCTGAGCGATCTCTTTGGCCGGGTGCGGATGCTCAATATCGGCATCGGCCTGTTTCTGGCGGGCTCGGTGGCCTGCGCCCTCTCCCAGGATCTGCAGACCCTGCTGGCAGCGCGGGTGCTGCAAGGGCTGGGGGGTGGCGGCCTGATTGCCCTCGCGTTTACCGTGATTGCCGACACCATTCCGCCGCGGGAGGTGGGCAAGTATCAGGGCTACATTTCGGCGGTCTATGCGGTCTCCAGCATCGCCGGCCCCTTGCTCGGCGGCTACTTCACCGAGCAGCTCAGCTGGCGCTGGATCTTCTGGATCAATCTGCCGCTCGGGGCGCTGGCAGTCTTTCTCATCAACCGCAACCTCAAGCAGCTCAACGTGCGTCGCCACAGTCGCTTCGACTGGAAGGGGGCGGGTCTGCTGATTACCGTCACCACGCTCACCCTGTTGTTGCTCTCGCCGGAGGCGGCGTTACCTGCCGTCTGGCTCTCGGCGGCGCTGGGCGTTGCACTGCTGCTGCTCATTCTGATTGAACGGCGTGCCCACGACCCCATATTGCCCGCCCATCTGGCCCGGCTGCCCGGCTATCTGGTGAGCGTGCTGCTGGTGATGCTCTCCCAGTTGCTGATGTTTGCCGTGCTGGTCTATCTGCCGTTGCAGATGCAGTGGCAGAAGGGGATGAGCGCCAGCGAGAGCGGCGCCATCATGGTCATCTTCATGATTTGCATCACTGCCGGTGCCTTTGTCGGCGGCAAGCTGATTGGCCGTACCGGCCACTACAAGAGCTTTGTCGCGGTGGGCTTTGGCCTCGCGGCGGTGGCTCTGTGGCAGATCCACTTCGATGCCTGGGTCAGGCTGGCGCTCGGGTTTGCCGGTATCGGTCTCGGTCTGGTGCTGCCCGCCCTCTCCGTGGTGGTGCAGAATGCCCTGCCGCGGCAGGATCGCGGCATCGGCATGTCTCTGTTCAACTTCGGACGGGAGCTCGGCGGTGCCGTCGGCGTGGCCATTTGCTCCATGCTGTTCCACTTCCGCCTGCCAGCCGGCAGTGATGGCGATCTGAGCCGGCTCGCCCCCGATCTGCTGGCTCCGGGCTTCAGCGCGACCTATATCGGCATGGCACTGATCGCCACGCTGGCGCTGCTCATCACATTGCTGGCGTTGAAGCGCCACGAGCTGGCCTCCATCAGTGCCTGATCAGGCCTGCGCCGACATTGGCTCACCATAGATAGCATCAGGGCTCCCCGCGGGGAGCCCTGATTGTTATTTGGCGAATAGAGTGGCTGTTGCCATCAAGCCATTCGCAGATTACTCCTGCGCCTGCCCCTCCTTGCCCGCCAGCTGGCTCAGCCAGGCGAAGCGGCGGTTGGCCTCCTGCTCCGCCTCTTGATAGAGCTGGCTGGCCACCTCCGGCAGCTGACGTTCCAGCCGCTGGAAGCGGGGCTCGTGGCGCAAGGTCTCGGCCAGCGAGGCATTGGGTGCTCGTGAGTCGAGCGCCAGCGGCAGTTTGCCCTCGTCAGCGCGGCGCGGATCGAAGCGGTAGAGCGGCCAGAAGCCGGTGGCGGTCAGCTGCTTCATCTGCTCGTGGCTCTCGGCCATGTCGTAGCCATGCTCCTCGCAGGGGCTGTAGGCGATGATGAGAGAGGGGCCCGGGTAGGCTTCCGCCTCCTGAATTGCCTTCACTGTCTGGTTCATCTGGGCGCCGAGGGAGATCTGCGCCACATAGACGTGGCCATACATCATCACGCTGGCCCCGAGATCCTTGCGTGCCTTGCGTTTGCCCTGCTCGCCAAACTTGGTGATGGCACCGAGTGGCGTCGCCTTCGACTGCTGGCCGCCGGTGTTGGAGTAGCACTGGGTATCGAGCACCAGCACATTGATGTTCTCCCCCAGACTCAGCACATGGTCGAGTCCGCCAAAGCCGATGTCGTAGGCCCAGCCATCGCCGCCGATGAGCCAGACCGATTTTTCCACCAGATAGTCCGCATCGCGAGCCAGCTCTTGGGCTGCCGGGATCGGGCTCTCCTGCAGCAGCGCTCGCAACTGCTGGATATGGGCCCGCTGCTCGGAAACCGGCAGGGTGGCATCGCCGAGCGCCTCGCGCAGCGCTGCTGGTATGGTGTCGCCCAGGCTCGCCAGCAGACGGCGCACCCGCTCCCTGTGCTGATCGACGGTAAGACGGAAGCCCAGTCCGAACTCGGCGTTGTCTTCAAACAGCGAGTTGGCCCAGGCCGGCCCGCGCCCGTCGGCGTTGGTGGTGTAGGGGGTGGTAGGCAGGTTGCCGCCATAAATGGACGAGCAGCCGGTGGCGTTGGCAATCAGCAGTCGATCGCCATAGAGCTGGGTCAGCAGCTTGATGTAGGGAGTCTCGCCACAGCCGGAGCAGGCGCCCGAGTATTCAAACAGCGGCGAGATGAGCTGGGAGGTGCGAATGTCGATGCGCTCCAGCTGCTCGGCGCTGCGCTCTGGCAGATCGAGGAAGAAGTCGTAGTTGGCCTTCTGCTCGTCGAGGTGATCGAGGCGTGAAGCCATATTGATCGCCTTGCGATCCGGGTTGCTGCGATCCTTGGCCGGGCACACCTCGACGCAGAGGTTGCAGCCGGTGCAATCCTCCGGCGCCACCTGCAGCACGTACTGCTGGCCGCGCATATCACGGGATTTCACATCCAGCGCATCCAGGGTAGCGGGAGCCGCGGCCAGCGCATCCGCTTCCACCACCTTGGCGCGAATGGCCGAGTGGGGACAGGCGGCGACACAGTAGTTGCACTGGGTGCAGAGCTCCGCCTCCCAGATGGGGATCTCCTTGGCGATGTTGCGCTTCTCCCAGCGGGTGGTGCCGACCGGCCAGGTGCCATCCGGCGGGAAGGCGGAGACCGGCAGGTTGTCCCCCTGCCCCGCCAGCATGGCGGCGGTGACGGTCTGGACAAAATCGGGGGCCTTGGCGGAAACCACCGGCGGGCGGGGGCGGCTGGCGGGATCCAGTTCACCCAGCGGCACCCGGGTCAGGGCGGCGCAGGTTGCCTCCAGTGCCATCCAGTTGCGCTCGAGCAGTGTCTGCCCCTTGTTGCCATAGCTGGTGGCGATGGCTTGCTTCAGCAGGCTGGTCGCCTCTGCGGGGGGAATGATGGCGCTGAGCTGGAAGAAGGCCATCTGCATCACGGTATTGATGCGGTTGCCGAGCCGGCAGTCGCGGGCAATTTTGGCGGCGTTGATGATGTAGAAACGCGCCTCTTTCTCGCGCAGGGCATGCTGCACCTCGCTGGGGAGGCGCTGCCAGATCTCCGCTTCGCTGTAGGGGGTGTTGAGCAGGAAGATTCCGCCCGCTTTCAAGCGTTCCGCCATCCGGTACTTGTCGACAAACTGCCACTGATGGCAGCCGATAAAGTCCGCCTCTTCCACCAGATAGGCCGACTGCAGCGGCCGCTCGCCCACCCGCAGGTGAGAGACGGTGAGGCCGCCCGCCTTCTTGGAGTCGTAGACGAAATAGCCCTGCGGATAGAGGTCGGTGTGGTTGCCGAGGATCTTGATGCTGTTCTTGGCCGCCGAGACGGTGCCATCGCTGCCAAGGCCGTAGAAGAGCGCCTCCAGCTTGTGTTGCTGGCTGTGGATCGGGCTTTGCGAATCCAGCGCGGGCAGTGGTAGCGAGAGACCTGTGATGTCATCGAAGATGCCGACGGTAAAGCGCGGGCGGGGGTTCTCTTGCGCCAGTTCGGCAAACACCGCCAGCGCGCAGGCGGGGCCGAACTCTTTGGAGGAGAGGCCATAGCGACCGCCGATAACCCGCGGCAGGCTTGCCCGCTCGCCCCGGCTGACCGCTTCGGCCAGCGCCGTCATCACGTCGAGATAGAGGGGCTCGGCCTGTGCGCCCGGCTCCTTGGTGCGATCCAGCACGGCGATGGAGCGGGCACTCTCGGGAATCGCGGCCAACAGGTGCCCGGCCGAGAAGGGGCGGAACAGCCGCACCTTCACCAGACCTACCTTCTCCCCTTGGGCCAGCAGGCGCTCGATCACCTCTTCACAGGTGCCGATGGCTGAGCCCATCAGCACCACAATCCGCTCCGCCTGCGGGTGGCCGACATATTCAAATGGCCGGTAGTGGCGGCCGGTCTGCTCGCCAAAAGCCTGCATCGCCTCGCTCACATGGCCATAGGCGGCGTCATACCAGGGGTTGCTCGCCTCCCGGCACTGGAAGTAGGTGTCCGGGTTGGCGGCAGTGCCGCGAATGACCGGTTTGTCGGGGGTGAGCGCCCGGTCACGATGGGCTCGGATGGCCTCTGCGGGCAGCAGGGCACGCAGGGTGTCGTCAGCGAGCGGCGCTATCTTGGCGATCTCGTGAGAGGTACGAAAGCCGTCGAAGAAGTGGATAAAGGGGAGGCGGCTGTTGAGGCTCGCTATCTGGGAGATCAGGGCAAAGTCCTGCGCCTCCTGCACATTGCTGGCACAGAGCATGGCACAGCCGGTCTGGCGCACCGCCATCACGTCCGAGTGATCGCCAAAGATAGATAGCGCGTGGGTCGCCACGGTGCGCGCCGCCACATGGAGCACGAAGGGGATGAGCTGACCCGCCAGCTTGTAGAGGTTGGGGATCATCAGCAGCAAACCCTGCGACGAGGTAAACGAGGTCGCCAGCGCGCCGGTCTGCAGGGCGCCGTGGACGGCGGCGATGGCGCCCCCTTCCGACTGCATCTCGACAACCCGGGGCACATCCCCCCAAAGGTTTTTGCCCCGCTCGCTCGACCAGGCCGACGACTGCTCAGCCATGGCCGAGCTGGGGGTGATGGGGTAGATGGCGATGACTTCGCTGGTGCGGTACGCCACCGAGGCGACTGCGTTATTCCCGTCTGTGGTGATCATGTGTTTTCCACTTTGCTATGCCAGTTTGAAGGCCGATAGTTGCATCGGCAATGGATAGGTCGCTGGCATAGTAAGAGGGGCAATGAGAGCGTATCAAACGGGATAAATAATCAATTAATAAGTCAGTAATAGTGGTTAATTTAATCCCACCGCGTGGGTGCATGATTTTCTGCTGACAGCAAACGGGAGGTGGCTGACGGGCCATTGACATGGCCCGTCAGCACGGGGTTAACCCTGCTCCACTTGCAGCCAGATGGCGCACTGATAAGGGGCGAAGAGCTGCATCGGTTCGCTTGGGTAATTGGCCAGCAGCAACCGCATCTCGTCTGCCACCTTGTCGAAGTGGGGCATCGGCAAGGGGTTCGCCGTGAGATTAGCGAGCAGCAGCAGGGTGTGCCGCTCTCCGCTGGCCGGATCCTGCCAGTGGCGGCGATAGCCGATGCGCTCGGGATCATCCCCATCCAGCAGTTCAAAATTGCCGTAGCGAACGACCGGGTGAGCCTTGCGCAGGGCGATGAGCTGGCGATAGCAGTGAAACGGCGAGTCGGGGCGGGCCAGCTGCTCGTCAGCATTTATCTCGACGTGGTTGGCATTGAGGGCAATCCAGGGCGTGGCCGTACTGAATCCGGTGTGGGGGCCGGCGTCCCACTGCATCGGGGTGCGGGCATTGTCGCGGCCGATGGCATCGAGCCGCCGACTCAGCTCGGCAGGAGCCAGCCCTGACTGGCTGGCGCGGTAGTTGATGGCTTCCACATCGCGCAGCTCGCCCGGCTGCCAGTGGCGGTTGGTCATGGCGAGCTCCTCCCCCTGATAGATGAAGGGGGTGCCCTGCATCATGTGCAGCACCATGGCCCACAGCCTGGCGCTGGTTTCCCGCCACTCAGGCCTGTCATCGCCAAAGCGGGAGACGGCGCGAGGCAGGTCGTGGTTGCCGAGAAACAGGCTGTTCCAGCCACGTCCGTGCAGCCCTTGCTGGTGGCGGGCCATGGCTCGCTTGAAGGCGAGGGGATCAAAGCGGGATGACCACTTGTCACTGCCGAGCCCCAGATGCTCGAAGTTGAACACCATGCTGAACTCGCTGCCATCGTGGTTCGAATAGTTCTGCATATGGGCGAGATCGGCCCCCCAGGTCTCCCCCACCGTAATGATCCCCTTGCCGCCGAAGCTCGCGGCATTGAGCTCGCGGATATAGTCGTGCAGGCGCGGGCCGTTGCTCATGGCAAGCCGGTCCCACTCCTTGCTCACCATGTCGATCACATCGAAGCGAAATCCCTTGATCCCTTTGCCCAGCCAGAAGTTGATCACCTCTGCCATTTCGGCACGCACATCAGGGTTGTCCCAGTCCAGATCGGCCTGACTGGGATCGAAGTTGTGCAGGTAGTAGCGATCAAGCGCTGGCACATACTGCCAGCCGCTGCCGCCAAAAATCGAGGTAATGGGGTGAGCATCGACAAAGGCTTGATCCCGGAATACGTAATAACCCTGATAACGGGGATCCCCGGCCAGTGCCTTCATAAACCACTCGTGCTCGGTGGAGGTGTGGTTGGCAACGATATCCATCATGATGCCGATGCCGTGGGCGGCCGCTTCGGCGATCAGCTGCTCCATCTCGGTCAGGGTGCCGAAGGCGGGGTCGATGGCACGGTAGTCCGCCACGTCATAGCCGTTGTCCCGCTTGGGGGATCGATAGATGGGGGTGAGCCAGAGCATATCGACCCCGAGGGTGGCCAGATAACCGAGGCGCTGACGGATGCCGTTGATGTCGCCCAGTCCGTCGCCATCGCTGTCCTGAAAACTCATGGGGTAGATCTGGTAGATGACACAGCTATCGAGGTCGATATCGGGCGTGTGAAGGGAGTGCGTATTCATCAGCTTGGCCGATTGGGGGAGAAGATTTTCTATCTTACGCAGATGAGCTGCTACTCGACAGGGCAGGGGAAACCTTGAAAAGGGTTCCATAGTTGGCTGATTGCCAAAAGTGCGGGAAGGGTCACAAAGGTGCCATCCCAAGCCACGGTAGTGGTCGGGATGGCATGGCACTTAGCGCTGATGCTATGCAGGAAACAAGTTATTGAGCAGCTTTGGCCTGCTCGCTGCGCTGCTCCTGCTGCCGTTCGGTCTGGGCTTCCAGCTCCTTGCCGAGGAAGTAGTTCAGGAAGGTGCGGATCACCGCGATGATGGCAAGGCGGATCAGCTCCTCCTTGCTTGGCGCGACCGTGGTGGCCAGGATGTCGGCGGCGAGCTGGAACTCCAGCGCCAAGATGAGCCAACTGCCGAAACAGAGGCGAATGCGCGGAAAGCCCGGTTCGTGATCCTCCATCCGTGCCGCCAGCCAGAGGGTCTTGCCAAGCCCTATCACCACACAGGCGATGGAGATGATCTCCAGCAGCAGCTGGAACAGCTCGACCCCGTGCATCATCCCTTCTCTCAGGCTCGCTATCTCAAACACTCGGGTCACCTCCATGATTCAAAAGAGGACACTATTAACATATCGCTCGGCAAAGGCCAAATCAGAGTCTCCTGATAAACAGTGAGAGCTGTTCAATGAGCTGACGCGCAGCGGGGCTGACTCCGGCCAGTTGGAAGAAGCCGTGTATAACCCCCAGTTGCCGCTGACAGGTGGTTGTGACACCGGCTTGCAGCAGTTTGCGATAGAGGGCTTCCCCTTCATCGCGCAGCGGATCATATTCCGCCGTTATGATATGGGTCGGTGGTAATCCTGATAGGTCGGAATAGTGGAGCGGGCTGGCTTCGGGATGAGTGGCGGGTAGCTCGCCCAGATAGGCGTGAAAACCGCTTAACAGCATGTCGCGGGTGATGAGGTAGTCATCCCCTAGCTGCCGATAGCTGTCACTGTCGCCCGCAGCATCGAGCATCGGATAGATGAGCAGTTGGGCTGCAGGCAAAGGGGCGCCTTGCTCCTTGAGTCGCAATGTTGTGATCAGGGCGATGTGCCCGCCGGCACTGTCGCCCGCAAGGAGAATCCGTGCCGGATCCCCATGCCATTTCTCCACATCGGCCATGATGGCGAGCGTAGCAGCCAGTGCGTCGTCGTGTGCTGCAGGATAGGTGTGTTCAGGGGCAAGGCGGGTATGTACCGCGAACACCAGTGCCTCGGCGCGATTACACAGCATGCGCATCTGGCGGTCGTGGGTGTCGAACTCGCCACTGACAAAACAGCCGCCATGAAAGTAGATCAGGGCCGGACGGCTTGCACTTGAGGTGGACGCTGGCTGATAGAGGCGAATGGAATAATGGCCATGTTGCCACTCTTCGATAGCGCCAACCTCCTCCCGTTCACCGCCCAAGATGGCCGAAGCAAGATAGCCTTCACGTCGCGCCTGCCAGCTCAGGCTACTCGCCTTGGGGCGGCCTGCAGCGATGAACTCCGCCACCATGGCCGCAATGGCCGGTTCAAGTTGTATATCCATAACGCACCAATAACTGTATATAAAAACAGTTATTTTGCGCCTTTAGCCAGAGAGCGCAACCGGTGTTAGCTGAGGCAGCTCACAAAATCATGCTTCAAGCAGCTGAAATTCAATCACATAGAGCGGCGGCAGAGCGGGGTAGATATCGCGGATTACCTGTTTGAGCTCGGGGAGGGTCATGTTCTCCTGACGGGCGTGTTCGTCATTGAGCTCATTGAAGGCTACAGCATTGACGGAGAGCACCTCGATGGTGCCAAAGGGCTGGTGTTCCGGGTTGGTGAACAGCGCCAGCCGCTGGCCGGGCTGCCAGTTGGCCTCGCTCTCGTCGCGGATGGTGATGGTCTTGCGGCCCGCCTGAATGTCGGCAACGAAGCGGCTGAAGAAGGTGAACTCTGGATAGGTGTGAGTAGACATGGTGACTCCTGACAGGGTGAATCGAAATGGGATGAATGGAAATCAAAGGTCGAGATAGGCGCGCAGCCTGGTCAGATCGGCGATAACGGGGCCGTCGCTGCCGTCGGCAACTATGCCCTGTTCAACCAGCTCCTTGAGGGCGCGGCGGTAAACCCGCTCTGTGGTGCCGAAGCGCGCCGCCTCGTGGGCCCGCTTGCGTGACCCCAGCATGGGGGTGCGCTGGCGTTCTCGCCACAACTCATAGGCGATGTTGTAGGCGATGGGGTGGAGCAGTCGGCTGGTGGTGATCTCCAGCGTATCGAGATAGTCGCTGGCAAGCGCCGCGGCGAAGAAGAGGGTCAGCTCTGGCTCGGCCAGCAGGCGCTGGGCCAGCTTGTCGGCACAGATGACCCGGGCGTCGAGTTCGGTCTCGGCCACCACGTTCCACTGCACCGGGGTGGCGCTGAAGAACTCCATTTCGCCGAAGATCTGGCTGTGACACTCAATCTCGCCGAGCTGGAAGATGCGGCCCGAGTGGACGGCGCTATTGAGGGAGACCCGCCCTGCGCCCACCAGATAGAGCTGCTCGCTCAGCACCCCCTGCCGCATGATGGATTCGCCCGGCAGGTAGCGACGCAGAAACAGGGTGCACGCTTCCAGCGCCGCGGCAAAGCGGGGTTCCAGTTTGGCGAGTTCGGCGTGAAAACGACCGAGGGGATAGGGCTGTTGCTGCATGACGTACCTGTCGCACCGATGACGAGGGCCATGAGGCTAACAAGAGCGCGGGCCGGATACCAGCCCGCCTCCTGTCGAATGTGCCGTGATTAACGGTTTGCGGGTTATTGCACCAGGGCGTGGAGGGCGGCGGCGATGGCGTTTCGCTCGCCGTTCATCATGGCCTGCTCGGCGTTGGCGTACTCATTGACCCCATCCTGCACATCCTGCTCGAACAGCACCACGTTGCAGAGCACGGTGGCAACCCGCACCTTGCGCAGGCGCCCCACGGCAAGCAGGGAGGCGGTCTCCATGTCTGCGCCCAGCACGCCACGGGCATGCCAGTAGCGGCACACCTCCTGCTCATCATCCCTATAGAAGCTGTCGTGGGAGCGCACCAGCCCGTGCCAATGAGGTTGGCCGCTGGCCGCCACCTGATTGAGCAGGGCGGCTTGCAGCCAGATGTCGGCACAGGCGGGGTACTCGGCGGGCAGATAGGCCTGCGAGGCCCCCTCATTGCGTACCGCCCCTTCCACCACGATAAGGTCGCCAAGACCGATGTCGTGCTGCAGGGCACCGGCCGAGCCGACCCGAATAAGCGAGCGGGCACCGGCCTGCACCAGCTCCTCCAGCGCTATGATGGCCGAGGCGCCGCCGATGCCGGTGCTGCAAACCGTGATGGGCACTCCCTGATAACGGCCGTTGATGAGACGAAACTCCCGGTGCTGGCCCAGGACTTCGCACTCGTCGAGCTGGCTGGCGATACGATCAACCCGGGCCGGGTCGCCGCACAGCACCACCCGCTCGGCAATCTGGTCGGGGCGGCACTGGAGATGGGGTAGCAGCGTCATGGCTTATACCCCCTGTGGCTGGCGCTTGGCGGCAATCACCCAGAGGCGTGTGCCGTTGGCGGCGATAAAGAGCAGGATCAGGTATTCGAGCGACATGGCGTAGACACCCTGCGCCGCATAGATACCGATGCTGATGATGTTGATGACCACCCAGAGGATCCAGTTCTCCACATATTTGCGGGTCATCAGGATCTGGGCGACCACCGAGAGCACCGTCATGGTGGCATCCCAGAACGGGAAGGCATCGGGGGAGGGCTCGGGAGTGGCAAGTCCGGCACCAAACAGGTTGAGCAACGCGACCGAGGTGCGCGCCAGCGCCGCGAATACCGGGTCGATATAGCGGGCCAGCAGGGCGATGGCCAGCACGCTCACCAAGGCAGTGACGATGAGCTTGGATTTGCTGAGCCAGCGGATCTGCAGGGTATCCCCCTGCTCGTTGGCGGGGCGGGTCCAGGCGTACCAGCCGTAGAGGTTGGCGCAGAAGAAGAACAGCTGCAGGAGCAAAAGCCCGTAGAGCTGGATCTGGAAGAAGATGATGGCAAACAGGGTGACGTTGATAAGACCGAACAGGTAGTTGATGGTCTTCTCCTGACTGGCGAACCAGATGCAGGCCAGCCCGAACAGGGTACCGATGGCTTCAATCCACGACATGGCGTAGCCGCCGCCCAGCGGGATGGTCACTAGCGTGTTATTGATGCTGAACAGCTCGAATATGCTCATTTTCTGATCCTTGGCATGGAGGTAGTGCGAGGGTGCCATTCTAGGTGGTGCGGCAGCTGCCGGGCAGGACTTTTGTCCCCCCTGTGCTTGGCACACATCAAAGAAATCCAATCCGATGACCGCCTATTCAAGCGCTGATGGGTTATGGTGCGATAGCTGGCCGGACTTTATTGATATGTAACAAGACCATAGCCTCATGGCTGTGGTCTGATAGAGTCCACTCTCCGGGAGGAGAATCATGTTGTAAAAGGAGGTTTCATTGAATTCCGAGCTTGTCTGGGTGCTCTCTCTGCTGGCGGGTGCCATCTATCTCTTCATGACCAATAAAGTCCGGATGGACGTGGTCGCCCTGTTGATCATCATCCTCTTTGTGCTGAGCGGCACCCTCACTCTGCCGGAGGCGCTGGCGGGTTTCAGCGATCCCAACGTTATTCTGATTGCCGCCCTGTTCGTGGTCGGGGATGGGTTGGTGCGAACCGGTATCGCCTATCAGGTGGGGGATGCGCTGGTGAAGGTGGCGGGCAGCAGCGAGACCAAACTGCTGGTGCTGCTGATGGTGGCGGTGGCGACGCTGGGGGCGGTGATGAGCAGCACCGGGGTAGTGGCCATTTTCATCCCGGTGGTGCTGAGCGTGGCGAACCGGATGGGGATCCCGGCTGGTCGGCTGATGATGCCGCTCGGTTTTGCCGGGCTTATCAGTGGCATGATGACGCTGGTGGCCACCCCCCCCAACATGGTGGTCAACAGTGAACTGATGCGTCATGGCATTCATGGCTTCACCTTTTTCAGCTTTACACCGCTCGGCGCCCTGATCCTGCTGTGCGGGATTGTCTACATGCTGCTGGTACGCGGCTCCCTGGTGGGCGAGGGGGAAGAGGGCAAAGGCAAGCAGAGCGGACGCCGAACCTTTCGCGACCTTATCCGCGACTATCGACTTACCGGCCGGGCTCGCCGGTTGGCGCTGCGGCCCGATTCACCGCTGATTGGCCATACCCTGGATGAGTTGCAACTGCGCGCCCGCTATGGCGCCCACGTCATCGGGGTAGAGCGCTGGCGCAAGTTTCGTCGAGTGATGGTGCCGGTCTCGGGGATCAGTGAATTTCAGGCCAGGGATGTGCTGCTGATCGACATGTCCGATCCCGAGATTGACATTCGCGAGTTTTGCAGCGAGGCGCGGCTCGAACCGATGATCCTGCGCGGCGAATACTTCTCCGATCAGGCGCGGGAGGTGGGGATGGCCGAGGTGTCGCTTATTCCCGAGTCGAGCCTGCTTGGTAAAACCGTGCGCGAGGTGACCTTCCGCTCCACCTACGGTTTGAGCGTGGTGGGGCTGCGCCGGGATGGCGAGACGATGGGTGGCAAGCTGGTGGATGAGCCGCTGCAGATGGGGGATACCCTGCTGGTGGTGGGCAACTGGAGTCATATCCGGCTGCTGCAAACCCACAGCCGTGACTTTCTGCTGATGGGGCTGCCGGCCGAGGTAGACGAGATGGCGCCAGCGCGCAGCCAGGCCATTCACGCCCTCATCTGCCTCGGGGTGATGATCCTGCTGATGGTGACCGACCCGGTGCCCAACGTCATTGCCGCGCTGATCGCCTGTCTGCTGATGGGCAAGTTTCGCTGCATCGACATGGAGAGCGCCTACAAGTCGATCCACTGGCCGACCCTGATCCTGATTGTCGGCATGTTGCCCTTCGCGCTGGCGCTGCAAAAAACCGGCGGGGTGGATCTCATCGTGGGCGGGTTGATGAGCGCAGTGGGGGAGATGGGGCCGCGAGTGATGCTGGCCAGCCTGTTTGCTCTCTGCGCCGTGATCGGTTTGTTCATCTCCAACACGGCGACGGCGGTATTGATGGCGCCGATTGCCTTGGGCACGGCGCAGCAGATGGGGGTATCGCCCTATCCGTTTGCCATGACCATCGCCATCGCCGCCTCGGCCGCCTTCATGACGCCGGTCTCGTCACCGGTGAATACCCTGGTTCTGGGGCCGGGCAACTACAAGTTCGCCGACTTTATCCGTATCGGCGTGCCCTTCACCCTGCTGGTGATGGCGGTGAGCGTGGTGGCCATTCCCTGGTTCTTCCCGTTCTGACCATTCGAGGCAAATAGGTGTTTATCTGGCGGCCTGTGGGCCGCTTTTTTGTGGGCAAGTGAAAGCCGTATTGAGAAGATCGGGAAGGGGGGGCCGCAGGAAAGTGGGCAAAAAGAGGCAAATTTCAGAGACAAAAAAACCAGCATAAAGCTGGTCTGTTTGGTACTTCGTTCAATGGTGCGGAAGGAGAGACTCGAACTCTCACGCCTAGGGCGCCAGAACCTAAATCTGGTGCGTCTACCAATTTCGCCACTTCCGCAAATTGATGGTGGCTATGACGGGATTCGAACCTGTGACCCCCGCATTATGAGTGCGATGC